>DPJB01000002.1:0-150 GCA_003543245.1 Moraxellaceae bacterium | reverse complement strand
GACATGGCCAGGCATCCTTGGGCAGATAACAGGGGGGGGCGGATAACAGATAAAAGGAAAAAGCGGCGACATCACAAGGATGTGCCGCTTTCGGGCTTCGTCCTTGTGCTACGGGAGCGCAAGGACGAGGTGCTGCGAACCGACCTGTAT
>DPJB01000016.1 GCA_003543245.1 Moraxellaceae bacterium | reverse complement strand
AAAAAAAACCCCGCCATAACGGCGGGTTTTTTCTTTCTGCAAGGCAAAAAAATGGCCGGTAATACATCACCGGCCTGCGCAACACAAAAGGGGCAACACCCCTGAGGAAAAATATCAGAACAACAACAGACGCAGCTGCGACAACAACAAGACCCCGCCTACCACTGCCAGCAACCAGAACACCATGTGCCGGAACCGCTCTTCATCAAGCCCGTGATGCAGGCGATTGCCAAGCAAGACACTCAGGATGACCACCGGCAAATACCCGGCAATCTCCGTCATATGTGCCGCAATTTTTCCCTGCCAGAGAAATGCAGAGAACAGCACACCGTTCAGCAACAACCAGACTGTAACCAGTGTAGCCCGGAATCGCGCTTTGTCCACACCACTGCCGGCCATGGCATACACCAGCAGCGGGCCGCCGGACGCAAACAGGCCGTGGGTAATGCCGGCAGCCGCCGTCAGGCCTTGTGTGATGACCGGATCATGGGGTGTGCGCACGTACCTGTGATGGATGGCCCAAAGCTCCCTGAGCGCAAACCAGATGATCAGCAAGGCAAACCCGGTCTTGAGCGCCGTACCCGGCAACAGGTCCCGCAGAAAAACACCGCACACCGTACCCGCCAGCATGGCGGGCATGATCCGGCGTAACAGCAATTGCCGGTCAATATGCCGACGATGCTGCCAGGCCAGCCATGATGATGTGAGCACATTGAGCGTAACCAGCACCGGCAGCATGGAATCAATCGGCAGCAGCAACGCCCCCAGCGACAGGGCAATCACAATGCTGCCAAAACCCGACATGGCCTCGATGGTCCAGGCCAGCAGGATGCACAGACCCAACCACAGCACTGCCGTCATGAGGGCAACTCGGCAGCAAACCGGCGGCGCATCAGGCGGTGATAGAGATCAGGCATCAACCGGTACAAAAGTGCTGCAAAAGCACTGAAGCGGTCAGAAAAAATACGCTGCTTACCATGCTCCAGCCCGCTGACGATCAGTTCTGCCATCCAGTCGGCACTGCGTACCTGACCAGTTGTACTGCGCGCATGGCCGGCGGGACGCCCATCGCCACCCAGTGCATTACGGTCAATCGGCGTATCCAGAAAGCTGGGGTAAACCATCAGCACCGAAACACCGCGATCCTTTACCTCGGCCCGGAATGTTTCAAAAAACTGGTGCAGTGCACTCTTTGCTGCACAATACCCTGCGCGCCCGAGCACCGGCATCCATCCCGCCATGGAGCTGATATTGATTATGCAGCCTTCTGCAGCTTCAACCTGCGGATACAGGGCCAGCGTCAAATCCACCACCGCCAGATAATCCACCTCCATCACCCTGCGTATTACAGCGGACTGTGTATGAATGGCCGGACTGCGATGCGTGATGCCGGCATTGTTCACCAGCACATCAATACCGGAAAACTCGACACGCATCTGCAGCGCAAAGGCGGCAACGGCATCCACATCCGTGATGTCCAGCACCACGGCACGTACACGGGAGGCATTGGCCAGCTCCTTTTCACGCTGATGCAGCAGTGCCGCATTGCAATCAAGCAGTACCACCGTGTCACCGCGAGCAAAGAAAATACGTGTCATGGCCCAGCCAAGGCCGCTGGCTGCACCAGTGATAACAACCACGCTCATGCCAGCGCCCTCATATCATCACATTCATCGAATGCCGGGCAAAAAAACGGAAGGTGTCTTCCGATGTCTTTGAAGGCTGGTAGCCAAACTCTTCCTTTAACCGGCGATTGGACAATACCGGGCGATAACGCAAGAAGTTGACCTGCTCCGGACCATAGTTCGTGAGATGCAGGGCATTGCCAATGGCCAGCGCCGTCTTGATCAGGGCCGCCGGCACATGCAGGACCGGCTTGCCGAGAATCCTGCCGATATCGTCCATGCTCAGCGCACCATCACCCGCCATGTTGTAGATGCCGGTTGTACTGCGCTCAATGCCGTATTCGATGGCATTGATCACATCCTGATCCCAGATGAAGACAAACGGTGATGCCGAGCCGGCAACCGCCAGCAAACGCTTCTTGCGAAAAAGATTGGTGATCAGGTTATTGGTATTGGCCCCTAGAATGGTGCCTGGACGAAAGATCAGCTGGGACAAACCGGGATGCTGCTGCCGGTACGATGCCAGCATCTCCTCGATCATCCGCTTGTGATCCGAATACGAAAACTCGGGATTTCCGCGCAGTGCATCGGACTCGTCAATCCACTCGGGGTTGTCCGGATAATAGCCATAGGCTGCGCCACTGCTGGTATACGTGAGGTGCTGCACGCCGGCACTGATGCACGCATCCAGAACATTGCGCGTACCGTTCACATCAATGTCGTAATCACGCTGACGGTCGGGCCCGGGCTGCAGGACCGATGCCAGGTGCACCACATGCGTAATGGCGTTGTTGCGCATGTGTCCGGCCAGCGCCGGGTCACGCACATCCATGACCGTGACAGGAAAACCGCCCTGCCCTGCGCGGATGTCCACGCCGAATACATCATGCACATGTGACAGGCGTTCGCCGAGCTGGCTGCCGACATAACCGGCCGCACCCGTGATCAGGATTCGCTTTTGCATGTCAGACCTCCTGTCGCTGCAGTGGCCTCGTCACGGGGCGGATGATGTGCCCACCACTGGGCCAGAATGGTGCCGCTGACCAGATGCCAGACGCCCCAGAAGGCAGCAATCACCATCATGCCGCCCGCATTGGGATAGAAGGTGAAAAGAATGGCCAGTGCCAGGCCGGAATTCTGGATGCCCACCTCGATGGTGACTGCGCGGCTGTCCGCATCCGACAGTTTCATTGCACGGGCTGCAAAATAACCGGAACACAGCGCAATCAGGTTCTGCATGATGACCAGACCTGCAAACAGGTGCATGTACCTGGTGAAAAGATCAAAGTTTTTGGTAAAGGCGATACCGACAAACACCAGAAAAATAATCAGCGAGATCGGACGCAGCGGCTTTTCCAGCTTCTCGGCCATAACCGGCCACTGCCGGCCAAATAGCATTCCCGCAATCAGCGGAAGCACCAGCACCAGCAGCACCAGACCAAGAATCTGGCCGGCATCCACATTGATTGAATGCATAAGCGGATGGGTGTACGGATTAAGCGAGCCATACAGCCAGAAATTGAATGGTGTCATGACCAGCGCCGCCAGCGAACAAATAGATGTCATGCTTACCGACAGTGCCACATTGCCCCTTGCCACAAACGTCATCAGGTTGGAAAAGCTGCCACTCGGGCAGGCCGCCACCAGTATCATGCCAAGCGCCAGTTCGGGATCCACCCTGAACGCCCAGGTAACCAGACAGCTTAATGCCGGCAAGACCATGAACTGGGCAACAAGACCTACCAGGGTAGCCTTTGGCGCTTTTGCCACACGGGTAAAGTCTTCCAGCTTGAGCGTCAATGACACTCCGAACATCATCAGGGCCATGATGATGTTGAGAGCAAGCACACTCTCACTGTCAAAATCGATACGGACATTGCTCAGCATGATTTTTTCTTCTTGTTGAATGGATTCAATTGCTGCCTTAAACGAGATCGGCTTTAAGCTCGCCAATGTGTTTTTTCAGCGCATCGCGGTACTCGTCCTTGTTCACGTAATACGCCATGCGATCCAGCTTCAGATACTGGTAGCCGCCATTCTTTTCCTGCGAATAATGCATCGCCTTGTGCTGCTTGAGGTTCCTTGCCGATGTCTTTCCTGCCTGCAACTGGCGAAGGTAAAGCGCCACCATCTCGGCCTGCTCATCTCGACCCTGCCAGCCCAGCCCGGTTGCCTCCACCATTCCCATCATGAACAGCGAGTCCGACTGTGGGTGCATGCAATTGAGGTACAGCTGGGGAGCGGCCCCCTTCCAGTTGAGCAGTTCACTATCGATAAACGGATAGTGCAGCTTGTAGCCGGTAGCCATCAGCACCATGTCGTATTCGGCAGAGCGGCCATCCTTGAACGTGATTGTCTTGCCGTCTGCTTTTGCAATATCGCCACGCGCATGAATGTCGCCATGGCCCAGGTGATACAGCACCAGTGAATTCACCACCGGATGGGATTCGTAAAGCTTGTAGTCCGGATCGGGCAGGCCGTAGTCACTGGGCTTGCCCATGAAGGCACGGATCATGAAGCCATCAAGCAGTTGCTTGACCGGTCGCGGCAGTTTCAGCTTACCCAGGGTATCGGCCGGTTTGCCAAACACAAACTTGGGTACAAAGTAATATCCGCGACGCACGCTGATATCCACGCTGTTGGCATGATGCACGGCATCCACGGCAATATCGCAGGCACTGTTGCCACAACCCACCACCAGCACACGCTTGCCCCAGAACTGGTCTGGCCGCTTGTACTGGGCTGCATGTATCAGCTCACCGTCATAGCCGGGCAGGTCTGGCATCTGCGGATGATGCAGGGTGCCGTTGGCGATGAGTACGCCGGCAAAATCACGGCGCGTTTCCACACCATCGCATTCCGTCACCACCGACCACTTGTCACCGACAGGTTCTGCCCGCAGGACTTTGGTCCTGAACTCGTAATTCTGGTACAGGCCAAAATTGGTGGCATAGTCCCTGAAATACTGGCGCAGCTCACGCTGATGCGGATACGTCGCCACATCATCCTTCATCGGGAAATCCGTGAACTCTGTCGTACGCTTGGACGAAATCAGGTGGGCCGTCTCGTAAACGGTGGAATGCGGATTATCAATATCCCACAATCCACCAACATCACTGTGCTGCTCCAGGCCAATGAAGGGAATGCCGTTTTTTTTAAGCTGGCGTGCCGTGCAAAGGCCCATGGGGCCGGCGCCGATTACTGCATAGGGAAGTGTCATGGTGTTCCTGTTCTCCTGATTGCCCCGACAGGTGGTGCCTCGACAGGCCAGACCTGCACGTTAGCCCGGCAGGTTGAACCTGCAAGTTGGTCCGGCTGGTTGCCCTCCGGCTCGATTCCCGTTCACTATACTTAGCACCAAAACAGGACTCCCGTACCGTACGGGACAGGCTTGTGGTTAAAACAGGACAGCACAACAGGACTCATGGCACAGCTTTCCCCCAGTGTTTCCCTTCATTTTCTCCGCTCCATGCTGGCGGCCTGCCCGCGGCTTGGCATCACGCTGCCCGCCACTGCCACCGCCTGGATGCAGCAGCATCCCGACGCCACGCGTGTGCCCATGGAGGTACAGGACCGCATCTGGGACGAGTTTTGTGCGGCCAGCGATGACCCCCTGATCGGGCTTCATCTGGGACAGGACACCCAACCCGGCAACCTCGACATCGTCGGGCTGCTGCTGATGAGCTGCAATGACCTTGAAGAGGCGCTGGAGATGCTGGTCGACTACCAGCAGATCATCGGGGAAGGCGGTGAGTTTTTTCTTGAGCGTGGCAACCCGGTCTGGCACCTGCGCTATGAGCCGCATTTCCACTGCCGCACACGGGAGCGGGTGGAGGCCGTCTTTGCAATGCTGCTGCAACTGGGTCGCTGGACCAGTGGTGGCGCCTTTGTGCCGCACTGTGTGCACTTCCAGCATCGCGCGGCCACCGATCTGGCCGCGTACGAGCAATTGCTCGGCTGCACCGCAGATTTTGAAGCGCGGAATAACGAAATCTGCTTTACGTCAGAACAGGCCGCCCTGCCCCTCATCCAGAGCAATCCGGCCGTCACCCGCCATCTGCGGCTGCTGGCAGACCAGATGCTGGCCAGCATGGACAGCCGCACACTCGCCAGTCAGGTACAGGGGCTCCTGCAAAAAAATCCCGCTGCCACAAAGGATGACATCGCCGACCAACTGCACATGAGCGGCCGCCACCTCAATCGCCTGCTGGCAGATGACGGTACCTCGTTCAAGCTGTTGCAGGACACAACACGGCGGCAACTTGCCGAAAAAGCACTGCAGCAGCAGGACAGCCGGATGGCCGACATTGCCGAACAGCTGGGCTTCTCGGACGAAAGCGCCTTTGCCAAGGCGTTCCGGCGCTGGACCGGGCAATCCCCCAGCCAGTTCCGCAATGAAAGCTGATAACCGTAATCTGATAAACGAAAACTGATACCAGACCACTTACCTGCAGACACTGCTCCAGCGTGGTTCTGCCGGTTGCGGGACCACATGATCGCGTCCGCGCGCCAGCATTCTTGCGGCCCTGATTGAGTTAAGCGTGATCTGTGACTCGTGAGAAAAAAGCAGCAGCATGTCCAGGGTGTCTGACAGCAATCCTTTCACTATGGCGGCCTGCTCATCCGCCTCATGAAAATGCTGCCTGAACTCGCCCAGGATATCCCGTATCAGGTGTCTTGCCCGCCGATGCTGACCATCCTTTATCAGCTCTTCCACTTCATGAAAACTTTGCAAACTGATCATGTGCCATACCTTTTCAGTGACTGCGGCAGGATCATGAAAGCATGCGGGGATTTCATTCACGTGAACACACGCCAATAAATCCATGACGTGTTAATTACAATTGCAGCGCCATTTATCCGGAAGCAACTCGCCACAGCAGGCCTTTACCCATAAAAAAGCCCCGCAATGTGCGGGGCTTTTTACATCAACAACCAGAACCGTGGATCAGGCCTTGGCGCGGCACTTGAACTCGCCGGTGCGGGTGTCGATTTCGATCTTCTCACCGATTTCGATGAAGGCAGCGACCGGCAGTTCAAGCCCATTGTTCAGGCGAGCTGTCTTCATGACCTTGCCGGAAGTGTCGCCCTTGGCGGCCGGTTCGGTGTAGGCAACTTCACGCACAACAATGGTTGGCAGTTCAACAGAGATGGCCTTGCCTTCGTACAGGACCACGTCACAGACTTCCGGCATACCGTCTTCGAGGTAGTTCAGGGCATCGCCCAGATTTTCCTTCTCGACTTCGTACTGGTTGAACTCTTCGTCCATGAAAATGTACATCGGGTCTGCGAAGTAGGAGAAGGTAGCCTTCTTCTGCTCAAGCACCACCTGATCAAACTTGTCATCCGCCTTGTAAACGGACTCCTGCGCCTGTGCGGTCAGCAGGTTTTTCATCTTCATTTTGACGACGGCAGAGTTACGGCCGGATTTGTTGTATTCGGCCTTGAGTACGATCATGGGATTGCCGTTGACCATGATTACGTTGCCGGCGCGGATTTCCTGAGCGGTTTTCATGCGTTGCCTGTTCCGATATGGGGAGTTCTGAGGGCGGCTATTCTACCTGACTGGCGTAAAAACGCATCACGCTCGTGACAAGGTCTGTCTGAGCGGCCAAATAATCGCTCCAGGCCCATGCCGGCAGGGCAAATCCGGGCCTGTCAGCCTCTACGCCGGCCCAGAATGACGGCATGGCCTCGCCCCTGTTCCAGGCCCGCATGGCCTCTGCCCACGGTGCCGGCATGGTGACACGGGGCGCTACCAGACCAATGAAAGCCTCCAGTTTGGCCCAGTGGGCACCATCTTCCTGCGGGTAAATGTGCCAGAGCAATGGGCGGCCCGCCCACTGGGCACGTACAAAGGAGTCCTCCCCCCGCACCACATTGACGTCACAGGCCCAGAGCAGAAGGTCATAGTCGTCATGGGAAAGGAACGGCAAGACCACTACCGTGACCTGCCCCCGCTGTATCCGGTCGCCCGGGCCTGGTGCCTCGACACCTGCCCAGCGCACCACCTCTGCCAGTGCCCTCCCCGCCGGGACAAGCACCAGGGCCGAGCCGGAGGCCTCTGCAAGCCCCTGCAGCCACCCGGCAATGGTAGGTGTCTCATAGGCAAACAGAGAGGAACGTGACTCGAACGACAAGGCATCAGGTACACCGATCCGTGACCAGAATTCAGACTGCAACGAAGCATCAGCCTGAAACCGGTCCCGTCGCGTGAGCAGATCGGCCTCACGCAGCAAACCACCCGTCTTTGGGGTGAAGCCGGGAAACCAGAAATACTGGGTCAGCCCCGTCAGGGGATGGGTTGATGGCAGGCCATGACAGCTCTCCACCCAGTCCTCGGCACTCAGGTACTCCAGATTGAGCCAGACCGGCTGCCGTGGCATTGCGGCCATGGCCTGCATGTACCAGTGCGGCAAGGGGCAGCCAAATCCCTCAATCACCAGATCACCCGGCACCGACACTGCCGACCCGCTGTGCCACCAGCGCACACGGATACCGTCCAGCCATTGTTCGTCCCTGAGAGGATCAAGTACGGGCGCCATGCGGGCAAAGCTGTGCAGGTCATCCACCCACAGCGTGATGTCGACCGCATGCTCATGGTGTAACTGGCGCGCCAAACGCCAGCACACGCCAAGGTCACCGAAGTTATCGATGACCTTGCAGAAAATGTCGGCACGCACCGTCACAGGAGAGCCTTCACGCAAAAACCATCACGAAAGAGTCATCACGGGGAAGAATCACATCAGTACAGGCGTAAGCAAAAGCACAAGCGCACCCAGGCATATGGCCAGCAACAACGGCACCAGCACACGCGTCAGCAGCACCCGGCCACCCAGCGAGACTGCAAGCCCACCCTTCACGATGGTGTTCACTGCTGCCGCCAGGGCAATGGCATTGGCCGCCACGATGTCACTCAGGCCGTTACGGGCCAGATTGGCTACCGACAGGGTAATGGCATCCACATCGTTGATACCGGATATCGCGGCCAGCATGTAGATACCGGCATCACCCAGCCATTCGTTGGCAGCGGCCGCAGCCAGCATGATCAGGGCCAGCAGGCCACCAAACTGCAGGGCCGTACGCAGCTGTAGCGGGTTGGCCGACGCCTCCGGCAGCACCACCGCACTGGATTCGCTTTGACGAGCCCAGTGCCATGCGGCGGCGGCATACGTGATGGCCGCCATGACCAGCACCGCCGGCACCAGATCCGGCAACAGTGCCGGATGCACGGCGCTGACTTCCACCAGCACGCGCAGGAACATGGTGCCGCACGCCACCAGAATGCCTGCCGCCAGCAAATCGGCCAGCCGCGTCTCTGTACGGGCAAGCCGGGCAAACGTCATGGTCAATGCGGTCGACGACACCAGTCCGGCCAGCAGGCCCGTCAGCATCAGACCACGCCGGGCACCGGCCACACGCACTGCAAAATAGCCGGCAAACGACATGGAGGCGATCAGAACCACCATCCACCAGATACGGTGAGGATTAAGCGCGTTCCAGGGACCGTAGCCATGATCCGGCAGAATCGGCAGCGCCACGACAGAAATCAGCAACAGCCACAGGCCCGCTTCCACTTCCTTGGGCGTCAGGGCATTGATACCGGTACGAAAAAAACCACGCAGGTTGAGCACACCGGCAGTGATCACCGCCCCGGCCGCAGCAACCCCCGCCATACCCGGACGCGTCACCAGACCGCCCAGCAGGAACGTGACCAGGGCAGCAATAAGCGGCGTGATATCCAGATCCTGATCACGCTGGGTTTCCAGATAATGCGCGCTCACCATCAGGGCCGCCAGCACCATCAGGGCCACTGCAAACAGCACGCCCCCCAGCGCCGCCGCCAGCTCGGCACATACGCCCCCCATCAGGCCGATCAGCACAAAGGCGCGCACCCCCAGGATGTGGGAGTCCGCCGGAATGTCGCGAATGGCAAAACCGCGCTCAAGACCGATGATCAGGCCCACGGCCAGCGCCAGTGCAAGCGACGCAAATACTTCCATCATCCTCTCCAGCAATAGCGGACCGGCAAAAGGGTTACTCCGGCTTTTTCATGGCATCACGCGCCAGTGACGCCTGCCCGCCGTTGCCAGTATCACCCTTCATTGCCTGACTGTCTGCCTGACTGCCTGTCTGGTTATCCGTCTGGCTGTCACACTTCGCGGGATTACCGCCGCACACCGGACAATCGCCGTCACGCAAACCCAGTTTGTTAAGGCCCCCACAAGAACCCTTGATCGGTTCACGGCCAGCCATGACTCCCACGGCCATCAGGATGATCACCAGCAAGATGGCCACCAGCGAGATCAGGAACGTTGTCAGCATCAGTGTCTTCCGGTTATTCAGGCAACCAGGCCTTCATGGCCTGAGTGTAGCGAACACGAGTCCCTTCGTCCGTATGCTCGATATAGTACACGGCCAGTTTTTCACGTTCCGCCAGCACCAGACCACGGTCCGGGCCCAGTACATTGAATGCGGTGGCCAGCGCATCGGCACGCGTATTGTTGCCGTCTGGTGCAATCACGCTCACCGACACCCCGTGATGCGTGATGGGAGCGCCCGTGGCCGGGTCTATCGTGTGCGAGTACCGCTTGCCGTCAATCTCGTGATAATTGCGGTAAGAGCCAGAGCTGGAAATGGCCTGCTGCGTGAGCGCAAGAATTTGCCGTGGCCTGCCGCTGCCATCAGGCTCTTCAATGGCAATCACCCAGTGCGAACCATCCGGCTTGTTGCCACTCACACGGGTACACCCGGCCACACTCACCATGTAATCCGTGATGCCGCGTGACTGCAGATACGCGGTCAGCGCATCAACAGCCACGCCCTCGCCCACGGATGACAGGTCCAGCTGGATATCCGCCTTGCGCATCAGGACACCCTTGCTGCGATCAATACCGATGTGCTGCCAGCCAATACGGGCACGTGCAGCGGCAATCTGTGCCGCATCCGGAATGCGCTCCGGCACAGCCTGCGGGCCAAAGCCCCACAGATTCACCAGAGGACCCACCGTAATGTCGTAGGCCCCCTCTGTCATCGCACTAACACCAACCGCCGTCTCCACTGCCCGCAACAACATGGGCGATACCGTCACCCACTGCCCCACCGGCGCTCGATTGAAACGCATCAGCTCGGTATCGGGCTGATAGGTCGANNTCCACGGCATGCTGTGAAACGCCACACCCGACATGGCAACAGGGTCTTTTGGCGCTTCAGAAACAGAACAGCCTGCAAACAGCAGGCTGGTCAGTACAAGACATACATAACGGAACATACAACATCCTGATCAGGCAGGAGTGGTGACTGCCACCACTCCTGCTCTCACTGCACGGCTATTGCTTGTGCGTTTCTTGATTGTTTGGTTCTTGATTGCCCGTTTTCCTGATTATCGTGCCACGTGTCGCTTAACCACCAAAATCATCAAGCAGGATGTTCTCGCGATCCACGCCCAGATCTTCCAGCATCCGGATCACGGCAGAGTTCATCATGGGTGGTCCGCACATGTAGAACTCGCAATCCTCGGGCGCCTGATGATCCTTGAGGTAGTTCTCGTACAGCACGTTATGGATGAAGCCGGTGTAGCCCTTCCAGTTGTCTTCCGGCTGCGGTTCGGACAGCGCCAGATGCCAGACAAAGTTAGGGTTATCCTTGGCCAGCTGATCAAACTCATCGGTATAGAAGGCTTCACGCAGCGAGCGCGCACCGTACCAGAACGTGATCTTGCGCTTGGAGCCCAGACGCTTGAGCTGGTCAAACAGATGGGAGCGCATGGGCGCCATGCCCGCACCACCACCAATAAACACCATCTCGGCATTGGTTTCGCGGGCAAAGAAATCACCAAACGGACCAAACACTTTCACCTTGTCGCCCGGCTTGCGCGAGAACACCCAGGACGACATGCGGCCTGCCGGAATGTCGTGCAGCTGCTTGAGCGGCGGCGTCGCAATACGGATATTGAACTTGAGCAAGCCCTTTTCATCCGGGTAGTTGGCCATGGAATAGGCGCGGATGGTGGGGTCGTCAAACTTTGCCTTTACGTCAAACAGCTTGAAGCGTTCCCAGTCACCACGGTATTCGTCAGGAATATCAAAGTCACTGTAAGCAACTTCATAGGCCGGGGCCTCCAGCTGCACATAACCGCCCGCGCGAAAGTTCACGCTCTCGCCCTCCGGCAGCTTGAGCACCAGCTCCTTGATGAACGTGGCCACGTTGTTGTTGGAAACAACCTCGCACTCCCACTGCTTCACGCCAAAGAATTCTTCAGGCAGCTCGATATCCATGTCCTGCTTGACGGCCAACTGGCACCCAAGGCGCCAGCCTTCCTTGATCTGCCGCTTGGTGAAGTGCGGCTCTTCAGTGGGCAGGATATCGCCACCACCCGAGTGCACCTGCACGCGGCACTGACCACAGGTACCGCCACCGCCACACGCTGACGACAGGAATATCTTCTTGTCGGCCAGGGCACCCAGCAGCTTGCCGCCGGACGGAATTTCTATACGTTTTTCCGGGTCATGATTGATGTCGATAACGACATTACCTACCGCCACAAGCCTGGAGCGGGCAGCCAGAATGAAGGCCACCAGCACCAGCACAATGCCGGTGAACATCACCATGGAAAGAATGATTACAGCTTGTTCAGACATCGCGGCAACTCCTTACAACTGCACGCCGGAGAAGGACATGAAGCCCAGCGCCATCAGACCCGCGGAAATGAAGGTGATGCCAAGTCCCTGCAAACCGGCAGGCACATCACTGTACTTGAGCTTCTCACGCACGGCCGCCAGCAGCACGATGGCCAGCGCCCAGGAAAAGCCCGAGCCCACGCCATACACCACGCTTTCCGGGAAGTTGTAGTCACGCTGCTGCATGAACAGGGCACCACCAAGAATGGCGCAGTTCACCGTGATCAGCGGCAGGTAAATACCCAGCGCGTTATAGAGCGCCGGCATGTACTTGTCGCAGGCCATTTCAATCACCTGCACCAGTGCGGCGATGGTGCAGATGTAGCTGAGCAGCGCAAGAAAGCTCAGGTCCACACTGTCTGCACCATCCATGCCGGTCCAGGAGAGCGCGCCCTCCTTCAGCAGGAACTGCCACAGCAGGTTGTTGGCCGGCACAGTAATGGCCTGCACAAACACCACGGCTATGCCGAGGGAAATTGCGGTCTGCGTTTTCTTGGAAATGGCCAGGAAGGTACACATGCCCAGAAAAAACGACAGTGCCATGTTCTCGATGAACACGGACTTCACAAACAAACTGAGGTAATGCTCCATTTATCTGTCTCCGTGATCAGTGAGAGGCCTGAGCCTTGGAGTTGGGAACAATCTTGTACTCCGTGGTTTCCTGCTGGTCCTTCTTCCATGAACGCAGGGCCCAGATCACCAGACCGATGATGAAGAACGCAGACGGCGGCAGCAGCAGCAGGCCATTGGGCACATACCAGCCACCGTTGTTTATGGTCTGCAGCAACGGAATGCCAAACAATGAACCCGAACCAAGCAACTCGCGGATCACCGCCACCACAATCAGCAGGGCCGAATAGCCCAGGCCGTTGCCAAGCCCGTCAATAAAGCTGATGCCGGGCGGGTTCTTCATGGCAAAGGCTTCAAGACGACCCATCACGATGCAGTTGGTGATAATGAGGCCAACAAACACCGACATCTGCTTGGCAATTGCCGGAGCAAAGGCCTGCAGCATCTGGTCAACAATGATCACGAGTGTCGCCACCACCACCATCTGCACGATGATGCGGATGGAATTGGGGATTACGTTGCGGATCATGCTGATGAAGAGATTGCCAAACGCCGTCACGGCCGTGAGGCCGATGGACATGGCCAGCGCCGTCTTCAGGTTGCTGGTCACTGCCAGTGCCGAACAGATGCCCAGCACCTGGAAAATTACCGGATTGGTATTGAGGATCGGTCCAAGCAGGACGTCCTTCACATTGTTTTCCTGAGTCGACATGGTCAGATACCCCCCTCACGAATCTTGCCAAGGAATTTCTGGAAGCCGAGTTCACCAGTCCAGAATTGAACGAGATGGGTTACACCGTTACTGGTCAGGGTGGCGCCAGACAGAGCATCCACCTGATGAACAGCCTCCGGACGTGACGGATCGACACTGCCCTTGATCAGGTGAATGGCCACCTTCTGGTCGGCATCGTAAATCTTCTTGCCAGGCCACAAGGCTTTCCATTTGGGATTGTCGACCTCACCACCCAGGCCGGGGGTTTCGCCCTGCTCGGTAAAGGTGATGCCGCCAATGGTGTTGCCATCACTGTTCACTACCAGGTAGCCGTACATGGTCGACCACAGCCCATAGCCAGAAACAGGCAGGACAAGCTTGTCGAGCTTGCCATCCGGATTGCGCACCACATACACATCGGCCTCGTTGGCACGACGCTTGATGTTGGCAATGTCCTGCTCGCCGGTCAGCTTGATGCTGCGGGCGGAGTCCTTGGTGGCCTTGCGCATGTCAAAGCTGTCACTCAGTTCAACCTTGCGGAAGTCGCCCGTATCGATGGTGACGATGTAGCGCTCAAGACCGGCAAACAGCTTGTTCACTTCGGCCTTGCTACCCTTGCCCTCTTCCAGAATGCTGGCAGCGGCAAGAATCTTGCGCTGCTTTTCCAGCTCCCTGTTTTCCGTCTGGATCGGCTTGAGCAGCGTCACGGCGGCGGCCAGTGCAATGGAGCACACCACCGACAGCACCGTCGCTACAACGACGGTTTTTACTGTGGATTCGTTAGACATTGCGTGCAGCCCTCCGCTTGATGTTCGCCTGCATCACGAAATAGTCGATCAACGGGGCACACAGATTGCCAAACAGGATGGCCAGCATCATGCCTTCGGGATAGGCCGGGTTGACCACACGGATCATCACCACCATCACGCCGATCAGCATGCCGAAAATCCAGCGGCCGGCATTGGTCATGGCCGCCGAGACCGGGTCGGTGGTCATGAAGACCATACCGAACGCAAAACCGCCCAGCACCAGATGCCAGTACCAGGGCACGGCAAACATCGGGTTGGTATCAGAGCCGATGGCATTGAACAGGGACGACATGGCCACCATGCCCAGCATGGTACCGGCCATGATGCGCCAGGAGGCGATACGTGTGACCAGCAGGCCGACAGCACCAATCAGGATGGCCAGTGTGGAAACCTCACCCACAGAGCCCGGAATAGTGCCCAGGAAGGCATCCCACCAGGTAATCGGGTTAAGGCCCGCAGCGGTCACATGCAGCATGTTGCCCAGACCTTCCAGCTTGGCCTGACCCAGTGCAGTGGCACCGGAGAAACCATCAATGCCCTGCTTCCAGACTTGCGGATCAATCGCAGTCCAGACCACATCACCGGACAACTGCGCCGGGTAGGCAAAGAACAGGAAGGCACGACCGGCCAGCGCCGGGTTCACAAAGTTCTTCCCGGTGCCACCAAACACTTCCTTGGCAATCACCACACCAAAGGAAATACCAAGCGCCACCTGCCACAACGGGATTGAGGGCGGGCACACCAGCGCAAACAGCACAGAGGTGACGAAGAAACCTTCATTCACTTCATGGCCACGCTTCATCGCAAACAGGACTTCCCAGAAGCCGCCAACAATGAAGGTAACCATATAGATGGGCACAAAGAACGTGGCGCCATACAGGAAGGCCGACCACATGTTGTTCGCATCAAAACCGGCAAAGGTATTCACCACCCAGAAACGCCAACCGGCCAGCGCCATGTCGGGCGTAACACCCTTGGCTGCTGCAAGTTGCAGTGTTGTCAGTGCCTGATGGCCCACGTTCCACATACCAAAGAACATGGCCGGGAAGGTGAACATCCACACCATGATCATGATGCGTTTGAGATCAATCGAATCACGCACGTGCGAGCCGCCTGTCGTCACCGACGGCGGGCTGTACAGGAAGGTATCAACCGCCTCATACAGCGCAAACCACTTCTCGTGTTTGCCGCCCTTGGTGAAATGCGGCTCCATATTGTCGAGCTGCTTTCGCATCCACTTGACCATGCTCAGCCCTCCACTTCTATGCGGGTCAGCACATCACGCAGGATGGGACCGTATTCATATTTACCCGGGCACACATAGGTACACAGGCCCAGATCTTCTTCGTCCAGCTCCAGCACGCCAAGCGCCTGCGCGGTGTCGTCGTCATTCACCAGCAAGGCACGCAACAACTGCGTGGGCAGGATGTCCAGCGGCATGACGGCTTCGTAGGTGCCCACCGGCACCATGGCACGCGGGCTGCCATTGCTGCTGGTGGTCATCGGAAAGACCTTGCGGAAGAACTTGCCGGCATAAATGGCAAATATCGAATGGCGGTTCATGCCTGGACGTACGTAATGCACGAATTCGCGCTCGCGGCCTTCGGCCAGCACAGAGACCTGCAGGTGATGACGCCCCAGATATGCCTCGGGGCCGACACCGGTACGACCGGACAGCACAGAACCGGAAATCAAACGGTTGTCGGTGCCGTTCACTTCGCCATCCGTGAGGTTGGAAAGCGATGCACCCAGACGGGTGCGAACCAGGCGCGGGCTTTTTACCTGCGGACCGGCAATCGAAATCACACGATTGGCGTCAATCTGCCCCGTGGTGAACAACGTGCCGATGGCAATGACATCCTGATAGTTCAGGTGCCATACCGTGCGCGTGGCCGAGACCGGGTCCAGAAAGTGGATGTGGGTGCCCACCAGACCAGCGGGATGCGGGCCGGCAAATTCATTGGCCGTCAGATTACCCGTCTGGAAGCTGGCACCAGAGGCCTTGCAGACAAACACCTTCGGCGCCAGCTTCTGCAGCACGGCAAGGCCATCATTGAAGGCCTTTTGCGATGAGAGGATGACCAGCTCCGGATTGGCTGCCAGCGGATTGGTATCCATCGCATTTACAAAAATGGAGTGTGGCGGTGTACCCGGCACCGGAATCTTGCTGAACGGGCGCGTACGCAGTGCCGTCCACAAACCGGAGGCCAGCAACTGCTCCTGCACCTGTTCTGCCGTCAGGGCAGAAAGATCCGCATAAGCAGTGAAGGAAACGGACTCGGTGCTGCCCTCTTCCACATCAATGACCAGCGACTGGAAGACACGGCGGGCACCACGATTGATGGCGCGCACACGGCCCGTGGCCGGTGCCGTGAAGAGCACTGCATGGTTTTTCTTGTCGGCAAAGAGCGGCTGGCCGAGCACCACACGGTCGCCTTCTGCCACCTTCATGGTTGGCTGCAATCCGGGGTAATCGGCGCCCACGAGTGCGACCGTACGAATGGCCGGTCCCTCGCTGATGGCCTGCGACGGCTGCCCGGAAATGGGCAGGTCCAGACCGCGCTTGAGCTTGATCATGGTGATATCCAGCAATGGTCAACAGGAAACCTGCTGTCATGGCCACGGGCGAATCCGGGATTTTGATGCTTCCGGAGAGAATGGCGCCGGGCCTGCAAACAGACGGCAGCCCCGGATTCTAGGGGAATCAGGCGCGCAAAGACACCCTGAAAAGAGAGGTATGTACCTGAATATGCACAAGGTTTGATCTAGCCCGGGGAGGATTGCCCTCCCCGGCAGTCTTACTTGGCAGCTGTCGGTTTGACGACTGGTGCGGGCGGCAGTTTGGCCAGACGAGCTGGCAATGTCAGGCCCGGTTCCAGCTTGTCGTAACGGCCGTCCAGGGCCACATCAATCGCGTCCAGACGCGCTGCCGGCAAGGGGTGGGTCTTGTAGAGCAGGGTCACCGCATCGGTAGCGCCAGCGGCATCCAGACGGTCCAGCACCGCCGGCAGGCCATAGGTGTCGTAGCCGGCACGGGTGGCGTAAAACACGCCAAGACGGTCCGCCTCAAACTCGGCACCCTTGTCCAGGGCACGCGAGCAGATTTCGGCACCATTGCCCACCAGCATCTTCACCGAGTTGTCACCGGTCTTCTTCAGCAGTGCCTCATGCCCCATGGCCACCACACGCTGCTTTTGCATCAGGCGCACATGATGGCGCGCATTCACGTGCGCAATCTCATGGGCCAGGATGCCGGCCAGCTCGGCCTCGCTTTGCAGCATGGCGTACAGGCCACGGGTGACAAAGACATAACCGCCGGGGGCAGCAAAGGCATTCACCGAGGGCGACTCGATCACGCCAAAGGTCCAGTTAAGATCCGAACGGCTGCTCTGCGAGGCCACATAACGCCCCACCTTGTTCACATAAGCCTGCAGCTTGTCGTCCTGCACCAGCGGGGCAGCGCCCAGCAGGCGACCGGCAATTTCGCGGCCCAGCTTTTCCTCGTCGGCATCGGTCGGGTTGCCCGTGAGGGGGATGGCGGTATCGGACGGATTGGACGCATCGCTTTTTACGCCCAGCTTGTCACGTGCGATCTGGTCCAGCGCCTTCTTGTCCACCAGACCACCAAAATCAAAGGCCGTGGCACAGCCACTGCCCATGGTGGCGGCCAGCAATGCAGCCAGCAACGGCAGCCGGTTTTTCGCAGCAAAATTCTTCATGAGCATCTTCCTCACTTCTTCGCCGGGGCAGGCAGCGGGCCGGCCTCGCGCGTGGTCAGCTTGCCTTGTTTGGCAAACGCATCGGCATCCTTGCGGCTGACACGAAACGTCTCGGCTTTGGCAATCTGCGTCTCGTTAAACGTGGCAGTGGTGAGTTCCTCGGTATCCAGGCCACGCACACCGGTGGTGGTGGTGACCTTGCCGGTGCCGGTACGGCCCGACGCCACATTGGCCAGGCCGGTTGCACTGCTGCCCGTTGCTGCTGCCGTGCGACGCACACTCAGCATGCGCACCCAGCCCGTCTTGCCGCCGGTCTTTACCTGATACCAGCCGCCGTTACGGGTGACGATACTCACCTTGCTGCCCGACTTTGCCTGCACCACCACGGTGGCATCGGCAAAGGGCTTGCTGCGCAGGGTTTCGGCACGGGTAAGCGTGCCAGCATCGGCAGCCAGTGCCAGATTTGCCGACATTCCTGTCGCCAGTGTCAGCGACACCGCCGCCAGCAGTTTGTTAAGACTCATGATGTCTTTTCTCCTTGTTCCAGCATGGCAACAGCAAACAGTGCCTGCCAGTCCTCCGGGGTTGCACCGCGAATGCGGCCTTCGGCACGGTGAATGGCCAGACGATCCATCGGGAGCGCCGCATCCACACCTGCCTCGTGAACCAGTTTTTGCAAATCACGCACCACGCCATCGGCCTCGGCACGAATCTTTTCCCAGGCGGCGTCATCATCCGCCCCATGCACCCAGCACACCACCAGCGTGTTCTCGAACAAACGCCACAAACCCTTCTGGCGGCCCTGCACGTATTCCACACTGGTGTCATACATGCCCGCCTTGCTCACACGGTCGGCCAGCTTGCCAATGGCAGCCTCCTCACGGGTTTCCAGACGAAAACGCAGTACCAGCATCAGGCCGCGCAACGTGGCGCCACTGGCGTCCACACGCGCCACCAGCGACGTATCCAGCGCCCGCTCGGTCGCAAAGGCATAGATACGCGCTACCGAGAAGTAGAGCGCACCAATGAACACCGGGCCAGTAAGATTAATGTAAACGTTGCCCATGTTGACCGTGGCGTAGGAAAAGCCGAGCAGCGCAAACTGGGACAAACCGTAAAACTTGTCGAGCTTGTTGGAGGCCCCGTTGCGCCAGAACGCAAAGGCCGTGCCCCAGATGATCAGCAGCGCAAGGCCCAGATAAAACAGCTTGGCATCCGGCGCAATCATCCAGTCGCCATGCTCCAGGTTGTCGATGGCCGTAGCGACGATTTCCACCCCCGGAAACTGGCGGTCCAGCGGTGTGCCACGCACATCCAGCAGCCCCGCTGCGGTCGATCCGATGATGATGGTCTTGCCCTTGAACTCGTCCGCCGGACGCGAGCGTTTTTCTTTCAGCATGTCCAGATAGACATCACTGAAGCTTACGTACTTGTAGGTAAACGGCTTGCCACGCCAGTTGAGCAGCAAGGTATCGGGGGCATCTTCACCATGCCCGGCGGCCCGGGCCACCACATACGGCAACGACGGCAACTGCCAGCCTTGCGCATCCAGACGCACCGGATAACGGCGCACCACCCCGTCGCTGTCGGGATAGACATTGTGCGTGCCCAGACGACCGGGCTGCTGCGTGGCCGCAAATGGCGGAATGATCATGGCCAGCGTGGCGTCCTTCACTGCCAGTTCGGTGGCCATGATGCCTGGCACACTGGCCGCCGGCAGTCTGGAAAGACTGTCATGCTCCTTGTCCAGCCGCAGCATGGGAAAGAACGTGTTGGTGGTGCCGGCAATCGTTTCGTTGAAATAGGCATCGCTGTCCGGGTTCTGGATATCCGGATCACTGAACAGCACGTCAAACACCACCGCCTTGGGCTGCTGTGCTTCCACGTTCTGCAGAAACTCGGCCAGCACCTGCCGCGGCCATGGCCAGCGACCATAGTCAGCCGCCAGCGCCGCCAGCGTTTTTTCATCAATGTCGACAATGACAATATTCGGATCGGCCTTGGGCACATTCACGCGCAGACGCAGCATGGTGTCGAAGGTGGACTGCCGCATGCCGCCGAAATAATTCACGGAAGAGGCATCAACAATCGCGATAACGGTGAACACCGCCGCCAGATACAGGAAGAAGCTCTGGCGCAGGCGACGGCCCACATCATCGGCCAGACGGGCAAAGCGGGTTTTGATGGATTGCAGTAGCGCGGACACGTTATCGGCTTCCTTGTAGATAACCGGGTATCAGGGATGGCGCGAGTGTAGCACCACCCTGCCCCAGTCCCCATCCAGTCGCCATCCAGTCGCCAAAACGACAACGGGCCGGCAAATGCCGACCCGTTGTGTGCCACCAGACTTACTGATCCGTTCTACTGGATCAATGTTCCGCAGACTCCGGCGGGAAGGTCTGGTAGTTGATACCGGCCATCTGCTGGGCGATACGCACCACCTGGCAGCTGTAGCCCATTTCGTTGTCGTACCACACGTACAGGGTGACGTGGTTACCGTTGACGATGGTCGCCTGGGCATCGAACACACCNNAGGTTGAGAATGGCCATGGAGACGTTCGGCGTTGGCACACGGATGGAGTTACCGGTCAGCTTGCCTGCCAGTTCCGGCAGCGCCTTGGCCACGGCCTTGGCAGCGCCCGTCTCGGTGATCACCATGTTGAGCACAGCAGAACGGCCACGACGATCGGCCTTGTGGTAGTTGTCGATCAGGTTCTGGTCGTTGGTGAACGAGTGCACTGTTTCCACATGACCGGAGATGATGCCGAACTTGTCGTTGATCACCTTCAGCACCGGTGTAATGGCGTTGGTGGTGCAGGACGCGGCAGAGATGATGGCGTCTTCGTCCAGGATGGTGTTGCTGTTCACACCGAACACGATGTTCTTCACGTTGCCCTTGGCAGGTGCCGTGAGGATCACGCGCTTCACACCCTTGCAGGTGAGGTGACGGCCAAGGCCCACGTCATCCTTCAGCTTGCCGGTGTTGTCGATGAGGATCGCATCGCTGATGCCGTAGGCGGTGTAATCAATGTCTTCCGGCTGGCTGGCGTAGATCACCTTGATGAAGTTGCCGTTGGCAATGATGGCTTCGTTTTCTTCGTCCACCGAGATGGTGCCTTCGAACGGACCGTGCACGGAATCACGACGCAGCAGCGAAGCACGCTTCTGCAGATCGCTTTCCGACGACTTGCGCACAACGATGGCACGCAGACGCAGGCTGTCGCCCTTGCAGGCCTTTTCAATCATCAGGCGGGCCAGCATGCGGCCGATACGGCCAAAGCCGTACAGCACCACATCGGTCGGCTTGCCTTCATCAATCTGGCCAATGGCCGGGGCCACGGCGTTCTTCACAAACGCGGCCAGATCACCGCCCACAATCTTGTACTTGGTGGCCAGCTTGCCGATGTCCACGTTGCACGGGCCCAGGTTCAGCTTGGCCAGTTCTTCCATGATCGGGAAGGTATCGACCACAGAGAGGTCGCCGGCAATCATGCGCACGCGGCGGTGATGCTTGAGCAACTGGGTGACCGAGCGGTTGATCAGGGTACGGCCATACACCGTGGTAACCACATTGCGTTCGCGGTACAGCTTGCCGATGGCCGGGATCATGTTCTCGGCGATGGCTTCGCGGTTTTTCCAGCGGCCAAAGTGGTCTTCCTGCAGGGCTTTGATGGTCTCGACGCTCACGGCACAACCTCATCAAGGGGGCAAAGGTAAATAGAGGGCGCGAATTCTAGCCCGTTTCCGGGCAGATGTCAGGCAAGGTGAAGGCAACTTGCCGGATGCGTGAATATGCCTCATGTGGCTATGCTTGAAGACACGACCGGCACCGGGCACGGCCACAGGAGCCACAGGAGGCCCGCCACCATGTATTACACCCTGAACGACGCCAGCCTGCTGAGCGACACCCCACCCCCTAACGCCCGGCAGCTGATCATCCTGCTGCACGGGCTGGGCGCCCAGCCCACCGACCTGCTGGACATGGCCCGCGCCTTTCACGAGGCCTGGCCAGAGGCCGCCATTGCCCTGCCCCCCGGCCTGCAGGCCTTCGAGAGCGCCTACTGGACCGGACGGCAGTGGTTTTCGGTGAGCGAGATGGGTGAGGATGACCGGCCGGAACGCATTGCCGCCGCCATGCCCGACTTTGTGGCCCTGATCCGTAAGATACAAACCCAGAGCCTGGTGCCCCCGACCGATACCGTGGTCGTCGGCTTTTCGCAGGGCGCCATCATGGCACTGGAGGCCATCAAGACCGTGGACGGACTGGCCGGACGGGTACTGGCCTTTGCCGGGCGCTATGCACGGCTGCCCACCGAAGCCCCCCAACTCACCAGCATCAGTTTTTATCATGGCGATGCCGACGACGTGATCAGCGCAGACCACGCCCGCGATGCCTTTGAGCACCTGCAGGCACTGGGTGCCGACGTCTCACTGGATATTGCCCATGACGTAGGGCACGAACCCCACCCCGCACTGGTCGCCCAGGCCATCGACCGCCTGCGCAACGTACTGCCGGCCCGCCTGTGGCGACGGGCACTGGGTGGCGGGGCCTGAACACCGGGCCCCGTACCGCGTTACTGCTGATACACCCTACTTCTGGTACATCTTACTTCTGGTATTTGGCCTTCCACTCTTCATACGGCATGCCGTAGATGATCTCGCGCGCATCCGGATCGGACAGCGCAATGCCCTGCTCCTCCGCCGCCGCCCGGTACCACTTGGACAGGCAGTTACGGCAAAAACCCGCCAGGTTCATCAGGTCGATGTTCTGCACGTCATGACGCTGGGACAGATGCTCCAGCAGCTTGCGGAAGGCAGCCGCTTCCAGAATGGTTTGCTGCTCCGGAGGAATATCGATCATTTTGCATTGCCCGTTATTGGGTGTGTGGGTATGTGGGAGCGGCTTTGCCCTTGTGGTACGCAGAGCGAAGCCGCGAATATGCGCAGATTAAGGCACAGCCATAACAAAGGCAGCAACTGCATTAGCGACAGTGCCGGTTATGCCTGATACAGACGATAGACCACCGACCCGCCATGCGATATGTTCAGTACAAACCCCGCCCCATAACGACCAAGGATTGGCCAGGCAGTTGCAGGAACGCATCAGAATACCTTTCTCGACTCAGTCCATCCAAGAAAATCAAGGTACCGGGATAATTAAACAGGCTGAGCCATTAGAGGTGACGCATTTGGAGGCGTCAGTTTTGATGGCTAGTTAACGTTAGCTTTTTGAATCGAGGCATCGAGATGAGGCAATTTATAAGCATCATATTTACTTTCGCGATCTTATGCATCTCCAGCATCTCGCATGGGGCCGACTGGTGGATAGTCCATATCTCACAAGAATCGATAGCATTTTTAGATATGGATAGCATCAGAGATGATGGCAATAATCAAAAAAGAAGCTGGGCTCAGTATTATGACAAGACCGGCGCATCATCAAAGGTTCTTTACCTCTTCAAATGTAAAGATGAAGAACTCGGAGCAAAAGCAATTTACAGCTATAAAAGTGACGGAAGTTATGAATCAGATAGTTCGCGCGAGTATATTAATTACAAGCCTGCCGCGCCAGAATCCGTTGGCTACGACCTTCTTAAAGTCACATGCTCTGATGATCCAAGATCAGAACTAACTGATGAATTACAGGGACCACTAAAAGAGGATGTAAGCCCCTCTGAATTTTCCAAGAAAGTGTTCAAGATTATTGAACCAGAGAAAACTCCCCAAGTTATTAAAAAGGCCGTGAAATCAAAAAGCTAACAATTCGCTCAAGAGGGGCCCGGTGTCAGGCTCCGCCTGCCTCCGGGCCCCTTAGCTAAAACGTTATATCTACAGGAAAGATTGATGAGCATCCTGAACAAATCAGCCGCGGTAGCGACGATCATTGGGACTTTCATCGCGGCAGTTGCACTCATATATCAGTTGAGTGATGACGAACCAAGTGTTGTGCAGGTGGCTCATGTCACTGTTGAATCGTTGCCGAGCAGTAGCAATAATCAACTTGATTCGAATCCGAATACCGTAGCGGCAAGCAATAGCGTCTCTAAAGCTCCATTGCCGCAGGTAACCAGCCAATCGACTGGCGGCTTCGAAAGCCGAATCGAGGCGGCTATGCTTATGAATGTCTACTCCAACAAGTCCCAGGCGCTTCAAGGCATCTCAAGAGATGCATCGGATGCCGGTGAGTACAACTCGGCAATCCGAGCTGCACGAGAAATTGAAATATATTCGAGTAAAGATGAGGCGCTTGCATATATCGCCCGTAAGGCATTAGTCGCAGGAAAAAAGAACATCGCCATTGAGGCAGCAAAGCTAATGGAAATATATTCAAACAAGGACGCGGTTCTTTCTGAAATTGCAGCTAAGTAGAGTGCGAACCTAAAAACTCGTTCCAGGCGCATCCCAGTATCAGGCAAGCCGGTCACCGGTCGGCCTGAACTCCAACGTTAGGCGCCGGAGGCAATAACGTGAAAATTGCGATGGTAGAGAAATGACGATAATCATCGACAAGGAAGCATTCCGTCATTACGCGCCAAAGGAGCTGCACCCTCATCTTCGTCAATTTGACGCGTATTTAGTCCAGAAAGGAGTGCAGGACCAGCGAGTACGCAAGATCATTGAAAATCCATTTGCTTTCTTCTCCGCAGAGTCGTTCTTTCCTGTGATTCACGTGATCGCCTTATTGAAGGATGGTACCTGGAACTATTTCTCTGCCTCGTTAGATCGATATAAACGCAAGGAAGGCCACCGCCTTGTGTCAGAGGACGAGAATCAAAACCCTCAAAGCATGCAGCCTTGGCTGAGGTTAGAGGTAGTGTCAGATCCAAATTTGACATCAGTCTTTGATAAGAGCGTCGCCCTGCGTGCATTGGCCAAAGGCGGAGACACCTTAGATCCTGAAGACCTGAAGGTGTATTCGGAACTTGCCAAAACCGCAAAGGCCCCAGCAGTGCTATTTACGGCGCCGCTAGTGCTTATGAAAAAAGGGGTAGCTGAAAAATTAATGCGTCAACGATTTACGCTTTACCAGCACATATTTGGATCTGGGCAGGAATACCCGGATGACGGAATGTTTTACGTGGGGATTACGGCTAGAGATTGGAAGAAAAGGTGGTCAGAGCACCGAGCAGCAATCAACCGGGGGTCACCGCTGAAGTTTCACCGGGTCTATCGAGAGCGTACAGTTCAGGGTCGGCTTACGTATGTACATCACAAGGTAATGGGCGTTGCGCCTAGTCTGCTTGAGATACAAGACCTTGAAGAGGCTTTTGTCGCGGCTCACTGGGATGATGACAGGTTGCTGAACATGATACCGGGAGGTCGGGCAGGTATCGCCTACCTTCATGAACACGGAAGGATAGCCAAGAACGCAATACCAACCCCGGACAATGTTGAGCGGGTGCTTGAAGCTTGGCTCCGCGAACATCCAAGAAAAGGTTTGCCTGCACCGTGGGTTTCAAAAAACTGGAAAGATGATTCCTACGCACTCAAAGTAATCTGCGGACCTGAAGGAAGGCTCAGTATTGAGCAGGTTTTTGCAATTAGGTCTCTGGCGGCCGGTGGCGCCAGCGCAGAGCAGATTGCCACTCAAGTTGGCGCCAGAAATATTCAGCAGGTCCAACGAGTCATTGAGAGGAAAACATATGTTCGGGTTCCTGAATCTAGAGACTAATACCTGCAGCCGGCGCTTAGCAACCCACTCAAGGCGCGACGTTCTTGGCCTGCGCCAAAAACGCTTCCTTAATTCCAGCGCTCTACGGCCTTCTACAAATTCACGTTTCGAACTTTATTTTTTCTAATTTCTTATGGAGCGGACATTGAAAAAAATTGATCTTCATATGCACACCATACCTACAATTAGCGATGCGCACTTTACATTCTCAATAGAGAAATTAATTGAATATATCAATTCAGCTAAACTAGATGCCATAGCCATAACAAATCATGACATATTTGACCTGAACCAGTTCAACGAAATTACTAAAGAGCTGGACTGCATCGTATTTCCAGGCATAGAAATTAATTTGGATAAAGGCCATGTCCTTGTTATTTCAGAAAATGAAAACCTGAATGATTTTCAACTAAAAACCAGTGCCGTATCAAAGAAAATTAGGGCCATTGGAGATTCAATAACTGCTGACGATTTGGTTAATATTTTTGGCGACCTTAATCAATATTTAATCATCCCTCATTATGAAAAAAGGCCCGCCATCTCAGGAGATACGCTTGAGCGGATTCGAGATTTTATATCTGCTGGCGAGGTTGATAGTCCCAAAAAATTTATTCGTATGGCAAAAGATGAAACCGAAATAACACCAGTTATTTTTAGTGACGCTCGAATTAGCGAGGGAATGAGAACGTTTCCGACAAGACAAACATACATTGATTGCGGTGATTTATCCATAAAATCATTGAAGTTTAGCCTACGTGATAGAAGCAAAGTTGCTTTATCTAGATCGGAAGGAAACTCTCTATTTCAGGTTTTTGATGATGGCCAAAAACTATCCACCGGATTGAATATCGTGCTTGGCGCAAGATCTTCAGGGAAGACTGTAACTTTAAATCAGATAAGCAAAGATTGTGAAAATGTAAAATATATTTATCAATTCTCTCTTGTTCAGAGAAATGATGACAACTATGAAAAAGAGTTCAATGCCGATGTCGCTCGCAAGAAGAGCACGTTTGTGGATAAGCACCTAAGTCCATTTAAGGCCGTTTTAGATGATATATTGAACGTCGACCTTGGGATTAATAAGCGGAGAGTAGAGGATTACCTAGAAACTCTTTTAAAATTGGCTGAAGAAGCTGAAAAGCTTGACGCCTTTTCTAGGGTAGCCCTATTTAATGAAACACAATTTGACGTTGGCACAGATAAACCGCTTAATGACTTGATTGGTTCTGTGCGCCAGTTAATAGAAAATATTGAGTACCGAGAAATTATTGATAGGCATGTAGATCAAAACAACTTGAAGGCGCTAGCATGTGAATTAATAGATCATCTATGGTCTAAGGCACTAGAAAGAAAAAAGAAGGTCGTAGTTAATGACATCGTGCGGGATGTTAAAAACAAACTTCAGCTCAGAACATCAGCAACTCAAGTTAAAGATGTTGACTTATACAAGGTAATGCTTGAACACAAAAAGACCCTCAAATTTAGCGAAATTGCAAAGCTGCTGCAGGTTGATAAAGTCATATATGAGGAGAGCTTTCAGGGATTCAAAGTTGTTTGTAAGCAGCGAGCCTTTGAAGGACCTGGTGAGGTCAAGAATGTAAGCGGCCAAAAAGTAGCCTTTAGTGATGCGTACAAAGAGTACTCTAACCCGTATAAATATCTGGTCGCCCTAAAGGGAAATGAATATCTGACCCCATCCGAGTTCTATAAGTATTTTGCATGCATTGAGTACGAAATATTAAATAAAGATGGTTTTAAAGTTTCTGGCGGTGAAAGGTCTGAATTTCGGTTACTACAAGAAATTAAAGATGCTCAAAATTTTGACTATCTATTGATAGATGAGCCCGAATCTTCATTTGATAACCTTTTCTTGAAGAGTGAGGTTAATCAAATGTTAAAGGAAATATCGATGAATATGCCTGTGGTTGTTGTCACGCACAATAGCACAGTTGGAGCATCAATTAATGCGAATTATATAGTGTATACATCCAAAGAAATTGAAGAGGGTAAAATTGTGTACAGAAGATACTCAGGGCACCCATCTGATAAAGAGCTTTGCTCTGTTGACGGAAAAAAAATAAATAACTTCCAAGTAACCATGGATTCGTTGGAAGCAGGTGAAGCTGCGTACGTGGAGAGAAGAGGCGGATATGAAAGCATTAAAAATTGATAATAACCAAGGCTATTTTTTGACCGATGATGGCGACTACGAAACTATAGACAAAATTGATAAGACGGTCTTATTGAGATTAGTTAACTTGGCATTGAAAGATGATTTTGAAATCGATGAATACAATGAAGCAGAACTAAAAAACCAAGCCCACCAAATAATCTATAAAAGTATTGGTGGAAAGCTTAGTGAGTTAAATATAAAGCGAAACCAGTTCCGTGATGAATCTGAGCGCCTATACTTAGATGCATACGAGAAGTATAAAGCTTGATATTGCTACCTCCCAAAGGAAAACATGCTGCAGTCATCATGGAAACGTTGCTGGATGGGCCTTCATGCACAGGGCGATGGTCTCGCCCTGATGCAGGAGTTGCTTTCTGCATATGCCGAGCCTCAACGGAAGTACCACACTGTCCAGCATCTTTCTGAATGCCTGGCGCTGCTTGAGCGCCACCTTGATCTGGCGATTGAGCCCGCAGAAGTAGAAATTTCGCTCTGGTTCCATGACGCCGTGTATGACGTCAAGGCTAGCGACAATGAACTCAAGAGTGCCGAGTGGGCCGAGGCCGAATTGCGCAAGGCTGGAGTCTCTGCGGACAGGATCGGGCGGATCAGGAATCACATTCTTGCTACCCGGCACTCCGTTCTGCCGGAAGGTCAGGATCAGATGCTGCTCGTTGATATAGACCTGTCCATCCTTGGGGCGCCGCGTCCGCGCTTTATGGAGTATGAGGAACAGGTTCGGGCAGAATACAGCTGGGTGCCCGCCCCTCTCTTTCGCAGCAAGCGCCGGACTGTTCTGGCAGAGTTTCTTGCGCGCCAACCCATCTACAACACGCCCAGACTGCGTGAGGCGCTTGAGCACCAGGCCAGAGATAATCTGGCCTGGTGCTCAAGCAGTTAGAAGGCTAACCATTCGCTACAGGCGCAATGGCCAGCACCCACACCGCATGACCACCCCCACACCCCGGTGGTAGCATTCGCCCCCCATGCGAATCTCCGACCTTACCCAACGCCTCGCCGACCTTAGCGCCCTGCCCGTTCATCGCGGGCGAATTGTGCGTGCGTGGCTAAAGGGCAAGCCGCTGGATACCGGCACCCGGCGCGAACCTACCGAAAACTTCCTGCCGCTGGCGGTGCGCAAGGCATTGCCGCAGATTACGGAAGAGCTCGATGCGCTGGCCCGTATCCATACGCAGTACCCGGCGGCCGATGGCTCGGCGCGTCTGCTGGTAGCGCTGGCCGACGGGCAGATGGTGGAAAGTGTGCTGCTGCCCCGTGATGGCCTGTGCGTGTCTACCCAGGTGGGCTGTGCGGTGGGCTGCCGCTTCTGCATGACCGGCAAGAGTGGCCTGCTGCGTCAGGTGAGCAGCATGGAGATCATGGCGCAGGTGGTGCTGGCGCGCCGGATACGGCCGGTAAAAAAGGTGGTGTTCATGGGCATGGGCGAGCCGGCCCACAATCTGGACAACGTGCTGGAGGCCATCGACCTGCTGGGCACGGAAGGCGGCATTGGCCACAAGAACCTGGTGTTCTCTACCGTGGGCGACATGCGTGTGTTCGAGCGCCTGCCGCAGCAACTGGTCAAGCCGGCACTGGCGTTGTCGCTGCACACCACCAAAGCCGATCTGCGTGAACACCTACTGCCCAAGGCACAGAAGATTGCCCCGGCCGATCTGATGGAGCTGGGAGAGGCCTATGCCCGCTCGGTGGGCTATCCCATCCAGTACCAATGGACGCTGCTCAAGGGCATCAACGACGGTCAGGACGAGCTGGACGAAATCCTGCGCCTGTTTAAGGGCAAGTACGCGGTGCTCAACCTCATCCCCTTCAACAGCCTGGAAGGCGACGACTACCAGCGCCCCGACGGCCCCCGCATTATCGAGATTGTCCGCTACCTGCACAGCCGTGGCGTGCTGACCAAGGTACGCAACAGTGCTGGTCAGGATGTGGACGGCGGCTGCGGCCAGTTGCGCGCCCGTGCCATCGACATCGTCAACACCAGCCGCCTGCGCACACGCTGACACCCGCACTGAAATCCGCACTGGCATTTACTGGTGTTAAGGCCGTAAAACGGTCGGCTGCACGCGTCCAAAACCGCGCTAGACTTTTAGGGTGCATGTATGGCTGCATACATCATCAATAAAAATCAGGGAACGCATCATGAATACCATGACCCCCACCCTTATCGCCCTAACCGGATTCATCAGCTGGTCGTTGTTGCTTCTGGTGCTCATGGAATCCATCCGGTCCTGGCTGGTGCTGACCAAAGCTGTGCCGGCCAACGGCTTTATGCCGGACAACGCCAACCTCTCTCCGTTCATGCAGCGTCTGGCGCGGGCGCATGCCAACTGCATAGAGGGCCTGCCCATTTTTGGCGGCCTCATGCTGGTTGCCATTGTTGCCGACAGGACCGCCCTCACCGATCCACTGGCGTATGTCTTTCTTGGCGCGCGCGTTGTGCAGTCACTCATTCACCTGAGCTCGCTCTCTTCCACCGCCGTCACCCTGCGCTTCTCGGCGTTCGCCGTGCAAATGGGCATAGGCATATACTGGGCCGCTTGCCTTATCACCACATGAGCCGGCAAGAAGGCGTGAAGCCGCGCTTTAATCGTATGGCCATAACAGCCACCATTTATGCCATTCATGCATGCCAACACCACAGGCAATAAAATGAAAATCCTGTCCCTGATCGTGTTTGTCTTTTTATCCGGCTGCGTCGCCCTGCCCCAGAACGTCCAGCCGGTCGGCAACTTCAAGCTGGAGCGCTATCTTGGCCAGTGGTACGAGGTGGCCCGGCTGGACCATTCCTTTGAGCGAGGCCTGTCCAAAGTCACTGCCGACTACAGCCTGCGCGATGATGGCGGGGTGCGGGTGCTTAATCGCGGCTATTCGGCAGCCGACCAGAAATGGAAAGAAGCCGAGGGCAAGGCCTACTTTGTGGGCCAGCCCGATCAGGGTTATCTCAAGGTCTCTTTTTTTGGTCCGTTCTACGGTGCCTACGTAGTTGCAGAGCTGGATCACGAGAATTACCAGTACTCGCTTGTCACCGGCCCCAACACGTCATACCTGTGGATTTTGTCCAGAACGCCCACGCTGGACGCCGCCACCAAAGACCGTCTGGTAAAGAAGGCGGCGTCACTGGGCTTTGATACCAGCAAACTGATTTTTGTGGCGCAGGACTAACGGGCTACATGACTACGTGACAAACAGGGCATGACTCAGGATCGCAGAAACACACACAGCGTCTGAGTCGGGCAAAACCTGAGGCGTCCACTCTCATGCCCACGTTCATGCCCACTCTCAAAGGAAGAGTTGGCGCCACCTGCGGGCAGCGGGTTTAGCCTGTCAGTGCCTGATTCCACATTTGCATGAGATCGGTCAGCTGGTGTATCTGCCGGTCCAGGCTCTGCAACTCTTCAATCGTGCCCTTCTCGCCCGTAAATGCCTCGACCTTCTGCAGTGCATCCGACAGTGCATGATCCGGATTTTGCATGCGATACACGTTCAGCTTCCAGCGGGTGTTGTTCATCACCATGCGCCACAGCAGCAGCTTGGTGTTAAGCGAAATCTTGCTGAAGTCGGTAAGCTCGCCAAAGGGCGAAAAGTCGGCGCCAAACAGTTGCACGCGGGATGACGTGGGGTCTGCCACCAGGGTGGCGGTACGCGGCGACTTGCACAGCAACGCCAAGGCACCCAGGATTTGTCCGGCCGACAGGTAACTCAGTGCCTCACCCTTCTTCTTGCCATCGGGATACACCGCCAGCTGCCCGGACAGCAGGAAATAGAAAATATTGTCACGGGCGCCTTTCTCTATCACCACTTCCCCGGGGGCCGGCTCGAACAGTTGCGAATGGCTGAGGAGAACCTTCATCTGGTCAGGATCGTTGAACATCAGATCCTTGCAGAAGGGAATGCCGGACAGCAGGGTATCAATCATGTCGGGCTTGAAACTGGTAAGGGGTGTGGACTTCATGGGCAGACCTCCGTGTCGCCCGAGTATATCCGGGTCGCTTGTCACATTCACAGCGGCCGTGAAATCACGGCAAGCTGAACAGTTAAGCTCACTATACGTCTAACCACCTGTCCAACCATGACCACACCGGCCGAAAACCTTCAAACGCCAGTCATTACGGCACTTCTGGTAGCCACCGAGCGCCATGGCGACATGCTGGAGCTGCCGGCTGTGCAGGTAAAAACCGGTGCCGGCATTGTGGGGGACCGCTTTTTCAGCCATTCGGTACGCCACCCCGCGCGCAACATCACCCTGATCGAGGCGGAGGCCATTGCCGCCGCTGCGGCCATTCTGGGCATGCCCATCCCCCTGCACGCGCCCCGGCGCAATCTGGTCACACGCGGTATTGGCCTGAACAACCTTGTCGGCAAAACCTTTCGGGTGGGGCCCGTACTGCTGCGCGGAATAGAGCTGTGCGAGCCCTGCGTGGTACTGGGCCGTAATCTGGAAACGGCAGCACATCCGCGCAAGGCCATCATCCGTGCCTTCCTGCACCGGGGCGGCTTGCGTGCCACCGTGCTGTGCGACGGCGTGATTCGTCAGGGTGATGTGATTGACCTGCCCGATACCGCGCCTGCAGGCATACCAGCCTGACTGGCGCAAATTGCGTGTGTTGCGGTAGTGTTTCAGTCTAGCCTGCATCATCAGGCAACGGACTGAATTAACGGACGTAATAACAGGCCATGAATCCATTTTTACGCAAACTGCTGCCCTCCCCCCTGTACGTTCAGCTCTTCAGGAACAAACTGGTCATCCAGAACCCGTCTGATGGCAAGACCGTCGTGAAAGAGTCTTCTTTCTCACACCCTCGCATGCTGGTGGGTGAGTTCGAGGCCGCCGAATCGTTGCTCAAGGCCGGGCTTCAGGAAATCTACGCCGGCCACTTCCTCACCCCGCGCCCCCAGATCATCATGCACCCGAAAGAGGTGCTGGAGGGCGGCCTCACCATGATTGAGCAGCGTGTGCTGCAGGAAATGGCATTGGGCGCAGGTGCCCGTCAGGCCAAGGTATGGCTGGGGGCAGACCTGTCGAAGGAAGAGACCGAAAACTTTACCTTCTGATTTTTAATTAATCTGTTTCATTAATCACTACAAGAAGACGGAGCACTTCATGCCAGGCACCATAATGCACAGCCCCATTCTCGCCCCGACTGTTGCCCTTGTTGCCTGGTCACTGGTGATGTGGACGTGGATGTACGCCACCCGCCTGCCGGCCATGTTCAAGGCAAAGATGAAGTCAGACCCTTATGCCCCGCGTGGCGAACAGATGAACCAGTTGCCGGCCGAGGTACGCTGGAAGGCCGACAACTACAATCACCTGATGGAACAGCCAACCATTTTCTACGCCATCACGCTGGCACTGGCACTGATGGGTGAAGGCAGCGGCATCAACCTGACACTGGCCTGGACCTATGTCGGCCTGCGCGTGGTACACAGTCTGGTGCAGGCCGTCATCAACAAGATTGAACTACGCTTTGTGATTTTTGTACTGTCTTCGCTGGCACTCATTGGACTGACGTTCAATGCGGCCATGGTGCTGTTTTAAAGGGATGTCGGAATGAACGTCGAAACGAGTATTCCACTGCTTGATGAAATTCTGGGCGAATGGCAAGAGCTGATTGGCAAGGACTATGCGGGCTACCGTAACCATGTCTTTCGTGTGGTGAATTTTTGTCTGGCGCTAAAGGAGTGCACCCCGGAAGAAGTGGAGAAAATCATCATTGCCGGGGCCTTTCACGATATTGGCCTGTGGACCGGCAAGACACTGGATTACCTGACCCCTTCCCTGCCCCCGGCCCGCGACTATCTGGAGCGTCGCGGCCTGCAGGCCTGGACCACGGAAATCGAACTGATGATTACCGAACACCACAAGCTGCGCCCGTATACAAAGCTGGCGTATCCGCTGGTGGAACTCTTTCGCCGGGGCGATCTGGTGGATTTTTCACTGGGTGCCGTCACCAATGGCTTGCCAAAAGAATTCATCAAGCAGGTAAAGGACGCATTTCCCAACGAAGGCTTTCACGCCATGCTGGCCAAAATGGGCAGCAAATGGATGTTGAAAAATCCGCTGAACCCTGCACCGATGATCAAGTGGTAAAGCATGAGCACTGACTGGCTTAGTCATTGGATCTCTCTTGGCTTCGGCCTTGGCCTGCTTTATCTGCCACACCTGTGCTTCCGGGAAAGTCTGGCATCCCGGCTAATGGCAGGATGTGTGCTGTCGCTGACAGTAATTCAGGCCCATGTGCTGCTTACGGTTCTCGGCTGGCAATCCATGCCGGTTTTTCTGCTTCATGAGGCAGCCTTGTACTGCGTGGTACCACTACTGTTTTTGTGTGTAGAAAGCTTGCTGGGCATGAATGTGACAGGGCGACACATAGCCCTTCATCTTTCTCCCGTTACCGGCATTAGCCTTATTGCCCTGCTGCAAATCATCAAACCCGATCTGGAAATGACACTGCAAAAAGGGGTCTATGGCATCTCCTTTGCAGCCGGCTCAGCTTATGCACTACTGGTGTTAAAACGACTGGGGCGTTTTGCCCACCCGACCAGCCTGGTGCGAGCCGAGGCCATACTCCTGACCTTGGTCGTTATTACAGGCCTGGGTGCCGCGCTACTGGTCATGATTGGGGTTGTATTTGAACAGCCCTGGTTTTATCTGGCTTATGGCAGCGCCATTACTGCCCTCATGGTCCTGGGCCATCTACTGCAACTGAGATATCCGGAACTGGCCCAGGTTGTCTCGGACGAGCTGAGAGAGGCTGCCGCAGCAGAAGGATTACAGCAAGAAGCCAACCGGCGCAGCCAACTGGCCGGCACCAACATTCAGGATAAACTGGCCTGCCTGCAGCAACAGATGGAGCAGGAACACCTCTACCGCCAGGAGGATCTTAACCTTGCTCAACTGGCATCGGTGATTGGGCTTAGCAGCCATCAACTGTCCGAGCTGATCAACGAGCACAAGGGCATAAATTTCAGCCGGTTCCTGAAACAGTACCGCATTGGCGAGGCCAGGCAGTTACTGATCGAGCGACCATCAATGTCGGTGCTGGAGATCGGTATGGCAACGGGTTTCAATTCACTGTCAGCCTTCTATACGGCATTCCGCGAAATTGAAGGCATGGCCCCGGGCATGTATAGAAAACAACACCACCGGATCGATAAAATCACCTAACCACATGATTTCATTTACAGATTTATAAATCAGGAAGACCCGCCCCACCAGCCTGACGCATTGTCACTCCATCAACCGACGGATGAAGTGACATGCTCGATACTCTGCTCAGCCTTGATTACAACCTGTTGAAGACCATCCACATCATCAGTGCAACGCTGTTGTATGGCACCGGTCTTGGCACCTTCTTTTTCATGATCCGCGCCACACGAAGTGGTAACGCAGAGGCGCTCAGGGTCACCGCAGCCACAGTGGTACTGGCGGACTGGATCTTTACCTCTCCCGCAGTCGTTGTTCAGTTAATAACCGGTCTGTTGTTAATGCATCGGCTGGGTTATGCCTTCACATCAGGCTGGTTCATGGTGGTCATGGCCCTCTTCTTCTTCATCGGTGCGTTGTGGTTGCCGGTGGTCTGGATACAGCTCCAACTGCGCAACATGCTGCAGGCCATGATGCCGGGTGATCCACTCCCCGCACGGTTCATCCGACTAGTACGGATCTGGGAGTACCTCGGTTATCCCGCCTTTGGCACCGGGATTGGTGTCTTTGCACTGATGGTCTACAAACCATGGCTTTCCTGATTATTAGCCACTTCAACCATCATTTGATCTGTGGGAGTGACCTGTCATGAAAATCATGATTACTGGCGCCACTGGTTTTATCGGATTTAATCTCGCTCAAAAACTGGCCAGTGATGGCCACAAAATTGTGGCTACTGCCCGGCGGGCCGAAGACTGGCAAGCCCGTATTCCTGCCTGGGAGTGGCGATCGTGTGACTTCAGCCACGATACTCAAGCCGAACAATGGGCAGCTCGCGTAGCCGATGTCGATATGGTGATCAATGCCGTTGGCATCATCAGCGAAGATGGCAAGCAGTCGTTTGAACGCATACAGACATTAGCCCCTCAAGCCCTGTTCACAGCATGCAGCCAGGCCGGGGTCAAGGTTATCCAGATTTCTGCCATGGGCGCAGACCTGCCCGATGTTGCCATCCCGTTTCTCAGAACCAAACAACTAGCCGATGATCATCTATGGCAACTACCGGGTGAATGCATCGTGATTTATCCGTCTATCGTGATTGGCCAGGGAGGGAGCAGCACCGAACTATTTTGCAAACTATCGGCATTGCCGATCATTCCCTTGCCCGGACACGGTCAGCAGACCCTGAACCCCGTGCATATTGATGACTTGTGCTCCGCTGTGTCGCACATGATTTTGCACTGGACCGGGGGCAAGCAGCGCCATCAGATCACGGGGGCCACCACACTCACCCTGCGTGAACTCTACATCCTGCTACGTGACTGGATGCATCTTGGCAAGGCCAGATTTTTTCCTGTTCCCATGTCGCTACTGCAACTTTTTGCCCACATGACAGAAATGCTGAAGCTGGGAGGCCTGTTAAACATATCCACGCTCGACATGCTCGAAAATGCATCAACACCAGAACATACATACTCAGCCACCCCCTCCAGACCATTGGCTGAAGCGCTATGGTCAAGACCAGCATCACAAGCCGACAGTTGGTTTGCCATCATGAAAAGCATCCAGCCGTTATTATTTGCAAGCATCATGCTGATCTGGATAGTCACAGGACTGGTGTCGGCTTTCTGGAATGTACCGGGCAGCTATGCACTGCTTGCAAGTGCCGGGGTTCATGGACCACTGGCAACGCTTGGCATTTTTGGCGGAGCGATATTTGATACGGGAATCGGCCTTCTCATGCTCACCGGTTGGCAACGGCGCAAGGTTTATGCACTCCAAATTGGCATGATGCTGACCTACATGCTAATCATCAGTCTGATTATTCCATTGGCATGGCTAGACCCGCTTGGCCCTGTAACGAAGAACCTGCCAATGCTAGCCGCAACATGGTTGCTGCTAGCATTGGAGCCACGCCAAGGACGAAACACCTGAAATCAATCCAACGGTTTTGGCGTAACGATCGGAAACACCAGATCTGGCTTGTCGAGCAACGAGAAGAACTTGATCAGGTCCAGCGTGCTGCCGGTGATTTTCAGATCGGGTGATGTCAGCACATCCTTGATACCCACCTGCTTGGTCACCAGCTTGACCAGCATGGGCCGCGTGAGAGCCAGAGTAGCGTTGGCGTTTTTGGCCGGTGGTGCCTTGCGAAAATGCAGAACGGCATTCTCGATATTCACCACGTACTGCTCATTCACATCGCGGAAATCGAAATTGATGGTGAGCGCCACGTCTTCTGCATCCGGGCCATTAAGGGCAACCTGGAACATCTGCATGAACTGCTCGGGCACCGTCTGGTTGAGCAGCTCGGTGGCATTGGCCAGATTAACGCCCTTCTCGGGCTCGCCATGCCGCAGTTCGTAGGCACCACTCAGATAGGCGTTACGCCAGGCGGTAGACTCGGCGCGGTAACCTAGCTGGTCATAGGTCTGCGCCAGCAATGATCTGGCCGCACCATTCTTTGGTTCTGCTGCTACCAGATGACTGAGCACCTCGGCCACCCAGCGGTAATCCCCTGCATCAAACGATACCTGTGCCTGCTTGAGAAGGTTGGCTGCACCGCCCATGAAGGCAACATAGCGTTTGCCCTGCTCGGCACGCGGGAGCGGATCAAGCGAGGCGGGATTGGCGTCATACCAGCCAAAATACATCTGGTAAACCGCTTTGGCATCGTGCTTGACGGTGCCGTAGTAGTCACGGTTCCACCAGTGACGGGTGAGTGACTTAGGCAACTTTATCTGCTCGGCGATTTCGCGTGGACCATGGCCCTGATTGGCCAGACGCAACGTCTGGTCGTGAATGTAGCGATAGGTGTCGCGCTGATCCTTCATCAAGGCAGCAATGCGGTCCTTGCCGAACACGGGCCAGTGATGACTGAAAAACATGACCTCGCTGTCCGGAAAACGGTCAATGGCATCGTCGATATATCCGGACCAACGATTGGCATCACGCACTTTTGCGCCACGCAGGGTGTAAAGATTGTGCAGGGTGCGGCTCATTACCTCGGCACCGCAAAAGGCTTTCTTCGCGGGCAGATAGAACGTCATTTCTGCAGGGGCTTCGGAGCCCGGGGTGTACTGGAAAATGAACTCCACACCGTCCACATCCATGGTTTGCGGCGTGCGGTCGACAAGCTCGGTCGGGCGCAGGATGCCGATAGTGCCCATGGCCGGTTCCTTGCCCAGACCATTGTCGACCTTGCCACGTTCGCTGCGTGGCAGATCGCGGCCATACATGTAAATGGCACGACGCCCCATGGCCGGGCCGGCCAGAATGTTTTCGCTGGTGGCTTCTTCCAGAAAACCGGCAGGTGCAATCACACGTACTTTTCCGGCAGCCACATCTTCCGGCGAGGCAATGGCGGTAGCGCCACCAAAGTGATCAACATGACTGTGCGTAAAAATGATGGCGACCACGGGCTTGTTGCCGAGTGTCTTGCGCGCAAATGCCATGGCACGGGTGGCCGTTTCTTTTGACGTGAGCGGGTCCACCACAATCCAGCCGTTCTTGCCCTCGATGATGGACATCACGGCCAGATCGTAACCACGCAACTGGTAAATACCGTGTGTCACCTCGTACAGGCCATGCAGGTTATTGAGCTTGGCCTGTCGCCACAGACCGGGGTTCACACTGCCGGGCGCATCACCCTTGATGAACTGGTAACCGTCGGCGTCGTAGGCCACGCTGCCATCTGCCGCCATCACCTTTAACGAAGGTTCGCGTGCAATCAGGCCGCGCTCGGCCTCCTGCATGTCAATGCCGTCTTCCACCAGAAGCCCTGCGGCGGTGTCGGCCTGTACCTTCGCCGTGGCACTGGTTGGCGCAGAAAATCCGGCTGCGTCTGCCCCCTCCACTTTGGGGACTTCGCGGGAGCAAGCCACCAGTGCAACGGCAAGAAAACTGATTGTCAGAATGCGCATCATCGGTGCCTGTCTTTATTGTCATGTAGTGATGGTCGTGTCGTGCGTGCGTGACTGTGGTAACGCTTGCACTTGTGGCAGCCCGGCTTGCACAGCAAAACCTGCCCGTTGTTAAACAATAGCTGCTGCATGCGTTATAGCCTGTCCCCGCTGATGCCATGCCTCACCTGCATGGAATCCCGGCAACATGCACCCGCTCACTGTGCATGGACGCAGGGAAAACCGTGGATTGAATGCAGACTGCGCCCGGCACTATATTGTGTCAATTGCAAATAAAGACATGATATATTGCGTTTAACACAATACGGTACCGACCATGGACCTTCGTCGACTCAGCCATTTCATTGCCCTTGTGGAAGAAGGCCGCTTTGCGCCGGCAGCCGAGCGCGTTCACCTGAGTCAGGCGGCGTTCAGCCGCAGCATTCAGGCGCTGGAGGAGCGTGTTGGCATGCAACTGGTTGACCGTGGCCCTCACGGAATCACGCTGACGCAGGCCGGCGACGTGGTCTTGCGTCGGGCGCGTGAACTGGTGTTTGACAGCAGCTGCATGATGCGGGACCTGGCACTGATGAAAACCGGTGATGCCGGCGAACTGCTGATTGGTGCCGGTCCGGTACCGGCTGCCACCATTGTTCCCTCCCTGCTGATCGAGCTGCGCCGTCAAAGCCCCCTGGTGGTTAACCGCCTGCGCTTTGGCAAGCTGCCGCAACTGCTGCTACAGCTGGAGGCACAGGAAATAGATGTTTGCCTGGGTGATCCACGCCAGATGTTGCGCAACGAACATTACGCCATGGCACCCGTCGGCAAACAGTATGGCGGGCTGTACTGTCGTGCAGGACACCCCCTGCTGCGCAAGGGAGCCGTGCATGCAGAGGACATGGTTCGCTATGGCGTTGCCCTGATCTCCACCTCCCCTCTCCTGCTGGACACACTGGCCGCCGACTTCGGCTTTTCGTCTGGCCAAACCTTTCCTCTGGCCGTGGAGTGTGACGACATTGCCATGCTGGCCCGACTGATTGCCGAGACCGATGTGCTGGGCCTGTTGCCGGACGCCATCATCAGCCGCAACGGACCAAAATTGCGCAAGCTGCAAACACCCGGGGCATCACTCGTGTTTGCAGATGTGCATGCGATATGGCTGAAAGACCGCACCCTTTCACCCGTGGCGGAGCGCGCCATCGCGCTGGCACAACAGATTGGTGCAAACATTGAAGAGGAGTTCAGCGGAAACTTGGCAGCACCCGGCTGACTCCTCCCTGCCATCTTGTACTCAGGCTGAGTTATCAGGCGCTGTTTTGTTGCGGTGCAAAGACTGTAGACACGCACCATCGTAATGCAGGAAATCCACTTCCATTTTTCAGCAGCCGTCATTCATCCGGCATGCCCCGTTTACAAAACCATCATTCAGCCGCGCTATCGTGAACTTCATCACGAAATGATTGGCATACATGCCCCATCCCGTTGTGATGGCACAGGGCTTGCCTCTCCTGCTTAAACCCTTCATGCCGCGCATTGCATGCCTGCAAAGCAAACGGCCATTTTCAAGAAGCACATTGAATGAACCAGCCCGTCAGTTTTCCGCCCCGTAACAACCATGTGCGCGAGGAGAATGGCATGAGTATCGGTGTATCTGGCGATACGGAACTGCAAAGCATTTACCAGGCCATCATCAGTCCCGCCCTGCAGCGAACGGTAGGACTGGAGGCGCAACTGCTGGTCAGGCGCAATGGCCGCAGCGAAGTCGCCGAAACACTGTTGCTCAAGCTACCAGAGCAACAGGTTGCCGACATGGACCGGATAGCGCTGGCAGTACACACCCGCAATGCCCCGCCGGTACCGCATGACAATGAGTGGCTGTTTTTGCCGGTTCAGCCCCAGACCATCCGGCACCGCCTCTTCTCACCGGAAGAAGCGCTGCGCGAACTGACCGCCCAGGGCATGCAGCATTCACGCATCGTTCTGGAGATTACCGAAAGCGAAAAACTGGGCGACGCCGAGATTACGGACTTTGTGGCATCGTTTCGCGAATGCGGCTTTGGCATTGCCATTGATGACTTTGGGGCGGGTGCCTCCAACTACGAGCGTGTGCTGGCGCTATGCCCCGACATTGTCCGGCTGGACCCTGCGCTTATACAGAACGCAGAGCACTCGTCACGTGCTGCCCGGCTGTTTCCCCACATGGTATCGCTACTGCGCGAATCCGGATCACTTGTTCTGGTGGATGGAATAACCACCGAGCATCAGGCCAGAATTGCCATTGATGCCGATGCCGAACTGTTGCAGGGCAACTGGTTTGCTCCAGCCGACCGTCATCTGCCGGATACCGCGACCATCAGGGACAAGGCAGCCGCACTGATGGGTGCAGGCAAATCCGTGATCGACCGGACCGAGCTACGGATGCGCAGCCGCTTTATGACCGTCTGGAATGCCTATCGGGATGGCAGGAACCTGGGCAGTATCGTGCGTGAAATTCCGGATGTGGAAATTACCCGCGTTTATGTGATCGACAGTCAGGGATACCAGATTGGTGACACGGAACTGACACCACATGCATTGCAAGGCCGCCATCACCCGCTTGCCGATGCCCGTGGTGCCTGCTGGGCCCGTCGCCAGTACTTTCGCAATGCGCTGGAGCAGCCAGGCCGGGTGCAGATCACCCGCCCCTATCTGTCACTGACCGAGCAGCGTCTGTGCATGACGTTCTCCTGCGTTGTGATGCGGCCGGGGCTGGGTCAGGTCGTGCTGTGCATGGATGCATTACAGTCCGCTTGAGACGGTTGATCGCACTTGTCGCGCTGGCAGCCCAATGGCAGGATTGCACGCAATCATCATTCTGGCTGTCGGGTTATTCATGGCTTTCTCCTTTGTTGTGTCACATGCCCGGCAGGGCCTTTCTGCCGCTGCCTTCTTTCTTGCGCTGCTTGTACCCGTTACACCCGCACAGGCTGAAAGCGCACCCTATCCCTCGGTCCTGATCGACAACTTTGTCATTACCGATATAAAAGGGCTGGCCAATCCCGGCCACACAAAATCATCAAAGCCGTTTGTGGTCGACCCCAAGGACGGCCCTGTCTGGGTAATGACCAACTATCTGGCCGAAGAAGGCGATGAAGATGCACTCAGCGTCACATCATTCGACATCATGCCGGAAGGTGTACCCGTTCCTGCCGGCAGCAATATCGCGCGCTTTCCCGCACAGGAAATGGCCCGCTTCAAGCCCGAAGAAGGACTGTCGCTGAACGTCGGTGGCAAGACCATCAAGCTGACGGACAATGTGCTGCGCGAGCTGATGACACCCGAGCAATTTGACGAGCTTCTGAAAGCACGCGAAAGCACGAAAGGTGTACTGCAACTGGTCCAGCTGCAGCGCTTCAACATTCCGGCCGATACCGAAACCGTGATCCGGATTGATCTGACCCGGCTGGAAAACATGAAACCACACTCGTTGGAAGTTGTGGTTGGTCAAGGCGCCGTGCCTGAAGAGCTGGTGACATTCATGGATAAAAAGAACGGCAGCTGGCTTTATCGCAACCGTCACATGCTCGGCATGATCGGCTTTTCTTTGCTGCTGGGTGGCTGGCTGTGGCGACGGGCACTGGGCTGAATCACGGTATAAACGTGCTTGCCACGTGGCGCCCCTGTAAGACTGGCATGCATCAAATGCCCATTATCTGAAAAGTGCTCAACTGCAACAAGGACTCCGCTGACCATACCTAGTGGTCGGCACAGAAAACGCACCGGCAATGGCAACACTGGTGCAACGAGCCCCCTAATCACCAGCTGTCACAGGACTGAAAACCTGTGCCTTTCCTTTCTTGTTGGTGAACACAAGCTTGCCCTGATCCACACTCAGCCGCATTTCTTCTGTCATGGGCTGCATTTCCATGTCACGCAATACGGGCTCTGCCTTTCCCTGATATTTAAGGTGGGAACTTGCCCTCTCGTGATGCAGCTTGAGAAGACTGCCACTCAACGAGTACTTTCCCTGCGACACATTCCAGAAATAGTCGCAATCCGGCGTGACGGCTCCCATGCCACAGAAGCTCTTGAAATCGGCCTTCTGCATGAAGGTACCGTCCTGGCTGAACGTGTAAGAAATCTGCACAAACCCAAGCTGGCCAAGTTGCGGTTCGGATGCCCATGACCCGGTGATATCAAAATCCACCAACTCTTCCGCAGCATATGAAGCTGGCACCAAAACAATGTTGCACAGCAGGAAAACCATATGCGCCCATCTGTTGAAAAATCTCATTTTCATCATCCCCCATCCTGCAGCACGCACATGCAGCGCACGCGCCCTGACTAGTTTTCCTGCCGACCATAAGCGCCTTCACGGAAAGCACGGGTATTGTTCTCGGCATCGATCTGGCTTTGCACGTCCTCAATATCGGCGCTCATCCTCAGCAACTCTTCGATGGCCTTGAAGCCACCCTTGCTGTAGATCTTCTCCATGTTTGCCACTGCCTCTTCCCTGTTGAATACGAGGGAAGCGAGGGGCCCCTTGCGATTGTCGACACAGCCGACCACCTGCGCAAACAGGAACCTGATATCGCCGTCGGACTCGGCATGCTGGATACGCGCCTGAAAATCAAGATCGATCATGCATTCACCATAAGCAACAGCCAGTTGCTTGTTGGCCTGATAGTACGTCACCCCCAGCACCACCAGAATGAACGCCACTGCGAGTAATAGCTTGACCATTTCCCTCTTCACCCCGACTTGTTGCCTGCCCCCCATGAGACACAGCAAGACCACACCCGTGCGATGACCTGAATCAAAGCATAGCCAAAGACTTTCGCAGGCGTGCCGGCGTTTGCCCGGTCCAGCGCTTGAAGGCGCGGTTGAACGCACTCTGCTCGGAAAATCCCAGCAACAGCGCAATGTCCCCCAGCATCAACGAGCGGTCTGCCAGGTACTGGCGTGCGAGTTGTTCACGGGTACGGTCAAGCAGTTGCTGCCAGGTGAGGTCACGCTTGTCGAGGCGACGCTGCAGCGTACGCAAGGAGACGTGCAATGCATCGGCCGCGCGTTGCAGAGTGGCATTGTTTTCCGGCAGCAGCCTCAGCATCACCTGCTGCAGGGCACGGTCAAATGCATCCGAGTCCGGCAGTGCCAACAACAATGCTTCTGCCTGCCGGTCCAGCAAGGCACGCAAGCCCGGATCGCTGTGCGGCATGGCAATCGAAAGGTATCTGACGGGAAAGCGCACGCGCGTATAGCCATCATCAAACCGGACAGGACAACCAAAAAATGATTCGTAGGCCGCCCTTTCTTCTGGCGTATCCGGCGAGGAATTGATGAAGGTGATCAGGGATGGCGGCGGCGCATTGTCCACCTGCCGACGCAGAAAGGTGATCAGCGAGGCAATGCCGACAGAATCCATGAGCTGCCCCATGGAGGCGCTGCTGCGCTCCCAGCGAATCTCGACATCGCCGTCCTCCATGCTGATCTCGGCCAGATCGGCCCCATAGAACAGCCGTTCGTAACGCTGGTAGGCCAGCAAGGCCTCGCCCAGATTACTGCTGGCCAGCACCACGTAGCCCATAACCCCGACATGCCGGGGTTGCACCATTGCGCCAATTGCCAGACCGGGCGCAGGTAGTTGCGGACGCAGTGCCGTGGCACGCACCAGCAGTTCCTGCCAGACCGGAAGAGGAACAATGTCGTCGGGGGCCCATCGGGCCAGAACGGCCCGGATATCTGGTGCCAGCAGATGCTCGCTGTCCAGCCAGTCGGCAAGCAACTGGGTCCACGCGCCGGTCACACGGATCACGCTGGCCATTTACGGGGCTCTCCGTGACTGGATGCAATGTCACGAATAGTCAATTTTAAGGCACGGATAGTCAATAAATATTGACCATCTGCCGAAATAATAACCACATCAGAAGCCCGGTATCTGCCAGGCGACGCACCATAACCCGAATAGCGATAACAACCTTCATAGCAACAGGGGAGCTGCCATGAGCCTCATCGACATGATCACCAACGTCTGGACCCAAAGCGGGATGGCAGAGCTCTGGGCCACCATTGCGCCATGGCTGGCACTGGACGAACGTCAGCTGATTTTCATGATTGCCACGCCGTTCTTTATTGGTGTGGCCGTGTGGGAATACCTGCGCATCCGGAACAACCCTGTGCTGATGGACACCGGTGAGGCCGTGCGCAACTTCATGCTGGGTGCCGGTTACCAGATCACCGAACTGCTGTTTGCCGGCATCATCGCCTTTCCGGTGTATGCACTGGCCTATCACTATCGCCTGCTCGACATCAAGCTGAACTGGGCCACCGGCGCCCTGCTCTGGGTGCTGACCGACTTTGTGTTCTACTGGTTTCACCGTGCATCACACCGTGTGCGCTGGTTGTGGTGTGCACACGTTACCCATCACTCCTCGGAGCGCATGAATTTCTCGACTGCCATGCGCCAGAATGCCACCAACATTTTCAATGGCGGCTGGCTGTTCTACGTGCCACTGGCATTCATCGGCTTTAATCCGGTATGGATTGGTGTGAGCTTTGCACTGTCGCTGGTGTATCAGTTCTTCATTCACACCACGCTTGTCACCAGGCTGCACCCGGCCATCGAATTCATTTTCAATACACCCAACCATCACCGTGTGCACCATGCCAGCAACACCGGCTACATCGACACAAACTATGGTGGTGTGTTCATCATTTTTGACCGCATCTTTGGCACCTTCGTCGAAGAAAAGGCTGCTGAACCGATCCGTTACGGCATTACCCGCCCGGTGCACACAAACAACCTGATCGTCAGCTGGACGCATGAATACGTGGACATGTTCCGTGACATGGGCAAGCCCGGCGGACTGCTGGCACGACTGAAACACTTGTGGATGCCGCCGGAGTGGCAGCGCAAGACGGAAACAACAGCAACCAGTGAACAGCAGGCACGCCAGGCTGGCGCCTGATCACAAAAAAGCCCCCGGTTTTCTCCATCGACAGGAGAAAACCGGGGGCTTTTTTATTGCCCAATACGCCGTATCACACCGGATATTTTCGCGTGAATACCCACGTATCGCCATTTGAAAGCGCAGCGTTATAGCTGTAGCCGTCTGCATCAAAACCCTTGAGCTTTTCGGGATCGGCCAGCCGGTTGCGAATGACATGCGATGCCATCAGGCCGCGGGCGCGCTTTGCATAAAAACTCACCATCTTGAACGTGCCGTCTTTTTCCTCACGGAATTGCGGCGTGATGACACGGGCCTTAAGGCTTTTGGTCAGTGCCGCCTTGTTGTATTCCTCAGATGCCAGGTTGACCAGAATGTCGTCACCCTGCGCTGCCAGTGCCGCATTCACCGCCCTGGCAATGGTGTCACCCCAGAAGGCATAAAGCGTGTTGCCCTTCGGGTTCTTCAGCGAGGTTCCCATTTCCAGGCGATAGGGCTGCAGGCGATCAAGCGGACGCAGCAGGCCATACAGGCCGGAGAGAATGCGCAGATGCTGCTGGGCAAAGGCGTGATCATCCTCATCAAACGTCCACGCTTCCATGCCCTCGTACACATCCCCCTTGAAGGCAAGCACGGCCGCACGGGAATTGGCCTCGGTAAACCTGGGGCTCCAGTCGGCATAGCGGGCCACATTCAGCGCCGCCAGTTTGTCGCTCAGGTGCATGAGTGCCGCTACATCCTGCACGGAAAGCTCGCGCAAGATGGCAATCAGGGCCTTTGCTTCTTTCACGAAATCCGGAGTAGTGAGCGGCAAGGACGGCACCGGACGTTCATAATCCAGGGTCTTTGCGGGGGACAGCAGCATCAGCATGGATGGACCTTGCAGCGGAAGAGCATGGGAGAGGCACGGGATTGTAGCCGCGCCCGTCGTCATGCCATAGACTTGCGGGTCTTTATTGGAGGCCTCTTATGACGTTCATGCAACTCGACAAGAAGGGTGCAGTGTTTGTGCTGACCCTGACCAATGGCGACAAGGACAATACCTTCAACCCGGACGTGCTGGCCGAATACCACGCCTGCCTGGACCAGATCGAGGCAGACCGCAGCAATGCTTCCCTGCTGGTCGTCAGCAATCACCCCAAGACCTTCTGCAACGGGATCGACCTGCCCTGGCTGATGGCGCAGGACGGTGAAGGCTTCAAGGATTTCGTGCAGAAGCTGGAACACATGCTGCTGCGCATTGCCGTGCTGGACCTGCCTGTCATCATGGCCATCAACGGCAACTGCTATGCCGGTGGCGCCATCATGGCGTCGGGCGCCGACTTCCGTCTGATGCGCGCTGATCGCGGCCGTTTCTGCTATTCGGAAGTCAACATCAAGATTCCGTTCACGCCGGTCATGACCGAAATCATTCGTGAACTGCCGGACAAGCAGGCCCTCAAGGTGCTGGCCCTGACCGGCAAGGCCATCGGTGGTGCCGAGGCGCTTGAAATGAAGGTTGCCGACAGCATTCATGCCGAAGATGAACTGCTGCCCGCCGCCATGGCCCTGGCTGAAATGATGGCCGAGAAAGACCGTGGCACCTATGGTGCAATCAAGCGTCTGTTGCGCAAGGACCTGACTGCCATGGCGAAGCAACAGGGCCTGATCCGTGGCTGAGCTGATTGCCGGGAAGCCGGTGGCACTGAGTGCGCGGGTTACCCGCGTACTTGCCCCTAATCCCGGCTTTATGACCGGCCCGGGAACCAACAGTTACCTGATCGGCACGCAGGACATTGCGGTGCTGGACCCGGGCCCGGCCATCGACGCCCATGTGGACGCCCTGCTGGCTGCCGCCAGTGACCTGGGTGGCCACATTCGCTGGATTGTGCTGACGCACACGCATCAGGACCATGCCCCTGCAGCATTGCTGCTGCGCGAAAAAACCGGTGCAGAAATTCTCGGCCAGTCACCGCTGGACGGTGACCCCGCGCAAGCCACACTGATGGTGGACAAGGAACTGGTGGATGGCGATGAACTGGCCACGCCGGAATTCACCCTGCAGACCCTCCACACCCCCGGCCATGTCGGTAATCACCTTTGCTACCGGCTGGAAGAGGAAGACCTGCTGTTCAGCGGTGACCACCTCATCAATGGTTCGACCGTGGTTATCGTGCCGCCCTCGGGCAACATGACCGACTACCTGAACTCGCTGGAAAAACTGTCGCACCAGCCCATCGCGCAAATTGCACCGGGCCATGGTGATGTCATCGACAATGCCCAGGCACTCATCCAGTACACCATTCATCATCGTCTGGCACGTGAGGCAAAGGTGCTGTCGAAGATGTCGGGCGAGCCGATGTCACTCGATCAACTGGTGCCGCTGGTATACGACGACGTGAACCCTGCCCTGCATCCGGTGGCACGCTATTCGCTGCATGCGCACCTGATCAAGTTGCAGGACGACAGCCGCGTTACTGACAGCGCACACGGCTGGCAACTGGCCGACTGAATGTTCTACCATGCCCGTATTGGTAAGGATTTTCACCGCGACCTCACAAACTTCCTGTCAGGGTCGCACTTTCAACGCGGGAGTAAACTTCACCGTACCTTCCAGTCGGCAATCCGGCGGAAGCAGTGTCCTGGGAAAATGCAGGGTTGCTGCAGTCGAATCAATCGTTGCCTGGATGCTCTTGGGCCCACAAACCCCACCAAAAAGCAGCGACTTGATAACAACCGTCACGCCATCCAGTTGCAGTCGATCTACAGATAATACACTGCCCGACCAAGGCAGTTTGTCAGCACGTATGCGATGACAGGCCGGATTGCCTCCTGAAAATCGCAAAGAATCAACCCGAATCCGGCCATCCGAGACCGCCTCTCCAATAATTTGCACATCACAACTTACCGTCAGTAGCCCTGACCCCAGAGACAATCGGCCAGAAGCCTCAAAATACCCCAAAGGCTGCAGGTTCAGTGCAAAAGCGTTCGTTGCCCCCAGCAACAACGCCACCATGACCAACGCCCCCCTGAAAAACTTCTGCAAGCATGTTCCCGAATTCATCGTGTTACTCCTGCTTTGTCAGGAGCATTGATCGTGACACACGCCAACATCAACCAGCCATTTTTTGTCAAACAAGATATTACTGACCCTATGCCAACACCCCACTGTCAAAGCAGCAATCACCAGATCATCGTCTGAATGCGAGATCAAGATAATTTTTCAAGATTCGATTATTAAGAAGATCATTGAAATTAAAGTGGGCAGATACATCCCAGGCATTCCTGGCATGGCAAATCCTTTTGCCTGCACAATGAATTACTGCTGTATGACCAACAATTTAACTCCGACGCTTTCTCCCACGGCACCGGGAAGCCGTTCCCGTCCCGAGGCCTCATGCGGCAGGCGTGCCGGCCCACCGTCTAGTGCGCGTGAGGCAAAGGTGCTGTCGAAGATGTCTCCTGCCCACTCTGTCGATCGATTATCTGGTGCCACTGGTTTACGACGACGTAAATCCTGCCCTGCACCCGGTGGCGCGCTACTCGCTGCTGGCACACCTGATCAGGCTGCGTGATGCCGGACGTGTGCTGGAAAGCGATACGGGCCGGCAGCTGACTGAATAGATTCCCGCCAGCATGACGCCGGAGAAGGTTTGACATCCATCGAACAGTTCGATTATTGTCAAACTATCAAATGATCCGGAAGCACCAGTCATGAGCACCACTGCCACGAAAAAATCCCCCAACACCATTCTGGTTGGCGGCAAGCAGCGTTACTACGAGCCTGCCCCGCAGGGCATTGATCTGGAGTCGTTCCGTAAGGTGGTCACCAGCCGGCGCTCAGTACGCAAGTTCACCGCTACACCCGTTCCGCGCGCCGTCGTGGACGACTGTCTGGACATGGCCATGCTGGCGCCCTGCTCCTCCGGCCTGCAACCCTGGGAATTTTATGTGGTGCGCTCGGCCGGCAAGAAAGCCGCGCTGGTCAAGGCCTGCATGAGCCAGTCTGCGGCAAAAACCGCGTCAGAACTGATCGTGTGTGTGGCCCGTACCGACCGCGTTGACGAGTTCTCGCGCCAGATGCTGCGCGAATGGCCAATGCCCGATGTGCCGCCACTGGTGAAGCGCTACTACCAGCTCATTCCCTACCATTACACGCCCGGCCCGCTCGACAGCATTGCCATGCTCAAGAAGGCGGCATTTTCCGTTGGCGGCCTGTTTACACCAATACCGCGCGGCCCTCATACCCACGCCGAAATCCGGTTATGGGCCGCCAAGAGCGCGGCGCTGGCGTGCGAGAACCTGGTGCTGGCCTTCCGCGCACACGGCTTTGATACCTGCATGATGGAAGGCTTTGACGACCTGCGTGTACGCAAGCTGCTGAAGCTTGCCGATGGTGCGTTTCCCATCATGGTGGTTGCCGCTGGCGAGCGCGCCGATGACGGCGTGTTCTGGCCGCAAGTGCGCTTTGACAGAAAGCTGTTCGTGCACGAGGTCTGAGACTGGGCTTGCCAGTTTGGCCATACCGGTAGCGGTGATCGGCAGATCACTCTGCCCCGTATCAGACGGCACTCTGCGGCAGCGTAATCTCGATACCGGCCTCGCGATACAGGGCCTGTATCTTGCGCAAGTCTTCCGACAGGTTATCGGGATGAATGCGTCCCAGAAAGCGCCCCTGGCGTGATGCATTATCGGAGAGCATCAACACAATCGGCACATTTGCCGCCTTGGCGATGTGCCAGAAACCTGTCCTGATGGCGGGCTTCTGGCCATCCTTTCCGCGCGTGCCTTCTGGCGCCACCACCAGCGTAAAGCGTTCGTGCTGCTCAAACTCGGCAGCCATTCTGGTGACGACCTGCCCGCTGCTGGCGCGATCAACCGGCAACCCTCCCACCAGCCGCAACACCAGTGACAAGGGCCAGAAAAAAAGCTCGCGCTTGATCATGGTGTAGGTTTTCAGACCCAGCGCCATGAACAGGGCAAACGCGCGCACGGCATCCATGTTGCTGGTATGCGGAAACCCGATCACTACCTGCTTGTCTGACCACAACTCCGGACGACGGTCATAGGTCCAGCCAGTGCACTTGAAGAAGGCCTGGCCAATAAACCGGGTCATCACGTTAGGCAATTTTCAACTCTCCATCCTGCAGGACCACCACACTGAATATCCGGTTCAGGTCATAGTGGTGGTCACGAAATTTTATTCAGACAATCCATCAAGGGCACACCGGTTACTGACCCGGACGGGCAATCAGTTTCTTGCGCCACCACGACCAGTCCGTGTCTTTTGCCCGAATGCCCCGCAAGGTATCCAGCTGGTTGTAGATGGCCATTTCCACCTGCTTGCGCACCTGCCACTGGGCAGCCTTGTTCTGGTACTCATCCTGCAACGCTGCCGTGGAAATGCGCTCGCCAAACATAAAGTACATTTTTTCAGGGCGTGGAATGGTGGTTCCGGCAACGCCTGTCACCAGGGGCCCCAGCGTGTCGCCACCACGAAACAGTGAATCCATCAGGCCGGTCTTCCTGACCACCTTGCCCAGCAGGCTCTGCCGGAAACGCTGGCTGTCATAACGGATGCTGTAGGCATCATCAGCGCCCAGCGCCGCAAACGGGATGATGTCGTAACCATGCTGCATGGCCATGCGGGCAAACCCGGTACGGTTCTTCCACACCAGTCGGTATTCCTCGCCACGGTTCTTCATCACCTCGCGCGCGCCTCCGGGAAACACAATGATGTGCTCACCGGCATTCATCAGTGCGGAGCACACCTCTGGGGTACCGTGCACAGCACCGCCATCCAGCAGCAGGTCGCGCCAGACGGGCACATCAAAATGAAAGCGGTCGCCGAGGGAACGGAAATAGATACCGGTCTTTTCATAGACATCCAGCAACATCAGGGGTGCATCAAGTACGCCATAAATGGTGTGATTACCCACATAGAGTGCCGGCCGCGAAGGGTCCAGATGCTCCATCCCGAAGGTTTGCGGGGCAAACCACTGCTGTTGCAGCCACAGCTGGCGCTTGAGTCGGCTCAGCGGGGGTGGCGTGAAGTTCAGCGGATCAGGCAAGGCACGAGACATCGGGGGGACCATCCAGTCAGCTACTCGGGAAAACGAATCATACCGGGTTGTACGGCCGGCAACATTCGCCAAAATCAAGGACATATCCCTTTTTGGGTAAACGCATTGGCCAGAGCTTCGGGTAGAATACCGGTTCCCTGCCCCTCCGGATTCTCCGATGAGCGACAACCCCCATGAGATGAAGCGCCTGAAAACAGGGGCTTTTGAACGCCGTTTCTCCATGGCCAAGGCCGGATTCATCGCCAGTACACGTCTGGCTGCCGGAGCGGCCGGCTCAATGTTTGCCAGCCCGGAAGAGCGTGAGGAAAAACGCCGCCGAGCCATGGCCGAACAGGCCCAGTATCTGGTCCGCGAACTGGGCAAGCTCAAGGGGTCGGTGGTCAAGATCGGCCAGATGATGGCGCTGTATGGCGAGCACTTCCTGCCTCCTGAAATCACCAATGCCCTGCACCAGCTGAACGACGACACCACCGCACTCAGCTGGCCGACCATGGAAAGCGTGATCCGTGAGCAGCTGGGTGAAAAACGCTTTTCCGAGCTGGAGATAGACCACACTCCGCTTGGCGCTGCCTCGCTGGCGCAGGTCCACCGTGCCCGCCGCAAGAGTGATGGCACCGAACTGGTCCTGAAAGTGCAGTACCCGGGCGTGGCCCAGGCGATCGATACCGACCTCAGTCTGGTCACCCAGTTGCTCAGGGTCTCCAAGGTCGTGCCAATGACGCGCGAATTCGAGGAATGGCTCGATGAAGTGCGCCTGATGATGCATCGCGAGGTGAATTACCGGCAGGAAATGGAAACCACCCGCCTGTTTTACTCCTATCTGAATGCCGACCCGCGTTACATCGTGCCGCGCATCTATTCGGACTACTGCACCAACACCATCCTGTGCATGAGCTTTGAACGTGGTGTGCCGATCAACAGCCCGATTGTGCTGGCCCTCTCGCAGGAACGTCGTAACCAGCTGGCACTCTCGGCACTGGATGTGTGTGTCCGCGAAGTGTTCCAGTGGGGCGAGATGCAGACCGACCCCAACTTTGGCAACTATCTGGTACGGCTGGCCGAGAAGGATGGCGACGTTGACCAGATCATCCTGCTGGACTTTGGTGCCGTGCGTGATTTCCCTGATGACCTGATCACGCTGGCGCGCAAGTTGACACGTGGTGCGTTCTTCAAGGACCGGGAACTGATGCGCGAGGCCATGAAGGGCTTCAGCTTTTTTGACAACATGCAGGACAGCACGCGCAACAGCCTGATCGACCTCATGTTTCTCGCCATCGAACCCTTCTCCGACCTGAAGGATGCTCCGGCCGAAACCGTGACGGCTGACGGCAAGTACATGTGGGCCAAAAGCCGACTGCATGTGCGGGCGGCCAGCATGGCCGCGAAATCAGCCGCCAGCAAAAGCTTCTCCGTACCCCCAAAGGAACTCATGTTCCTGAGTCGAAAACTGATGGGTGCCTATACCTTCATGACCGTGATTGATGCACAGATTTACGCGCGATCCCTGCTTGAGCCTTACATGAAGGCGCGCTGAAAGCCGGCACAATGTCCTGTCCCAATGCTCTGACCAGAAAAAGGCGCCTACGGGCGCCTTTTTCATTATCAGCGCCGCACTACGCAACTGCCACGTCCACTTTCTCTACGCGACAACGGATACGTTTGGTGTGCGGGCACGCGGTGTACGGATCACGATCCATCAGGTCGACCAGTTCATTGATTGCCACACCCGTCGGCTTCATCTCGCCTGTCACCGCATCGGGAAAAAACTGACCCAGCATGTTTGGCAGTTGCAGATGGCCTGGCATGGTGCCGTTGTCGATCTTGACCGGCGCCGTCACTGAACCGCGACGTGAACTGATCCGAACGATGTCGCCGGCCTGTACATCCATTGCCTCGGCATCTTCCTTCGCCATGTAGAGTGCCGCATGCGGACCCTTGCCCTTGCGCCAGGCCGGATCACGCATGATGGTATTGGCCGTGAATCCGGTACGCAGGCCACCGTTCAACACAAAGGGAAACTCGGCATCTGCCGGCTCTGGCATGGCAGCCATGAGTTTTTCCAGATCACGCGTGTAATCACTGAAATACACGCGCACCTTGCCATCGCTGAACCCGTTGTAATGTTCCAGGTTACGCTCGATTTCGTAATGACCCAGCAACACGCCTTCGGGATGATCGACCAGTTTCCGGAACAGGATCAGTGCCAGCTTCAGCGGATTGCGCACGGCTTTCATCTCCGGCAGCGCCCTCTCGACCTGGTCACGCCGGGTAGTGGCATACCCCAGTACGGCCAGCCACAGATACGCCAGCATCGGATTGGGCAATGTCGGTCCCAGCGTCTCGTAAGTCAGGAAGGCCGAACGCGCGATGGTTGCCTGCAACCCGCCAAGCTTGCTGGCGGCCACGGTATTCAGTGCAGCCAGATACGCGCCCATGCCCAGCGGCGTGTCCGCCTTGCGGGCCAGTGTGTGCAGAAACGCGGGGGCCTTCACGGCAATGCCCATCGCCCGTGCCAGCCGGTAATAAATCTCCACTTCAGGCAGTGCCTCGTCAGGTCCGTTGACCACCGGTGGACGGATCTGCGGTGCAATGATGTCCTTGGGGAAAATCGAGAATTCCCATTTTTCATAACCGGCGGGGCAAGGCAGCACGTAATCAGCCATTTGTGCGGTCTCGCTCATTGCCGGATCGATTACCACCAGCAAGTCGAGCTGCGCAAACGCTTCGCGGAAACGATGCGTATCCGGATAGCTGGCCAGGGGGTTGGCGCCGTCACAAATCAGCGCGCGGATGCGGTCCGGATGCGAGGTAGTGATTTCTTCAGGAAGGATCGCTGGTGGAAACTGTGGAATGGGCAGCACGGCAGGAATCGCCGTGATTGACGACGCCAGCGCCGGGGTAAGATGCTTGAAGAAAGGCACATTCGGCCCGAACAGCTGTACAAACGTATTGCCACCCTTGCGACCATAGTTGCCGGTCATCAGCAACAGCACACGTGCCAGATACGATGTCAGCGTGTTGTATTCCGCATGCTCCAGACCAAGGTCGATGGAAATGCAGGCGGGCTTGATGGTGGCAAACTCGCGCGCAGTGGCGCGAATGTCGTCCTCTGACAATCCGCACAGCGATGCCATGCGCGCAACATCCACACGACCAAACACCGGACCGAGTCGGTCAAAACCCTCAACCTTGTCCTTGATGAAACCGTGATCCAGAAGGTTTTCCTGCACCAGTACTCCCGCCAGCGCGAGCAGCAGGTATACATCACCGGAAGGCTTGATGCGCAAGTGCCGGTCAGCGATTCGGGTTGTCTCGGTGATGCGCGGATCGACCGCCACCATGCGGCGCTCCGGATCGCGGAACAGTTCCTTCAGCGCCTCTTTGGGATTGGCGCCCTGATTGCTGATATGCGGATTTGATCCCATCAGCAACATGAATTTTGCATGGTGCTTGTCCGGCACCAGATAGATGTCGTGCTTTCCACGAATCATGCGGCGGTCATTCAGCCAGTGCTGGGTTTTTTCCTGCGCCAGTGCCGTAAAGACCATTGGCGTACCGATGCCGTACATCAACGGAATGCCGGCCAGTCCTGCCGAATGATTGCCCTGCCCGCCCAGACCGGCAAACGCAATGGCACGTGGTGCGTGGTTATGCCGGATATGATCAAGCTTTGCGGCAATCTCGGTTATGGCCTGATCCCAGCTGATACGTTGAAAGCTGCCGTCAGGCTGTTTTTTCAGCGGATGTTGTACCCGCTGGGCATGATTGACGTAATGCGCAATGGCATACGCCTTGTTGCAGGAGTAACCACGCGTGGCCGGATGACTGTCATCTGCACGCACTTCAACAATCCTGTTATCCACCACATCAACGCGCAGACCGCAGTTGTGCGAACACAGGGAGCAAGCCGTGGGCAAGTCAGTGGCGTTGGCCGACACATTGGCCGGGCCGTCAAACACTTTTGAGAGTGTGCTCATGAGCAGTTCCTGATGTTATTCATGAAAATGGTGAAGCACTGGCTACATACAATTTCAATCAATGAACCTGACTTGCATCGGCACAGATTCAACACCGGGCCCGCTGGATGAATCATGCATTTCATCCGCGCGTTCCGGCTGCTGGAGCAACCAGTCCCGGCCCCGGACTAACCATCACGTTGCGGGCGTGTACATGCCCGCCACACCCGGAGCACGCCATGACGGGTGTGAACCGGTGACCACAATCGGTATGGGTATAGAACAGCACATTGCCTTGTCCGCCATCCATCCATTTGTCTCCCCAGCCGGACAGGGAAAGGATGACCGGGTGCAACTCGCGCCCTTTCTCTGTCAGCCGGTACTCGTAGCGCACCGGTGACGTCTGGTAAGGCTCGCGCGTCATGACCTCTGCATCGACCAGCTTCTTCAGTCGTTGCGACAGGATGTGTTTTGGCAGGCCCAGTGAAGAGCGGAAGTCATCAAAGCGCCTCATCCGCATGAAGGCATTACGAAGAATCAGCACTGTCCAGCGATCCCCGATAACCGAGAGGCTGCGTGCAATGGGGCACCGCATTTCACCCACGTCCTGCCACTTCATGGTCTGCATCTCCACCCAGGCATCACGGTAATCAGTCCCCTACCCGGGCAAGCCATTTCTGCACTGCCGGGTAATCGGCAAAACGGCCGGCCAGATGACTGGTCCGCTTGACCTCTGCCAGCTGCGAAGCAACGGCAATGTCTGCCAGTGTGCAGGAGTTGCCCACCAGCCAGTCGCCTTCTGACAGAAGGCCTTCCAGATGGGCAAGGTGTTCAAAAAACTGCCGTGTCACGGTAGCCGCGTCATATTTTCCCAGGCCCTGTTCACGCAGCTTCTTTCGCATCATGGGCACGGCAGCCGCCAGAATGAGTGGCTTTTCATACGCCGGACGGCCCTGCTGGATAAGGCTGAATGCCTTGTCTGCCGCATCCTTCCACATGAAGCGGAAATACACCTCGTACCAGTACAGCGATTCATCTGCCCAGTCTTCCAGAACATGCACAAGATGCGACTCCCGGCCCGTCGCCGGAATGAGGGACGGCTCGGGATGGCGCGCCTCAAGGAAGGCTGCAATTGCCGTACTGTCCTGAATGAGCTGACCGTCATACTCCAGAACGGGCAGCTTGCCCGCCGGACCAACACGGCCTGCCATCAGCAGGCGCGGGCCGTTGTATTCCTTCACCGTGAAAGGCAGACCCTTGTGTCGCAGCACACGGCGAACCTTGCCGCAGAAGGGGGACATTTCCCATTGATGCAGGATTATTTCAGGCATTTGATCGTCTCTCTCGATTCAGTCCAGGCACCAGGAATGAGCATGCACCCGCGCTACCAATCCTCGTTTACAGAGGCGAATGTAGCAATTCATGGTGCGATAGTAGGTTCAATAAATGAACCATATAAGGACCGCTAATCGTCTTTATCCTGTCACGGCAGCCAATCCGCACCCTGCCGCCTTCTCAAGCCGACCAATAATGTTGACATTGTATACATTATTGGTCAGCCTGATATCCGGGACATCGATACAACCCGACAGGCACAGCACCTCACACAAAAGGAAGACCCTGCATGGAACCGGCCAAACTGATGCAAAACACTGCTCTCTGGATGTTTCGCCGCCTGCAGAAACGGGTGCCCTTCAGTAATTCCAACAAGTTTCTGGAAGGGCCTTTTGCACCCCTGCACAACGAATACACGGAAACCGCGCTGAAGGTGACCGGAGACATACCGCACGAACTCGACGGCCTGCTCACCCGTATCGGCCCCAATCCCATGCACGTGGAAAACCCTGCCGCGCATCACTGGTTCATGGGTGATGGCATGGTGCATGGCCTGCGCCTGAAAGACGGCAAGGCCCTGTGGTACCGCAACCGTTATGTCGGTGTGAGCAATGTGACAAAAGCGCTGGGCCGCCCCACGGCGCCGGGACCGCGTCGTGGCGTATCGGACGTTGTGAATACCAATATCGTTGGCCATGCCGGCCGGCTGTGGGCGCTGGTTGAGGCCGGTGCCTATCCGGTGGAAATGGATGGCGAACTCAACACGGTCAGGCACGGACTTTTTGACAGCATCCTGGACAGTGGCTACACCGCTCACCCGCATGTCGATCCCGACACCGGCGAAATGCATGCCATCTGCTACGACGGTTTTGTGCATAACCGGGTGCGCTATCTGGTGATCGACAAGAACTGTCATCTGCGGCGCAATGTGGACATTCCGGTACGCCACGGGCCCATGATGCATGACTGTGCCATCACGCAAGACAGCGTGGTCATTCTCGACATGCCGGTGACCTTTTCCGTGTCCGCCGCCCTCAAGGGCAGCGGCCTGCCCTACGCATGGAACCCGCGTCACGAAGCACGCGTCGGCGTGTTGCCGCGCGAAGGGGAAGCAAGGGACATTCGCTGGTTCAGCGTTGACCCCTGCTTTGTCTTTCACACCTGCAATGCGTTCGACATGGACAACGGCAACACGGTACTTGACGTGGTCGTGCACGGGCGCATGTTCGACAGCGCCTCACACCAAGGACCGGAAAGCCAGGCCGTCACGTTTGAACGCTGGACGCTGGATGCATCGACAGGCCGCGTGCAACGCAAGGTGATCTCGCGCGAGAGCCAGGAGTTTCCGCGCATGGACGAACGTCTGGCCGGCAAGCCCTACCGCTATGCCTACACCGTGGGTATCGACATTGATCGCCCCGCACCCAATGCACTGCTGCGCCACGACATGCACACCGGCAACACCATTCGGCACAGCTACGGTTCACACCACCTCAGCGGAGAAGTCGTGTTTGTGCCGCGTCATGCAAATGCTGCCGAAGACGAAGGCTGGCTGCTCTCCTATGTACATGACATCAACTGCGGCAGCAGCAAGGTGGTGATTCTGGATGCACAGAATATCGAGGGCGAGCCACAGGCGGTGATTGAGCTGCCCGTGCGTGTACCTCTGGGCTTTCATGGCAACTGGATTGCGACGGCCCGATAAAGCCCGGGCACCCCGTCAGGTGCCCTTTTCCCATACCGCAAGCTGCCGGCCAAAAACTGCCGCCTGGATCAGGACGGCCTGCACAATATCGCTGGTCCCTGCCATTTCCTCGTCAAGCTGGCCATCCAGAATAAGCATGCTGAGCCCGTGCACCAGACACCAGGAATGAATGGCAGGGATCGTGACCTCGTCACTTTCCGGATCAAGCTTGAGTGCAGCGGCCACACCCTGACGCAAGCCGTCATAAGCCAGTAGTCCTGATTCCTTCATTTCATCGCTGTGACTGCCAACCTTGAAGTGGCTGAACATAAGGCGGAACAGCGCCGGATGCTGTCGTGCAAAATCGACGTAGGCGCAGCCACTGCGCATGAACATCTCGACGGGATGCACACACGACATGGCGGCCTGTTTTTGTGCGTCGGCCAGCATCCGGTATCCCTGCGATGCCATGGCGGCCAGCAGGGCTTCCTTGCTGTCAAAATGACGATACGTGGCATTGGGTGAAACACCCACCTGCCGCGCCAGCTCGCGCATGCTGATGTCGGCACTGTCTTGTGTGGCCAGCAGCGCAAGGCCTGCCGCCACCAGCGCCTCGCGCAGATTGCCGTGGTGATAGTCACCGGCTGCTTTTGCTGTACCCGATGTTGACATTGTGAACATTCTCGGCGAACCTGATGTTTACATCATACACATCCAGACGGCCTAGGTATTCAGGGACAGCGGGAGATCACAGGAGTGGGCACACGATTCTTCATTGGCATCATGCTGCTGGCGGCATCCGTCAGCCAGGCGCAGATGCTCTGCGTGTTTGACATCGCCGGTGCCCAGGGTCCGGTCATGAGCAGCCTGAGAGAATACACACTGAGCGCCCGTCACTGGGGAGCCTCTCTCTCGCTACGCCCCTACACCGACGAACGTGTCGCTGCCGAAGACTTCAAGGCAGGCCAATGCGACGGCGTCCTGCTCAGTGGTGTGCGCGCCAGGCAGTTCAATGCCTTCACGGGCAGCATCGATTCCGTCGGCGCCCTGCCCGACTATCCCTCCCTGAAAATGCTGATACACACACTGGCCCGCCCGGAGGCATCCGCACTGATGAGCAGCGGCGCCTATGAAACAGCCGGTATCCTGCCACTGGGCGCTGCGTATCTTTTCATCCGGGATCGCCGCATCGACAACGTAGCAAAGATGGCCGGGAAACGGCTGGCTGTGCTGGAACATGATCGAGCCCAGATACGCATGGCCGAACGTATTGGTGCTCAAGCCGTCACCGCCGACATTTCCACGTTTGCCGGAAAATTCAACAATGGTGTGGTGGATGTCGCCGTGGCACCGGGCGTGGCCTACATGCCGCTGGAAATGTACAAGGGCGTGGGCACCAAAGGCGTTGTCGTGAAATTGCCCGTTGCCCAGCTGACGCTCCAGCTGATCCTGCGCAAGACCGCCTTTCCCGAAAAATTTGGCCAGCAGTCACGCGCCTATTTTCATGCGCAGTTTGATACAGCCCTTGCGACCATTCGCGAGGCGGAAGACAGCATCCTCTATTTTTTCCCGCCACCGGACGGCGACCACGAAAAATACCGCGACATGATGCGCGAAGCGCGGATTACGCTTACCGCCGAAGGCATCTATGACCGCCGCATGATGGCGCTGATGAAAAAGGTACGCTGCAAGCAGGACTCGGCACATGCCGAATGCAGCGACGGGAGGGAGTGACATGAAATCATGGCTGATCACACTCCTTGTCTGCCTGCTGGTGCACACCGGTAGTGCACTGGCGACATCATCATCACAACCATCGCCACAACCATCATCATCACCCGCAACACCGGATCGCCAGTCCGGCGAGCAGCTGCTGCAACGCTATTTTACTGCACTCCAGAAACACGACCTTCGTGCTCTGGACAGCATGATTACCGGCAACGCCCCGTTCAAGGTGGAATGGCAGGACAGTACACCGCCAAAACACTTCACGATGACACGTCATGACTACCTGCAACAGGTCAGGGCGACCTGGCACTTTGGCAAACAGGAGCAACTGGACATGAGCAAGGTGGAATGGCAGGCAGTGCCCGCATCAAAAAGCCTGCTGGCCCGGTTCCGGTTGCGGGAGAACCGCATCATTCTCGGTACTGCTACCGGGCAGGAAAGCGACATTGAGCTGCAGCTCTTGCGGGAAAGCGGAGTACTGAAAATAAGCAGGATTCATGCGCGCACAAGGACGTGGTAACCATGAACGGAAAAGCTCGCCGCCTTTACCAGTTTCCACTCTCTCTTTACTGCGAAAAGACAACCTGGAATCTGGAGACAAAGGGAATTGCCTATACCCATGTCAACCTGATTCCCGGCCCCCACATCCTGACCGCATGGCGGCTGGCAGGCATTCGTACCTTGCCGGTGCTACTGGACGGCAACGTAGCCGTCGGCGACTCGACAGACATTGCCCTGTATCTTGAAAAAACATACCCGTCCCCATCCCTGCTGCCCGCACACCCGGAGCAGCGTGAGGCCGTCCTTTCTCTGGAGCAGTATTTCGACGACATAGGGGATCATGTACGCCGTTGCGTGTGGAGCCTTGCCGTGGACAGTCCGCGCGTTAACGAAATATTTTTTCGCGGTTACAGCACACGTCATCCGGCACTGGAGCGCCTGCTCCGCCCCGTGCTACGCCAGATGATACGGCGTACCTTTGACGTGCGGACGGCAAGCGTGACTGCATCATGGCAGCATGTGATGAATGCGCTTGAACTGGTTGAGCAGCGGACACACGGAAATACGGAGAGTTATCTGGTGGGCAACTCATTCACGCTGGCCGACCTGACTGCCGCGGCCATGCTGGCCCCCCTTATCGGTCCGGAACAAAGCCCGTGGCCCGACCACCATGTCACCGACGGCAATGCCGGGCAGCGTGCGCTGTTCCGGAACAGGCCGGCAGGTGAATGGGTACTGCACATGTACCAGCAACACCGTCAGGCCTTCAGACAGGAATCGTCAGCGGCAATGCCTTGATCGCCCCGGCAAACAGGACCAGAAAGCCGCCGACTTCACCGGCAATCAACGCCCACATGAAGCCCTGGATCATGAAACCCGGCAACGTGGCATTACCCAGACGATGCGGCCGCTGCAACTGGTTGTTGGTGTCGCCCAGTGCGCCATGCACGATGTAGGTGACAATCGCGGCACCAAAAAACACGACCTGTGCCAGCGTTGCCCAGAAATTGGTGGCATCACTCCACACGCTCAGGTAAGCGAATACGGCGAGCAGCATGGCGGAAAAGGCATACATCAACGAGGTGCGATGAGCGATATCCACATAGTACGGTGCCCTCGCCTGCGGGCTGTTCATGATGGCGACATACTTCCAGACGCCGGTTAGCAGGCCGGAGAGAAAGAAGACCCCGGCAGACAGAATGGCGAGAACAACGGCGGGCTTTTCCAAGGTATTTTCCTTTTTTATCAAGACTTCAGTGCCATTTCCAGCACCATGTCCGCCAGCTCATCCAGCGAGACCGGGCCGCTCTTGCGGTACCAGGTGACTGTCCACGAAATGGCACCGCCAATCAAACGCCGCCACACAAACGGATCATGCGTGACCAGTCCCTGGGCGCGCGCGGCAGCCAGTACATCAAGCCAGAGATTTTCGTACCGCGCCCGCATGGCGAGAAACCGTGCCTGGTTATCCGGTGACAACGCACCCCATTCATAGACCAGCACCGCCATGGAGTCGCCGGTATCACCATTGATGGACTCCAGCTCGGCCCGTATCAGGCCGCGCAGCTGCTCGCGCACCGTCTGGCCCTTCTCCACGGCCTCGGCCATGCGGGCCGTGTTGT
>DPJB01000028.1 GCA_003543245.1 Moraxellaceae bacterium | reverse complement strand
ACGAGCACTGGTTCACCAGCCTGCCACACGCGAAGGTGGTGATTGAGCAATAGCGGGAGGACGTCGGGGTCATAATACCGCGCCCCGAAGTAATACAGCCCTGTCTCTTCGTCCAGCTCCTTGCCCGTGATCAGGCTTATCAAGCCTTCTTTTTGCTGCGGCCTGAATTGCAGGAGGAAGTACCCGTTGCAGGGTCAGTGTCTGTCTGGGTTGCTCACTGAATCCGGTAAGCTGCCATCAAGGAACAGGTGAATTATGGACACGCAGACCAGATGTCATCGTCCACTCTCTTTGATAGAATGCAATTAAGGAAATCCGATGAATGACATCATTTCTGGATGCCCGAAACTTCCAACCTCCCGGCCAACTCCCCTGTTTTCACTGCCCAAAAGCGCGTGAGTAACTCGTCATTTACGAATTGATATTTCCCATATATTTCAATTAGTTATGAGTGGTATGAGATTCCGACTCTCGCACCACCGGAAGGCCAAAGCGTCCACGCGATGCATTCAGGGCATGGCTTATGCCAAAGAAATCCCGCAAGACCCCAAAATCTCCAGTCGCCCCGGCACCAGCCACAGAAACCAGACCAGAGCTGGCCGGCATTCTTGTGCGCCTGTATTGCATCATTTATGACGGTTTGCTCCTGCTGGCACTCTGGATGATCACCAGTGCACTGCTGGTGCCGCTGGCCACACCGGACCAGGCCGCCCAGCAACACCAGCTGACCGTGACGCCCGAAGCATTTCGCCAGCTTGTACTGTTCCCTGCCATGGTAGTGATTACCTGGCTGTTCTACGGCTATTTCTGGACACGTGCCGGCCAGACGCTGGGGATGCAGACATGGCGACTCAAGGTGCTCCGTGCCGACGGCAACCTGTTGCGCTGGAGTGATGCCATCACCCGCTGCGCCAGCGCCTGCATGCTCCCGCTTGTTTTCGGCCTGCTCGGCCAACTGGTAACAGGCCGCCCAACGGCTGTCCTGCTCAGCATGACGCTGGGCTTTTTAGGTAACTATGCCTGGATGCTCTGGAATGGCCGCGGGCTGGCATGGCATGACCAGCTGTCACGTACTGTCGTGCTGCGCCTGCCCCCTGAGGCAAAAGACAAGAAGCGCCCGTTTCTCGGCTGGTTTGCCGAGAAAAAGGACTAGCACAGGGTGTGACTCAGGCGGTGCTACCGGCAAAAATCGTCTTGCCGCGCAGCCGGGCCAGATAACCGGAAATCTTTTCTGACACCTGCTGCTCGGCCTCATCACGGGTTTTTTCCACGACTTGCGTGGTCAGCTGCAGTGGACTTGCCGTTATCGACAGATAACGGGCAATGGTCGACTCCAGACTCTTGTTGAGCAGCCCCTTGCGCACCGGCTTGGGCAGATAGCGAAACACCTGGGCCTGATTGATCAGGTCGACCAGTCGTGACGTATCCTTGAAGCAGGTCAGGATGACCGTGAGCATCTCCGGACGCTCCTGCTTGAGGGTCTTGATCATCGCAGACAGGTCCTCATCCCCCAGACTCAGTTCTGTCACCATGATGGCTACCGATTTTGTGGCCAGCACTTGCAGGGCTCCCTGAACGGACTGTCGCCAGATGACTTCATGGCGTGCACCCAGAGCCTCCTGTACAGCCTGCCAGGTAGACTCGTCCCGATCCAGAACCATGCATACCAGTCTGTCCGCCGCCTGCACGACCGGAACGGCCGGCCTGGCATCGGCACACTCAAGACGCACACCGATTTCTGCCGCCTGCGCTACCGTATCGCGCAACTCCTTCGGGCCCCATGGCTTGGTAATGTAGCGAAAAATTTCACCCTCGTTGACCGATTCCAGTGCCGCATCGGCATCTGCATAGCCGGTCAGCAGGATACGAATGGTGTCAGGTGCAATGTCGCGCGCATGACGCAACAGCTCACTGCCCGTCATGATGGGCATGCGCTGATCCGAAATCAGTACATGAATCTTTTCCCGCTTGAGGATTTCCAGCGCCTCGTAACCGTCACTCGTGGCAAACACCTGATACTGCATGCGCAGCAGCAGCCCCAGCGAGCGCAGGATGCGCTCCTCGTCATCCACCAGCAGAATCCTTGGCTTGATATTCATGTTGTGCTCCTCAGGATGCAATGGCAGCGACCGCCGCCATCTCCACATGTTGCGTCTGGCGCGGCAGGACAATCACAAAGCGGGTGCCACGACCCGGCTCGGAGGCAACACGGATGACCCCACCGTGCTGCTCGATGATTTTCCAGCAGATGGACAAGCCCAGACCGGTGCCTTCACCTACCGGCTTGGTCGTAAAGAAGGGATCAAATATTTTCTTGAGGTTTTCTGCAGAAATACCCTTGCCATTGTCCTGCACCGAGACGTAGACGCGCTCGACATCAGCCCAGGTCCTGATGAGTATTTTCCCCGTTCCTTCAATGGCCTGTGCCGCATTGGTCACCAGATTGAGCAACACCTGATTGATCTGCGAGGGCATGCAGGAAATGGCAGGAACATCACCCAGCTGCCGGATGACTTCAACCTTGTTCTTGATGGCATTCCTGGCAATCAGCAATGCACTGTCGACACAGTCATTCAGCGACACATTGTCCGTGAATGACTGATCAAGACGACTGAAATCCTTCAGACCAAGCACCAGCGCACTGATCTGCTCCAGCCCGAAATTTGTATCACCGAAAAGCGTCTGCATGTCCGAGAACAGAAGCTCCGGATCCACCATGCTGCGCAGATCCTCAATCTCCGCCAGCTTCTTTGCCACCACGACATCGGAACCATGAGGATCAAGCAGTGCATCAACAAGGCCGCTACAGGACTGCACCAGCTCACGCAGCTGTTCGCCAAATTCCCGCATGACCTCGACATTGTTTTTCACGTAACCCAGTGGCGTGTTGATCTCATGTGCCACGCCAGCCACCATCTGGCCCAGTGAGGCCATTTTTTCCGACTGCACCAGCTGTGCCTGCGAAGACTGAAGCTGCCGATAGGCCTGCGACAGCTGGTCTGCGCCTTTCCTGACCTGCGTTTCCATTGCCGCCAGCAGGCCAAGCACCGCACCGACCCCGACATAGCGCCCGCCATCGCACACCACAAAATCTTCAGACAGCGGAATGCGCATGGTGGTCGTTACATGCTGTGCTGCCTCGGCCACTGGTGCGCTCACCTCGACACGCAAGCATTTCTGGCTCATGAACTGTGCCACCGGGCGCGAACCATACAGGTCGCGCCCGAATTTCGTCATGAAAATATCATTCAGCTGATAGCGGCTGATGGTGCCGAGGACATACCCGGCCTCATCCACCACCGGAACAGAGAGAATCTGCTGAAGATCACCGCCAAGGAAGCGCTCGGCCACGTCACTGATGGTGTCTCCCGGAGCGAAGGGGGGAATGGTACGTGCGAGTGCACGAATATCGGAATTGGCCTGCATCTTGTCCCCACAACGCCCATCAAGGCAATGACAGCGGGCACTGCCGGTGCCGGCATGCCATCTCGATCAAGAAAAATGCTCTGTGGGATGAAGACTAGATCCGTTGTATGACAGCTCCATGAAAAAACCCCGCAAATGCGGGGTTTCAGTCAGGCAATAATGCATCAGCTCCTGCGATCAAAGGCAATGTAATCCTTGTCGGTCGGTTCAAGTCCGCCGACATATTTGTTCAACCGGGAACGGCCCTGACAGTAATCGCCACGACGAATGCCGGGAATATAATGATCCGTCAGCATATGGCCTTTTTTCTCCGGTAATACGAATACCGGGCCGGAGGTGGCGTAATAGTGGGAAAGCACACCGATACGCGCAAAGAAATCCTGGCCATTGGCAAAGTGCTCGACATACGGAACCGGATGACCATGTTCCGCCGTCAACTGGTAATCAATATGCATGCTGTCCGCGACGCCAGCCAGACAATAAATTTCCAGTTTGTGTGCATGCTCGCGCAGCACCGGGTCTTTCAGGATCTTGCGGACGATGTAGCTGGAAATGATGGTGCCTTGTGAGTAGCTGAGCAACACCACGTGCTCGTGTGTCAGCAGGGCATTCTTCACTATATTGAAGGCGGGTCGTGCCAGCTTGCCATCCTTGCGCAACGTGCGTGCCGTGATGGCATCCCACAAATCCCATACCGCACCATAGGTAGGTGTGTGGATCAGGTGAATGGGGCGATAAAACGCCTTGGCCAGCTCCTCTGCCTCAAGCAGTGCCATGGGGGGCGCCGTACAAATGCCATTAAGAAAAAACCACTTGGAATTCTTGCCTGCAGGCGGCCATACATAATTTGGCGGCAACACCACGCGGGTCCCCTCGGACGCAGACTCGCGCTGCACCGGCAGCAATACCTGACCGACAACGCTCAGGTACTCCCAGCGACTCTGATAGCTGTCGGGATCAAACTCGGGACGGGCCTCGTCATCCGAGCGCAAAGGGAAAATGATCCAGGGCAGGGAGCGGGCATTGCGGGCAACCAGTCCAAGATCACGGGCAACCGAACGCCGGTTCCGGACCAGCCGCTCAAGAAGTGTGCGCGTGTGATGAAGGGGCGCGAGCAACTTCCCGGGCACAGATTGAGTGGCATGGGAATCAGTCATGGTGCTCCGGAAAAGCCTGTCAGAGGATGAAAACGTAGACCAGTGCGCCCAGAGCTATTAATAGCGACAGGACCAGTACCAGTGCGAGAACCTGAGTGTTGTCATCCCAGACAGCAGAGCCTTCTTCCGTGGACACGGGCTCCGGAACATGCGGAGGCATGGTTTTATAAAATACAACGGAGTCATCCGGCAAGCGGGCACTGCCGGAATGCGTAACCGCATGCGTCATGGATGACGACATGGCTTCGGCGCCGCCAGCCTCGACCTGCCCGGCCTCAAGTGCATCCAGAATGGCACGGCGGGCAACGCGATAGTCATCAAACGACAGTCGCTCCTCCGAATACTGCCGCGACAACTGGCGCAAGCGGGCATTTTCCACCAGATACTCAGCCATCACTCAGCCTCCAGCAGGCGCACAACCACCACCGTGACATTGTCCCGCCCGCCATTGTGCAAGGCCTCATCAACCAGATGCCGAACGGCTTCCTCGGGAGGCAATGCAAGCTTGCGACGGATACAGTCATCGGCAACCTCGTTGTAGAGGCCGTCACTGCACAAAAGATAGGTATCACCTGCCTCGGGCGCAAATACTGCTGCATCAACCAGCAGGCGTTCACTGCCACCCACAGCACGAGTAATGACATTCGACTTGGGATGGCGGTCTGCTTCTTCCTGGGTAATGGCTCCCGACTCCACCATTTCCTGTACGGCCGAATGGTCGCGGGAAATACGGCTCAATTGTCCCTGTCGCAAACGGTACAGGCGGGAGTCTCCCGCCCAGAGACAGACACCGGTATATGGAGAGAGAAGAAGGGATACCACCGTGCTGCCGACTGTTCTGCCGCCCAGCTCCTGCGTGGCGTAGTCGCGCAGTTGCAGGTTTACATTCATGAATGCATCTTCAACGGCATCGACAAAATCAGCCATTGCCTCCGGCCGCTCCATCACTGTCAGCGGATGCACGACGGCATGACTGGCAACATCGCCGGCCGCATGGCCGCCCATGCCGTCCGCTACAACCCAGATGCCCGCATCGGGACGCTCCAGAAGGGCATCCTCATTGATCCTGCGCTTGCTGCCGACATCCGTTGCTGCCGCCGAAATCCATCTGATCAAAACAGCCTACCTGTGAGCACTAAATGAACACGCTGCCCGAACTGTACCGCTGAAGTGCTTGTTATCACAAGAAAAAGCCGGCACCCGGCATCCGGGGCTATTTCACCCTGGCAATGGCCGCGCCGCCCAGCAGCAAGCAGACCGCAATGGGCAACCCCGCAGCCAGTAAAGGCGAGAAATCATAGACAAGGCTGGCATACCCCAGGAAATCCTGCCCGTAACGGAACAGCAGCCCCGCAAGGACGCCGGCAAGAATGCGCAAGCCCATGGTCACTGAGCGCAAGGGGCCAAAAATGAAGGAGCAGGCAATCAGTACCATGGATATCGTTGCAAAAGGTGCCAGTGCCTTTTTCCAGAACTCCAGGAAATACGCCTCTGCATCCAGCCCCTGCCTTTTCAGATAGCCGGCATATTCATAAAGGTTGCCAAGCGACAGGTACTCGGGATTCAGTGTTACCAGCCGCAAATACTCTGGCGTAAGCTGGCTATCCCAACGCTCGGTTGGCTGCGACCGCACCGTTGTATTGCCCTGCCGGTCAAGACGGGTTTCAACAAGGCCGCTCAACTGCCAGCCGGCCCCGTCATGACGTGCCTCGTCTGCACGTGCACCGCTCAGCAAACGGCCATCCGCATCGAAACGGAAAAAAGTGAGATAGCGCAACTCGCCCGTCGACTCCACACGGGCAACCCGCATGATGGTGTCACCCTCCCGGTGCCAGTAGGACTGGAATGAACCGTCTGCCAGCTTCTGGCCCAGTGCCTGCGCCCTGCGTGACTCTGCCAGTTTCTCGGTTTTGGGGACGACGTACTGCCCCAGCAAGGCACCCGCAACCACCAGCAACAACGCAGGCTTCAATACCCACCAGACAATGCGCCGGATACTGACACCTGCTGCACGCATGACAGTCAGCTCGGAGTGATTGGCCATCATGCCCAGGCCCGCAATGCCTCCCACCAGTGCCGCAATCGGCAACAGGTCATAGGCGCGACGGGGAGCTGTCAGCAAGACATAAACCAGCGCCTGAACAGCCCGGTAGTTGCCATCCAGATCCTCAAGCTCTGCAATAAAGGAGAAAACGACATCCAGACCAAGCAGCAACAGCAGCACGATCATCATTGCGGCAAAGACGTTCCACGAAACATAACGCGACAGGACCGTCATGACGTCACCTCACGCGAACGCCAGCGCTTCCACATCAACTGCAGGTTTTCTGCATTGAGCAGGCCCAGCGCCAGGCACAGGTAGCCGGCATGTACCATCCACACCATACCCTCAAGCAACTTGCCCTTTTCAACTGAATTACGCACGGCAGCGATGCCAACGACATAGCTGAGATAAAGCAGGATGGCGGGCAACAGCTTGAGATAGCGGCCCTGGCGCGGATTGACGCGGGAGAGCGACAGGGCAAGCAATGCCACGACAGGAACAAGCACCGGCATGGACAGGCGCCAGATCCATTCACCTTGTGCCTGCGGATTACTGTCGCGCTGGGCACGGACGGCCAACGTACTGAAACTGCGGATCCTGGTCAGCGTCTCCACTGCATCAGGCTGCGGCAACAGCACCCGATAGTGCTCAAAGCGGACTTCACGACGCACCGGATCGCCAGCCGCCACATCATGGCGAACCCCGTTTTCAAGCACCAGATATACATCACCCGTTGCTGCATCCGCTTCACGCCGCCCACTTTCCGCCTGCGTCAGAATCTGGCGTGCAGGACCCTCAGACACAGCCTTCTCTTCAAACAGCCTTACGTCCAGCAATCGGCGTTTGTCTTTGGAAAGATCTGCCACATAAAGCATGCGGTCACCAATGCGCTGAAAGCGCCCCGGTTTCACCAGATCAAAGGTGTTGCGCTCGGCCTGCTCTGCAAACAGTCGCTCTGACTCTGCATTGCCCCGGGGGGTCACGTACAAACTGGTGGCAGCCACCAGCATCATGATGACAACAACCGGCAAGGCCAGATGCCCGACGATCTGCGCGCGGCTGACACCACTTGCCGAGAGAACCGCCATTTCGTTGTCCAGATACAGACGCCCGAACACCAGAAGAATGGCAATGAACATGCCCAGCGGCACAATCAGTTCAAGAAACCCGGGCAGGCGATAAAGCAGGACAGCAGTCAGCAGTTTGACATCCATGCGGCCATCCGCCGCCATGCCGAAATACTTGATGACACGCCCGCTCATCAGGATGACCGTCAGCACCAGCGCCACCGATGCGGTGGCGCCCAGGACTTGCAAGGACAGATAGCGTCGAATGATCACAGGCGTTCAGACTTGTTGGATGGGTAACCGGGTTGTATTGGCATTGCAGCAATCCCTGGCGGTAAACTCGCCTGCTGGACCGGCCACCACATGATTATCGGCCAATCCCCCCTGTTTGTCTTGCGAGGTAATGATGGAATTCACGCTCAAGCTGTCTGCTCCAGCCACGGAAAAAACCGGTGTTGTCATCGTTGCCCAGTCCGGCACCGAGTTGTCTGCTGCCGCCCGTGCGCTGGATACAGCGACTGACGGCCAGCTGAGCCGCACCCTGAAGACCGCCGGCTTTGAAGGGAAACCCGGACAAAGCCAGTTGCTGCTAGGTCTGCACGGCATTGCCGCAGAGGGCGTACTGGTGGTGGGCACCGGCGACCTGAAAGACCTGGATAGCCGTGGCCTGCAACGGGCAGCCACGACTGCTGTAAAGGCATTGGCCAATGGCCCCAAAAAGGCCGCAAGCTTTCTGGCCGAGCTGCCGGTTGCCAAAACAACCCTGAATGACCGGCTGGCTGACATCACCCGTGCCAGTGCCGAGGCCGGCTACCGGTTTGATGAATTCAAAAGCAAGAAAAACTGCAACAAGGGCCTGAGCCACCTGACCTTGGCCATTGACGACAAGACGCAGCTCACTGCCGGCAAGAAAGCCGTGGCATGGGGAGAAGCACTTGCCAACGGTATCAACACAGCACGCACACTGGGCAATCTGCCACCGAACATTTGCCACCCGAGCTATGTTGCCGAACAGGCCAGGGCACTGGGCAAGAGCAATGAAAGGTCCCTGAAAGTTGAAGTCCTCGGCGAGTCCGAGATGAAGAAGCTCGGCATGGGCGCCTTCATGGCCGTCAGCCAGGGCTCGGACCAGGAAGGCAAACTGATTGTCATGGAATACAAAGGCGGCAAGAAAAATGCGGCCCCGGTTGTACTGGTAGGCAAGGGCATCACCTTTGATACCGGTGGTATCTCGCTCAAGCCGGGTGCCGGCATGGATGAAATGAAATATGACATGTGCGGTGCCGCCAGCGTACTGGGCGTCATGACGGCACTTGTCGAGTCCGGCCTGCCCATCAACGTGGTTGGCGTAATGGCCTGCGCAGAGAACATGCCATCCGGTCGCGCCACCCGCCCCGGCGACATCGTCACCACCATGTCCGGCCAGACTGTGGAAATCCTCAATACCGACGCCGAAGGCCGTCTGGTGCTCTGTGATGCACTGACCTATGTCGGTCGCTTCAAACCGGCTGTCGTGATCGACATCGCCACGCTGACAGGTGCCTGCGTTGTGGCGCTGGGCAAGGTGGTTTCCGGCCTGTTCTCACCTGCCGATGATCTGGCCAATGCCCTGCTGGAAGCAGGCCAGCAAAGTGGCGACCGTGCCTGGCGCATGCCGGTATTGCAGGACTATCAGGACATGATTGACTCGCCATTTGCCGACATTGCCAACATCGGCAACGCACCGAATGCCGGTGCCATCACTGCGGCCTGCTTTCTCGCCCGTTTTACCAAGGACTACACCTGGGCACATCTGGACATTGCCGGCACCGCCTGGCACTCCGGCGCCCAGAAAGGCTCTACCGGCCGGCCGGTCCCACTGCTGATGCAGTATCTGAAAAACCGCACAATCTGACAGGCGCATACAGGTAACCATGGAAATCACCTTCTACGCCCTGACCGACACCGATCCCGGCAAGCGCCTGCATACGGCCTGCCGGATCATCGACAAGGCATTCCAGCAGAAGCACACCATTTATGTGCATGCCCGGAATCAGGCTGAAGCCGAGCAGCTTGACGAACTGCTCTGGACATTCCGCGCCGAAAGCTTCATCCCCCACCATCTGGTCGGCGATGGCCCAACGCCGCCGCCACCCGTGCGCATTGGCTGGCTGCAAATCCCTGCCGAGGCCCGCGATGTCCTGATCAACCTGCATGCCGATGCACCCGCCAACCCCACCCGGTTCCGCCGCATTATTGAAATTGTGGGGGGTGACGAGCCGATGCGTGAGGCAGCACGTGCGCACTGGCGGCAATACAAGCAGCAGGGCTACCCTGTGCAATCCCACAACATCTGAGGCTTTCATGGCGGCTGCCGACCGACTGCTCCCTGACCTGGGTCCTGACTTCGACACTCACTGGCGACGATCATCCCGTGCCCTGCGCCGGGAGCTGATTGCCGAAATACGCTCCATCTATATGCTGCTGGAAGAAGAGGACCTCCCCTTACTGGCTGGCACAGCGACAACTCCATCCGCCTCAACACCAAAGCGGAATACACCCAAGGTCCCAGGCAAACCGGCAAAACCCCAACAGGCCAACCTGTTCGGGGCGATTGAAAGCCCCCCCGGCAAACCGGAAAACCCCTTCCTGCCACAAAGCGTGCGTGACCGCCTTCAGCACAGCCAGAGCCAGACACGCACCCAGTTGCAGGAGCTGATGCAAAAGCCGCCGGCGCCAGTCAGTCATGAACAGGTCGACCTGGAGCGTGAGCTCCGCCTGCGCCTTGGCCCGGTGATCGAGACGCTGATTGACTCGCACATGGAACTGATCAAGGGCGAACTGCGTGTCAGGCTGCGCGGCGAAATGGACAGGCTGATTGCCGAGCATTTGAAAAAGTAACTGCCAGCAACGCCAGATCAGGCCCCAACGAAAGACTCCCGTACGGCCCCCTCCCCCGATATACTCCACGCTTTGCCCGTCACGTTAGCGCAAGGCCCCCTCATGAGCATGGAACCCACCTTCAATCCCGCCGATATCGAGCGCCAGTGGTACGACACCTGGGAGAAAGCCGGCTACTTCAAGCCCTCCGGCAAGGGTGATCCCTACTGCATCATGATCCCGCCGCCCAATGTCACCGGTTCGCTGCACATGGGGCACGGCTTCAACAACACCATCATGGACACCCTCATCCGCTATCACCGCATGAAGGGCCATAACACGCTGTGGCAGCCAGGCACCGACCACGCCGGCATTGCCACACAAATGGTGGTGGAGCGCCAGCTGGCCGCCGACGGCATCACCCGCCACGATCTGGGCCGCGACAAGTTCCTGGAAAAGGTCTGGGAATGGAAGGAACAGTCCGGCGGCACCATCACCCGCCAGATCCGCCGCCTTGGCTCCTCCGTGGACTGGTCGCGCGAACGTTTCACCATGGATGACGGCCTCTCCAATGCCGTGAAGGAAGCCTTCGTGCGCCTGCATGAAGACGGCCTTATCTACCGCGGCAAGCGTCTGGTGAACTGGGACCCGAAACTGCATACCGCCATTTCCGACCTTGAAGTGCTGAGCGAAGAAGAAAAGGGCTCGATGTGGCATTTCCGCTATCCGCTGGAAGATGGCAGCGGCCATCTCGTGGTCGCCACCACCCGTCCAGAAACCATGCTGGGCGACACCGCCGTCGCCGTCAGCCCGGATGACGAACGCTACCAGCACCTGCTTGGCAAAAAAGTACGACTGCCCGTGACCGGCCGCCTGATTCCGGTAATTGCCGATGCCTATGTCGACAAGGAATTCGGCACCGGCTGCGTAAAAATCACACCGGCACACGACTTCAACGACTATGAAGTAGGCAAGCGCCACAACCTGCCGCTGATCAACATTTTTGATCGCAACGCACATGTAAAAACAGAATTTGATGTCCTGAGCTACGCCAACGAAGTTGCACCGGGCACGACTGCACCTGCAGACTATGCCGGTCTTGACCGTATTGTGGCGCGCAAGAAAATCGTGGCGCAGGCCGAGACCGAAGGCTGGCTGGAAAAAATTGACCCGCACACCCTCAAGGTGCCGCGTGGCGACCGCAGCAATGTGGTGATCGAACCCTGGCTCACTGACCAGTGGTACGTAAAAACCCAGCAACTCGCCCAGCCCGCCATTCGTGCCGTTGAGGACGGTCGCATCAAGTTTGTGCCCGAGCAATACCAGAACATGTACTTCGCCTGGATGCGCGACATCCAGGACTGGTGCATTTCCCGCCAGCTCTGGTGGGGTCACCGCATTCCGGCATGGTACGACAACAATGGGAAGGTATACGTCGGCCGCAACGAAGCCGAAGTGCGCAGCAACAACAAACTGGGTGCAGAGGTCGAACTGCGTCAGGACGAAGACGTTCTCGACACCTGGTTCTCGTCGGGCCTGTGGACCTTCTCCACGCTGGGCTGGCCAGAGAACACGCCCGAACTGAAAACCTTCCACCCGACTGATGTACTGGTCACCGGCTTCGACATCATTTTCTTCTGGGTCGCGCGCATGATCATGATGACCATGCATTTTGTGCGCGACGAAACCGGCCGCCCCGAAGTCCCGTTCAAGACCGTGTATGTGCATGGACTGGTCCGCGATGCCGAAGGCCAGAAAATGTCAAAATCCAAGGGAAATGTGCTCGATCCACTCGATCTTATCGATGGCGTTGATCTTGAAACCCTGGTTGCCAAGCGCACTACCGGCCTCATGAAACCGCAGGATGCGCCCAAGATCGAAAAAGCCACGCGCAAGGAGTTCCCGGACGGCATCAAGTCCTTCGGCACCGATGCCCTGCGCTTCACCTTTGCTGCGCTGGCTACTACCGGCCGTGACATCAAGTTCGACATGAACCGTGTCGAAGGCTATCGCAACTTCTGCAACAAGTTGTGGAATGCCAGCCGCTATGTGCTCGGCAATTGTGAAGGCCAGGATGTCGGGCTCAACGGCGACGCAGTGGAGTTGTCAGTGGTCGATCGCTGGATCATTTCGCGCCTGCAGCAAACCGAAAAAGACATTATCGAGGCCCTGGACAATTACCGTTTTGATCTGGCCACACAAGCACTGTACGAGTTTGTCTGGAATGAATACTGCGACTGGTATCTGGAACTGACCAAACCCGTGCTCACCGGTGACTATGCCAGTGAGGATGCCAAGCGCGGCACCCGTCGTACCCTCGTGCGCGTTCTCGACGCCATCCTGCGCCTGACCCATCCCGTGATGCCGTTCATTACCGAGGAAATCTGGCAGAAGGTGAAGGTACTGGTCGGCAAGACCGGCGCCAGCCTGATGCTGGAAAAATACCCCACTCCCGACCTCGGTCGCGTGGATGCTGCAGCCGAAGCCGATGTCGCCTGGATCAAGGGGGTCATTGCCGGCTTGCGCAATATCCGTGGTGAACTGGGCGTGAGCCCGGGCCGTGCGATCACGGCGCTGCTTGACCGCGGCAGCAGCGAAGACCGCGAACGTTCAGCCCGCTTTGAGGACTTCCTCAAGTCACTGGCACGTCTGGATTCCCTGCAGTGGCAACCTGCAGGTCTGGAGGCACCACTGGCCGCCACGGCACTGGTCGGCGAGATGGCGATTCTGGTCCCGCTCAAGGGACTCGTGGATGTGCAGGCCGAGGTCACGCGACTGGCCAAGGAAATCAGCAAGCTGGACCAGGAAGTGGCCCGCGTCAGCGCCAAACTCGGTAACGAGGCCTTTACTGCCAAGGCCCCGGCCGAGGTGATTGCCAAAGAGCAGGAAAAACTTGATGCCGCAAAACAGGCTCGCGCCCAGCTGGCAGAGCAGCAACAACGCATCCAGGCACTCTAGGTTCTACCAGAGTGGCCGGCCAGGCCGCCAGTCATGAGCATCGCATCAGGCTCACGGCTGGCAGTCTGGCTGACCGGGCTTTTTTTCTATGGTCTTTGGCTGCTCATTACACTTAGGCCTGCCGGCATGTCCTGGCATGACTGGCAAAGAGCCGGAGAAATCCTCCTGTGTGCCGCTGCTGCCGTGTACCTGCTGGCAAGCCGGGCACCTCTGCCATTCGACCAGCCAAGCCGACGTGTTCTTGCTGCAGTCACACTGGGCGGACTGCTGTCTTCCGCACTTGCCAGCCAGCCGGTCTGGGGACTGACGGAAGTTGCCCTGATGGCCGGCTGCCTGACCCTTGTTCTGGCAACCGGACACCTGCGCCGGACCAACGGCCCGGGCCTGGATGGCGTGCTTGTGCTTGGCACCACCCTGATCTGCAGCCTGAAACTGCTCCAGTTCTGCACTGCATACCTCCTGAGCCTTGTCAGGAGTGACAGCACAATAGATCTCTGGCAGTTGATGGACGGCTTTGCCAACCTGCGCTTTTACGGCCAGTTCATCACCCTCACGCTGCCCCTTCTTGCATTACCAATGTTGCAAACCCATCTTGGGCAGCGCATCAGGATTCCTGCCTTTTTGCTTCTGGCAGCATGGTGGATGCTGGCGATTGCCTCCGGGACGCGAGGAACATGGCTGGCAATGGCAACCACCATGCTGATACTGGCACTCACCAGCATCAGCGGACGGCACTGGGCAAGATGGCAACTGCTGGGAGCACTGTCAGGGCTGGGAATTTTCTGGCTGCTGTTCAACATACTTCCCGGCTGGCTCAGCCTGGAAATCGGTAATCATCCCGGCAGCCGCATGACCACCTCGATGAGCCTGCGCGACAGCCTCTGGCTGCAGGCATGGCAGATGATAAAGGCAGATCCCTGGCTGGGCGGCGGCCCCATGCACTTCGCAACAACCAATAACGGCAATGCAGTCCATCCGCATCAGGCACTGCTGCAATGGATGTCTGAATGGGGCATTCCCTCGGCAATCGGCCTGACCTGGCTGCTCTGGCATGCCACTACAGGCATCTGGAAGAAACTGCGCAGTCAATCCACACAGACCACTCCAGCCGGCATCCTGTACTTATGCCTCACCGGATGCCTGCTGGCAGGACTGGTCCAGTCCATGGTCGACGGCATTATCGTGATGCCTTACAGCCAGCTCTGGCTTTGCTTGCTGGCGGGCTGGCTGCTGGCCCTGCATACGCCAGAAGCCCCTTCCCCCCAGGCATCATCCATGGAGCAGACGACATGGCTCACCGGTAGCGCCCTTGCTGCCGCCCTGCTGCTGATCGTCATGGCCAGAGACATGCCTCAGCTGAAAGAGCAGCAACAAGAGTTCAGACAAGCATACGGAGGCCATTTGATGCCGCGATTCTGGAACCAGGGGCTGATTGCGCAAGGCAAGCAGGAGACTCACCAGCATGGGGAAGGGCAACAATAAACGATGGTACCGAAGAATGGTGCCGGAGATAGGAGTCGAACCTACGACCTTCGCATTACGAATGCGCTGCTCTACCAACTGAGCTACACCGGCACAGGGCAGGAAACGAACGCTTCCCGCGACAACAGGTGGCGAATTCTACGGACAGACATTGGCAGGCGCAACTGCATTAGCCAACATCCCCATCAACGCCACCCTTGACCACTACGCAAACCAAACAAGGACATAATCTGACAATTTTTGTCACCGCCAATACAGGCTCGCCGCACTCAGCATGACGAAAGATGTGAATCACCCCGCAAAAAACATTGGCTTTCACGATGCCAAATAGAACTAGACAAGTTGGCACGTCTTCTGCATTAATCCTCACAACACCTCGTAGCGCTTCCGCCTTGAGGTTGGTATCCGCTTGATAAAAGCAAAAAGACTCTGAGGAGAGACTTCATGAAGACGATGCAAAAGGGCTTTACCCTGATCGAACTGATGATCGTTGTGGCGATCATCGGCATTCTGGCCGCCGTGGCCATTCCTGCTTACCAGGATTACACCGTCCGCTCGAAGGTAACTGAAGGCCTGGTGCTGGCTTCTTCCGCCAAGACCTCCGTATCCGAAGCTTACTTCTCCGGTGACATCACAGGCCTCGGTGCAGCCGCAACCGACTGGAACGCCAACTTTGTGCCAACCAAGTACATCTCCGCCATGGTGATTGACGGCACCAATGGTCAAATCGAGATCACCTTTGATGCTACCAACCTGCCACAGGCTGCTGGCCAGACCATTATTCTGACCCCGTCAATTGGTGGCGCCGCGCTGACCACCGGCCTGACCGGCAACATTGACTGGGCCTGCGGCTCACTGGGCACTGCAACAGCAACTGCTCGTAACCTGCCCGTTGTGGCTGGTACCCTGCTGCAGCGTTACGCTCCCGCCGAGTGCAAGTAATACGGCTTGAGCTAGCGTAAAAAAGCCGCCCTCCGGGGCGGTTTTTTTTGGCATCATCTTCCTGCATCACATGGCAATTAGGGACTAGACCCTGCCCCTCGTCTCGCATAAAGTCTCTATCATCAGGCACATACGTCATATAACGAGAATTCAGGACATGTCGGCCACTGCAACCCCCAATCTAGGCGGTCTTGCCCGTCAGCTGATTCAGCAGGGAATCCTGACTGAGGCCGCTGCCGCACAAGCCTGGCAGGGCGCCCAGAAAGAACAGACCCCCTTTATCAGCTATCTGGCCCTGAACAAGGTCGTCAGACCATCCATTCTGGCAACCGTTGTAGCCGCCGAGTTTGGTGACCCGCTGCTGGACCTGGACTGCCTGGACCCGGATGCCATTCCGCAGGCCCAGCTTAATGAAAAACTGATTCGCCAGTTCAATGCCGCCCCCATTTTCAAGCGAGGCAACCGCCTGTTTCTGGCAATCAGTGACCCTACAAGAATCGATGCCGTCGATGCATTCCGCTTCAACACTGGCTGCAACGTCGAAACGGTAGTCGTTGAAGACGACAAGCTCCAGAAGCTGATCGAAAGAATTCTCGAAGGCAAGAGCAACTCCTCCATGCAGGGGCTGGATGCCGATCTGGATGATATCGACATCTCCGGAGGCGACGAACAGCCTGCAGGCGATGACTCGTCCGTCAACGCCGAAGATGATGCTCCGATCGTCCGTTATATCAACAAGATGCTGCTGGACGCCATCAAGGTTGGCGCATCCGACTTGCACTTCGAACCCTATGAAAAGTCCTACCGCATCCGCTACCGCACTGATGGTGTTCTCCGCGAGGTAGCCAAGCCCCCCATAGCCATGGCCAACAAGATGGCGGCGCGCCTCAAGGTCATGTCGCAAATGGATATATCCGAGCGACGCGTCCCCCAGGATGGTCGTATCAAGCTCAAGATCTCCAAAACCCGCGCCATCGACTTCCGCGTGAACTCCCTCCCTACGCTGTTCGGTGAAAAGATTTGTTTGCGTATCCTTGACCCCTCCAGCGCCATGCTGGGCATTGATGCGCTGGGCTACGAACCGGACCAGAAAGCCTTGTTCATGGCAGCACTGGAAAAACCGCAGGGCATGCTGCTGATTACAGGCCCCACCGGCTCCGGCAAAACCGTGTCGCTCTATACCGGCCTGAACATCCTGAACACGGAAGAAACCAATATTTCCACTGCGGAAGACCCCGTGGAAATCAATCTGGAAGGCATCAACCAGGTCAACGTCAACGTCAAGGTGGGACTGACCTTCGCCGCCGCACTGAAAGCATTCCTGCGTCAGGATCCTGACATCATCATGGTGGGGGAAATCCGAGACCTGGAAACTGCTGAAATTGCGGTAAAAGCCGCCCAGACCGGCCACATGGTGCTATCCACCCTGCACACCAACTCTGCCCCAGAAACGCTAACCCGTTTGCGGAACATGGGTGTACCTTCGTTCAATATTGCGACATCAGTGAATCTGGTCATCGCCCAGCGACTGGGACGTCGTCTTTGCAGCCACTGCAAGCGCGCTGTCGACATCCCCAAGCCCAGCCTGCTGGAAATGGGCTTTACCGAGGCCGATCTGGCCACCGGCTTCACCATCTACGAGCCGGTCGGCTGCGATCAGTGCCGGGATGGCTACAAGGGCCGAGTTGGAGTATATGAAGTAATGAAGGTGTCGCCGGCAATTGCCCGCATCATCATGGAAGAAGGCAACTCCATCGCCATTGCCGACCAGGCGCGGGCCGAGGGTTACCCTGACCTGCGCCGCTCCGGCCTGGTGAAGGTAATGCAGGGCGTCTCCAGCCTGCAGGAAATCAATCGCATCACCAGTGAATAACGGACTATCTGTTTAACAGACAAGAAGAAAATCAACATGGCGGCCAAGACAGCAGAACAGATTCTCACCTTTGTGTACGAAGGCACCGACCGGCGCGGCCAGAAGGTGAAGGGCGAAGTCAACGGCAAGAACATGGCGCTTGCCAAGGCTCAGTTGCGCAAGCAGGGCATCACTGCCAGCAAGGTCTACAAGAAGCGTGGTGATTTGCTTGGCGGCATGCGCAAGAAAAAAATCTCGCCCATGGACGTGGCCATTTTCACGCGCCAGCTGGCTACCATGATGAAAGCCGGTGTGCCGCTGGTACAGTCCTTCGAGATTGTGGCAGACGGCCTGGATAACCCCGCCATGAAGGAAGTGGTGCTGGGCATCAAGACAGAGGTAGAGGGCGGCAACAGCTTTGCCCAGTCGCTGCGCAAATACCCGCTGATTTTCGATGAGCTGTTTTGCAGCCTGGTTCACTCGGGCGAGCAGGCCGGTGCGCTGGAAACCATGCTCGACCGCGTGGCGCAGTACAAGGAAAAGAGCGAGCTGCTCAAGATGAAGATCAAGAAGGCCATGAAATATCCGGCCACCGTGGTGGTGGTGGCAGCCATCGTGACCGTCATCCTGCTGATGAAGGTAGTTCCCGTCTTCCAGGACCTGTTTGAGGGCTTCGGGGCCGAGTTGCCGGCCTTTACCCTGTTTGTGATCGGACTCTCCGAAGGGCTGCAAAAGAACTGGTTCTTTTTCCTTCTCGTTGTTGGCGGCTTTTTCGTGGGCTTCACCGAAGCCAAAAAGCGTAGCGAAGCCTTCCGTAACTGGCTTGATCGTGTGATGCTCAAGCTACCCATTGTCGGCGACCTGACCTACAAGTCGACGGTAGCCCGCTTTGCACGCACGCTGTCCACCACGTTTGCCGCCGGCGTACCCCTGATTGATGCCCTCGTATCCTGTGCCGGCGCGTCCGGCAATGTGGTGTACCGTAATGCCATCCTGCGCATCCGTGATGATGTGGCAACCGGCCAGCAACTGGGCTTCTCCATGCGCCAGGCTGGCATTTTCCCCTCCATGGCCCTGCAGATGGTGTCCATCGGTGAAGAGTCCGGTGCACTGGATGACATGCTGGAAAAGGTCGCCACTCACTTCGAGCAGGAAGTGGATAATGCCGTTGATGGCCTCACCGCCATGATGGAGCCCCTGATCATGGCGGTACTTGGCGTATTGGTCGGCGGTCTCATCATTGCCATGTACCTGCCAATCTTCCAGCTGGGTTCCGTGGTCTGATGCTTGATTTGCTTGCACAAAACCCCCTGCTTGCAGGGGGTTATGTTTTTCTGGTCGGACTGTGTGTCGGCAGCTTCCTCAATGTCGTTATTCATCGCCTGCCCCTGATGATGGAGCGGCAATGGCGGCAGGAAGCAACAGAGCTGCTTGCTGATGGCACCGAACCAGTTGCAGCACCGCCCGAAAAATTCAACCTGATGGTGCCGCGCTCACGCTGCCCGACGTGCGGCCACCAGATCACGGCTCTGGAAAACATCCCGCTGGCCAGCTGGCTGGCGCTGAGAGGGCGCTGTTCTTCCTGTCAAAGTCCGATAAGCCCGCGCTACCCACTGGTGGAACTGGCCGCTGCCCTGCTCTCCCTGCTCGTTTTCATGATGCTTGGCCCGACCGTCAAAACACTTGTGGCCCTGCCCATGACCTGGGCACTCATCAGCCTGACCATGATTGATTTCGACACCCAGCTGCTACCGGACGACATCACGCTGCCCCTGCTCTGGGCAGGACTGCTGGTCAACATGAGTGGCGTGTTTGTTCCACTGCAACAGGCCGTCATTGGTGCAATGGCCGGTTATCTGGTGCTCTGGTCCGTGTACTGGCTGTTCAAGCTGGTTACCGGCAAGGAAGGCATGGGCTATGGTGACTTCAAGCTGCTGGCTGCGCTCGGTGCTTGGCTGGGCTGGACCATGGTCCCCCTGATTGTATTGCTGTCCTCTGTTGTCGGAGCAGTGATTGGCGTGGCTTATCTGGCTATCCGCAAGGAAAGCGCACCCTTTGCCTTCGGCCCCTACATTGCCATCGCCGGCTTTATCGCCCTGCTCTGGGGTCAGCCCCTTCTGCACTGGTATCTGGGGTAAAACCATGCTGGTAATTGGCCTGACTGGCGGCATTGGCAGTGGCAAGACAATGGCGACAGATCACTTTTCCCGCCTTGGCATCACGATTGTTGATGCCGATCTTGCTTCCCGCATCATTGTGGAGCCAGGCAAGCCCGCACTGCAGGAAATTGTCAGCCACTTCGGCAAGGACGTGCTTCAGGCCGATGGCTCACTAAATCGTGCCCGCCTGCGTGAAATCGTGTTTGCCGACCCGGCCGCACGCAAGGCGCTGGAGCGCATCACACACCCCCGCATTGGCGAGGAAATTGCCCGCCAGCTGGCCGCCAGCACCTCGCCCTACACCATCCTCGTTTCACCCCTGCTGTTTGAAAGCAGCCAGCATCGCTTTGCCCGGCGCACCGTACTGATTGATGTGCCCGAGGCATTGCAGCGCACGCGCGCCGCCAGCCGCGATGGCGTCAGCACCGAACAGATTGATGCCATCATGGCAGTGCAAATGAGCCGGGAAAAGCGCCGGGAACTGGCCGACGATGTCATCGTTAACGATGGACAGCCTGAGCATCTTTATGCGGCGATTGAAGCGCTGCATGCACAGTATCTGGAGATGGCACGTGAACAAGCCTGATGCAGACAGGACGGATTCAACAATTCCGGCAGTCACCACATTGCCATGCCCGCGCTGCGGTCAGCCAGCACGCTGGGCTCCCGACAATCCCGCACGTCCATTTTGCAGCGAGCGTTGCAAGCTGATTGACCTGGGCGCCTGGGCAACCGAATCGCACCGCATCCCCGGAGACCCCGTGCCACCACAGGACGACGAATAAGTCAGTCAGCGAACAGTCCTCGAATTCCCGCCACCCCCTGCGCGCCACACCTCCTGGCAAGCACTGCATCACCATCGCGCATGCCACCCAGCGCAAACACCGGCACGGTCGCACGCTCAACAAGCGCCGCAAATTGCTCCCATCCCAGCGGTACAGCATCGGGGTGCGTGGCCGTCTCAGCTACCGGACTCAGGGTGACAAAATCCACCCCCAGCTTTTCTGCCTGCACCAGTTCGTCCCTGTTATGCGTGGAAACGGCCAGGAAAACATCAGAAGACACAGGGCGCTGTTCCATCAGGGAGAGATAGCGTGCGGGCAAATGCAGCCCATCCGCTGCAATCCCCTCCAGCACGGCAGGATCACCATGCAGCATGAGGCGGGCACCGGCGGCATGACATTGCCGGAGCAATCCGGCCGCCTCGGCACGATAGGCCTGCAGCGACAATGATGGTGCCCGGAACACGACCAATCTGGCCCCCCCTGCAAGTCGTGCAGCAAGCCAGTCCCTTCGCAACGCAGGGGAGAGATCATCCGGCGTGATCAGATAGCGGGCCGGCAAGCGGGCCGCCGTCACGACGGGATGATTGGCAGCAGGGAATGCAAACCCGGACAACTCCTCCGGAGTAACCCAGCAGATCGGCTGTCCCTCCTGCCCGACAGGCTCCCCCTCAAATGCCGTGACATCCCACACATCCAGACAGACAGACTTGTCGGGGTAATCATGGGCAATCCGGATCAGCGGCGCGAAGGACCGGGCCATAATGCCCAGCTCCTCCTGAAGCTCACGCACCAGCGCCGTCTCAACCGACTCGCCCGGCTCGACCTTGCCGCCGGGAAATTCCCACAAGCCACCCTGATGCAGATGCGCTGCGCGTTCAGCAATCAGGATGCGGCCCTCGCGACGAATGACGGCCGCCACCACCAGAATGCGTTTCATCATCACGGCAACCCGTTCATTGGGACTCTGGTTCTCGTGGAAGCAGTTTCAGCCTCGAAAGAGCATGCAGCCATCACTAGCGAACAGGATTACGAACGGTAATCCGCATTGATCTTCACGTAATCGTACGAGAAGTCACAGGTGTATACCGTGTCACTCGCTTCACCCCGACCCAGACAGACACGAATCAGGATTTCCTCTTCCTTCATCACGGCCGAGCCCTGCTCTTCGGTATAGGCCGGTGCACGACCGCCGTTATCCACGATGCAAACCTGGTTCAGGTAAACACGCACCTTGCTGACATCCAGACTGGCAAGACCGGCATTGCCAATCGCGGCAACAATACGTCCCCAGTTGGGGTCCGAAGCAAAAAATGCTGTTTTCACCAGCGGTGAATGCGCAATGCTGTAGGCCACATCACAGCATTCCTCCGTGGTCGCACCCTCCTCCACCGTCACCGTCATGAACTTGGTCGCACCTTCACCGTCACGCACGATCAGTTGTGCAAGGCGCGCGAACACCCGATTGATGGCATCACGCAGCGCGTCGAACACCGCACCGGACGTGGCGGTGACAGCAGCATTGCCCGCAGCCCCCGTCGCAATCAGCACACAGGAATCATTGGTCGAGGTGTCACCATCAATCGTGATGCGATTGAAGCTCTGGTTGACCGCACCCTTGAGCAAGGCGTCCAGCACTGGCTGGGCAATGGCGGCGTCTGTTGCGACATAACCAAGCATGGTCGCCATGTTGGGACGGATCATGCCTGCCCCCTTGGAGATGCCGGTAATGGTCACCGTCACACCATCAATCACCAGTTGTTCACTGGCACCCTTGGGGCGTGTGTCCGTGGTCATGATGCCTGTTGCCGCGTCGGCCCAGGCATCCGCCGTCAGTTTCCCAAGCGCCGTGGGCAATGCTGCCGACAGGCGATCCACCGGCAGGTGCTCGCCAATCACACCCGTGGAAAACGGCAGGATGGCGTCAGGTGACACGCCGGTCAATGCAGACAGGGCAGCACAGGAGGCACGGGCATTGTCCATGCCGACGGTACCGGTTCCGGCATTGGCATTACCGGTATTGATGACCAGATAGCGCGGAGCTGCTTTCAGCAGATGCTCACGGCACAACAACACCGGGGCCGCACAGTAGCTGTTCTGTGTGAACACGGCACTAACGGTTGCCCCTTCGGCAATCTCGAACACGGTAAGGTCGTGCCGGTTCTTGTACCGGATGGCGGCCTCCGTAATACCGATACGAACGCCTTTTACCGGGTGCATTACCGGCATGTCGAGATTGCCTACGGGCATGATGGGCTCCAGTTGCGGGAGAAATGAATCAAAAGAGAATGATTGGCTGGCTTGCAACAAATGGCAACGGCCCGCACTCAAAAAAATGCGCCGGCGATAAAAGCCGGCGCATTTTCAGGGGTTTTACTGCCTGGACTCAGGCCACTGTGCCATGACAGTGCTTGTACTTCTTGCCAGAGCCACAGGGACAGGGGTCATTACGACCAACCTTGCCGCCGTCGCGCACAAAGGGCTCAGCCGCCAGCGGCATCTCACCCATGGCGATCTGGTGCAGTTCGGCCTGTTCCTCGGCAATCACTGCATCAGCGTCGGCATGCTGGAACTGCAGTGCCATGGACTCGGCTTCCGCCAGACGCTGCGCCTCCATCGCGGCCACTTCCTCTTCGGACTGCACCTGAACACGAGCCAGCGTCTGCACAAACTCCAGCTTTACAGCACCAAGCAACTGCTCGAACAACTGGAAGGCTTCGCGCTTGTATTCCTGCTCCGGATTTTTCTGGGCATAGCCACGAAGATGAATACCCTGGCGCAGGTAGTCCATCGCAGCCAGATGATCCTTCCAGTGGCGATCAAGGATCTGCAGCATCAACTGTTTTTCCAGCGACTGTGCCACTTCATTGCCAATCCGCTCACGCTTGCCTTTATAAGCAGCAAGCACTTCCTTGACGATACGCTCACGTAATCCGTCTTCGTGCAGGTTATCGTCAGCATCCAGCCACGCCTGGACAGTGAGGTCGGCACCAAAATCCATGCTCATGGCCTTTTCCAGGCCCGCAATATCCCACTGGTGATCCACACTCTGCGGCGGAATGAATTCGCTGATCACCGTGTTGATCACATCCTGATGAATGAGATCAACATTCTCGGCAATACTCTCGGCAGCCAGAATGGAGTCACGCTGCGAGTAAATCGCACGACGCTGGTCGTTGGCTACATCATCATATTTGAGCAGGTTCTTGCGGATATCAAAGTTGCGCGACTCCACCTTGCGCTGCGCGCCTTCAATCGAACGTGTGACCCAGCGATGCTCAATGGCCTCGCCCTTCTGCATACCCAGTGAGCGCATCATGTTCTTGACACGATCAGAGGCGAAAATACGCATCAGGTCATCTTCCAGCGACAGATAGAAACGGGTAACCCCCGGATCGCCCTGACGACCGGAACGGCCACGCAACTGGTTATCAATACGTCGTGACTCATGACGCTCGGAGCCGATGATGTGCAAGCCACCTGCAGCAATGACAGCATCATGACTCTTCTGCCACTCGGCCCGGAGTGCATCTGCCTGTTCCTGCGTGGGGTTTTCTATCTTGGCAAGCTCGGCTTTCCAGTTACCACCCAGCAGGATGTCCGTACCACGACCAGCCATATTGGTTGCAATGGTGACCGTACCGGGACGGCCGGCCTGGGCAATGATTTCTGCTTCCTGGGCATGAAACTTGGCATTCAGCACGCGATGCGGAATATTTGCCTTCTGCATCAGCATGGACAGATATTCACTGGACTCGATGGTGGCCGTACCGACCAGCACCGGAGCGTTCTTTTCTTTCAGCGCCTTGATCTCGACCATGATGGCTTCGAACTTTTCTTCGCGTGAAAGATACACGAGATCGTCGAGATCCTTACGAACCATCGGCTTGTGCGTGGGAATCACCACCACATCCAGACCATAAATCTGGCGGAACTCGGCAGCTTCGGTATCAGCCGTACCCGTCATGCCGGACAACTTCCGATAGAGACGGAAATAGTTCTGGAACGTGGTCGTCGCGAGTGTCTGGTTCTCACTCTGGATGGCAACGCGTTCTTTCGCTTCAACTGCCTGATGCAGACCATCGGACCAGCGACGACCCGGCATGGTTCTGCCGGTGTGCTCATCCACAATGACCACATCGTTGTCCTGCACGATGTAGTGCACATCACGCTGAAACAGAGCATGGGCTTTCAGTGCTGCATGAACATGATGCAGCAGGCCAAGATTGGCTGCCGAGTAGAGGCTGTCGCCCTCGGCCAGCAGACCGATCCTGGCAAGCAACTCTTCAACAAACTCGTGACCGGCTTCGGTGAGTTCAATCTGGCGATGCTTTTCATCCACCCAGAAATGACCACCATCCGCCTTACCCTCTTCCGCCTGCTTGATGAGCTTGGGGATCAGGGTATTCACCTGTTCATACAGGCGGGAAGAATCTTCACTGGCGCCGGAAATGATCAGCGGGGTACGGGCTTCATCAATAAGGATGGAGTCAACCTCATCGATCAGCGCAAAAGACAGCCCACGCTGGAACTTGTCTTCCAGACGAAACGCCATATTGTCGCGCAGGTAATCAAAACCGAACTCGTTATTGGTGCCGTACGTAATGTCGGCTTCATAGGCAGCACGCTTTTCTGCCGATGGCTGCATCGAGCGGATAACGCCAACCTTGAGCCCGAGAAACTCGAATACCGGGCGATTCCAGTCTGCATCTCGACCTGCGAGATAATCATTAACTGTCACCACATGTACGCCATTTCCGGAAAGGGCGTTCAGATAGGCCGGCAACGTAGCTGTCAGTGTCTTGCCCTCACCGGTACGCATTTCTGCAATGCGCCCTTCATGCAGGGTCATGCCGCCAATAAGCTGTACATCGTAATGACGCATGCCGAGCACACGCCGCGATGCCTCACGACAAACAGCAAATGCCTCTGGCAGCAGTTGATCGAGTGACTCGCCCTTCTGGTAGCGTTCTTTGAATTCGGCGGTACGGCCGGCAAGCTCACTGTCCGAAAGCGCCTTGCAGCGCTCTTCATGAGCATTGACCTCGGCAACCACTGCCTGCATGCGCTTGAGCTCGCGCTCGTTCTTGGTGCCAAAAATTCCGCTGACGAGGCGTCCCAATCCCAACATAACTGCCACTCTTGATGATGAATTTGACCGGCGCTTTACGCCACCACGCCCGATTGCAGGCCGTGGCGCGCGGACGCAATGCCGGGGCATCCGCTTGAGGTGGGGCCTGGATCAGCAAAACCAAGCCCGCAGCCCGAATTTCAGGCCCGCCATTCTACCCCTGAATAGACCCCCAGCAACACCGCCCCCGGCCCAGGTCGTGTAGTCGTCCTGTTTATTCTCCATAACCCGGAAACAACAAGGCCCGAGCATTCCGGCTCGGGCCTTGGGCAGATACTCAGGCAGTTTGCCTAGCGCCGGGCAATATGGGCAATGTAGGTTGCCGGATCGACCTGGGTGCCATTGCGCATCACCTCATAGTGCAGGTGCGGCCCCGAGGATCTCCCCGTCGACCCCATGTAAGCGATCAGTTGATCCTTGCTGACCATGTCCCCCATCTTGACCACCAGATTGCGGGCATGTGCATAACGGGTGCTCATGCCATCGCCATGATTGATCTCAACGACATTGCCATAGCCACTTTTGGCACCCGCAAAGGTCACGATCCCGGGAGCCACCGCAAACACATCCGTGCCCTCCGGACCGGCAAAATCAATACCTGCATGAAATGCGGTGCGCCCGGTGAACGGATCGGTACGGTAACCATAGCGTGATGTGGTGTAGCCCTTACGCACCGGCATGTTGGCCAGATAGCCGGCTGGCGCCTTGCGGCGACCACTCAACAGGCTGCCAAGCGCATCCAGCTGGATTTCCTTGTAGTCGATTTCTTCAGCCAGCTCATCAAGACGCACTTCAAGCGCGGTCTGGTCCTGCAAAACCGTCAGCTCTCCGGTCAGGGGGCCACCCATGGGCGGTTTTTGCGTAAAATCAAACTCGTCACTTTTCACATCTGCAGACTCGGCCAGATACTCACCCAGTGCATCAAGGCGAATCAGGCGGGCCTGCATCTCGGCCATGCGAATATTCAGGGCACGCATCTGGTCCTCTTCGTTCCCTGCCTGCACAACGGTAACCGCAGGTTTGAGCACATACCGTGAGACAAGATGAAAACTGGCTGCCCCCAGCAAGACAAACAAGAGGGCAAAACCGGCTATCGCCACGCCCAGCATGCGCGGAGGCAATTGCACGGTGACAGGTCGCCCCTTCTTGCGGCTGAGTAGAATAATATTCATAGCACCTCGTCCTGCTTCATTCCAAAGCCCGGCTATACTGATGACCCGGTCTTGCAGCAGTAGGTCCGGTACACCGGACAGGAATTTATGGCCAAACGCCTGAAAAAAACCGTCAGACTTGAAGAGGTCCTGCGTCAGGACTCACTGGCCGGGTTTGTTCATGTCGCACGAGATATTGCACGACTGAACGAGATTCTGGGCCTCTACCTTGATACCCAGTTGAATCATGTCGTCAAGGTTGCCTCCTACCAGGAAGGCACCCTGACACTGGCCACCGCCAATAGCGCTGCGGCCGGACAGTTACGTTATCTTAGTCGCATCCATCTGCCACGTTTACGTCAGCATGACGAGTTTTGCGGACTGGTGCGCATCAAGGTTGTGACCACAAGCCCAGAACGCACAACCAGTGAAAAAACGGCAACCCCTCTCAGGCGCCTGAGCCCGGAGACGGGCGCACTGCTCAATGAGCTGGCCGAATCCCTAGGTAGTGGGGAGGTTAGCGAAGCCATCCGTCTTCTGGCAACCCATGCCCGGACGAACGGACCATCCCGGGGCTAAAGCCCCATTCGCACAATAACCACTTGATTTAAAAAGACTTTATTTTTGTGATGCCTTGATATAGGAAATCGGGGCAAGGCTCTCGTTACTAAATGTCACAATTTCCCACGCATCCGGCTGATCAAGAAGTGCCCGTAACAACTGGTTATTAAGGCCATGTCCGGACTTGTAACCCTGATACTCACCGATGATCCCGTAGCCCAGCAGGTACAAGTCACCGATCGCATCCAGCATCTTGTGCCGGACAAACTCGTCCTCGTAGCGCAGGCCTTCGGCATTCATGACGCCATCATCCCCCACCACAATGGCATTTTCCATGCTGCCACCAAGGGCCAGGTTCTTTGAGCGCAGGTACTCAATGTCTCGCATGAACCCGAAGGTACGGGCCCGACTGACTTCCTTTACATAGGAGGTCGTGGAGAAGTCGACCTCGGCGTACTTGTGATCATCATGAAACGCCGGGTGATCAAAGTCGATTGTGAAGCAGAGCCTGAAACCGTTGTAAGGCTCGAAAGCAGCGATCTTGTCCCCGTCCCGGACCTCGACACGGCGCTTGATACGGGCAAACCGCTTGGGTGCATCCTGCTCCACGACACCCGCTGCCTGAATAAGGAACACGAAAGGGCCGGCGCTGCCATCCATAATGGGAATTTCACCCGCCGTGACCTCGATACGGGCGTTATCAATCCCAAGTCCGGACAGGGCAGACATCAGATGCTCAACGGTGGACAAGCGCACATCACCCTGCACCAGACTGGTCGCCATGGCGGTATCCTTCACCAGCAAGGCCTTGGCTGGCAATTCAACCGGGGGGTCGATATCCGTGCGCACAAAGACAATGCCGGTATCGACCGGGGCCGCCATGAGCGTGAGAAAGATCTTCTCGCCCGAATGAAGGCCCACGCCGCTGGCGCGAATGGTGTTCTTTACAGTGCGCTGTCGCAACATGTGACAAATTATTTCAGGATTCAGGAGGGGCGATGGTAGCAGACACGGCAGCCGCCGCAAAACAGGCCATCGGGAAGAAGGCCGGACTGATCGGGAGAGTGGGCCGATCAGTCCGACGCAAGGCTGGCGACGGGGTTTAGTCCGCCTGGCGACGCAGGAAAGCAGGGATATTCAGCAGGTTGGCATCCGTTGAGCGCGGAGCGGTCCCGCCATTAGCCACTTTCTGGTTACGCAGATAGGCCGGGGTATCGTAGTCATAGCTGCCGCCAACGGCATGGCTGGTACCAGTGGCTGCAACAGGAGCTGGCTGGCTGGCCGGAACCGGCGCAGGCTGACCAGGAACCAGACGCATTGGAGCCGTCGCGGCATTGCGCGCAGCCTTGGGCAGGCCAGTGGCGACAACCGTCACGCGGAGCTCTTCGCCCAGATCCGGATCAAGAATGGTACCGATCACCACCGTGGCTTCCGGCGAGGCAAACTGTGCCACCAGGTCACCGACCGTGGTGTACTCGTCAATGCCCAGTTCGGGACCGGCAGCAATCGACACCAGAACACCACGGGCACCATCCAGTCGGACATCATCCAGCAGCGGGCTGTGGATAGCCATTTCAGTGGCCAGCCGGGCACGATCTTCACCCTTTGCAGAACCGGTACCCATCAGGGCCAGTCCCTGCTCGGACATCACGGTGCGGACGTCAGCAAAGTCGACGTTGATTTCACCGGGCTGCTGAATCATGTCGGCGATACCCTGCACGGCATTCTTGAGCACATTGTTGGCTGCACGAAAGGCCTCGATCATGGAGACCTTGCCCAGCACTGCCTGCAGACGGTGATTGGGAATGGTGATCAGGGAATCAACATACTGGGACAGGTTTTCGATCCCTGCTTCGGCCACGTCCATGCGACGCTTGCCTTCGAACAGGAAAGGCTTGGTAACCACACCAACGGTGAGAATGCCCATTTCCTTTGCGACTTCAGCCACGACCGGCGCACCACCGGTACCGGTGCCGCCGCCCATGCCTGCCGCAATGAACACCATGTCGGCACCAGCGAGCACTTCACGGATGCGATCACGATCCTCCACCGCTGCCTGACGACCCACTTCAGGATTGGCACCGGCACCCAGACCACGGGTAACGCCGGCACCCATGTGCAGCAGGGTCTTGGCAGACATCTTGGACAGATGCTGCATGTCGGTATTGGCGCAGACAAAGTCCACACCATGCACGTCACTGGTGACCATGTGCTGGACAGCATTGCTGCCACCACCACCCACACCCACCACCTTGATTACTGCGCGGCCATGCTGGGGAGCACTGTCGGCCAACTCAAAAATGTTCATCTCACTCTCCTTTGCCCAAAATTTGTCTTGCTGCTTCTTGTTGCTTTTGCCGGGTATTCCACTTACCCGGTACTCCTTCAGAAATTCCGTGCCAGCCAGCCTCGGAGTTTCTGAACGAACTCGCCTGCATCAAGCGCCGACCTTCGTGACGGCTCCTGACCAATATTCCTGTCCAGATACTTCTTTCTTCCGTACATCAACAGGCCAACGCCCGTTGAGTAAATCGGGTTCCGCAATACTTCACCCATGCCACCAACCTTCAGCGACTGCGGCATGCCGATGCGCACGGGCATATGAAAAATGGACTCGGCCAGTGCCGTTGCTTCTTCGATCTTGGCAGAACCACCAGTCAGTACGATGCCCGCCGACAGCTTGCCCATGAAGCCACTGCGATCAATTTCGCTCATGACCAGCGTAAACAGCTCGTCATAACGCGGCTCGACTACCGCCGCGAGGGTCTGCCGCGACATGCGGCGCGCCGGACGATCACCCATACCCGGAACATTGATGCTGTCTTCCGGATTGACCTGCTGGGCCACCGCACAGGCGTATTTGATCTTGATGTCATCTGCATCCTGGGTTGGCGTATGCAAGGCCATGGCGATGTCATTGGTGACCTGGTCACCAGCAATCGGGATAACGGCCGTGTGGCGAATCGCACCCTTGCTGAAAATGGCCACATCGGTAGTTCCGCCGCCAATATCAACCAGGCAGACGCCATGCTCTTTTTCATCCTCGGTCAGGACTGCATTGCTGCAGGCGAGCTGATCCAGCACAACCTCGTCAATCTCGATGCCACAACTGCGCACACACTTCTCAAGGTTCTGCATGGCATTAGCGGAACAGGTCACCAGATGCACATGGCCTTCGAGACGAACACCGGACATGCCGAGCGGGTCACGGACGTCGCCCTGATCATCCACCTGAAACTCCTGCGGCAGGATATGCAGGATGCGCTGATCTGTCGGGATGGGGCCGGACTTGGCTGCATCGATCACACGCTCGATATCGCCCTGCTGGACCTCCCCTTCACGAATGGCAACCACGGCCTGGGAATTGCGCCCGCCAATATGGGAACCGGCAATGCCGATGTAGGCAGAGTGGATGCGGCAGTCAGCCATGAGCTCCGCTTCGGCCACCGCACCCTGAATGGACTGGACAGTCTGATCGATGTTGACGACCACTCCCTTTTTCATCCCGCGAGAGGGTTTCATGCCGACGCCGACAATTTCCAGTTCGCCTTCGGCGTTGATCTGGCCGACCAGCGCCACCACCTTGGCGGTGCCGACATCGATCCCCACGATCATCGGATTGTTCGTTGCGCTTGCCATCTCTTCCTTACCCACTCAGCGGGAGCATTTCGTTTAAAAAATGCCATCCCGAATCATAAAATTTCTGCGTAAAAAATTACACACTCGGCGTAATGTTTTTCATGTTTTTTTGCACTTTCCAGCCTACTGCAACCCCATTTCGGTACCGTAAATCAATACTGGCAATATTTCCGGCGTCCGGCTTCAGCTGACGCTCATACAAATAGGCAAAACGCTGCAATTTCTCGATTGTGTCTACCTGATCAATCACCAGCCGGATGCCGTTATCCAGTCGCAAAAACCAGCTCATGCGCTCTGTCAGTTCAAGCTCGACAATGCTCATACCAAGACTTCGCAGAATCGTGTTCATGGCGCGATATTGTTCCATGACATGCATCGACTTGCTGGCAGGCCCGAACAACACCGGCAAGCCATCCGTTCCCTCGGCCACGGATGGCGCGAACAGCTCTCCGCGCGAACTGATCAAGCCTTGTTGCCCCCAGCGAGCGACCGGCTGCTTTTCGCGAATATGTACGCGCACGCCATCAGGCCAGCGACGACTGACACGAACTTCATCCACCCACTCGGTGGCCGACACAACATCGTGAATGGCGACCAGATCCACCGAAAAATAATTACCCGTAACCACCGGCGCCAGGCGCTCGGCAATCGCGCGCTTGTCGACATGATGCAGCGCCCCATCCACCTGAACAGAGGCTATCGGGGTCAGCACCAGCCATTGCTGGGCCGTCCGCACCAGACCAAAGAAAAAAACACCCGCCGCCAGTAACAACAACAGTGTTGATGCAGGGCGCAACACTGCACCCCATCCAGGCAAGGCAATGGAGGCTTCGGTGGCAACAGTGCGGCGAGATGCCTGCATCATGCGCTTGCACCCTCCAGCGTCTGGGCAAGGATTGACAGCACCAGCGCCTGAAAGTCCATGCCGTCAGCACGGGCAGCCATCGGCACCAGCGAGTGATCCGTCATGCCTGGAACGGTATTGACCTCCAGCAGCCAGAACCGGCCCTCTTCATCCATCATGGCGTCAATGCGACCCCAACCATGAGCACCTACTGTGTGGAATGCCTCTACCGCCAGGGCCTGCAACTCTTTTTCCTTTTCCCCGGAAAGACCACAAGGGCAAAGGTACTGGGTGTCATGTGACTGGTACTTGGCTTCGAAATCATAGAAATTCCGATCCGTCTTCAAGCGGATCACCGGCAGGGCCCGATCCCCCAGAATGACCACGGTGTATTCACTTCCCGTAATCCAGCGCTCGGCGATAACTTCGCTGTCATACGCAGCCGCTGTTGCATAACCCTGTGGCAGCTCATCTGCCTTCATGACCTTGCACATACCGATGCTGGAGCCTTCATGGGCAGGCTTGATCATGAGTGGCAATCCCAGATCGGCAACAACCTTGTCAAAATCCATGCCGGCATGCAGGCGGCGATAGGATGGTGTCGGCAAGCCGGCACCCAGCCAGACCAGCTTGGTGCGCGCCTTGTCCATACCGAGTGCAGAGGCCAGTACGCCACTTCCGGTGTAAGGCACATTCAGCAGCTCGAGCACACCCTGCATGGAGCCATCCTCACCTCCACGACCATGCAGCACGATGAAGGCACGATCATATTTGGCGAGATCAGCAACACTGCGCTCGGCCGGATCAAATGCATCCGCATCAACACCCGCAGCCTGAAGGGCATCGAGCACCTCCCTGCCACTGATCAGGGAGATAGGACGCTCCGCCGATGTACCGCCAAACAGCACGGCTACATGACCGAAACGACGTACATCAACTGGCGCATTCATCGTCTTTCCGCTTTCCCCAACAATCGTCATTTTCATTCAACCCTGCAGATAAAGGCCGTGCTGGGCCAGTTCCAGAGCTACTGCACCAACCGTGCCTGCCCCCTGGGTCAGCAATACATCGCCAGGACGCAGGACATGCCGCATCAGCTCACCCAGCTCCGTGGCACTTTCCACAAATACCGGATCAACCAGTCCGCGCGTCCTTATGCTGCGTGCCAGGGCGCGACCATCCGCGCCGGAAATCGGCTTTTCACCTGCGCTATAAACATCCAGCAGCAGCAATGCATCAACCGTGGAGAGCACATGCACAAAATCCTCGAAGCAGTCGCGCGTACGCGTGTAGCGATGCGGCTGGAACATCATGACAAGGCGTCGACCCGGGAAGCTCTGGCGTGCCGCCTTGATGGTGGCATCCACCTCGCGGGGGTGGTGACCATAGTCATCGACCAGACAGACACTTCCACCTTCCAGCGGAAAATCGCCGTACTGCTGGAAGCGGCGACCAACGCCCTCAAAGCCGACAAGCGCACGAACAATCGCCTCATCTGATGCCTTCTCGTCAGTGGCAATGGCAATAGCCGCCAGTGAATTCTGCACGTTGTGCATTCCCGGAAGATTCAGGGTGATCGGCAACGGCTCATGTCCGGCGCGAAGCACAGTAAAATGCGTGCGCAACCCATCCTGACGGATATCGACAGCACGCACATCATTACCTTCCTGCAGGCCATACGTGATTATCGGGCGTGCGACATCCGGCATGATTTCGTGAATCACAGGGTCATCCCCGCACAGTACGGCCAGGCCATAGAACGGCAGGTTGTGCAGGAATTCGACGAAGGTCTGCTTCAGCTTGTCAAAGGAGCCCCCATAGGTATCCATATGGTCGGCATCAATATTGGTCACCACCGCAGCCATCGGTTGCAGATGCAGGAAGGACGCATCACTTTCATCTGCTTCGGCCACAAAATAACGACTGGCCCCCAGGCGCGCATTGGTGCCTGCACTGTTAAGCAGACCACCGATAACGAACGTAGGGTCACGACCATCCTCACCCAGAATGGAGGCAACAAGGCTGGTTGTTGTGGTCTTGCCATGCGTACCGGCAATGGCAATGCCATGGCGGTAACGCATCAACTCACCGAGCATTTCTGCACGACGCACGACAGGCAGGCGTGCCTCGCGAGCCGCGGCAATCTCCGGGTTCTCCATATCAATTGCCGTCGAAACAACAATTACGTCCGCACCCTCAATATTCTCTGCACGGTGGCCGATGAATACCTGGGCGCCCAAAGACTGCAAATGTGTAGTTGTCTTGCCTGCCTTGATGTCAGAACCGCTGATCTTGTAACCCTGGTTCAGCAATACCTCGGCAATACCGCACATGCCTGCGCCACCTATACCGATGAAGTGCAGGCGCCGGATACGGCGCATTTCCGGGATTTCAATCAGCCTCGAACGGCTGGCTGGCTTGTTCATTTTCCACCTCTGAGACAGGCCGCAACGACCGTGTCCGTTGATTCTGGTTGGGCTTTAGCTCGGGCTGCGCAGGCCATGTCAAGCAAGGCAGTCCTGTTCATCAGTGGCAGCAGTGCTTCAGCCAGTTTTTCTGCCGTCAGCTCCTGCTGCCGGAAAAGCAATGCCGCACCGGCTTCACTCAGGTAACGGCCGTTGGCTGTCTGGTGATCATCAACTGCAAACGGATAAGGAATAAGCACAGACCCGACACCAACCGCGGCAATCTCAGACACCGTCAGCGCGCCCGAGCGACAAATCACAAGATCGGCCCATGCGTACATGGTGGCCATGTCATGAATGAACGGCAGGATATCCGCCTGCACGCCCACGTCCTGATAACGTGCAGTTGCCTTTTCAATATTGCGCTTGCCCGCCTGATGCCGAATGTCCAGCGCAACCTGCTTCGCCACTATCGACAATGCTTCCGGCACCAGCTCGTTAAGCGCCACGGCTCCCTGACTGCCGCCCATGACAAGGACACGCAAGGCGCCAGTGCGCCCGGCGAAGCGCTCATCCGGATGAGACACGGCAGCAATTTCTGCTCGAACCGGATTACCGACACAGGTCACTTTTGGCGAAGAAGGAAAGGCGCCGGGAAAAGCTTCAAGCACGCGGGTAGCCACGCGGGACAGCTGGCGGTTGGTAAAGCCCGCTACGGCATTCTGTTCATGAATCAGCAGCGGCTTGCCCAGCAAGCGCGCCGCGATACCGCCCGGACCAGTGACATAGCCGCCAAGGCCGATCACACAATCTGCCTGGACAGCACGCAAGGTGCGCATTGCCGCCAACACGGCCCGAACAATCTTGAACGGGGCCAACAACAGCCGTGCGACACCCTGACCACGCACACCACTGACATCGAGATACGTGATATCAAACTGCCGTGCCGGCACCAACTCTGCCTCGATACCTGCGCGAGTGCCCAGCCAGTGGATACGCACGCCTTTCTCACGCAGCGCTTCGGCAACTGCCAGCGCAGGAAATACATGACCGCCCGTACCACCCGCCATGACAACAACACTTTTCACGGGAGCACTCATGCTTTTGCCCCCCTGCCAGCCACAACCCCGGTCGCTTTGGTTTCCGAATCAATCCGCAACACCACTGCCAGCATCACAAAGACCATCACAAGGCTTGATCCACCATAACTGACCAGTGGCAACGTAAGCCCCTTGGTTGGGAAAAGCCCCATGTTGACGCCGACATTGAACAACGTCTGCATGCCGACCAATACGGCAACACCGTAAGCCACATAAGCACCATAAAGCTGGCCACCGAGCTCGGCCTGCTGACCAATGCGCATGATTGAGCGAATCAGCACCCAGAACAGTGCAATCAGAATGAACACGCCAACAAGACCAAATTCCTCTGCATAAATGGCAAATACAAAATCGGTATGTGCCTCCGGCAGATAGGAAAGCTTCTGGATGCTCCGGCCCAGACCTACGCCAAACCAGTCGCCACGGCCAAAAGCAATCAGGCTTTGTGATAGCTGGTAACCCGAGTTGAACTGATCAGCCCAGGGATCCATGAATGAGGTCAGACGCTTGAGCCGGTAAGGCTCGAAAATCACCAGCATTACCGCCATGGCTGCAACAAGACTGAATATCGATGCAAACGTCAGCATTGGTGTACCGGCAAGAAACAGCATGGCCATGGCAGCAGACACCATGACAACACTGGCACCGAAATCTGGCTCCATGAGCAAGAGCACAACGCCAATTCCGACCACCAGCATGGGATTGATGAAGCCACGCCAGCTGTTGCGAACAACCTCCTGACGCCTGACCAGATACGACGCCATGTAAAGCACAATCGCAAACTTGGCGATTTCTGAGGGCTGCAGAGTCACGCCAGGCAGAGAAATCCATCGCGTGCTGCCATTCACCCGGTGTCCGATACCAGGAACCAGAACCAGAACCAGCAGCAACCCTGCCAGACCCAGCAACCAGAATGCGTTCTTCTGGAACCACGCCACCGAAAAGACATACAGGGTCACAACGCCCGAACCAAAAGCAACCATCAACCAGAACAAATGACGCGACAGGAAATAAAAGGTGCTGCCGAACTTGGCCTCACCAGTCACCATGGACGCCGACGCCACCATGATGAGACCGATGCAGCAGAGAATTCCGGCCGACAGCAAGAGCAAATGCCGCGATGTCACACCGCGCATAAGGTCAGGCATTATTGCTGGCACCGGCATAGCTTTCACGTCAGCCTCCGCACACGGAATGAACTGCAGCAACGAATTGCTCACCGCGATCTTCGTAATGCCTGAACATGTCAAAACTTGCACAGGCAGGCGACAACAGCACCGCATCGCCTGATTGCGCAAGCGCACGAGACTTTTCAACCGCATCAATCAGGCTGACTGCGCTCACCTTCGGAACTGTGGCCGTAACAGCTGTACCGATCTTTGGCCCATCTTCGCCAATCAGCACCAGCGCCCGTGCAAACCGGACCAGCGGTGTCGACAGCGGCGTGAAGTCCTGCCCCTTGCCCACACCACCGGCAATCAGGATCAGCTTGCCGTCAATCGCAGCACCAAGACCGTTAATGGCTGCCAGTGTGGCGCCAACATTCGTCCCTTTGGAATCGTTGTACCAGGCGATGCCATCCTTCTCGCTGACCAGCTCACAGCGATGGGGGAGACCCGGAAATGTTCGAAGCGTCTCCAGCATGGCAGGCATCGGCAACCCCGCTGCCTGGCCCAGTGCCAGACATGCCAGAGCATTGGCTACATTGTGGTCCCCGCGAATCTTCATTTCACGAACCGGCATCAGCAACTCGGCACCCTGCGCCAGATACTTCTCGCTACCACTGATGATCACACCGAACTGTCCCGCCGCAGGAGCACCCAGACCAAAGCTGCTCTTTGGCAAACTGGCAGTGATATCCGGCGATGTCAGCGCATCATCACGATTGATCACACAGTGACGACAGTTTCTGAAAATACGGTATTTTGCATCGCAATAAGCCTGCATGGAGTCATAACGATCCATGTGGTCTTCACTGATATTCAGCACAACGGCAACTGCGGCTTGCAGCGAGTGCGTGGTTTCCAGCTGGAAGCTGGACAGCTCCAGCACATACATCTGCTGTTCACCCTCGAGGCGCAGCATGTCGAGAACCGGCAAACCGATATTGCCGCCTACACCAACGTTGATGCCGGCTTTCCGGGCCATCATGCCAACCAGCGTGGTGACGGTGCTTTTTGCATTGGCTCCGGTAATGGCGATGACGGGCGCCTTCACCTCACGACAGAAAAGCTCTATATCACCCGCTATCGGCACACCCGATTCGCGACTGGCAGCCACCAGTTCCGGTTCCTTCACGGAAATACCTGGGCTGGCCACAATCTCGCTTGCACGCTGCAGTAACCCTGCATCAAGCCCGCCCAGACTGATCTCCACATCCGGAAATTCGGCACGCAACTCAGCCAGACCCGGCGGATTTTCGCGCGTGTCGTTGACCGCAACCGGATAACCCCTGCTTTTCAGAAAGCGCACACAGGAGAGACCGGTCTTGCCCAGACCGACCACCACCCTCAACCCACTGCGCCCGTTCAATTGCGTCATTGCCATTTCACCGCAACTTCAACGTGGAAAGACCAACCAGCACCAGCATGAAACTGATGATCCAGAACCGGACAACCACCTTTGTTTCCGGCCAGCCCTTGAGTTCGTAATGATGATGAATGGGTGCCATGCGAAAGATACGGCGCCCGGTCAACTTGAATGAAGCAACCTGCAACATCACCGACACTGTTTCCATCACGAACACACCACCCATGATGAACAGCACAATTTCCTGGCGCACGATCACGGCCATCACACCCAGCACGGCACCCAGAGCCAGAGCACCGACATCGCCCATGAATACCTGTGCGGGGTACGCGTTAAACCAGAGAAAGCCAAGCCCGGCACCGATGATTGAACCGCAAATCACCACCAGTTCACCTGAACCAGCCACATAGGGAATGTGCAGGTATGTAGCAAACTTGATGTTACCTGTAAGGTAGGCAAAAACGGCCAGAGCACCAGCCACCATGACTGTTGGCATTATTGCAAGACCATCCAGGCCATCCGTCAGGTTCACGGCGTTGCTGGTACCAACAATCACAAAGTACGTCAGCACCATGTAAAAAATGCCAAGGGGGATAACCACGTTCTTGAACAGCGGAAAAATAAGACTTGTTTCAACAGGAGTGCGTGCATAGTGATAAAGAAAAACTGCTGCGCCAATACCAGCAACTGACTGCCACAAATATTTCCAGCGGCCAGGCAATCCACGCGGATTTTTTTCTACTACCTTTCGGTAATCATCCACCCAGCCGACAGCACCAAAAACAACCATGACAGCCATCACGACCCAGACATAGGGGTTCTTCAGGTTGGCCCACAGCAGGGTACTGACGCCAATTGCCACCAGAATAAGCACGCCACCCATGGTGGGCGTACCCGTCTTTGCCAGATGGGACTGAGGCCCGTCCGTGCGAATGGCCTGCCCGAACTTCATGGCCCGCAGCCGCTCGATCATCCATGGCCCCCACCAAAGGGACAGCCCAAGAGCGGTTGCGACACCGAGCATCGCCCGCAGCGTAAGGTACTGAAAGACCAGAAAGCCTTTATGGTACTGCGCCAGAAATTCTGCCAGCCAAAGCAGCATCGATCAGGACTCCTTCTTGTCCATCAACGCGTCGACAACCTGCTCCATGCGGGCCGAACGCGAACCTTTTACGAGCAGGGTTACAACTCCCTCCAGCTCTTTTTCCAGTTCCTCAATGAGCAACTGCTTTTCCTGAAATGCCCGTGCTTCTGCACCAAAGCCGCTGGCAGTGAAGCCGCTGTACTGTCCAACCGTGTAGAGCGCATCTATTTTTTTCATTCTTGCGTACTCCCCGACTTCTTTATGGCCAGATTCAGTGGCCTCGCCCAACTCCCCCATATCCCCCAGCACCAGAACACGACGACCAGGCAAGTCTGCCAGTACATCAATCGCAGCCTTGACCGCTGCAGGATTCGCGTTGTAGGTATCGTCAATAACTACACAATTGTTGCCACAGGACTTCTGCACCAACCGGCCAGCGACAGGGCGGGTATTTTCGATTCCACGCACAATTACTGTCAGTGGCACATGGCATGCGTGGGCAAGTGCCGCCGCAGCAAGCGCATTGGTAACGTTATGACGCCCCAGCAGCTTCAGCTGCACCCTTGCGGCATCAGTACCAACATGAAGAGTGAATGCATAGGCGCGATTGGCGCCGATCTGAACATCACTGGCATGAACAGCCACAGGGGCACTCATCGAAAACTCGATCTGCTGCCTGTCAGCGGCCAGGTCGCGCCAGTACGAAGCAAACTCGTCATCATGATTGATGACGGCAATACCAGCCTCTGTCAGTCCACCGTAAATTTCACCCTTTGCTTCTGCAATGCCCTGACGAGATCCGAAGCCCTCAAGATGAGCAACACCAACATTGGTGATAACGGCAGCATGCGGCGCAACCAGTCCACTTGTGTAGGCAATTTCGCCACGATGATTCGCACCCAGCTCGAATACGCCAAACTGATGGGCACTGCTCAGGCGAAGCAAGGTGAGTGGAACACCAATTTCATTGTTCTTATTACCCAGCGTTGCCAGTGTCGGGCCGATACCCTCAAAAATGCTGGCCATCATTTCCTTGATTGTTGTCTTGCCAGCACTTCCGGTGATGGCAACTCGCGTCAGGGAAAACTGCTCGCGCCATGCCTTGCCCAACTGACCTAGCGCCACGAATGTGTCCGCAACCAGCACCTGGGGAATGCCGGCAGCAGGATCAACGCGACTGACAAGGGCCGCCGAGGCACCAGCTTCGGCAGCGCGGGCAATGAAATTATTGGCATCAAAATTCGGGCCGGAGAGTGCGATAAACATGTCTCCCTCGACCAACGAACGTGTATCAGTCGAGAACGAGGTGATGCCGGCATCAAGCCCCACCAACTCACCACCAAGAATCTGCGCCATTTGTGAGAGCTTCATGGCGCCCTCCACGAGTCCAGGGCCACTCTGACTTCCTGCATGTCACTGAAAGGGTGTCGCACGCCGGCAACCTCCTGGTAGTCCTCGTGCCCCTTGCCAGCCACAAGCACAATGTCATCCGCACGCGCAAAGTGAATGGCCTTCTGGATAGCACGATGGCGGTCATTTTCGATCACAACCGGGAACTCGCCAGCACCACTGCGAATGTCTGCAATAATGGCCTCGGGTGATTCTGAGCGAGGATTGTCCGTAGTCAGGATGACATCATCGGCAAGGCGAGAGGCAACCAGGCCCATCTCGGCACGCTTGCCGCTGTCGCGATCACCACCGCAACCAAAGACACAGATCAAGCGTCCGGAGGCGTGCTCACGCAAAGTCTGCAATGCCTTTTCCAGGGCATCCGGTGTGTGGGCATAATCCACAACTACAGTAGGATGATCCCCCATCACGCTTTCCATGCGACCCGGCACCGGCAAAGCAGCGCGCAATGCAGTCGCAATATCGGCAGTCGGTACACCAAGCGCCAGCAGGCCACCGACCACCGCAAGAATATTGCTGACGTTGAAGCGCCCCAGCAACGGAACATCAAGCGCAAATTCGCCATCCGGGACAGCAACCAACATCGACAAACCCTTCAGGGATGGCGTGATTCGCAACGCACGAATGTCCGCACGCGCATCCGGGGACTGGCTATAGCGCAAGCAGCGCACGTCACTTGCCAGCACAGACGCATATCGTTCACCCGATTTATCGTCCACATTGAGTACCGCCGCCTGCAGACCGGGCCAGCGGAAAAGAATTTCCTTGGCTGATGCATACCCGGCCATGTCGCCGTGATAGTCCAGATGATCACGTGTCAGATTAGTGAACAGTGCAACATCGATCCTGGTGCCATTCAGACGTCCCTGCACCAGACCATGGGAGCTGGCCTCCATCGCGACTGCCTTGGCACCATCAATATGGAACTCAGCCAGCATTGCCTGCAGATGCAAGGCATCCAGCGTGGTGTGTGTGGATTTTTCCAGTGCACCAAACATGCCGTTGCCAATCGTTCCCAATACTGCTGTTTTCTCACCGAGGCGCGTCAGTGCCCCAGCCAGAAGATTGGCCACACTGGTTTTGCCATTGGTGCCAGTCACCGCCAGCACATTCATGTGCTGTGACGGCTCGCCGTGAAATCTCGAAGCAATATGACCAACCACCTGATCAAGTTCATCCACCACAATGACCGGTATACCTTCGATAATCCGTGACTCGGGCCACTGGTCATCCCGCTCGGCAAACACTGCCACTGCTCCGGCAGCAATGACGGCTGGAATGAATTCACGTGCATCGCGGACATGCCCCTTCAGGGCCACAAACGCCATTCCAGGCCTGACCAGCCGGCTATCCAGCGTGAGCGCGGAAACAACAATCGTGGCGTACTCCACTGCAACATCAGGCCAGAGCATCTGCAACGTCTTCATACGCCGTCCTCCGACACGATTACTGCAGGAGAAACAGGCAAACGTCCTTGTTGCGCGAGATGCTCGGCACTGCGATCCGGCTCGATATTCATCAGGCGCAGCGTCTCGGCCATGATGCGCGAGAACACCGGTGCAGCAACCAGACCACCGTAATACTGGCCATTACTTGGGCTATCGATCACAACGGCAAGCACCACCTTCGGCCGGCTTGCAGGAGCCATTCCCACGAACGTGGACATGTACTCGTCAGCAGCATACGTGCCACCTACCGCCTTGTGTGCCGTCCCGGTCTTGCCGGCAATGCGGTAGCCCGGTACCGCTGCCTTCAGGGCCGTGCCATCCTGGGTCACAACCGACTCCATCATCGGAATCAGTTTATCGACAACAGACTTGTCGATAATGCGCACACCTTTAACCGGCCCATCAACCCTGATGAAGCTTACGGGCCGCGCTATTCCGCCACTGGCCAGCGTAGCGTAACCGTGTGCCAACTGCAGTGCAGTCGTCGTCAAGCCATACCCGTATGACATGGTGGCAATTTCTACCGGACGCCAGCGCTCTGGCGGCTGCAGACGGCCAGCACTCTCACCCGGAAAGCCGGAGCCGGTATTCTTGCCAAAGCCGAAGCGACCAAGAAATGTCGGCAATGTTTCACGAGGCAACGACAGCGCAATCTGTGTCGTACCAACATTGCTGGACTTGGTGATGATGGTACCGAGATCAATCACGCCATAATTCTGGTGATCGCTGACCAGTTTGTTATGAACGCGGTATGTGCCTGGATTGGTATTGAACAGACTGCGTGGCGAATATTTGCCACTTTCCATTGCGACTGCGACCGTAAAAGGCTTCATGGTCGAACCGGGCTCGAACATGTCGGTGACAGCGCGATTGCGCAACTCATCCGGCTTGAGCCGTGTGCGGTTATTGGGATTGAATGAGGGCTGGTTCACCATCGCCAGCACTTCACCGGTCTCTACATCCAGGGCAACCGCAGTGCCGGCTTTTGCGCCGTGCTGCGCAATGGCTGTCGCAAGCTCCCGATACGCCAGATATTGTGTGCGGGCATCAAAACTCAGGTACACATCCTGTCCCGGACGGGCCGCACGAATCAGCGCCACATCCTTGACCTTGCGCCCCTTCTGGTCACGCAAAACCCGCTTCTTGCCAGGAACTCCACGCAGCTTTTCTTCCAGCGCCAGCTCCAGACCTTCCTGCCCCGCATCATCAAGATTGGTAAAACCGATGATATGCGAAGCCACCTCGCCTTCGGGATAAAAACGACGGTACTCCGTCATGCCATAAACACCTGGCAGCTCATTTGCCAGGACTTCCTCGGCGGCTTCAGGCGACAAATGACGCTTCACGTACAGGAATTCACGCTTGCCATTTTCCTTGATACGCCGGGCAACAGCAGCAGGCTCCAGATCAAGTGCCACAGCCAGTGCACGAGCATCAAGACGCCGGGTAATTGCCTCTTTCGGATTCACCCAGATAGAAACCACTGGCGTACTGACTGCCAGCGGCAAGCCATTACGATCCTTGAGAATGCCACGATGTGCAGCAATCGGCTCTTCACGCAGCATGCGCGCATCGCCCTGACGTTGCAGAAACTCCTGATCAATCACATGCAGGTACACCGCGCGCGCCGCCAGACCGCCAAAGCAGATAGCCATGATCACGACCACAACCACATGACGCCCGGCGAATGTCAGCCCCTTTGCACCGTTCATTGCCGCACCATGATGATTTCGGTCGGTGCGGGATTGCGCATCTGTAGCTGCTCTGTTGCCAGGCGACCAATACGACCGTAGGCACCCCATGCATGTTGCTCCAGAAGCAACTGCCCCCACTCTGTCTCCAGATGATCACGCTCTGCCTGTAATTCTTGCAGCTCATACAGGTACTGACGCGACTTATGCACACTGAAGGTCACTGCAATTGCAGAGCTGACCAGGGTCACCACTACAATACCAACCAGAAATATTCCCTGATTGCGTACCGGCAGTTTTCGGGTCAAATCACGGAGTACCTGCAACATCATGCAGCCTCCGCAATTTTTTCAGCGACGCGCAGGCGTGCGCTGCGTGAGCGGGGATTGGCACTAACCTCTTCAGCCGAAGGATCAATCGCCTTGCCGATAATTTTCAGCCGCGGCTTTAGCATATCGACAGTTATGGGCAGCCCGGGCGGGAAATCATCACCCTTGGCTTCTTTCTGGAAATACTGCTTGACCAGCCGATCTTCAAGCGAATGAAAGCTGATGACAGCCAAACGTCCCTGCGGCCTCAACACCCGCAGGGCATCACACAGGAAGCGCTCTATATCACCCAGTTCGTTATTGATGAAAATGCGGATTGCCTGAAAGGCGCGAGTCGCCGGATGCTTGTGTTTTTCCCAGGCGGGATGCGCCTCAGCCACAATATCAGCAAGCTGCTTTGTTCGCGTGATGGGGCTTTCGGCACGCCCCCTCACGATCGCGCGTGCAATGCGACGGGAGTGCCGTTCCTCGCCAAACTCGAACAGCACTCGTGCCAGCTCCGTTTCATCCACACCTGCAATCCATTCCGCTGCACTTTGACCACGCGTCACATCCATGCGCATGTCGAGCGGACCATCATTCATAAAGCTGAAGCCACGCTCGGCATCATCCAGCTGCGGTGATGACACACCAAGGTCTGCCAGAACACCATTCACGCTACCAGCCAGTCCCATTGCCGTCATGACATCAAGGATATCGGCGAAGGACTCATGAACAATCGAAAAGCGGGCGTCTTCAGCCGCCAGCAACTGCCCCGCAGCAATCGCCTGTGGGTCCTTGTCAAATCCGATTACCCGGGCATCTGCATCAAGCTGTGCCAGCAAGTGCCGCGTGTGGCCACCACGACCAAACGTGGCATCAACATAGACGCCATCGCGCGCTCCCAATACCGACACTACCGCCTCATCAAGGAGGACGGTCTGGTGGACGAAGGCGGTCATGATTACAAGGCCAGGCTATCGAGGGCGGCGGCAAGCTCCGGCGCAGAGAAGTCTGCAACACCGGTTTCAGCCTGGAGTTTGTCCCAGGCCTGCTTGTCCCATATTTCACACTTCTTGCCTTGTCCGGTCAGCACAATGGCTTTCTCAAGGCCGGCAAAGGCACGTAACTCGGGGCTGAGGAGCAGACGACCAGTGGCATCAAGACTGACTTCGGTTGCATAACCGATCAGCCGGCGCTTGATCTTCTGCGAATTGGGGTTGGACACCGGCAACTTGCCAAGACCTGCCTCGATGGTTTCCCACTCGTGCAGGGGGTAGAGTGCCAGGCAGTTTTCCGTGAGATCGACAGTGACAACGAACTTGCCCTGGCACGCAGCGAGCACACGCTCGTGGTAGCGCGTCGGTAAACCGATGCGCCCCTTGGCGTCCATATTGAGCTCGTCGTAACCTCTGAACACGATGCGTCATCCACTCGCTTGGAGTTTTCTTCCAGAATTCGCCACAAAACTGCACTTTTCACCACTTGCAGCGAACTATAGAGATCGATTGGCTTTAGCGTCAAGGAAGGGTCAAGACGTTATAAGAGGCAATAAAGTCATTTAAAATCAGATGGTTACAAACTACTGTGCGGAATAACAGCAAAGATCAACGCCTTTAAAAACAATGGCTTGCAAACGCGTCTTAAAGCCGAATATGACACCCTTTATTCTTAAGAATTTTTAGTTATTTCGTCATCCTTGCTCGAAACAACAGGCTTTAACCCGCGCATTGCCAACGAGTAGCATGCTGCCGGCATTGCGCCGGCAAAGGTGATGGCAGGAAAACCTGCCACAAATGAAAAAAGTGGAGTCGGCCTGTAAGCCGGGTTCTGTCGAGAACGATCATTCCTCTAGGCCCACCGTCACCAGTGGGCTCAAGCAACCTACCCGGTTCCTGCGCGGGCCGCGCAAATGGAACCCTATTTGGTCTTGCTCCGAGTGGGGTTTGCCGTACCGGTCTGTTACCAGACTCGTGGTGCGCTCTTACCGCACCGTTTCACCCTTGCCACNNTCCGTCGGCTCGCGCCGCCCAGGCGTTACCTGGCACTCTGCCCTGTGGAGCCCGGACTTTCCTCCCCTGCCTTGCGGCAGCAGCGACCGTCCGGCCGACTCCGGCGCGGAGATTACGCAGGAGTCCGCCCGGACACAAGGACAAGACGGACTGAAATCAGCCCTTCAGACCGAGCGCACGCTCATACAACGCATTTTTCTTGAGCCCTGTGATACCAGCTGCCAATGCTGCGGCCTGCTTCACAGGTAACTCCTCCAGCAGGATGCCAAGCACCCGGTCCACCTCCAGCCAGTCCTGCTCACCAACTGCCTCTGGCAATCCCTCCAGCACCAGCACGATTTCACCACGCTGCTGATCCGGATCAGCGCTTACCCACGCCAGCATCTCAGTAAGTGAGTACTGACGTACTGTTTCAAATGTCTTGGTCAGCTCACGCGCCAGCACAATGCGCCTTTCACCCCCCAGCACCGCCAGCATGTCCTGGAGGCACTCCACAATGCGATGCGGCGCCTCATAGAACATCAATGTGCGAGTCTCCCCCGCGAGTTGCCGCAGGCGCTCACAACGGCCTGCCGTCTTTGCCGGCAGGAAGCCCTCAAAAATGAAGCGGTCAGAAGGCAAGCCTGCCGCCGACAGTGCCGCAATTGCGGCACAGGCACCAGGAACAGGAACCACTCGCAAGCCAGCCGACTGTGCAGCCGCCACCAGTCGGTAACCAGGATCACTGATAAGCGGCGTGCCGGCATCGGAGATGAGGGCAATATCGTCACCACGACCCAACTGATCCAGCAAACCCTGCACTCGACCGGCTTCGTTATGGTCATGCACAGCCACCAGCCGCGTCGGAATATTGAAGTGCTGCAACAGCCTCCCGGAGTGCCGTGTATCTTCCGCCGCCACCACCGACACCGCCTTCAGCGTGGCAACAGCACGCGGACTCCAGTCGTCCAGATTGCCAATAGGCGTCGCCACCACATACAGTACGCCCTTCTTTTGCATGATTGCCCCTGTGTGCCCCATGTATTCCACTATTGGCCGGTGCATCGGCCTGCTGATCGCCCTGACAGCCGGACTGGCAAACCATGCCCACGCCGTGACTGTTGATGAGGTTGCCATCCTGCTGCCTCAAAAGGGACGGCTGACCCAGGTTGCCCAGACCATTCGTGACGGTCTGCTGGCTGCGTATTATCAGGACAGCCAGACCCGCACCGATAGCCCTCGCCTGCGTTTTTATGACAGCAGTGATGTATCTGCCCCTGCACTGGTTGCCGAAGCCGTCGCCAATGGTGCTGATGCCATCATTGGTCCGCTGGAGCGGGAACAGGTGCAGGCACTGCTGAACGCCGGCAGCCCGCCCGTTCCCGTGATAGCCCTGAACCGTGCCGAAGGCGACCAGACCAACCTGCTCCAGATGGCTCTCGCCCCCGAGGATGAAATTGCTACGCTGGCCTTGTGGATGCACAAGCGTGGCATACGGCGCCCGCATTTGCTGTTTCTGGCGTCCGATGCAGGCGCCGCGCGCTTTCTTCAGCTGTTCGACGCAGCATGGCAAGCGTTCGACCTCACCCGGCCGCCCCGGCATGCCCTTGATGCCGCACAAAAAGGCGGCGTGGCGGCATCAGTCAAAATGCTGAAGGACGCTGCCAGGAACAGTGACGGCTTCTTTCTCGCCAGCTCGTCAATTGCCAGCCAGGTACAGCCTGCGCTGACCTATTACAACAACACGCTCCCTCTGTTCACCCTTTCTGCTGCCTGGGACCCGGGGGCCGATGCCGCCACACAACAGGACATGGAGGGCGTGGCATTTTGCGGACTGCCCTGGCTGCTGGAAGGCGAGCGCCCCGAGCAAGCCGCATTGTACGCAGCCCAGCCACGTCCCGCTGCCAGTCATGACCGGCTCTATGCCCTTGGTGCAGATGCATGGAGCGTGCTGCACTCCCTTGCTGCACTGCAGCGCGGCAGCGCACTCCCGTTACGTACCGGCCTGCTCCATCTTGATGAAAAAGGCCAGCTTGTCCGTCTTCCCAGTTGCGCGGAGATACGCCATGGAATGGCAACCACCCTTTTCACCCCCGAGCCTCCCCGACCGGCAGCAAGCCGGCGCTGAAGCGGAACTATCTGCACGCCACCACCTCGAGCAGCATGGCTGCCAGTTTGTCTGCGCCAACTACCGTAGCCGGCGCGGAGAAATCGACCTCGTCATGACGCATCACAACCGACTGCTTTTCATCGAAGTCCGCATGCGTCGGCACGAGGCCTTTGGCGGTGCGGCCGGCAGCATCACTTATGCCAAGCAACAAAAAGTAATTGCATGCGCAAGGGCTTTTCTCCACCATCATCCGCAGTTCTACAACCACGACTGCCGCTTTGACGTCGTCACGCTCCAGCGTCTTCAGCACAGCTGGCAGATCGACTGGCTACCCGATGCATTTACTACCTGAACCCGCGCATGCAGAAACGGATACTCACCCTCACCACCGACAGCCTGCAGACACTGACGGCAATTGCTGAAACCCGTATCACTGACGTTGTCGCGCTGGCACAGCTCATGGTTGACAGCCTCATGCAGGATCAGCGTATTTTCTGTTGTGGCAACGGCGCCTCGGCCGCCAATGCCCTGAGCTTCGCCAGCAAACTGGCCAACCGCTACGAGCGTGAGCGGCCCGCATTTCCGGTCATCATGCTCGGCCAGGACAGTGCCGTACTGACGGCGATTGCTGCCGATGTCAGCTTTCAGGATGTGTTTGCCCGACCACTGCAGGCCCTTGCCCGTCCGGGCGACCTGCTGCTGGCACTTAGTGCAAGCGGCAATGCTGCCAACGTGGTGCAAGCGGCCCGAGTGATGCAATCTGTCGGCGGCAAGGTTTTGGCACTTACTGGCGAGGAGGGTGGCGAACTTGGTCGCAGCATGCGACCAGATGACATTCACCTGCGCCTGCCCGGCAACAGCTTTGCCCGCGTTCATGAGGCCCAGTTGTTTGTGCTTAATTGCTGTTGCGACCTTATTGACCGCGAATTTTTCGGAGCAAATGATGTATAGGATTATTGCTGCACTTTCTCTTGCGATGATCGTGTCAGGCTGTAGCAGCCTGATTGCCAGCGCCACCGGTCCTGAACCTATCGGGCTATCTCCCGGTGAGCGTACATTCAGCATGAGCCTTGATGACAGCAACATCGAGACAACTGCCGAGGTCAACATCATCAAGGCCGATGCGCGCTTTCGTGAGGCCAACGTCAATGTCATCAGCTTTTATAACAGCGTATTGCTGGCCGGGCAGGTCCAGAACGAAGAGCTGAAACAGAAGGCCGAAGAGGTTGTACGCAGGATCGCCGAAGTCAAACAGGTACATAACGAGCTGATCATTGCAGAGGCAAGCTACTACGGCGAGCGTACCAATGACGGCCTCATTTCAACCCGCATCCGTACCGCACTAACACTGGAAAAGGGATTCCCCTCCTCACGTACCAAGGTCTTTACGGTCGGTGGAACCGTTTACCTGATGGGCAAGCTGACAACGGCCGAGGCAGACAAGGCGGTCCTGATCATCAGCCAGGTGGGTGGCGTGGGGAAAATCGTCAAAATGCTGGATTACCTGCCCGACACCCAGCCTGCAAGCTCAGCGGCAAAGAGCAGCTAAACCTGACCCCATAAAAAAGCCCGCTTTCGCGGGCTTTTTTATGGGCTACTTCACCACCCTCAATGTCGGGCGTACTGGTTTCTCCGGCTCAGGCGGCTCATCACCACCATCCGGCGGAAAGTTCTCGTCTTCATCAAAGAACATGCCCTGTCCGTTTTCCCGCGCATATATTGCCAGTACCGCCGCCATGGGCGCGTGTATCTGCATGGGCACACCACCAAAACGGGCCGAGAAGCTCAGGGCATCATTGTGGATGAGCAGATCACGTACTGCCCCGGGAGCAATGTTCAGAACAATGCGGCCATCCTGAACATAGGCCACCGGCACCTGCACGCCAGGCCTTGCCACATCAACCAGCACATGCGGCGTCAGCTCATTGTCATTGAGCCACTCGTAGATAGCCCGTACCAGATAAGGTCTGCTGGGTGTCACGCCCATTTCTCCTTTCAGAAGAACCTGCTTCACATTAAAAAAGGGATGGCATGCCAT
>DPJB01000037.1:269086-269242 GCA_003543245.1 Moraxellaceae bacterium | reverse complement strand
CAACAAGACCGACTCGGCCGTGCGTTTGACGCACGTTCCTACCAATACCGTGGTGGCCGTGCAGAACGAACGTTCCCAGCATGCCAATCGCGACCGCGCCTGGAAGCTCTTGCGCGCCAAGCTATATGAGCTGGAAGTGCTGAAACGCAATGCCAG
>DPJB01000037.1:0-268988 GCA_003543245.1 Moraxellaceae bacterium | reverse complement strand
TCCGTAACACGCAAAAAGTAGCCTTTCCCAATGATTTTCGCCGGGATGCTGTCGCCACTGATCTGCATGACAAGTTCGGGGTGCAGGAGAATGATGTGCTGGAAGCGGAGAAGCAGTATTTCTCCATCGCCGGCCGCATCATGCTCAAGCGCATCATGGGCAAGGCCAGCTTCACCACCATCCAGGACATGTCGGGTCGCATCCAGCTCTATATTTCCCGCGAGGCTGTGGGTGAAGAGGTTTATAATCAGTTCAAGAAATGGGATATAGGCGATATCGTCGGTGCCCGTGGTTATGTTTTCAAGACAAAAACCGGTGAGCTTTCCCTGCATGTGGAAGAGTTGCGGTTACTGACCAAGTCACTGCGTCCGCTGCCAGACAAGTTTCATGGTATCGCCGACCAGGAACTCAAGTATCGCCAGCGTTATGTTGATCTCATCATGAGTGAGGATACACGCCGTGCTTTCCGTATTCGTTCGCAGGTGGTTGATGGTATTCGCCGGTTCATGACGGGCCGTGATTTCATGGAAGTGGAAACGCCCATGATGCATGTCATTCCCGGTGGTGCAGCAGCCAAGCCATTCACCACGCATCACAATGCCCTCGACATGCCGCTTTTCCTGCGTATTGCTCCGGAGCTTTATCTCAAGCGTCTGGTAGTGGGTGGTTTCGAGCGCGTATTTGAAGTTAACCGAAACTTCCGTAACGAGGGGGTATCGGCCCGCCATAATCCTGAATTCACCATGATCGAGTTCTACATGGCGTATGCGGATTATCGCGACCTCATGGATCTTACCGAAGACATGCTGCGTACCCTGGCTGAAAACATCCTCGGCAAGACCGAGGTTGACTATCAGGGCGAGGTTTATGATTTCGGTGCAAAGTTCACCCGTATGTCCATGGTCGACTCCATTCTGAAATACAATCTTGATCTGACGCGTGAACAGCTTTGGGATCGTGACCGGGCAGCGGAAATCGTTCGCGGCAAGCTGAAGATGGAGGTGAAGCCGATCTGGGGTATTGGCAAGCTGCAGACCCTCATCTTTGAAGAGACCGTGGAAACCCAGTTACGCCAGCCGACCTTTATCACCGAGTACCCGGCAGAAGTGTCTCCCCTGGCACGTCGCAATGATGACAATGAGTTCATCACTGACCGCTTTGAGTTCTTTATCGGTGGTCGTGAAATTGCCAATGGTTTCTCGGAGCTGAATGATCCCGAAGATCAGGCTGAGCGTTTCCATCAGCAGGTGCGTGAAATGGATGCCGGGGACGACGAAGCCATGCACTATGATGCCGATTACATTCGTGCGCTGGAGTATGGCCTGCCACCGACAGCAGGGCAGGGGATTGGTATTGATCGCCTGGTGATGCTGTTTGCCAACGCCCCGAGCATCCGAGATGTGATCCTGTTCCCGCATATGCGTCCGGAACACTGAGGCCAGACCAGACCCGACTAATAAAAAAGGTGACTGCAAGTCACCTTTTTTATTAGCGTTGTGATGGCAGGTCTGGTTAGCTTGCATGACCATTGGTGCGGGCGCCGGGGTCAATCATCCGGTAGTGAACCTGCCTATGATGGCATTACAACAACAATACTGGGTGGCTTTGCCATCACAGCGGGAGTCGCTAATGTCTCTGATTTCATCTGTCCGGCTGCTGGCTGCTGTTACCTTGCTTGGTGGGGCATCCTCCCTGTCCGCGCGAACAATTGATGTCGAGGGGGTAAAGCTTACCCTGCCGACAGCGGCACAGTTTGCCGAAGCAACCGGCATCAAGCCCTTTGACAAGCCGCTCAATATCCGTGTCTGCATCTTTGATCCTGTGGGCAATAACGGCCCTGCGGTCCAGTATGCCAAGGACATGATTCTCGAGGCTCGCCGCTGGAACGTGTTTATTGAGGTCAAGCCGTATACCGATGAGCGTGTGGCCGCTGAAGACTTCAAGGCCGGGCAGTGTGATGCTGCGGCAATCTCCACTTTGCGTGCCAAGCAGTTCAACCACTTTATTGGCAGTCTGGATTCTGTTGGCTCCATCCGGAATTATGACCAGATGCGATCGGTAATGCGGGTGCTCTATACCAATCCCAAGGTTGCCCCCATGATGATCAGCGGCTCCTACCAGATTGGTGGTGTGGTGCCACTGGGTGCTGTGTATGTGATGGTCAATGATCGGAAGATTGATTCCATCGAGAAGGCCGCCGGCAAGAAAGTCGCCGTGCTGGAGTGGGACAAGTCACAGGCGAGAATGGTACAGCAGCTGGGTGCCCAGCCTGTTGCATCCGACATCACCAATTTTGCCGGCAAGTTCAATAATGGTCAGGTTGATATTATTGCTGCCCCAGCGATTGCATTCAGGCCCCTGGAGCTCTATCGCGGCCTTGGTGAAAAGGGAGCTGTGTATCGTCTGCCGCTGGCCATGATGACGGGTTCTATTGTTTTCAATCGTGACAAGTTCATCAAGGAAGTCCCGGATCTGGACGACAAGCTTCAGAAAATCCGTAACTTCGCGATTGGTTATCTTGAGCAGGCCTATGCCCTGATTGATATGGTTGAAAAGGATATTCCGGCGAAATACTGGATGGATTTGTCTGATGCAGACAAGGAGAAGTACTTCAAGATGATGCGTGAAGCACGTCTGCAGCTTACAAAGGAAGGTGTTTATGATCCGCGCATGATGGGCTTGCTCAAGCGTGTGCGCTGCAAGCATGAGCCTCAGAATGCCGAGTGCTCACTCAAGGATGAGTAGTCGGCAGTGTTCTGTGAAAAGGCGGCCAAGATGCCGCTTTTTTCATGTTCGTGACGGCATCAGGGATAATCATGTCCTGTTTAAGGACACCATCAATACCCCGGTCAGAACCAGTGCAGTTCCAGCCATTTGTATGCCCACAAGTGTTTCTCCCAGCACGGCATAGCCTAGATAGAGGGTGGCAACCGGACCTATTGCACCAATCAGAGCAGCCCTGCTTGCCCCGATGCGCCGGATGCCGTTGGTCAGCATGGTCGCTGGCAGTACGGTACAGACGACTGCCAGGATCATGCCTAACCCGAGGACTCGCGGACTCACGGCAAGTGCGCTAAAGGGATTGACCAGCAGAAAGTGGATGACACAACAAAGACTGGAGATGCTGAGGGTGATGCCGGTAAAGCGGTTTGCTCCCAGACGCTTGATGATCTCGCCGGACCCGACCAGATAGCAGGCATAGGCCAGTGCGCCACCGAATACCAGTGCCATGCCGAGCGCCAGATGTTCCCCGGCATTATGCACATCAGGCCAGACAACAAGAGCCATCCCTGCATAACTGACGCCGATGGCCAGCCAGGTCAGGCGATTCACTGGTCGTTTCAGCACAAAGGCGGTCAACAATACCGTCATGGTTGGATAGAGAAACAGCACCAGGCGCTCAAGGCCGGCACTGATGTATTGCAGACCCATGAAGTCCAGCAGGGAGGCCATGTAATAGCCTGCAAACCCCAGCAGGAACATGCTGCCCCAGTCGCCACGTGTTAGTGGAGGGGGGGAGCTACGATGGCTGGCAACCAGCGCCATGACCAGGAAAAAAGGCAGGGCAAACACCATTCGCAGGGTCAGCAGGGTGACCGGGTCAACAGTCTCCTGGTAGGCCAGTTTGATGAAAATGGATTTGGTGGCAAAAAGTATGGCGGATGCCAGTACCAGAATGATGCCAACAAGGGCGGGACGAAAGGGCATGTTGTGTCGGTCATCCGGACTTGAATGGCTAGTTTAGCCTTTGGTGTCATGCAGGTGGCAGTCCCTGCATAATCATTTTCTTCAGTAAAGACGAAAGGTTACGACGATTGTCTGACAGTGTATGTAACCTGGGCTGACAAATATGTCTCCTGACGGAAAAAGGTTACAAATTCGACCGCCCGGTACTCACATTGCCCGTACCTCTGCTTTACAATCCGGGGCCTTTGCGTGTCGATACATTGACAAAACCGTCTGGTCATCAGGGATTAATTCTTGACCAGACTTTTCCAGAAGCTACCTGAGGTGAGGGTTGACCATGCAAATTGGGATTCCAGCCGAAATCCTGGCGGGCGAAACTCGCGTTGCCGCGACACCGGAAACGGTGAAAAAGTTTGCCCAGATGGGTTACAAGCTGGTCGTGCAGAGCGGAGCCGGTCTGGCTGCCAGCTGCACTGACATGGCCTATGAAGAAGCCGGTGCCACCATTGCTGCTACAGCAGCAGATACAACCAGGGATGCAGACATTGTATTCAAGGTTGCCGCACCGACCGCTGATGAAGTGGCGAGCTACAAACAGGGAGCCATTGTTCTGGCTGCCTTTGCTCCTCACGCCAACCCGCATCTTGATGCTTATGCGGCACGCGGTCTGACCTGCGTAGCACTGGAACTGATTCCGCGCATCACGCGTGCGCAGAGTTCCGACATCCTGTCCTCGCAGGCTTCGCTCGCCGGCTACAAGGCCGTGCTGATCGCTGCTAACGAATACTCCGGCATGTTTCCCATGATGATGACGGCTGCCGGCACCATCAAGCCGGCTCGTACCGTGATCCTCGGTGTGGGCGTGGCGGGTCTGCAGGCCATTGCCACGGCCAAGCGTCTTGGCGCCGTAGTGGAAGCTTCCGACATGCGCCCGGCTGCCAAAGAGCAGGTGGAATCGCTGGGCGGCAAGTGGCTGGACGTGCCCATGTCCGATGAAGAAAAAGCCAAGGCGCTGGGTACGGGCGGTTATGCCTGGACACCTTCGCCGGAATACGTGCGCGATCAGGCCGTGATCGTCGACAAGGCCGTGTCTGCGGCCAATATCGTCATCACCACGGCACAGATTCCGGGCCGCAAGGCACCAGTGCTGATCAAGGCCGAAACCGTTGCCAAAATGAAGGCGGGTGCTGTCATCATCGATATGGCTGTGTCTTCGGGCGGCAACGTCGAAGGCTCCAGACTCGATGAAATCGTGGTTACTCCCAATGGCGTGAAGATTGTCGGTATTGGCAATATTCCGGCCACCGTGGCAACCGAGGCCTCCGCGCTTTATGCCCGCAACATCTTCAATTTTCTCCAGCCCCAGCACGACAAGGAATCGCAGAGCCTGAAGCTCAATCGCGAGGACGAAATGGTCAAGCCGACGCTCATCGTCGACAACGGCCAAGTGCTGTACAAGAAGCCTTAAGGAGCGATAGCGATGAACGAGTCTGTCGTCCAGGCTGCCACGCAGGCAGCCAATGTCGTGCAGCATGCTGCCGGCGTACCCTTTGTAAGCGTATTCACCGTGTTCGTGCTCGCGATTTTCGTGGGCTATTACGTGGTGTGGAGCGTGACGCCTGCCCTGCACACACCGCTGATGGCGGTGACCAATGCGCTGTCCGGTATCATCGTCGTGGGTGCCATGCTGCAGGCCGTAACCTTTGATGGTCAGTTGACGGCAACAACTTATCTCGGTGCCGTCGCCGTGTTCTTTGCATGCATCAACATTTTCGGTGGCTTTGCGGTGACCGGACGTATGTTGGACATGTTCAAGAAAAAGAAGAAGTAAGGAGCCGACAATATGGAAAACCTCGCGCAATACGCGGACTGGGCTTATCTGATTGGCGCCATCCTCTTCATCCTTGCCCTGCGTGGCTTGTCTTCGCCGGCTTCGGCCATCATGGGTAATCGCTACGGCATGATCGGCATGGGTCTGGCTGTCGCTGCGACCTTTGTGGTTGTCGGCAGCCTGCATGGCGCCGCCGTTGCGCTCAAGCCGGCCTACGCCTTGATTCTCGGCGCCATGGTGCTGGGTGCGGTTATCGGTATCTATCGCGCCAAGACCGTGCCGATGACGCAGATGCCGGAAACCGTGGCCATGATGCATTCGCTGGTGGGTCTCTCCGCCGTGCTGATTGCCATTGCTGCCGTGCTGAATCCGTCCAGCCATCATGATGCGATTCACCGCTTTGAGCTCTTCGTGGGCTGTTTCATCGGCGCCATCACTTTCTCGGCTTCTGTGTTTGCCTACGGCAAGCTGGCTGCGAAGAAGTGGGCCAAGTCCATGAAAGGCGGCTGGGTCAAGCCTGTGCAGATCGTGCTGGCTCTCGGCATGCTGGGCTTCGGTGCCGGTTACTTCTTCACCGAAAGCATGAACTACTTCTACGTCATGACCGCCTGTGCGCTGGTGCTGGGTTATTTCTGGATCGGCCCCATCGGCGGTGGCGACATGCCAGTCGTGGTGTCCCTGCTGAACTCCTTCTCGGGTTGGGCGGCGGCTGGTATCGGTTTCACCCTGAACAACTCCATGTTGATCATTGCGGGTTCCCTGGTGGGTTCTTCTGGTGCGATTCTTTCCTATGTGATGTGTCGTGCCATGAACCGTTCGCTGTTCAATGTGCTCTTCGGTGGTTTCGGTGCTGCGGCTGCCGGTGCTGCTGACGATGGCGAGAAGAAGGAAAAGAATTACCGCGCCGGTTCGCCGGAAGATGCGGCCTTCATGATGAGCAATGCTGATTCTGTGGTGATCGTGCCTGGTTACGGTCTGGCCCAGGCCCGTGCGCAGAACGCAGTGAAAGAGCTCGGCGATCTGCTGAAAGAAAAGGGTGTGAAGGTGAGCTATGCCATTCATCCAGTCGCAGGTCGTATGCCCGGCCACATGAACGTGCTGCTGGCAGAAGCCGATGTTCCTTATGAGGACGTGAAGGAAATGGACGAAATCAATTCTGATTTCGCCGCTACCGATGTAGTCCTTATCATCGGAGCCAATGACGTGGTTAACCCTGCCGCAAAGAATGATCCAAGCTCGCCGATTTACGGCATGCCGATCCTCGAAGCCCAGCGTGCCCGTACGGTGATGGTGATCAAGCGTTCGATGAACCCGGGTTATGCCGGTCTCGACAACGACATCTTCTACATGGACAAGACCATGATGATTTTCGGTGATGCCAAAAAGGTTGCCGAAGATATCCTCAAAGGTCTGAGTGGTGGCGGTCACTGATCGCTGCTGATTTACAAAAAGGCGCCCCGGGGCGCCTTTTTGTTATCCGGATTTTTTACTTGGCAGCCAGCAGGGTCAGGCAGAGAATCATAAGCCTGTTTTTTTTACCCAAAAATTCTCTATGGAGCAATGATCATGACGTTTTCCATTTACGAGGCTTCTGTCCCGGTTTTTCGCCAGATGCTTGGCAGCCTGTCCAGTTTACTGCACAAGGCAGAGGCTCATGCCAAGGCCAATTGCATGGATGTGAATGAGCTGCTTGAAGCCTCCCTGGCACCGGACATGTTTTCGTTCACCCGCCAGATCCAGATTGCCTGTGACCATGCCAAGGGCTGTGCTGCCAGGCTGGCTGGTGTTGATAACCCGAAGTTCGAAGACACGGAAAAAACCGTTGCTGAACTGCAGGAACGTATCCGCAAGACCCTGGAGTTTGTGAACAGCGTGAAGCCGGACCAGTTTGCCGGTGCGGAAGACCGCGACATCAAGCTGGTCTTTCCATGGGCAACGTATGACTTCAAGGGTAGTCGTTATCTGACCTACTGGGCGCTGCCCAACTTCTTTTTTCATGCCACGACAGCCTATGACCTGTTGCGCTACAAGGGCGTGCCTGTTGGCAAGGCCGACTTTCTGGGGCAATAAGACCAACATGCGTCTGGCTGACATGAATCATGGCGATGCGCTTGATTCGGGTCCACAATGAGCCATCAACTTGCAGGAGGTTTTATGAGTACTGAAGCTCGCGACACCTTGTTGCGCATGAAGTCGGAGTACGAGCGCCGTATTGCCGGGATACGTGCAGACCTGGAACACAAGAATGCTCCGGTAGAAGCTGATTTTGCCGAGCAGGTGACCCAGCGTGAGAATGATGATGTCCTGACCAGTCTTCAGGCCGAGGCTGAGGTCGAGCTGGCAAAGGTTATGGCAGCTCTGGTGCGTTTGGATCGTAACGCCTACGGAGTATGCGTGAAGTGCGGAGGTCACGTGGCGCCTGAACGCCTGAAGGCTCTGCCGCAGGCTGACATCTGTCAGGATTGTGCAGGCATTTGAGTACCTCATGACATGAAAAAGGCGCCTTCAGGCGCCTTTTTCATGTCATGAGGGTTTATTACTTCACCTTCATTCCGGCAGTGGCGCCATCATCCGGTGACAGGATGAAAATGTCCGATCCGCCGGGACCGGCGGCCAGTACCATACCCTCGGACATTCCGAACTTCATCTTGCGTGGAGCCAGGTTGGCGACCATCACAGTCAGGCGGCCAATCAGCTTTTCAGGCTCAGGATAGGCGCTCTTGATGCCGGCAAAGACATTGCGCGTTTGGTCTTCGCCAATGTCCAGGGTCAGCTGTAGCAGCTTGTCGGCGCCATCCACATGCTGGGCGTTGACGATGCGTGCCACGCGCAGATCCACTTTCATGAAATCATCGATGCTGATTTCAGTTGTCTGCTCTGGTTCGGCCGGTTTTGCTGCAGAGAAGGGGGCAGCGGTCGGGGTTACCATCAGGTTTTCCTTTGAAGCCTCTACCATGGCGTCCACTTTTTCCTTTTCGATACGGGTCATCAGGGGCTGGAAGGCATTGATGGTGTGATCCAGCAGCAGCTGTTCACGCGACTCCCACTCAAAACCGCTGATGTTCAGGAAGCTGGCGCTGGCTGCACTGGTCGCAGGAAGAATCGGCGACAGATACACCATCAGCTGTCGGAAGAGGTTGATACCGACCGAGCAGACCTCCTGAACTTCTGCATCCTTGCCTTCCACCTTGGCCAGGGCCCAGGGCTTCTTTTCATCAATGTACTGATTGGCCCGGTCTGCCAACGCCATGATCTCGCGAATGGCACGACCGAAGTCACGATGCTCGTAATGCACGGCAATGCTTTCGCCGGCATCAATGAATTCGTTCAGCAGTACGGGCTCTGCGCAACTGGCAGTAAGACGGCCCTCGAACTTCTTGTTGATGAATCCGGCACAACGGCTGGCAATATTGACCACCTTGCCCACCAGATCCGAATTCACGCGTGCGGTGAAGTCATCGAGACTCAGATCAATGTCTTCCACGGTGCCGGAGAGCTTGGCTGCAAAGTAGTAGCGCAGGTATTCGGGATTCAGGCTGTCCAGATAGGTACGCGCCTTGATGAAGGTGCCGCGTGACTTGGACATCTTCTGGCCATTCACGGTCAGGAAGCCATGTGCGCAAATTGCCGTCGGTTTGCGGAAGCCGGCACCTTCGAGCATGGCCGGCCAGAACAGGGCATGAAAATACACGATGTCCTTGCCGATAAAGTGGTACAGCTCTGTGGTGCTGTCCTCTTTCCAGAATTCGTCAAAATTCAGTGCCGGATTCTTGCTGCACAGATTCTTGAAGCTGGCCATGTAGCCGATAGGCGCATCCAGCCAGACATAGAAATACTTGCCGGGCGCATCCGGAATTTCGAAGCCGAAGTAGGGGGCGTCGCGGGAAATGTCCCAGTCATTCAGGCCGGCCTCAAACCATTCATCCAGCTTGTTGGCTACTTCGGGCTGGAGGCGTCCGGATTTCTCCCGGTCCTGCAGGAAGGCGGCAAAGTCAGGCAGCTTGAAGAAGTAATGAATCGACTCCTTCTCCACCGGCGTGGCCCCGGAAATGGTTGAGTAGGGATTCTTCAGCTCGGTGGCAGCATAGGTGGCACCACAGACCTCACAGGAGTCACCGTACTGGTCCTTGGCGTTGCATTTCGGGCAGTCACCCTTGATAAAGCGATCGGCCAGGAACATCTGCTTTTCCGGGTCGAACAACTGGCGAACCGGACGCGTGGCAATATGGCCGCCGTCACGGTTTTTCAGATAGATGAACGATGAGAACTCGCGGTTTTCGTCGGAATGCGTTGAGTGGTAGTTATCAAAACGGATCAGGAAATCGGCAAAGTCACGTTCGTGATCGGCCTTGACGTCGGCAATCTGCTGCTCCGGGGTCACACCATTCTGTTCCGCCTTGAGCATGATGGCGGTGCCATGCGCATCGTCGGCGCAAACGTAATGCACTTCATGACCCCGGGCACGCTGGAAGCGGACCCAGATATCAGTCTGGATGTACTCAACGAGATGGCCCAGGTGAATGGGGCCATTGGCATAGGGCAGGGCACTGGTGACAAGGATGCGCCGCTGGTTTGTCTGGGATTGGCTCATGGCTCTGGATAGGGGTCGTAACTGGAAAGGCAGTAATCATACCGGAAACAGTGTGGAATCAGGGGAAAAACCCGAATAACTGCATGGCTTTGGCGGTCCTCATTTGCTGGCTCTGTCGCAGGTGTCCGGCTAGGATACGCTCCCGAATGATTCCCCTGTTTCCGGATGACTGCCGTGACCGATCTTGCTGCTGTAAAGGCTTCCCTTGGCCGTGTTCAGGACCCCCTGTTGCACCAGTCCCTGCTGGATCTGGGCTGGCTGGAAAAGGTAGTGCTGGACGGTGATACCGTTCTGGTGGATCTGGCGCCGACTTATGCCGGTGCAGCGGAGGAACTGCGTCCATTGCTGCTGGAGGCGCTGCTTGTGCTGGGCGTGGAACAACTGGGCCTGCGCGAGAGGGCGGTGATTCCAAGGGTAAAGCCGCAGGGCACGGTGCCAGCGCTGGAGCGGGTGAAGAACGTGATTGCGGTGTCGTCCGGCAAGGGCGGTGTGGGCAAGTCCACGACAGCGGTCAACCTGGCACTGGCACTTGCTGCTGAAGGTGCACGGGTTGGCATGCTGGATGCGGATATCTATGGCCCGAGCTTGCCCATGATGTTGGGGATTCCCTCCGGTACCCGTCCACAGGTGAAGGATGAGGCCTGGTTTGTCCCTGTCCGGGCACATGGCATCGAAGCCATGTCCATCGGCTTTCTGCTGGATGGTGATAACTCCCCAGTGGTCTGGCGCGGACCCAAGGCAACCGGTGCCCTGATGCAGTTGCTGCAGCAGACGCTCTGGAGTGATCTGGATTTTCTCATCGTCGACATGCCTCCGGGAACCGGTGACATCGCCCTGACGCTGGCGCAGCGGGTGCCGGTAGCCGGTGCCGTGATTGTTACCACGCCTCAGGACATAGCACTGCTGGATGCCAAAAAAGGTGTCGAGATGTTCCGCAAGGTGGAAATTCCGGTCCTGGGTGTGGTGGAGAACATGTCCCTGCACATCTGCTCGAACTGCGGCCATGCCGAGCCGATCTTTGGCAGCGGGGGCGGGGAGCGGATTGCGCGGGACTACCAGACTGAGTTGCTGGGCCAGATGCCGCTGGATGCTCATATCCGTGAGCAGGCGGACAGTGGCAAGCCGACGGTAGTCGCGGCCCCGGATTCGGATCTGGCGGGCCGCTACCGGGCGATCGCCCGCAAGGTGGGGGCGGCAGTAGCACAGGCCTCTCATCGTGACCCCAAGCGCATCAATATCGTNNGCATGGCCGAACAGCACGGCATGATCGAGCCCTACGAGCCCGGTCAGGTGCGTGAGGTGAATGGCCAGAAGATCATTTCCTATGGCGTGTCCAGCTATGGCTACGATGTGCGCTGCTCTAACGAGTTCAAGGTGTTTACCAACGTCTACTCGGCAACGGTCGACCCCAAGGCCTTTGATGAAAAGAGCTTTGTCGATATCCAGTCTGATGTTTGCATCATTCCCCCGAATTCGTTTGCACTGGCCCGTACGGTTGAGTACTTCCGTATTCCACGCAGCGTGCTGACGATTTGCCTGGGCAAGTCCACCTACGCGCGTTGCGGCATCATTGTTAACGTGACGCCGCTGGAACCTGAGTGGGAGGGACATGTGACACTGGAGTTCTCCAATACCACTAATCTGCCTGCCAAGATTTACGCCAATGAAGGCGTGGCCCAGATGCTGTTTTTTGAGAGCGATGAGATCTGCGAGACCTCGTACAAGGATCGTGGTGGCAAGTATCAGGGACAGAGGGGCGTCACGCTGCCTCGTACCTGATATTGAGAGAATAAAAAAACGGCCCATTACGGGCCGTTTTTTTATTGGGGATTTTTTACTGGGCTGCAGTCGATGCCTCGGGTATCTCGGCCTGAGCCAAGGCGCCATTGAATGCACTGAGTTCAAGCACGTACATCGCACCATCATCATCCTGCACAACCTTGGCAGGAATGAAGTTCATGTCACGGGCCAGCCAGAAAGTCGTCTGGCGATCCGGGTCGTCATGCAGGCGCTTGATGCGAACAGTGTTGATCTTGCCGAAAGGGGTCGTGATCATTTCATCGCCCTCAACCTTGAACTTCTGCTCACGCAGGCGCTTTGGATCGGCCAGAAAGTAGGAGGCTGGCAGTTTGCCAAGATCGGCAATATCCCTGCGCATTTGTATTTCAAGATTGAGAGGGTCTACTGCCCCGGCACGCAGTACATACTGCCCTTTCTTGTCATCCCGCATTGTGGATGCTTGCCGGGTTTTCCAGTTGAAGTTCACTTCAGCATGCTTGCTGATGATAAGGACCTTGTGCCGGCGCTGATAGCGCAGGGGGCTGACGGTTTTGCCGTCAAAGTTGAAATCACTGGTCTCGGTGGCGGTTGCCATGGGGGTGGTGGCGGTGAAGGTGTACCGCCAGCTGTTGCCGGATTTTTTTTCCAGTATGCGGGTAGCAGTCCCCGTCAGCTTGTTGTCCAGATTGAAGTGGTAACTGGCGGAGTAGGGGCTGAGTTCAATTGCCTGCAGTAGAGGGCTGGCAATCAGCAGGAGAGAGGCAAACAAAATACGCATGGGACATCCTCATGCAGAAAGATCAAGCCGGACAGGTGTATCAAGTTTCTTGCCATCCAGCCATGGGAGACCATCCCTGTATACAAGACGGCCATCTGCCATCAAGATTAGCACTTCAGGGTAAAGCCTGTGCTCGCTCTTGTGTACACGCTCGGTAAGAATGGTTTCGTCATCGCCGGGCAATACGGGGACAACCGCCTGGCCGATGACGGGGCCACCATCCAGCTCGGCACTTACAAAGTGAACGGAGCATCCGTGCTCGGAGTCCCCGTTTTCCAGTGCCCTCCGGTGTGTATGCAATCCCTTGTACCTAGGCAGCAGTGACGGATGGATATTTACCAGGCGTCCCTCGAAGTGTTGCACAAAGCCGGGGGTCAGGATGCGCATGAATCCGGCCAGTACGACCACATCGGGCTGCCATGCATCAATTTTTTCCATCATCGCGGCATCAAAGGACTCGCGATCAGCGTAAGCGGTATGTGCCAGCACGGCGGTGGCAATACCGGCCTGCTGCGCACGCACCAGACCATAGGCATCGGCCCTGTTGGAAAGCACGCCGGCAATGCGGGCCTTGAGGTGGCCCGCCGCGATACTGTCAATGATGGCCTGCAGATTCGAGCCGGAGCCCGAAACCAGCACGACAATGCTCAGCATCAGGCAAACACGACCGTGGGTTCGGTATGCGTGGACGGAATGATCTCGCCAATGCGCCAGGCTGATTCGCCAGCTGCACCCAGGTGGGCAATTGCCGCATCAGCCTGATCAGCCGGCACCACGACCACCATGCCGACGCCGCAATTAAAGGTGCGATACATTTCAAAGCGCTCGACACCACCGTTTTCCTGCAGCCACTGGAATACCGGTGGCCAGGTCCATGAGGCCTCGTCAATGCGGGCATCGCAGCCTTCCGGCAGTACGCGTGGCAGGTTGCCGGGCAGGCCGCCGCCAGTGATGTGGGCCATGGCGTGCACGGGCAATGTCTTGATCAACGAGAGCAGTGGTTTGATGTAGATGCGGGTCGGTGCCATGAGGACATCGGCCATGGGCTTGCCAGCAATGGTGCCCTTTAGGTCTGCCTTGCTGACAGCAAGAATCTTGCGGACCAGCGAGTAGCCGTTTGAATGCACGCCACTGGCGGCAATGCCGATCAGCACATCCCCGGCTTTTACCTTGCTGCCGTCGATGATCTCGGATTTTTCAACGACGCCCACCGCAAAGCCGGCGAGGTCATAGTCTTCGCCTTCATACATGCCTGGCATTTCAGCAGTTTCACCGCCGACCAGTGCGCAGCCGGCCTGCAGGCAGCCTTCGCCAATACCGGTCACGACTGTGGCAGCTGTGTCCACGTTCAGGTGGCCAGTGGCATAGTAGTCGAGAAAAAACAGGGGCTCGGCACCTGTGACAACGAGGTCGTTGACGCACATGGCGACAAGGTCGATGCCGATGCTTTCATGGCGGTTCAGCTCAAGTGCCAGCTTCAGCTTGGTGCCAACGCCATCGGTGCCGGATACCAGCACGGGCTGGCGATAGCCTTCTGGGATTTCGCAAAGGGCGCCAAAGCCACCAAGGCCGCCCAGTACTTCACGGCGCGCCGTCTTTTTGGCGACGCCCTTGATGCGTTCAACCAGGGCATCACCGGCGTCGATATCAACACCGGCATCCTTGTAACTGAGAGAGGGCTTGGCTTCGGACATGGCAGCGGGCACACGGCTATGGAGATGAGGGCGCACATTATACGTGATATGGCGCAAAAAACCTGCCTGACTGTGGTGTCGGCTTTCGGGCGGCTGTACTGTATGCAGCCGGATTGGGCGCACGACGTTTTGCGGGGTGGTTTTGGTGCATGGGGGCTGGGTTTTCATGAAGTGGCAGTTGTTGTCGGGCGTGCTCCTGTTGTCCCCTCTGGTCGCCCTGGGCGAGCCTGCGGCCTTGGCCTCCCCTGACGTTGTCCTGCCCTGGCCGGACGTGGGAGGGCGCCCGGTGCTGCATGTCGGGCATGTGCCGGACCTGAAGGCATTGCTGGCTGCGCAGTCTGCATTGGGCGGGTTGGCTGGAGGGCACCGGATCAGGCTGCTTGGAGTTTCCCGGAGTGATGCCTGGTTTGTGACGGAGGATCTTGCCGGGAAGCAATGGCGCGATCTTCTGGCCAGTGAGCCCCGCTTCAGGCTTGTCGTGCCTGTGGCAGATCCTGTCGGGGATAATCAGGGCGCGGTAGACGCGACTGCTATTACTGCACCGTCAGTTGAAACGGTTATCTGGGATCCGGATGCTGCCCAGTTGCCGGTTATCACGCCGGACGTGGCTGTACCTGTACAATCGCCCCTTTGAGATGACGCCAAGGATGATCATGGCTGATATACGTCTGTGGCTTTCTCTGCTTGGCCTGCTGGTGCTGGGCTGGCTGCTTTATCTTTTGTCGCCCATCCTGATGCCCTTTGCTGCGGGGGCGTTGCTGGCATATTTGGGCAATCCTCTGGTGAGTCGCCTGATGCGGCTTGGTCTCAAGCGGATCTGGGCGGTGGGGCTGTCCTTCTTTTCCTTGCTGACGGTCATGACTGTCTCGCTGGTACTGGTGTTGCCTTTGTTATGGCAACAGATTGTTTACCTGGAGTCGCGCCTGCCACGCGTACTGCGCTGGTTTAACCGCGAGGGTATTCCCTGGATCGAGAAGCATGTACCTGTCCAGATTGACCGGCTGGATATGGACTTGATTGGTGAGTGGCTGTCCAGCTATTGGGTAGAAGCGGGGTCTGCAGCGGGAAATGTCCTGACGCAGGTTGCCAAGTCGAGTATGGACATCCTGGCACTGGCCGGCATGCTGGCCCTGATTCCGGTGGTGACGTTCTATCTTCTGCTGGATTGGGATGACTTGCTGGCCCGTATCCGTAACCTGATTCCCCGCAATATCGAGCCAAGAGTAAGCCAGTTGGCACGGGAATGTGACGATGTGCTGGCGGCCTTTCTGCGTGGCCAACTGATGGTTATGGTGGCGCTTGGCGTTGTGTATGCTGTCGGTTTGCAGTTTGTGGGTCTCAAGCTGGCGCTCATGATCGGCTTGCTGGCCGGTCTTGGCAGCATCATTCCCTACTTTGGTTTTACCATCGGCATCGTGTCGGCGACGGCTGCTGCGCTTATACAGTTTGGCAATTTCAACGCAGTCCTGCTGGTCTGGTGCGTCTTTGCGATAGGTCAGGCAATTGAAGGCTGGGTGTTGCAGCCGTTTCTGGTGGGCGACAAGATCGGGCTGCATCCGGTGGCGGTGATTTTTGCAATCATGGCCGGTGGGCAGCTTTTCGGGTTTGTTGGCATGTTGCTGGCGCTGCCGGCCGCTGCGGTAATCATGGTGCTGCTGCGCCATGCTCATGAGCACTACCAGCAAAGTCGCCTGTATCAGGCCATGCCGCCGGTTGAGGATGATGATGCAGCCGGGTGAGCAGTTACTGCTGAATCATGTACGGCCACGTCCTGATGCTCGCCTCACGGACTTTGCCGGTGACAGCTATGCCGGACTGGTGAGGGCTGGAGAAGATCTGCTGCGTCAATCAGCGGGCTTGCTGTATGTGCATGGCCGGCAAGGCTCCGGACGCAGTCATTTCTTGTTGGCACTGTGTGCAGAGGCGGAAAGCGCTGGTCTGCGCAGTGTACTTGTGCCGCTGGCTGCTCTCGACGGGGCTTCCGCCGGGATTCTGGATGGTCTGGAGACCAGTGATCTGCTCGCCCTGGATGATATCCAGGTCATAGCCGGGTGCCGGGAGTGGGAAGAGGCGCTGTTTCATTGCTTCAACAGGTGCCGGGCAGCCGGGGTGCGTCTGGTGTTTGCGGCAGATGCGGTGCCTGCCGGATTGGGGTTGGTGCTGCCGGACCTGATGTCCCGGCTTGGACTGGCTCCTTGCTGGGCAATGAGACTGCCGGATGACCAGAGTCGGGAGCAGCTGATTCAGGCGGCTGCCCATAGAAGGGGCTGGGTACTGGAGGCAGACGTACTCAGATATCTGGTTGTCCGGGCCCCCCGGGAGCCGGGTGCCCTGCAGGCGTGCCTTGAGCGACTGGATCAACTGTCCTTGCGGGCAGCTCGCCGGCTGACGATTCCGTTTGTGCGTGAGTGTCTGGAGCGGCCTGAGCCTGACCGGGGCGTCGCTCCCTGACCGGGGTGAACCTTGCCGTAGACCCGCAGAATGTGCGACAGTTACGCCGCCCTCGGGCTGATGAATAACAAAAAATAACAGCTTCTGCCGGTGGCCCGCGGCTAGCATGCCCAAGCGGCTCCGCCTTAATAGAAAAAGAAAACACGTATTTTCAGGAGAGCACCTCCATGCCCTGGTCCCGGGGAAGCCTTCTCGTTGCGCTTCTTGCCCTGCACATCCCGTTCGCAAAGGCTGATACGGTGATTGTGGATACTACTGCCGATGATTCGAATGCGAGTACCTGCTCGCTCCGGGACGCGGTTACCTATCTGAACATTCCTGCAGCCACCCGACCGGCGAGCCATGGCAACGGTTGTGCGCGTGAGGGAGAGGCTACTACTGCCAATATCATCACGTTGCCGTACAAGGCTGCAGCCTATGTGATTGATGCGGGCAAAGGTCCGATCGATATTGATACTTCCATTGTCATACATGGTGAAGAGTCGACTGCCAAGGTGCCTGCAAGCCCGTTTGTATGGGTAAAGGCATCCCAGGCCTTCAGGATCGACGGGCCACCCTTGACCGAGAATCTCGGCAGTGTGGATGCGCAACTGGATATGGATCCAGCCTCGGATACGGGCACCATTGGTGACCGGCATACATCCACTGTTTTACCGTATTTCACTGGTACAACGGTTGCCGGTGAAACACTGGTTTGTCTTTACGCCAAAGGCCCGGCAACTGACGCCAAGAACCTGTTGATCAACACCGTTCTGAGTGATCCTGTTGGCGCCTGGAGTTTGCGCTCATCAGTGCCATTTGATACCGGGATAAATGTGGTGTCGGTGGTGACGGGAGGAGCGACATGCGCGGCTGAGCTGTTACCTGCTGTTACACCGGACAGGATCATCAAGGTCAGCGTGTATGAGGATAGTGCTGTCAAGTTTTCGATGGTCGATTTTGTAGGTTGCGGCGCCTCTAACCTGCCGGCGCACATGGTTTCTGCAAATGTGATTCCCGCAGCTTGCGGTACGCCAGTGCCCGGCTCCAAAGGTGGTGTTTTCTATACGAACGAAACTCTGGAGCTGGAGTCTGTAGCGGTTCGTGGTGGCAGTGCAGATAAGGGCGGCATCATTTATGTGGATGATGAAGGTATTCTGAACGCAGCCTCTGCTGCATTGCTCAACGGGCATGCAAACAGTGGCTCGGCAATTTACATGGAACGTAACGGTCTGTTGCTTTCCCGTGCATTGATTGCAGAAAACCGTGATGCAGCAGAGGCAGTCATGATTGCAAGTGGCAGTCTGGTTAGCGGCTTCTCATCGAGCAATATTGAGAACGTGACATTTCATGGCAACGATGGCTATGCACTTGCTGTCAATGAGAATGTGAAGCTGAATGCTCTTACCATTATTGATAATGTTGCCGGTGCCATTGCATTTTCGGGCACGGATCTGGCGCTCGAAGCGAGCAATGTGCATGTTTATAATTCGGTGGTTTCAGGGATTTGCTCCGGTGTTCCTGCTGCCTGGCCGACGGCCAATGCGCCGAAGTTCAACATGGCGAACTCCAGCTGCCAGTTTGTTGATCCATCCAATACGGTCAATAACGGAAATCTTGTTGCAGTTGCTGATGCCGACAAGAGTTGTTACGAGGATACGGCAGGCATGCTGTGCCCTCGTGACTTTGATGATGATGGCGTGACTGATTTTTATGTGCCGCGTTATTTGCCGACACTGGTGCCTGGTGTTGATCCGGCCGACCAGTTTTCAGGCCTGATTAACAAAGGGTCGATTGGTGAAATTATGTCGGCTTGTCCAGGCCAGGATCAGCGTACATCTAATCGTGGTCAGGCAGGGCGCTGTGATATTGGGGCAATCGAGTTTCAGTTCATCAATGAGCGGGTGAATGCCGGTAACTTTCTTGTTACCGGACGATTTGAACAGACCTTTGCGGCTGACCTGGTCGAGGGTAGTGACGAGGAGCTTTATCTGCCGGCAAATGCCTCTACGATTTGTCCGGTGATTCTTCCGACTGCTCCTTTGACGGGAGTAGCTGAATCCTGTCCCTGGCTTTCACAGGCTCCTTCCAAGGGGGTCGTCAAACTGACTGCAGACCGTAAGGGTTACTTCTATCAGTCGTACTCGGACTTTCATGGTTTTGATACTTTCCGCATAGAAGTGACAACAACAGCCAGTCGCCTTAATGACTATTCACATCCGGCCAGTCGTACGCGAGGTATATTGGCAACGATTAGCAGCGAGCCTGAATCCGGTGCTGTGAGTGATGGTGTCCTGGATGACGGTGGGGCATTTGACTGGCTTGGTTTGATCGGATTGGGCGCGCTCCTGTCGCACCGCCGTATTCGTCGGGGAGCATCGCGAGCATGAATGTATTCAGGTTGATTCGCGGCCTATGTTTCGCAATTGTTCTGACGGCTTCTTTCAATGTGGTTGCAGTTACGATCACTGTGACAACGAGGGCTGATCAGGATGGTACGGATCCTGAGAACTGCTCTCTTCGGGAAGCGGTCAAGGCAATCAATACTAGTGTTGCTTATGGAGGCTGTCCTGCCGGCTTGAACCGGGCTGAAAACCGCATTCAGCTCAAGTCGGGTATCTATGAGCTTAATAAAGAGCTGCTCATCAAACAGGATACGATAATTGCAGGTGCCAATACCTATCGTACGGTTGATGACAAGTTTGGTACTGCCGAGCCTGACCCTATGACGGGTAGCGATACCAGTCGGTTGAGGCCATTGACTACCATCAGGCCTGCAGCAGGTAAAAACATTCGTCTGATCAATGCATCAAGCTCATCTTCTGGTCTTGAATTGGTTGACCTGATTCTGGAAGGAGGGAATCCCTCGGACACGTTGGCTAGCAATAATTATGGTGGTGCCATCCTGTCCAGCGGCTCTGTTTCACTGGAGAACGTGCGTATCGGTAGTAGTAATGCAGTGCGTGGCGGTGCCATTTTTCTCTCGGGTTTGGCTGGTCTGACAATAAGTGACTCCACACTGTCTGGGAATGTGGCGAGCCAGATGGGGGGCGCGATAGATATGAGCTGCTATCTGGATGGCAATATTTCCAGAACGCTTAACATTAATCGCTCAACATTGAGTGGTAACAGCTCTGGTGCTGGTGCTGGTGCTATTGCAATGTGTGGTAATGTCACGGTTTCCATTACTGCATCTACACTGTCTGCCAATTTATCTAATGCCAGTGCAGGTACGTTGCATTATGCAGACAGTTTTGGTGCAACTGATGCGTCAATCACTCTTGAGTTTGTAACGGCGGCCAAGAATACGGGCAGGGCTGTGGTTGTTTCCAGTGGGCATAAAACAGTTCTCGTCAAAAACTCTGTCTTTGCACAAAACTCAGCAGCTTGCTATGTAAATGCCGCGGCAAATTGCACGGTTGATGATCTTGGAGCTGACAATGATGTTGCTAACAAGGTTATTGTGCTGGCGGACATGACCGAGTTTGAAAGCGATGGCTTGGCTGCTTATGGTGGTCTTACGGATGGCTATTTGCCGCTTCTGACAGCCTCAAGCATTCTCGATAAGGTCACGGATGGCTGCAAGGGAACGGATCAGCGTAATCTGAGCAGGGATAATGTGGCTAGTTGCGATATTGGTGCTCTTGAGCGCCTGCAGCTGGCGGCAGTTGATGATGAGGGCAAGAATCAGACTGGAGATGGTCGTATTGCCTTTGTGGATGTTCTGGCAAACGACTCTTATGGCGAGGATGGCTCGGCTACCCCGGTTATCACCAAGCCACTTAACTTCCAGATTGTGAACCGTAGCGGCACAGAAATCTCTGATTCTGCCTGCAGTATCGAGCCGGCTGATCTGGCTCCTGATAGCGAGCATCCTCTCCCGCGCTTGAAGGTTGATACAAGCCGCGTGGTTACGTCGGCAACAACACCCATAAAATGCTATTACCAGTTGCTGGACGGCACGGCTGCTCCAGTTGGCACGGTTACCGATGCGGCGCAGGTTGAGGTTTTCATCAGTAACCTCAAGCCGATTACTCATGATGACTACTATATGCGACCAGTTGGTGTCACAACAGTGCAGCTGGACCTGTTGTCAAATGACAAGGATGAAGATGCCATTGCTGGTGAGAAGCTCATCATTATGATTAAGGGCGGCACGATCAGTGGCCGTGCCGGAGTAAAGACACCGCTTGGTTTTGTTTCGGGGGAGCTTGTTACTTGTCCTGCTGCGACAGGTACGGGTGACCCGGTTGAAGGTAGTGTATGCTTCAAGGGTGGGCCACTGGTATACAGCGCCGATAACAATCTCTCTCCGTTTACCGAAGAGTTTGACTACTCGATATATGACCAGCATGCAGGTGAAGATCCTCTGGAGTCTGCTGCTGCAACAGTTACAATCCGTACAGATGCTCCGGATCCTGAAAGCAGCAGGGGCGGTAGCTTTGACTGGATGCTGTTGGGGCTTGGCGTGCTTGCCTTCTTGCGACGGACGCGATCTGTCTGATAAAAAGGCTGCGTAAAGCAGCCTTTTTTTTGCCTGATGAATACTGATTTATGGAGGTTGTATGAGCCGGAAAGAATGGCTGGCTATCAGTTTCTTCGCCATTATGCTGGCAGGTTGTGCAGCTCCTGGACCTGCGAAATTGTATGAGGGGGCATTGAGGCCTGCTGCTGAGACGGCAATGATTCGTTTGCCCGAGCAGGTTCAGGTGATGGCTCTTGATGGGCAGGAGCAGACAGGAAGTCTTTTGCAGAGGGGCCAGTTGCTTGCCGTGTTGCCAGGTGAACATGTATTTAGCCTGCGCTACGTCGAGCTTTTCCAGATCAACTCTGAAGAACATGAGGTTGTCCGGTCAAGGCAGTCTGCTTTGAGGTTTACAGCAGTGGCCGGGCACGAATACCGCATTGAAATGGATAAGCAGGGCTCTCTTGAGGTGGCCAGAAAGTTTGCAAAGGATCCAAAATTCCGTCTGGTGGATGAGAGCAGTGGTGCTGTGACGGAATCGACGGCGATCAAGTCCTATGCCGAGGCGTCGCTGGTCGATACCATCACCAAGGCGTTTGACTCGTCTGACAGCAAGACGCAGGGGCCGACGCATCTGGATCTGTTGAAAGATGTCTGGGGACGTGCCTCTCCTGAGGACAGGGCAGGCTTCAGAGTGTGGCTGGATCAGCAACCGAAGTGATGTTGCGGTTTTCATGGCGATTCATTGCACTTGGTCGCCATGGAAGCAGTCGTTATTCATTGCCCGGTTGCCGCCCGCTGCCATTTGGCAAAGTACATGGCAGACACAAAGCAGCCAGCGGTCAGGATGGCCTTGATGACTGCAACCCCTCCCTCCAGACCTGCCACCATTCCTCCCAGCACTGCCCAGCAGAAATAGGGCAGTAGCAGTATGCCCAGCCATACAGCACTGAAGGCACGGCCTTTGGCTACGGGCCAGTAGAAGAGTCCCGGCGGAATGATCTTGATGGCAATCACTACCGCTATGGCCATCACCTGTATGCCGGGAGGTGCAAACAGGATCGTTTCAACCGTCATCAGGACCAGCAGGGCAGCCAGCAGGCCAAGGGTCACCTTTCGAGCCTGATCGGCACGCGAACTACTCATGACAGCCCCCTTCGCGCGTGGCGGGCCAGACGCTGACCTAGCGCCACGCATAGATCACTTTCTGTGTCATCCACCGGGCGCTTGCTGTCTGCCCCGGCCAGGTGACTGGCGCCATAGGGGGTGCCACCGGCGGTAGTTTTCAGCAGACCGGCCTCGGAGTAGGGCAAGCCAAGAATGCTCATGCCGTGGTGCAGCAAGGGCAGCATCATGCTGACCAATGTGGTTTCCTGACCGCCGTGCAACGAGCTTGTGGAGGTGAATACCACGGCTGGCTTGTCGATCAGTGCGCCGTTCAGCCATAGGCCACTGGTTCCATCCAGGAAGTACTTGAGTGGGGCAGCCATGTTGCCGAAGCGGGTCGGGCTGCCCATGGCCAGGCCGGCACAGTGGGCCAGGTCTTCCTCTGTGCAGTAAAGCTCTCCATCCTCGGGGATGTCGGGAGCAGTTGCTTCGGTTACTGTTGAGACTGCGGGAACGGTTCGAAGGCGCACATCCATTCCTTCCTTTTCAATGCCTCGGGCAATCAGCTTCGCCATTGTGCGGGTTGCACCATGACGGCTGTAGTAAAGCACCAGTACGTACGGAGTGTTACTCACTTCAGCAGCTCCTTGAGGCGTTCAGGTGGTCGGGCAATGACGGCCCGGTCGCCATTTACCACGATTGGCCGCTCCAGCAGGCGCGGATACTGTGTTATTGCATCAATGATCCTGGCTTCAGTCAGCTCAGGAGATGACAGGCCAAGGGTTTCGTATTCCTCTTCCCCGGTGCGCAAAAGCTCCCGGACAGGTATATCAAGCTGGCGAACCAGTTGCAGCAGCTGGGCGCTGTCCGGAGGGGTCTCAAGGTAGCGGATAACGGTCAGTGGCCGTCCGGATGCTTCCAGTAGCGCCAAAGCCTCGCGTGACTTGGAGCAGCGAGGGTTGTGATAGATCGTAAGCATGGGCAGGTATCGTCATGGCAATCGCCGGCATTGTAGCCGTGAAGGCAGGGCAGGTCACACTCGACAGGTGACACCATGACGGGAATACTTGACCGGTTGCCTGATTCCACTGGAAAACCCATGCCGCTACCTGTTTTGCGCCAGAGTCTGTCTTTTATCCGGTTTGTAGTGCGGCGCTTTCAGGCTGACAACTGCCGGCAGAACGCTATTGTGCTGACCTACACCACGCTTTTTGCGGTGGTACCAATCATGACAGTGACCTTCGCCATCCTGTCAGGCATTCCCTCCCTGCAACACGTTAGTGTCGATATCCAGAACTTTGTATTTGAGCACTTTATTCCCAGTACCGGTGCCGCGTTACAGGAGCGCTTGCACCAGTTTGCACAGCAGGCACGAGGCCTGACTGTTGTGGGTGTTGGCATGTTGTTTGTAACGGCCTTGATGATGCTGGTTACGATTGAGCAGGCCTTTAATGAAATATGGAAGGTGCGTGTGGCCCGCAAGGGAGTGGTGGCTTTTCTGCGTTACTGGGCAGTGCTCAGCCTGGGGCCACTTCTGCTTGGCGCTGGTTTCGGGATTTCTTCCTACCTGACCTCGCTCAAGCTGTTCAGCACGGCTGCTTCCGTCGTTCATGATGTAGCGCCTGGTTTGCAGCTGTTGCCATTTGTATCGACGACACTGGCCTTCATGTTGTTGTATGTAGCTGTCCCCAATTGCAAGGTGCCATTGCGTGCAGGCTTCTGGGGCGGGCTGTTTGCCGCATTTCTGTTCGAGCTTGCCAAGAAGGGCTTTGGCCTGTTTGTCAGCCATTTCTCTTCCTATACCCTAGTGTATGGCGCCTTTGCTGCCGTGCCCGTTTTTCTGATCTGGATTTATGTTTCCTGGATCATAATTCTACTTGGCGTGGAAGTTACCCGCGGATTGGCCGTGTTTCGGCGAACCGGGTTGGCTAGCCGTCACCCTGTGCTTGCATTGCTTGATGTACTGCAGCTTTTCTGGCGAAAGCAGTTGCATGGCGGTACCGTGACGGACATCGAGGCGTTGAGCATTCTGGGTGGGCAAGAGACAGAACTCTGGTTTCAGTTTGCCGATATACTGCAGCGTGAACATATTATCCAGCGCACGGATAATGGTTCGTATGTGCTGGCCCGTAATCTCGAGAAAATCAGTTTTTCAGGCTTTTACAGGGCATTGCCATGGTCATTACCGCAGCCTGCAGATCTTGAGCGGCTTCATGCGGATGATCACTGGGTGAGTGTGCTGAAGCCGGCGCTGCTGCGCGTAAATGAATCCATTGATGTCGAGCTGAAGCAGTCTCTTGCCAGTATTCTGGCGGATGATGCTGTTCAGGATTCTGGAGTAGTTTCTAATGAGTGCGATTGAGTTGCTGACCCTTGAGCATGACGGGCTGACGTTTACGGCACGAGCAACAGGCAGTGGGCCTCTTGTGCTTCTGTTGCACGGATTTCCTGATGACTTTCATTCCTGGGATGCCCAACTGGAGGCGATTGCCGCGCAGGGGTATCGTGTGGTGGCGCCGATGATGCGTGGTTATGAGTCATCGTCCTGTTCACCACGTGATCTTTATCATCTGATTCATCTTGCGTCGGATGTGTTTGCCTGGATGAAGCATATCGATGCAAAGCAGTGCCACCTGGTGGGTCATGACTGGGGTGCCCTGACCAGTTATGTCGCGGCAGCATTACAGCCAAAAAAGTTTGCCTCGCTGACGACACTGGCGATTCCTCATTTGCGCAGGGGGTTGCAGGGTGTGGTGGGTGTTCCCGCCCAACTGGTGAAGTCGGCCTATATCCTGCTTATGCAATTCCAGAAAGCTTCCGAGATGATTGTCGAGCGGGATGACTACGCCTTTATCGAAACACTCTGGCAGCGCTGGTCGCCGGGCTGGCATTATTCCCAGGCCGATATAGAGCAGGTCAAGACGACATTCCGTGCGGAGGGGGTGACTCATGCCGCCACCCAGTATTACCGATGCCTGTTGCAGCCCTTGTCCCTCTCGACACAGCAGTCCTGGCGCTTACTCACCAGCAAGGTCAGTGTCCCGACGCTGGCAATCACCGGCGAGAAGGATGGCTGCATGGACAGTCGTTTGTATGACAGCCTCATGCGTGAACAGGACTTCGAGAAGGGACTGGAGGTTCGCCGTATTGCCGACGCGGGTCACTTCCTGCATCGCGAAGCTCCCGTGGTGGTCAATGAGCTGATTCTGGACTGGCTCCGTCAGCATCCGGTCAGCACAGGCTGATTGCCAGCGCTTCCGGGGCGGATATCCGCTCCCGGCTTGGGTATAATCGATGCCCTCAACGGGCAGGGCACACAATGTCCTGCCTGACCTCTTGCACGTACGCATACCGCGACCAGCCCGGAGACCCCATGACTGTCATCAAGCAGGACGATCTTGTCCAGAGCGTTGCCGACGCACTCCAGTATATTTCCTACTACCATCCGGTGGACTTCATTCAGGCCATCAACGCAGCCTATGAGCGGGAAGAGAACCAGGCTGCCAAAGATGCCATGGCCCAGATCCTCATCAACTCGCGTATGTGTGCCGAAGGCCACCGCCCGATCTGCCAGGACACTGGTATTGTCACCGTGTTCGTGAAAGTGGGCATGGATGTTCGCTGGGATCTGGGGGGCATGAGCCTGGATGATGCCATCAACGAAGGCGTACGCCGCGCCTACCTGAGTCCGGACAATGTGCTGCGTGCTTCCATCCTGCGTGACCCGGCCGGCAAGCGCCAGAACACCAAAGACAACACTCCTGCGGTGATCCACTACAGCATCGTGCCAGGTGACAAGGTTGATATCACTGTTGCGGCCAAGGGTGGTGGCTCCGAGAACAAGTCCAAGATGGTTATGCTCAACCCGTCCGACTCCATCGTTGACTGGGTACTGAAGACGGTGCCGACCATGGGTGCTGGCTGGTGTCCGCCCGGCATGCTCGGTATCGGGATCGGTGGCACGGCGGAAAAAGCGGTGCTGCTGGCCAAGGAGTCCCTGATGGACCCGGTCGACATGCACGAGCTGCTGGCCCGTGGTCCTCAGAACCGCATTGAAGAGTTGCGTATCGAACTCTATGAGAAGGTGAATGCACTTGGTATTGGTGCTCAGGGTCTGGGCGGTCTGACTACCGTTGTCGACATCAAGATTATGGATTATCCGACTCATGCGGCGTCGCTGCCGGTCGCCATGATTCCCAACTGCGCCGCCACGCGTCATGTGCATTTCGAGCTTGATGGTAGCGGTCCGGCTGAGCTGGAAGTACCAAAGCTGGAAGACTGGCCGAAGATCACCTTTGATTCGAGCAAGTCGCGCCGTGTGAATCTCGACACCATCACCCAGGAAGAGATCAACAGCTGGAAGACGGGCGAAACCCTGTTGCTCTCCGGCACCATGTACACGGGCCGTGATGCTGCCCACAAGCGCATGACGGAAATGTTTGCGCGGGGAGAGTCGCTGCCGGTCGACCTGAAGGGCAAGTTTATTTACTACGTTGGCCCGGTTGATCCGGTACGTGATGAGGTGGTGGGGCCCGCCGGCCCGACCACTGCGACCCGCATGGATAAGTTCACCGAGGTAGTACTGGAAAAGACCGGCCTGCTGGGCATGATCGGCAAGTCCGAGCGTGGCCCGGTTGCCATTGAGGCCATCAAGAAGCACCAGGCCGTGTACCTCATGGCAGTGGGTGGGGCGGCCTATCTCGTGTCGAAGGCCATCCGCAAGGCACGTGTGGTGGCCTTCGAGGATCTGGGTATGGAGGCGATCTACGAGTTTGTTGTGGAAGACATGCCGGTATCCGTGGCTGTTGATGTGAAGGGCGAATCGGTGCACGACACCGCCCCGAAGATATGGCAGGCGAAGATCGGCAAGATTCCTCTGAAAGCCTGATTGTCCGAGCATTGAAAACCCGCCATCTGGCGGGTTTTTTCATGTGCCAGGGGTTCTACTCAGGGTGCCTGATAATGGGTAGAGTCGAGGCTGGAGCAACAGAGGGAGGCCTTGATGCAACGATCTTTGTTTCATTTGACTCACATGGCATTGCTTGTTGTTGGTGTGTTTGTCATGACTCCGGTATGTGCCCGTGAAGTGTTGATTACTGGGGAGTGGCCTCCTTATACCGGTATCCGGGAGCCTCAGGGGGGGGCATAACGGCAGTTGTGCGGCAGGCACTTGCCGCCGAGGGATTGATGCCCAGATTGGTTTCTTCGGATGGAATCGCGTACGACCCTTGATGGATACCAGCAAGGAATATGCAGGCCGCTTTCCGGTTTACTATTCCGAAGAACGAGCCAGGAGCTGTCATTATTCGAACATCATTGGCAAAAGCCCATTGGGGCTGGCGGAGCTTAGGGTTCGTCCGGTGCACTGGAGCAGTGTTGCTGACCTTGCCTCTTACAGGATTGATACGGTGAGGAGCTATGTCAACTCGCCGGAGTTTGATCAGCTGGTTAGTGACGGGAAAATACGAGTCGTACAGTCAGCTGATGGTGATGAAAACATGGCCAATCTTGTTGAAGGTAAGGTTGATGCCGCCCTGATTGACAGGAATGTTTATGCATATCTTCTGAAGAAGAACCCGAGACTCAAGGGCGAGGAGTTGCAACTGAGACTCAATGAGAAAACATTGATGGTGCACAGGCTATATGTATGTTTCTCAAGGATGAAAAGAGGCGTGTATTACGAGACCGGTTTAATAAGGGATTGAAAACGCCGACAGCAGAGGGTCCTAGCTGACACGTACCATATGGCATGTGCCAAAGTAATGTAATGAGATTCCATCATGCACAACGTCCTGATTGCTTATGTAACACCGGTTTTCTTTCTGCTTATCTTCATGGAGTACTGGTGGAGCCGTCGTCAGGGGATATGTGTCTATGAATTCTCGGATAGCCTGACCAGTATCGGTTGCGGGATATTCACGGTAACCATCGAGTTGTTCGCCAAGGCGGGTTTGTTGGTGCTGTTTGCACTGGTTTCATCTCATGGCGTGTGGCAGTGGTCGTCGGATAGCTGGGTGACCTGGGCAGTATTTTTCCTGCTGCTGGATTTTGTGTACTACTGGGCGCATCGCTGGTCACATGAGCTGAACATCCTTTGGGCCGGACATGTCCCACATCACCAAAGTGAGGAATACAATCTCACCACAGCCCTTCGTCAGGGTGCACTTCAGGACATAAGTCACTGGCCAATTTATCTGGGGTTGGCATTGCTTGGATGCCCGGTTGAAGTGTTTATCCTGCTGCTTACATTCAGCAAGTTTTACCAGTTCTGGATACATACCCGGTTGATTGGAAAGTTGCCGATGATCGAGGGCTTGCTGAATACGCCATCAGCCCATCGTGTACATCACGGTATCAATGATCCCTACATCGACCGTAATCATGGCGGTACCCTGATGATCTGGGATCGTCTTTTTGGTACGTATATCGAGGAACAGGAAGAAGTGGTCTTCGGTGTGCGAAAGGCGTTTCACGCGCGCAATCCTGTGACGGCACATGTGGACTGGCTGATAACGATGTGGCGAGATGCCGTCCTCTCGGGACAATGGCGGGATCGTTTCCGTATCTGGTTCAAGCCGACCGGCTGGCGGCCAGATCATACTCGCGAGCTTGATCCCCGGCCGCCATTCGCATTGGCCCGTTTCCGGCGTTTTGTACCGGTACTTTCCGGCTCACAAAGGCAGCAGGGGCTTGTCTGGCTTGTGCTGGCGATTGTGTGCAACAGCATCATGCTGCTGGGGTATGGCAAGTTGCCGTGGGAGCTGCAGGGTGTCCTGGCGCTGGGCGTGACACTTGCCCTCTGGCAAATGTCACGAGCGTTCTCGGTTTCAGTAACTCAGTGATGATGGTGCTGATGCATGTCTTCGGGTGCACTGCCGCTGTTTTGTGTTGCGGCAGGCATATCCATCTGCTTGGCATGCCCTGTGTGGTCGTTACCTTTCAGGAAAGGTAATGCAGTCCAGATGCCAAACAGGATCACCAGCAAGCCTGCAATCTGACGTACGCCGGGGCGTTGCAGAATCTGGCGCAGTTCAGCTGCCATGGTGCCTGTCACAAGCAGGAAGGGCAGGGTACCCAGCCCGAAAGCAATCATCAGAAGGCCGGACATCATGGCATCACTGCGCGCAAGTGACAGCGTGAGGGCACTGTAAACCAGTCCGCAAGGCAGGAACCCCCATACACCACCAACCAGAACCGCCTTGAGTGGATGGTTCACGGGAAAGAGGCGTTTGCGCAGTGGATCCATCAAGCGCCAGGCGCCGCCACCGATCCTCTCCAGTCGAGCGAGACCATTCCACCAGCCGGCCAGATAAAGGCCCATGGCCACCATGAACAGGCCTGCAACCAGACGCAGCCACATCATGCCGGCCAGTGGTGCAATCAGATGCTGACCCAACAAGCCGACAAGAACGCCGAGGATGCCATAAGTGAGCAAGCGTCCTGCGTTGTATGCAAGCTGATAGCCGAACAGGCGATGGCTGGTGCGCATTTCGGCAGGCAAGGCAAAGCTCAGTGCTGCTGAAATACCCCCACACATGCCAATGCAGTGAGTTCCGCCAAGAAAGCCGGTCATCCAGGCTGTAAGCAGCAGTGAATAATCCATCGGTCCCATTATTTCTGTTTCCTGCGTTGTTCGCGGTCATCCTGAAGAATGCGCTGCGAGGGGCCGTCCATGTCATCAAACTGGTCGTGGTTAACCGCCCAGAAAAATGACCAGATGGCGAAGCCCAGAAACATAAGGCCCAGTGGTACCAGAAAATAGATTACTTCCATGGCGGTCTCATGACGTCACGACAGCAGTTGTCGTGCTGCGAAGTGGCTCGGGGAATGGTCTGGTTTTTCGTAGACGCAGGGCATTGCCAACAACAACCAGTGAGCTGAGTGACATGCCGATGGCGGCCAGCCACGGTGGAACAAAACCAAATGCAGCAGGCGGTAACACAGCCAGGTTATAGGCAAGTGCCCATGTGAGGTTTTGGCGGATGATGCGCTGTGTGGCAATCGCTTGTTGACGAGCAATGACCAGTGCACGCAGGTCATCACGCAGCAGCAGGGCATCTGCGGTGGTTTGCGCCAGATCTGTGCCGGATGCCATGGCAATAGAGAGGTGAGCCTGTCCAAGGCCTGGTGCATCATTTACGCCATCGCCAACCATGACCACGATGGCACCCTCGGCCTGCAAGCGGCGTACAGCTTCTTGCTTGTCTTCTGGCAACAGTCCTCCGGCAACATGATCCATACCCAGTTGCCGGCCCATTTGTGTCGGTGCACTGGAGCGGTCGCCGGACAGCAGCCATGCCTTCAGGCCAGCCTCTTGCAGGGCTTTGATTACACCTGCGGCCTCGGGACGCAGGCTGTCACTCAGCTTGAACCAGGCAAGCGCACCCTTGTCATCACTCAGCCATAGCCGGTCCAGATCCGTAACCTGTGCTTGATCAAGTGCGAACTCCGCATGACCCAGTCGATAGTGTATGCCATCAATATCGGCCTCCACACCGGCACCAGAGGTTTGACGAAGGTTGCTGACCACAAGGTTGTCTGGAGTTATTTGCCGGAATGCTAGTGCAACAGGGTGTTCAGAGAACTGTTCGAGCGCAGCGGCAACTATCCTTGCTTGCTCCAGTGAGCCGCGTACTGCGGCAGCCTCCCGGATGACCAGCTTTCCTTCGGTCAGTGTTCCTGTCTTGTCAAAAACAACATGAGTGGCTGCGGCGAGTGTTTCAAGGACATGACCGCGGGTCAGCAGAAAGCCTTCACGGGCCAGCGTGTTGGTTGCACTGGTCAGGGCAGCCGGCGTCGCAAGCGAAAGAGCACAGGGGCAGGTGGCAACCAGAACTGCCAGTGTGGCCCAGAAGGCATGTTCAGGATTTACCAGCCACCAGCCGATAAAAACCACTACGGCCAGAAGCAGCACACGAGCAACGAAAACATGCGCCATGCTGTCGGCCTTTTGTGCCAGTCGCGGCTTCTCTGCCAGTGCACGGTTCAGTAAGCGGTTGAGTGTGGCCAGAGTACTGTCACCACCAGCCCGCGTTACTTCAATGAGTAGAGGGCTTTCCGTGTTTACACTGCCCCCGATAACCGTATCACCTTTTTTCTTCGGAACCGGCAGTGGCTCACCCGTAATCAGTGCCTCGGTCACGGCGCTCTGTCCATCCTGCACAATGCCATCGGCCGCAATCGTTTCTCCTGGCCGTACCTGCAAGCGGTCACCAGCTTCCAGTGAGCTGGCGGCAATCACTTCAGTGTTGCCATCGTCATTCAATCGTGTTGCGAGGCGGGGTGTCAGTGACATTAGACCGGCAGCAGTATCGCCGGCACGCTGGCGGGCCTTCATTTCCAGAAAGCGACTGGTGAGCAGGAAAAACACAAACATGCATACCGAATCGAAATAGGTTTCTCCTCCACCAATGAAGCTTGCGTAGAGAGAGGCAAAGTAAGCGCCGAAGATGGCGATGGTGACAGGAACATCCATCGTCAGGCTGCGTGCCTTGAGGGCACGCCAGGAGGCGCTGTAGAACGGGTAGGCAGAGTAAAACAGCACCGGAGTAGCGATAAAGCCCATGGTGGCGCGAAGATAGTCGCGGTATTCCGTTTCCATGCCGCTACTGCTGGCGGCGGCAACATACATTGCCATGGCATACATCATGACCTGCATCATCCCGAGGCCGGCAACGGCCAGTCGCAGCAGCAGGGTACGGCTCTCCTGTTTCAACTGGGCTGCGTGCATGTCGGCACGAAAGGGGCGGGCGCGATAGCCGATATAGGCAAGGCTGCCGAGAAGTTTGCTGATGGGGGTTTGACGATCATCCCAGACCAGATGCAGGCGGTGATTGCTCAGGTTGACGGTGGCACGGGCAACACCCGGTTGTTGTTGCAAGCGCTTTTCAATCAGCCAGGCGCAAGCCGCACAGTTGATTGCATCCAGCGTCAGTTCGGCACAGGCCAGTTCGCCCTCGCGTCCGACAAATTCGCGTTGCGCATCCGGGTGATCAAATACCTCCAGCGCCAGTCCCTCCGGTAAGGCTGCCGGCCCGGCGGCAGGAGCATCACGATCCCGGTAATAGCTTTCCAGTCCACCGGCCATGATGGCTTTAGCAACGGCCTGACAGCCAACACAGCAGAAAGCGCGTGGCGTATCTAGCACCACGGCTTCAAAACGCAGCCCCGTCGGTACCGGCAAACCGCAATGAAAACAGTTTAGTACCGGGAGCGTTTCAGTGCTGTTCATGAACCAGTGTCAGCTTGTCCAGGGGGAAGTCACGGGTACTGCGCAGGCGCCATTCGGCATTGCCTAGCTCGATATAGTGACGTCCCTGCAGGCCATGCGTGAGTATGCCCTGATAATGGCCATCAGCGCGGTGGGTGAGTACGACGCTTTGATCTTGTGTGGCCAGTGTCGGGTGTGACAGGGTCAGGGTGAGTGTTTCCGGTGCAGTGATGCTCTTTTGGCTGGCTAGCATGACACTTATCTCGCCAGTCACACTGTCCAGTTGCAACTCTGCCGAAATCCCGAGCGAGGCAGCGGTATCATCACGTGCAAGACTCTGATTGATGGCCTTGCCATCCTTGTACCAGTCATCCCGTACCAGACTGTCCTGATTCAGGATGGCAATTGCCAGAGTAGACAGCCCGGCAACCACAGAGATTGCTGGAAGTGCAATCAGGAACCAGGGCCAGAACTGGCGATACCAGGGCTTGACGCTTGGTGCGGTGGCCTGGTCAGCGTGCTGTGTCATCTGCAGTTGCCTCTCAGAGTGGTGGCGGTGCAAGGAAGCGACTTTCGGAAGACTTTTGGACATCCGGATCACTTTTGGCCTGCAGATGAAACTCGATTTCGTATTTTGTCTTGTCCAGTTCGCCTGGATCGGCGAGCAACGTGACGGGAACCGATTCCTGTTCACCTGCCGCCAGCGAGATCTCGATCGGTTCACTCATGCGAATGTCGTCGTCAGCCTCAAGCGTAAGCGTATAGCGTTCAGTTTTTTGCGATTTGTTGAGTGCCTTGACCAGGTACACATTTTCGATCAAGCCATCACTGTTTTCCCGGTACAGCTGATTGCGGTCACGAATGGTCTCCAGCTCCAGCGGAACGCGCAGAGTCAGGGCGACCAGGAATACAGTAGCCATGATGCCAATCAACGCAGCATAACCAACCAGACGACCACGCAGGAACTTGTACTTGCCGCCTTTTTCCAGAAGGTGCTCGGTGGTGTACCGAACCAGACCTCGCTCATAGCCCATCTGGTCCATGACCGAATCACAGGCATCAATACAGGCTGCACAAGAAATGCACTCGAACTGCAGACCATTACGGATATCAATGCCGGTAGGGCAGACCTGGACGCAGAGTGTGCAGTCGATGCAGTCGCCCAGACCTTCGCTCTGGTAGTCCACACCCTTCTTGCGATTGCCACGAGGCTCGCCGCGCTGGGAGTCATAGGAAATGATCAGGGTGTCCTTGTCGAACATCACACTCTGGAACCGGCCATAAGGGCACATGTACATGCACACCTGCTCACGTAACCAGCCGGCGTTCATGTAGGTCGCAACCGTGAAAAAGAAAATCCAGAATATTTCCCAGAAGCTCAGGTCAAACCGAACCAGTTCCATGGTCAGGATGCGGGCATCAGTAAAATAGCTGACGAAAGTGATAGCAGTGACAAACGCTACTGCGAGCCAGCCGACATGCTTGAGGCTGCGGCGAAGCACCTTTGCAATACTGAGATTTGCCTTGTCCAGCTTGATGCGGGCATTACGCTCACCTTCGGTGATTTTTTCAATCCACATGAAGATTTTGGTCCATACCGTCTGCGGACAGGTATAACCGCACCACACGCGACCGGCGAATACGGTCACAGTGAACAGAGAAAAGGCAGCCATGATCAGCAGCCAGGACAGGAAGAAGAAGTCCTGTGGCAGGAAGGTCCACCAGAAGATGTAGAACTTGCGATTGGGCAGATCGAATAGCAGGGCCTGACGATCATCCCAGGTCACCCAGGGCATCAGCAGGAAAAGCCCCATGGTGAACCAGATTGTGTAGACTCGAATGGATTGAAAAAAACCGCTGATAGACCGTGCATGAATCTTCTCCCGCTTGGCGTAGAGACTCATGGAGGCTGGATTGGCAATGTTAACCGGGTCTGGAGACACATCCTTGGTCGGCAGGCGGGAAGGGCTTTGCTTGTCGCTCATTGTCGCGTGTCACGGCTTGAGGCCATGCTCCAAAGTGAATTGAGAAGCTTCCTTGTACGGGAGGCTTGTCAATACACTCTAGTTTAAATTCTAACAGCTTTGGCTGAAGAAGAGTGTGTGCCTGCGGCATCATGCCGCAGGCACACCGTATCTTACTTCTTGTGTGACAGGGAGTAGACGTAGGCAGTCAACAGATGGACGCGCTCAGCACCCAGTGCATCCTTCTGGGCTGGCATCTTGCCAGCACGACCTTCAGTGAGGGTTTTCTTCACGGCGGCCAGACTGCCACCATAAAGCCAGACATTGTCAGTCAGGTTTGGCGCCCCAAGCATCTGGTTGCCCTTGCCGTCAGCACCATGGCAGGCTGAACAGACTGCAAACTTCTCCTTGCCTGCAGCAGCCAGCTTTGCATCCGCCTTGCGACCGGACAATGTCAGGACATGGTTGGCGACTTCATCAACCCCGGTTGCTCCCAGTGAGTCGATCCATGCCGGCATGACGCCATTGCGGCCATTCATGATGGTTTCATGAATGTTCTCGGGGGTGCCGCCATACAGCCAGTCGTTGTCAGTCAGGTTTGGAAACCCTGCTGCACCACGTGCAGTTGTGCCATGGCAGACGGAGCAGTTGTTGGCAAACAGGCGAGCGCCGATCTTCATGGCGCGCTCGTCATTCACCAGTTGCTCCACGGGGACCTTGGCCAGTTCGGCATAAAGCTTGCCGTACTGTTCATTGTACTGCTTGTCTGCTGTGGCATGCTCGCCGGCAGAGCTCCAGCCAAGGTAACCCTGGAACTTGCCCATGCCGGGATACAGTATCAGGTAGCCAATCGAGAACACGATGGTGATCCAGAAGAGCATCAACCACCAGCGCGGCAGCGGGTTGTTGTACTCACGAATACCATCATATTCATGCCCGGTCGTGCCATCAGCCGGCATGTCCGAAAGGTTCATCTTGCGTGTCCACATCAGCAGCCATGCACATCCAGCGATGTTCAGGACCACGATGGCAATGATGTAGTTGCTCCAGAAATTACTCATTCACTTTTCTCCCGCGTGCCCTGCAAACCCGCCTCATGGCGGGACTGCGTCAGGATCGGATCATTTTCAAGCGGCAGTCTGCCGATATCTTCAAAGCGCTTGCGGTTACCTGGGCTGTACGCCCACCACACAACGCCTGCAAAGGCCAGAACTGCTGCAACGGTGGCGATGCTGTGCCAAGTGCCATAGTCCATGACTTACCTCTTCGACTTGATGACGGTGCCCAGTTGCTGCAGGTAGGCGATCAGCGCGTCCATTTCGGTCTTGCCCTGCACTTCATAAGGAGCCTTGCGGATTTCCTCTTCGGTATAAGGCACGCCAAAATTGCGGAACACTTCCAGTTTCTTGCTGGTATGTTCGCCTGTCAGCTCGCGCTCGGCCAGCCAGGGGAAGCCCGGCATGTTCGATTCCGGCACCACGTCACGCGGGTTCATAAGATGAGCACGCTGCCAGTCATCCGAGTAACGTCCGCCAACACGCGCAAGATCCGGACCAGTACGCTTGGAGCCCCACAGGAAGGGGTGGTCCCACACCGATTCGCCAGCCACGGAGTAGTGACCATAACGCTCGGTTTCGGCGCGAAGCGGGCGGATCATCTGGGAGTGGCAGACATGACAGCCTTCACGGATGTAGATGTCACGGCCTTCCATCTGCAGTGCAGTCAGCGGCTTCATGCCGGCAACTGGCTGCGTGGTTTCCTTCTGGAAAAACAGCGGCACGATTTCAACGAGACCACCAAAGCTGATGGCAACAATGATCAGCACGATCATCAAGCCAACATTTTTTTCAACTATTTCATGCGAGGTCGACATTATTTTCTTCTCCTCACTGGTTAGGCAGGTCGCGGGGTTCGGTATGGCGCAAGGTCATCCACACGTTGTAGGACATGACGAGCATGCCTGTGAGGATGATGATGCCGCCAACCAGACGGCCGACGTAATACGGGAAGGTGGCATTGAGTGCCTCAACAAAGCTGTAGGTCAGCGTGCCATCCTGGTTCACTGCACGCCACATCAGGCCCTGCATGATGCCGGCAATCCACATCGAGGCGATGTAAAACACGGTGCCAATGGTCGCCAGCCAGAAGTGCAGGTAAATCAGCTTGGTCGAATACATGGCCTTGCGGTCAAACAGACGTGGGATCAGAACATAAAGCGAACCGATGGTGATCATGGCTACCCAGCCCAGTGCACCGGAGTGCACATGGCCCACGGTCCAGTCGGTGTAATGCGAGAGTGCATTCACTGTCTTGATGGCCATCATCGGGCCTTCAAATGTCGACATGCCGTAGAAGGAGAGGGCGACAATAAGGAAGCGAACGATCGGATCATCACGCAGTTTCTGCCATGCGCCCGACAGGGTCATCATGCCATTGATCATGCCGCCCCAGCTTGGTGCCAGCAGTACCAGCGAAAACACCATGCCAAGAGACTGGGTCCAGTCAGGCAGGGCGGTGTAGTGAAGGTGGTGTGGGCCAGCCCACATGTAAACAGCGATCAGTGCCCAGAAGTGCACGATCGACAGGCGATAGGAGTACACCGGACGACCGACCTGGATGGGCACGAAGTAGTACATCATGCCGAGGAATCCCGCGGTCAGGAAGAAACCCACTGCGTTGTGGCCATACCACCACTGGATCATGGCATCCACGGCGCCGGCGTACAGGGAGTAGGACTTCCAGCCCGAGACTGGAACTTCAAGGTTGTTCACGATGTGCAGCACGGCAATCGTGATGATGAAGGCGCCGAAGAACCAGTTGGCTACATAAATGTGGGATGTCTGGCGCTTGACGATGGTACCGAAGAACACGATGGCGTAGCACACCCACACCACAGTGATCAGCAGGTCGATAGGCCACTCCAGTTCGGCATACTCTTTTGCGCTGGTCAGACCGAGCGGCAGGGTAATGGCAGCCAGAAGAATGACCAGCTGCCAACCCCAGAAGGTGAACGATGCCAAACCAGGAGCAAACAGGGTTGCCTGGCAGGTGCGTTGCACAACATAGTAACTGGCGGCGAACAGACCGCAACCACCGAATGCGAAAATCACTGCATTGGTATGCAGTGGGCGCAAACGGCCGTAACTCAGCCACGCGATATCAAAGTTGAGTGCCGGGAAGGCGAGCTGGGCGGCGATAATTACCCCCACCAGCATACCCACTACTCCCCAGACCACCGTCATGATGGCGAACTGCCGGACGACTTTCATGTCGTAGTCCGGAGTCACCGTGCTGGCAGCAGGTGCATGTGACATAACACTACCCTTGTGTGGAAAAGAAAACTGAAAACGTGCTGGTCATGAAACATCTGTTCTTAAGACCAGTTGCACGAGAAAACTGCACAAAACCTGCCCTTGGGTGCCTGGAGCGAGTGCAAGCAGCGCTCATCCGCCTCCCCTCCTGGCAAAATGAAAACAATTAAAAACAAGCCATCAGGCTGGACCACACCCGAAGTTCCTAGTCTAGTCGATTTTGTAACAGCCAAATGTTGACATATATCAAGTGAATAGCGGGCTGAGGCGGCTTGTCCATACAACAGGGGGCGTGGTGCCTGATTGCGAGCTCTGGCCGCCTAGATGCGGCGCGCATTCTATGAAAACGCCATGAAAAGTGCATCGAAAAAGTGCGGCTACCCAGTCCGGGCAGTGCATTTTTTGCCTTTATTTACCCTTGTCTTCATGTCGTGCTCTGTTGCGGTGCATTGAATTGGGCAGGTCAGCCAATTTATAGGGGCCAGCGGGGTCATCGGGGTGTTACCCGTGTTTTCTGCGAGCTATTCTTGCCACCCTGTATTCATCAAGGCGTCACGGATTGTGGTGTCTTGGTAGGATTGTTTATTATTTCTTTATAAAACAAGGGGTTGGTCATGAAAATGATTACGGCGGTTATCAAGCCATTCAAGCTTGATGATGTACGCGAGGCGCTTTCCGAGATCGGTGTCACAGGCCTGACCGTGACCGAAGTCAAGGGCTTTGGCCGTCAGAAAGGGCACACGGAGTTATATCGTGGTGCAGAGTATGTGGTCGACTTTGTACCCAAGGTAAAGCTTGAACTTGCTGTGCGTGATGATCAGGTGGATAGCGCCATTGAAGCGATAATGAAGTCTGCCGGTACCGGCAAGATCGGCGATGGCAAGATTTTCGTGACGGACTTGCTTCAGGTTGTGCGTATCCGTACGGGTGAGTCCAACGACGATGCAATCTGATAGATGATGGTTTTTTTTAATTAATAACCGATTGATTTATAAAAGATAGTGGGGCTTTGCATGTTGCAACGTTCTGTTCGCGGCGGCGTCTTGCTGCTGTCCTCCCTGCCTGTCATGGCAGTGGGGGCTGATGGGGCTGTGCCCCTTGATACAGGCAATACTGCCTGGATACTGATGACAACGGCACTGGTCCTTCTGATGACCCTGCCTGGCCTGGCGTTGTTCTACGCCGGTCTGGTTCGGTCCAAGAATGTCCTGTCCGTTCTGATGCAGTGTTTTGTGATTGCAGCAGGGGTGTCCCTGTTGTGGCTGATTGGGCTTTACTCCCTCGCGTTTGTGGATGGCGGTAGCCTGAACCCGGTTATCGGTGGCCTGTCGAAGGCGTTTTTCATCGGGATCGGTCCGGACAGCATGAGCGGGAGTATTCCCGAGGTACTGTTTGCGGCATTCCAGATGACCTTTGCCATTATCACGCCGGCACTGATCATTGGTGCTTTTGCCGAGCGGATGAAGTTTTCCAGCATGCTGGTCTTCAGTCTGACCTGGACTGCACTGGTCTATGTGCCGGTGTGCCACTGGGTATGGGGTGGTGGCTTTCTTCAGCAGATGGGCGTGCTCGATTTTGCCGGCGGGATCGTGGTTCATATTACAGCCGGGGTTGCTGCCCTGGTGGCTGCCCTCGTGATAGGGCCCCGTCGGGGCTTCCCCAAGCAAGCGATGCCTCCGCATAACATGACCATGACGGTCATTGGGGCGGGATTGCTCTGGGTCGGGTGGTTTGGCTTCAATGCCGGCTCTGCCCTGGCTGCAAATGGCTCAGCCGGCATGGCGTTGTTTGTGACCCACATTTCGGCATCTGCAGGCGCACTGACCTGGATGGCACTGGAGTGGAGCCGGTTTGGCAAGCCATCCGTGCTGGGTGTTGTGACCGGCATGGTGGCAGGGCTGGGGACGATCACTCCTGCATCAGGCTTTGTGAGCCCCTTGGCTGCGCTGCTGATCGGGTTTTCGGCGGGCATCATTTGCTTCTTCGCTACGCAATTCGTCAAGCGCAAGCTTCATATTGATGACTCGCTGGATGTGTTTCCGGTGCATGGTGTTGGCGGGATTCTGGGTACCTTCCTCGTCGGTATTTTCTGTGCCCCACAGATTGGTGTATTTAGTGGCATGGGCTTTGGTGCCGGCAACGAGAGCATCGGTCAGCAGCTGTCCGTGCAGGTTCTGGCGATTGTGGTCACCATTGTTTACACCGCAGCCATTACATGGTGCCTGCTCAAGTTGACCAGCAAGCTGACTGGTGGACTGCGTCTCTCCGAGGAAGAGGAAACTGAAGGCCTCGATCTTGTGTTGCATGATGAGCGTGGCTACGACATCCGGTAAGGTGTGTTGATTGTGATGCAGCCTTGATCACGAGCTCATATGAGAAGCCCCGCAGGCATGATGTCTGTGGGGCTTTTTCATGTCAGGGCGCCAGGCCAGTTGAGCAGAATTGTCATGAAAACAGTATGTTTCGGGTTATTGCCAAGCCTCCGGTGCTCTTGTAGGGTACAGGCTCGATTCACGGGTGGGCTAGTGGCACGGGCAGTCTCTTGAGCCTTGCAAGTCCGCAGCCTCTCCTGAGTTGTAAGGTTCCCGACAGCAGCCCGCCCGGGCTGCGCCATATGCCTGAATTACTGGAGATACGACAATGGCTGTTTTCCTGTCTGAAGAGTGGTTTCGCGAAGTTGAAAAGCTGACTGAAGTGAAGGGCGATCTGGAAGTGCCCTCGGCACTGGCTTCGCTGGTCCTGAACGTGACGGTGACTGGCGCTCCTGCTGGCAACGTGGACATGTGCCTGAATGGTGGCCGTTTTGAACTGGGTCACAACAGCACTGGCTCTACCAAGCTGACACTGCCATCCGATCTGGCTCGTCGCATCTTTGTTGAGCAGGATCAGGCTGCCGGCATGCAGGGTTTCATGAGCGGCCAGATCAAGGTCGAAGGCGACATGAGCAAGCTCATGGCCATGCAGACTGCACGTCCTAGCGACAAGCAGAAAGAATTGCTGAAAGAAATCAAGGCAATCACCGAGTAATCGGTTCCCGCATAAAAAAGCCCACCATTGTGTGGGCTTTTTTATGCGTCATATCCGGACGCCAAGTCAGGCCGACTTGAGTAGCTTGTCAACAATACGTTCAAGCTCGCCAAGGTTGCGGCAGCTCCACGCATGGGTGCAGGCAGGCTGGTAGCGCAACATCTCCGAGTCGCCACTTCCCCAGCGATTACGGCTTTCCGGATTAAGCCAGATGACCTGTTTTGCACGGGCATGAAACTGATGCAGCAGGTCGGTGCGTGCATCCCCATTATTGTTGCGTGCATCCCCGAGAATGATCAGTGTGGTGCGGCGGTCTATGGCATGACGGGCAAGGTCATCAAGATCAGTAAATGCCTGGCCATAATCCGTGCTGCCAAAGCCGTATGTGTCCATGATGGTGTCAATGGCAGGCTCAAGTTGCTGATGCTCAAAAAATCCTGTCACTTCATGCAGCGATGACGAGAATGCAAATGCGCGTAATTGGGGGATTACCTCTCTCATGCTGTACAGGAACATCAGCAGAAAGCGGGCATGCTGGCTGACAGACCTGCTGACATCGCAGACGGCAATGACACGAGGCTTGTCCTTGCGGATACGTCTCCACCGGGGCTCGGCAAGAATGCCGTCGTAAGCAATGTTATGGCGCAGGGTTGCTTTTACATCAAGAACCCCTCGGGCGGCCATGCGTTCACGACGGCGATGCAATGTGATCAGGCGTCGTGCCATGCGTTTCACAACCAGTCCGGTGTCCCTGAACTCGCGCAGTGATGAAAAGTCGGCATCACGGATAATGGCGTCCCGGTCCTGATTGCGCGCCATCTGGAAGTAGCGTTCCACCGTTTCACGTATATTGCTGCGAAGACGCTGTCGGGCACTGCGCAGAGCTTCGGCGCGTTGACGTGCAAAACCGGTATCAGCAGCATCCAGGTTCTTGAGTTCCAGTTCCAGATCATCAATGCCCATTGCCTGAAGCAGTCTGCGGCCAAACAGTCCCTTCTGGGTGATGACACGAATATTCTGCGGGCGTACCCGTTCAATTGCCTTTGCAAGCGAGAGCGCAAGCCCTTCACTGTCCGCTGTCAGCAGGAGCTGGCCGAGTTCAGATTGGGAGGGTTCATTTGTGCTCGGTGAGCTGCCTGAGCCTCCGGATCCTCCCGAACCCTGGTTACCTTGTCCGGATTGTGGCGGGGGAGAGGCTGAAGTGGCGTTGTTGTCCGTGGCGCCAGAGTCGGTCTTGTTCGTGCTGATGCCAAACCTGAAGAAGGTCTCAAAGCAGCGCTCGAATATCTGGGTGTCTGATACGCTTTTGGCCAAGGTGCACGATAAGGCATCATGAAACTGCTGCCGGTTTTCGTAACCAACGGCATGAATGGCCAGAACGGCATCTGCTACTTCCGGGGGGGATACAGGCAAGCCCTGATTACGCAGTAGCGCAGCAAATTCGGTGAGTTTACGTTCCATTCCGGTTTACCTGCCTCAGTAAAGCTGAGTTTTCCGGGTTACCGGTCTTTCAGCAACGTCGGAAGTTTCTCGCGAACACGGTCTACATCATCCTGATGCTTGAGCAGGACGGCCAGTGTCCGTTCTACCCATGTGGCATCGAGTGCCTCTACGTGAAGCAATAACAATGTTCGGGCCCAATCCAGTGTTTCACTGACAGCCGGCACCTTGCGCAAATCCTGGTTGCGCAGCTTTTGCACAAAACTGACCAATGGCTCCCTGAGTTTGTCCGGCAGGCTGGGCACCTGGCTGGCCAGAATGCGGCACTCCAGGTTTTGATCCGGGTAAGGAATGTACAAGTGCAAGCAGCGGCGCTTGAGTGCATCGGAGAGTTCGCGCTGGTTGTTACTGGTTAGCAATACCAGGGGTTTGGTTTGCGCATGTACAGTGCCGATTTCCGGAATGGATATCTGGTAGTCGGAAAGCAGTTCAAGCAGGAAGGCCTCGAACTCCTGGTCAGCCTTGTCAATTTCATCAATCAGCAAAACAGCTCCGGTGGGCGACTGCAATGCAGAGAGCAGGGGACGGGGCTCCAGGAACTCAGGTGAGTAAAAAATATCGCCAAACTGATGCAGTCGTTCTACAGACTCGGCAAGGCCATGTGTACCTCTGAGGATATCGCCGAGTTGTTCTTTCAATACCTGTGTGTAAAGCAGCTGCTTGCCGTATTTCCACTCATAGAGGGCCTTGCTCTCATCCAGTCCTTCATAACATTGCAGACGAATCAGGGGGCGCTCAAAGAGCGTGCTGGTGGCCTTCGCCAGTTCTGTTTTGCCCACGCCTGGCGGTCCTTCAACAAGAATGGGTTTTTCCAGTTGTGCAGCCAGAAACAGCGTCAGCGCAATGTTGTCGGAAGCGACGTAACCCAACGTGTCCAGATCCTGTTGCAGGCTGTCGGCAGTGAAATTTTTGCTGGCAAAAAGAGTCATCAATGCTCCCGCATCATTCAGCCATTACCCAGGGGCGGTTATCCACCGGGTGTCGTGATACACAAAAAGGCACACCAAAAGCACGCTGGAGAAGATCCTTGTCTGCAAAGTCTTCCGGTACGGCATCAGCACACAGCTCACCCTGTCGCAATACAATCAGCCGATCTGCGGTACGCAAGGCGAAGTTGATGTCATGCGTGGAAAAAACAACACAGGCACCTTCGTCCGACTCATTCTTGAGTTGTGTGCGCAGGCGCTGCTGGTGAGGCAGATCGAGAGCATTCTGGGGTTCGTCCAGCAGCCACAGTCGCTCTCCGGCAGCGGGATGCAAACGCATTTGTAGCCAGGTACGTGCCAGTTGTACGCGCTGGCGTTCGCCGCCGGAGAGGCCGTCATAGTGGCGTGTGGCCAGCGTATCAAGCTCCCAGATGGAGAGGGCCTCCTGATAAAGGGTAATGGCCCGTTCGCCTGCTCCCCCATGAGGGTAGGCGGCAAGACACATGATGTCCCTGACCTGACCATGCAAATAGTCTGCATGATGTTGCGGCAGAAAGGCACGACGTCTGGCGAGCGTGTTCAATGGCCACGCAGAAAGTGCCTTGTCGTCCAGCAAGATCCTGCCTTGCAACCGGGCGTTTGACAGATAGCGTCCCTCACCCGCGCATAACCGCAGAAGCGTGGATTTTCCCGCACCATTGGGGCCGATAAGAGCAATGCAACCAGATTGCAGCTCCAGTGAAATATCCTGAAGTACAGGGTGCGTGTTGAAGCTGCAGCCAACATGGTCAAGCTGGAGTTTCATGAGTGACTCCTCCTGAGAAACAGCAGGAGAAAGGCGGGTGCACCAATCAGTGCGGTGAGGACGCCAACCGGTAACTCAAGCGGATAAATCAGTTGTCGTGCCAGCTGGTCTGCCAGAACGGCAAGGATGATGCCAAGAAAAATGCTGGCGGGCATGAGCAGCCGGTGCTGTGTCAGCCCAAGCTTGCGTGCCATGTGTGGTGCCAGCAAACCGACAAATCCGATACCGCCGGATTGGGCGACCGCCAGCGCGACCAGCAGTGATGTCACGCACAGGATGCGACGCCGGAAGCGCCGGATATCAAGACCCAGATGTATGGCCTCTGACTCCCCCAGTTGCCAGACATCCAACGCCTGAGCCTGACGCCACGTCCATGCAATCGAAAAGAGCAGGACTACCCAGCCTGCCAGCAGTAGTGGCCATTCTGCGAGCGTAAAGCTGCCCATCAGCCAGAAGGTTGCACTGCGCAACGCCGTTGCATCACCGATGCTCAGCAGGAGACTGACCAGCGCACCTGCCAGCGAGTTTATGGCAACCCCTGCCAGCAGCAGCTCGGCATTATTGCCACTGAGCTGGCGCCCTATCAAAAGGATCAGGCCCAGTGTTCCCAGTGCGCCAGCAAAGGCACTCAGGGGCAGTAGCCAAAGCCCACCCAGTCCCAGACTGATCACCAGAACCGCACCCAGGCCGGCGCCTGCAGAAACACCTAACAGTCCGGGCTCCACCAGCGGGTTGCGGAAAAAGTCCTGAAGCAGAAGCCCTGCCAGCGCCAGAGAGGCACCTGTAAACGCTGCCAGCAGTACGCGAGGCAGCCGAAGCTGTACCCAGACTTCTGGCGCCAGGTTGCGCATGTCGCCTGCACCAAGACCCGAAAGGATCACGGCAGTGATGAGCAGAAGCAGGACAGTGGTTCGGGGACTGATCACGACGGATATGACAGGAGGAAGGCAAAAGATGCCATAGCCTAGCTGGGTGATGCATGCTAAACCAGTGTCCAGTCTGTAATAGGGGCCATGACATGCTTAAAGGGTATGTAAATCCGGGGTTCACTGCCGTAGCTGATGCCTTCCGACGAAATTTGCCAGCAGATGTACAGGGCGGTGCTGCGCTGTGTGTTTACCATCGGGGCATCCCGGTGGTTGATATATGGGCGGGTAGCAGTGACCAGCAGGGTACTGCATGGGCAGCTGATACTCTGTCACTGTCCTTTTCCACGACCAAGGGGATTGTCTCAACCCTGCTACATACCCTTGCTGATCGTGGCGAGGTGAACTATGACCTGCCCGTAGCCCACTACTGGCCGGAGTTTGCGCGCAATTCCAAGAGCAGGATTACCGTACGACACCTGCTGACCCATGAAGCGGGCCTGTATGGCATCCGCTCCCTGATCGCTGATGCATCTGAAATGCGTGACTGGGAGCATATGCTGCGTGTCATGGAGGAGGCTCCGCCTGTACACGTTCCCGGGCAGAAGAACGGGTATCACGCACTGACCTATGGCTGGCTGGTTGGCGGTTTGATTGAGAAAGTTGCCCGGCAACCGCTGGCAAAGACCTTGAAAGATGAGCTGGTTGATCCGCTTGGTCTGGATGGCTGCCTTATCGGTGTTCCCGAGCAGGATCTGGCCCGCTGTGCAAAACTGATCGTACCTGCCAAAAAGACAGAGCTGGCAGAAGCCGGGCAGCAGCGAAAAAATGGTATTAACTGGTCCAGAAAAATAACTGAGGCAGTATTCAGTCTTGCGGGGTTTGATCAGGAAAAATTTCAGGATGCCATGTTACCGAAAGGCATGAGCCGGTTCGACTGGAATGCTCCGGAAACCATGCAGGCCAGCATTCCCGGGGCAGGGGGGATGTTCACGGCGCGTTCCCTTGCCCGGATTTATTCCGTACTTGCCAATAACGGGGAGTATGAAAGTGGGCGACTGCTTTCTGCAGAGACGGTCAGGAAAATGTCGACAGTACAGAATACGACGCGTGGTGACGTGATTCCTGTACCGATGCGTTGGCGCCTTGGTTACCATCGCGTGTTCACGACAGGTCCGCGTACACCGCATGCCTTCGGGCACTTTGGTTATGGTGGATCGGGTGCCTGGTGTGATCCCTCACGTGAGTTGTCGTTAGGTTACACGGTCAATCATGGCAGTGGGTCGCCCTTTGGCGATATCCGCATTTCACGCATCAATACTGCGGCCATACGTTCTGTCGAGTCATTGCTGTAAGCAAGGCGTCACCCATTATGTACACCCAATAAAAAACGCCCTGAAGAGGGCGTTTTTTATTGGGTGTACGAGCTCAGGCTTCTTGCACCGATCCGGCAAGATGCGGTTTTCCAGTTTTCAGGTCACTCAGGCCAAAGGTAAAACCGCCATTGGCTTGTGGCTCGGAAAGGAAGGCAACCTTTGCAGGCAGTAACACAGGAAGCTTGAACTGGACATCTACCGTGCAGGCATCAGGGAGTCGGCCTTCAAGTGCAGATAGGCAGCGAGCCTTTGACCACATGCCATGGGCAATCGCCCGTGGAAAACCAAACAGCTTGGCGGTGAAGGCATACAGGTGAATGGGGTTCCTGTCGCCGGAGATGGCGCCATAACGGCGTCCGGTATCACCAGGAACGGTCCATTGTACGTTCGCTACCGTAGTGCGAGCGGCTTGTGCTGCAGAACGAGGGGCGGAGGGCTTTTCCCCTTCGCTTCCTGCCTGACGACGAAGCATCGTGCTGGAGCATTCCCACACAATTTCTTCACCTGATTTCAGCGTGGTCAGGATGTCAAACTGGACGCCTTTGTCATGCGGGCGCAGATTGGCCGGCTTGACGATGATGGTCAGAACTTCGGATGCATTGATCAGGCGATGCTGGGTAATTCGGTTCTGGATATGCACCATGCCCATGGCGGCAAACGGAAACGACGGGTCTGTCATCAGGCTCATGTGCAGCGGGAATCCCAGCACAAACCCGTACGTCAGCGGCAGTGTGTCACGCTGGCTGAAGCCGCAGACACGGTTATAGGCGGCCAGATTGGCGCGATCAATTTTTACATCTCGCATGACCAGTTCAAGGTCAGGCAACTCCTTTCCATGCTTGCCGGAAAGGCTCCCAAGGACTGCCCGGGAGTAGAGCGTAGCGGTACCCGGGAGTGTCGTGATTTCGCGTACGGTCATCTTCATGACTCCAGTAGGTTAAAAAGGAGGGGAGCGTAGTCCCCTCGCTGTTTCAGCCGGATCAGGCACCAATAAGTGACTGACCGCATACGCGCACGATGTTGCCATTCACGCCAGCAGAGGCGGGTGAGGCATACCATGCAATTGTTTCTGCTACGTCCACTGGCAGACCGCCCTGCGACATCGAGTTCATGCGGCGGCCGGCTTCGCGAATGGCAAACGGAATTGCTGCAGTCATCTGGGTTTCAATAAAGCCAGGTGCCACGGCGTTGATGGTGATGTTTCTGGCAAACAGGGTTGGTGCCATCGACTGCACCATGCCAATCACGCCAGCCTTGCTCATGCCATAGTTGCTCTGGCCCATGTTGCCGGCGATGCCGGAAATGGACGATACGCAAATGATGCGGCCATTGTCGCGGATCATGCCCTGCGCCAGCAGTTCATCGTTGATGCGCTCTTCCGAGGACAGGTTGATGTTCATTACCATGTCCCACTGTTGCTGGGTCATGTTGGCCAGCGTCTTGTCACGGGTCACGCCAGCGTTGTGCACAATGATGTCCACNNGCAAGTGTTTTGGCAATTGCTTCACCAATGCCACGTGATGCGCCTGTGACCAGTGCAACCTTTCCAGCCAGTGGTTTTGCCCAGTCGAGGCTCGCAGTTGTTGTCGACGGGAAGATGCGAACAACCTGGGCAGATACATAAGCAGAGCGCGGGGAGAGGAAAAAGCGCAGTGTCGATTCGAGCTGGCTCTCTGCGCCAGGTGCCGCGTAAACGAGCTGGGCAGTGCCGCCTTTCTTGACTTCCTTGCCCAGAGAGCGGGTGAAGCCTTCAAGCGCACGTTGTGCAGTTGCCTGACGTGGGGAGTCACATGACTCCGGGGTCCGGCCAATGATGATGATGCGGCTGCATTCGGCAAGCTTGCGCATGACCGGATGGAAGAAGTGGTAAACCTGAACCAGATCTTCGCTTCTGGCGATGCCACTGGCATCGAATACCAGGGCCTTGAACTTCAGTTCTGTATCCACTTCGGGGTTCCAGACTTTTACATCCAGCCCTGCTGTTGCCGCAGCCTTGGAAACATGGTCCTGAGCATAGGTATGCACCTCGGCCTGTATGTTGTTCAGGGCGGTAGCAGCAGCACTGGTCAGCTGCCCGTCAGGAGCACCACCGAGCAGCACAGCACCGGAAATCACGGGCATGCCTGGCTGGTAACGGTCCAGGTTGAGAGGCATGGGCAAGCCGAGGTTTTTGGCCAGCAGACGGCCAAGTGCGGAGTTCGTGAACTGTGTGTAACGGTCACTCATGACGTCGTCCTTAGGTTTCAGGCGCAACAGCGCAAGACGGTTGGGAGGGCTTCCGGAAATTGCCGGAGAAAACGGTCGCAACTCTAGCAGAAGCTAGAGATGCAGGCATGGTCAGTGGCATGGCAAAGTATCGGTGTGCCGGCAGGCAATCGGTCATGCTTTCCTTGTCTGTCCACTGCACTAGCGGAACGCAGGCTAGCAAAGGTCATCCCCCAGAGCATTTGCTGTATAGCCAGTGTGTTTCTGTTTTTAATGCCAATTGACTCCGAACATTCTGTGCTAGGGTGCCGTCATCGGAAAACCAGCAGGAGTCTCCCATGTCTTCCCTTCGTCGTGTTGCCATCCTTGGCGGCAATCGTATTCCCTTCGCCCGCTCCAATGGCGCCTATGCCACAGCCTCCAATATGGACATGCTGACTGCCGCCATTGACGGACTGGTCGGTCGCTACAAACTCGAAGGTGAGCGCCTGGGTGAGGTAGCTGCCGGTGCAGTCCTCAAGCTGGCACGTGACTTCAATATGACTCGCGAAGTCGTGCTGAGCACAAAGCTGGCACCCGAGACGCCAGCCTGCGACATGCAGCAGGCGTGTGGTACGGGGCTGCAGGCTCTTAATTACATAGCCAATAAGATTGCCACCGGCCAGATCGAGTCTGGTATTGGTGGTGGTGTGGATACTACCTCGGATGCACCTATTGCGGTCAGTGAGGAGCTGCGCCAGTTCATGCTGTCGCTGAACCGTTGCAAGGACAACAAGCAGCGTCTCAAGGCGCTGGCCAAGTTCCGTCCCGGCATGATGGGCATCGAGATCCCCCGTAATGGTGAGCCACGCACGGGTCTTGCAATGGGTGATCACCAGGCAATTACGACGGCCGAGTGGGGCATCACTCGTGAGGCCCAGGATGAACTGGCCTATCTCTCTCACAAGAACATGGCGGCAGCCTATGAGCGTGGCTTTTTCAAGGATCTGATGACGCCGTTCATGGGTCTTGAGCGTGATGACAATCTGCGCCCGGGCTCTACCCTTGAGAAACTGGCGACCTTGAAGCCATGCTTCGGTGACAAGGAAAAGGGCACCATGACTGCCGCAAACTCCACGCCCCTTACTGATGGTGCCTCAGCTGTGCTGCTGGCATCAGAAGACTGGGCCAAGGCGCACAACTTGCCAGTCCAGGCCTATCTGACGACGGTGGAAACGGCTGCCGTTGATTTCGTGCACAAGAAGGAGGGTCTGCTGATGGCCCCGGCCTATGCCGTTGCACGACTCCTGGCCCGCACCGGACTGACCCTGCAGGACTTTGATTATTACGAGATCCATGAAGCCTTTGCCGGACAGGTGCTGTCGACCCTCAAGGCCTGGGAAGATGCAAAGTTCTGCAAGGAACGCCTGGGTCTTGATAAGCCACTGGGCAGCATTGATCGCAAGAAGCTGAATGTGAACGGCTCTTCGCTTGCCGCAGGACATCCTTTTGCCGCAACCGGTGGTCGTATCGTGGCAGGTGCCGCCAAGATGCTGAACGAGAAGGGCAGTGGCCGCATTCTGGTGTCAATCTGCGCCGCTGGCGGCCAAGGTGTTGTCGCCATCATCGAGAAGTAAGGTTCGTCCCATAAAAAAGCCCGCTTGATGCGGGCTTTTTTATGGGTATTTGTCAGATTCCAGGACAGTAGGAGCGACTTATACCGCCTCAGTTGTTCTTCATGCAGCTATCCATGAAGCTTGAGCGGGCATCACCTGCCATGTCACCAGCCTTGCGGTTGCAGGCACTGACCTTGGCCAGCATCGGCGGCATGTTGTCTACCTGGGCTCGTTTACGAATGCACTGGGCAATTGCCTGTCGACGAGCGTCACCAGACTTTCCTGCGGCCTGCGAATTGCAGTCATTATCGGGATGTTGACTGGTGTTTGCCATGACGGGATTAGCGCCAATGCCAAGTCCCAGAGTCGTGAGCAGTAGAAGTGACCGACATCCATTTTTCAATGTTGTTTTTTTCATGATGTCCATTCCGTGACTGTTACTGGTTGAATCTATAGTTCAGTGTACGAGTACTTGCAAGTCAGGTCTAGAAAATGGCCCTTGTTATGGCCGTTCAGCGCTCACTTTTCCGATAAGTGGATGATTTTGATGGAGGGGCTGTCATTTTGGGCCTTGTTATTTTTTGCTGAGCCGTGCAAGCAGGCTGGATGTGTCCCAGCGTCCACCTCCCATGGCCTGGACCTCGGCATAAAGCTGGTCAACCAGTGCTGTGACGGGGAGAGAAGCTCCCAAATGCCGTGCCTCTGCCTGACAAATGGCCAGATCCTTGCGCATCCAGTCGACGGCAAATCCATGCTCGTATTCGCCGGCAATCATGGTCTTGTGCCTGTTGATCATCTGCCAGCTGGAGGCAGCGCCCTGCGAAATGGCGTCCATTACCTTCTGGACGTCCAGGCCGGCTTTTCCGGCAAAATGCATGCCCTCCGACAGCGCTTGAACAAGCCCGGCTACACATATCTGGTTCACCATTTTGGCCAGCTGACCGGAGCCAATGGGGCCAATGTGCGTGATCGCCCGTGCATAGGTACTGATGACGCTGCTTGCCCGTTCAACCTCAGGGACGGTGCCACCACACATGATGGTCAGTTGTCCGTTCTGGGCACCTTGTTGCCCTCCTGATACCGGCGCATCTACAAATCCGGCATTCATGCTGGCAAGGTGTCCTGCGATTTCACGCGATACTTCGGCAGAAACGGTTGAGTGATCAATCAGCAAGGCGCCTGCCTTAAGCGCAAGTGCGATGCCGTTCGGGCCCAGCACAACGGCGCGCAGATCGTCGTCATTGCCAACACAGGTCAGAACGATGTCGGCATTTTGCGCCGCCTGCGCAGGGCTGTCTGCGTATTGACCACCGAATTCCGAACACCACCGGAGGGTTTTTTCAGATGTCCGATTGAATACGGTGATCTTGAAGCCCTTGCGTGCAAGGTGCCCGGCCATCGGGTAACCCATGGTGCCGAGTCCGATAAATGCGAGTGATGTCATGGATAGCCTGCAGGAGTCAGTCGGAAGACCATTTCTTTCCGGGTTGAATGATGCGTGAGAGGGTAACCGGAATGGATTTTGCCATGCTCTTGAGTATAAACCAGAGGCCCGTGGACAAATTTATGATGGAGTACGCGCGCGCAAGACGCATGACACGGGGTGGATGGAAATAGAATCGTATGAAGCTGCTTCTGATCTGTGAGTGCAGGTCATGGCCATAGGCGCGGCTGTACCATGTTTTGGGTGAAAGATAATCGCCTGAGGTGCGCTCATCATTTGCCATTCCAATGGTTGCTGCTTCTGATTCCTGCATGGCCAAGTTATAGATTGGCGTGTTTGGTTGAGGGACTACCGCAAAGAAGTGTGCGTGTGAGAGGGGGCTTTTTATGGCATAGGAAAGGGTTGCCCGGATTTCTTCAAGTGTTTCTGTCGGGAATCCCAGCATGAAGGCTCCCTGAACAATAACCCCCTGCCGGTGGAATTCCTTGATGGACCATTTAGCCTTGGCGATATCCAGGTTTTTTTCTACCAGGGTTTGCAGTCGTGGCGTCACGGTTTCGATAGATATGGTTGCATGATAGGTCCCGCCTTCAACCATGGCGTTAATCGTTTCCTGATCCAGGATGTCGCCACGAAGGCCGTTAGGAAATGCCAGATAAAGCTTGCCGGGCCAGCGTTTTCCTATGGCTCGCATGATGGATTGCGCGCGAGGCCTGTGAAGATTGAATATGTCGTCCACTATGTGGAATTCGGTGACACCATAATCCTCGTAAAGAACCCTGATTTCTTCAAGAACGCTTTCTTCGCTTCTGTAAACAAAACGCTTTGTGAAAACGTCATGGCAATAGTTGCAAAGATACGGGCAGCCACGAGAGGTGAAAAGGAACGCATACCGCCGTTCGCCAATATTGCTGATGATACGTTTGCGGTCTCTTTTCCGGTAGCGCTCAAAATCAAGAAGATCCCATGCTGGCAGCGGGATGGCATCCATGTCAGTAATAAGGTCCTGCGCATGATTGTGCGTGACGTTGCCAGTGGCTGAGCGATGGCTGAGTCCAGGTATGTCGCTGCTAAGTGGCAAGTCAGAGAAAAAACGTTGTAAAGCCTGAATCAGGGTGCGGTCTGCCGCCCCTTCGAATACCCAATCAAAATGGCTTTCAGAAAATATCAGTGGTGCTTGTCGTAATGTGAAGGGGCCCCCGATGGCAGTAATCGTTTCCGGGTTCCACTTTTTCACAATGCTGGCCAGTTTGTAGCTGGCTGCTGCCTCGCAGTTCAGCGCGGATACGCCAACGATATCAGGCTTGAATTCGTCAAGTCGTGATGCCAGGGTCTCTGGTTCGTTGTTGTACAGGTTCATGTCCCAGAAGTGAACTGTAGCTGTAGCTCCGAAGAATGCACGAATGCCAGCGATCAGGGTCAGGATGCCGAGAGGAGGGCCATATGAATTATCGTGGGTTTTCTGGAATGGCTTGATGAAAAGAATGGTGAACGGCTTGATCGTGGATTCAGGACTGCCAATGTCCCGATACGTGGATACATTGATGCCAGGAAGGTTCTCTACCCGCAGCTTTTGGGTTGTCATGTCCATTGGTCTTCTTTTCCTGTGCGCAAGCTGCATGAAGACTGGATGGATTGACCGGTATTTCGGTGGGGCATGTCAGGCGGCTGCGGCAGGACTCAGCCTACCTGCTTGTTGGCTTTGGCGTCTATAGCACAAAGAATGGCGTAATCTGCCTCATCTCATGTCTTGACTGGGTCATCGAGTGGTGATTTGGGGGGCTGCAATAAAAAAGGCCGCATAAGCGGCCTTTTTTATTGCTATCAGGGGACTCAGCGTTTGTCCACAGGGACAAAGTCGCGTTGGGTATAGCCGGTGTATAGCTGGCGAGGACGGCCAATTTTGTACGGAGCGTTGTGCATTTCCATCCAGTGCGAGATCCAGCCGACGGTACGTGCAAGCGCAAAAATCACTGTGAACATGGAAGTCGGAATGCCGATAGCCTTCAGGATGATGCCTGAGTAGAAGTCCACATTCGGGTAAAGCTTGCGCTCAACGAAGTACGGATCGTTACGGGCAGCCTCTTCCAGCTTCATGGCAAGCTCAAGCTGCGGATCGTTGATGCCGAGCGCCGCCAGTACTTCGTCACAGGTCTGCTTCATTACCTTGGCGCGCGGGTCAAAGTTCTTGTACACGCGGTGACCGAACCCCATCAGCTTGAAGGGATCGTTCTTGTCCTTGGCCTTGGCCAGGAACTTGTCCAGGTTTTCCACAGAGCCGATCTCATCCAGCATCTTCAGCACGGCTTCGTTGGCGCCGCCATGAGCCGGGCCCCACAGTGCGGCAATGCCGGCTGCGATACAGGCATANNTCCATGGCCTTGGCCAGCACCGGGTTCACCTTGTAGTCCTCGCACGGGGTAGCAAACATCATGTGCAGGAAGTTTTCGGCATAGCCCAGGTCGTTACGCGGGTACACGAAAGGCTGCCCGGCATTGTACTTGTAGCTCATGGCCGCGATGGTAGGCATCTTGGCAATCAGGCGAATGGCCGCAATACGACGATGCTCCGGATTATTGATGTCCAGATTGTCGTGATAGAACGCGGAAAGGGCGCCGACCACACCGCACATGACGGCCATCGGGTGGGCATCGCGACGGAAACCACGATAGAAGAACTGCAGCTGCTCGTGAACCATGGTGTGCTGGGTAACGCGGTTCACGAAGTCAGTCTTCTGACCAGGGTTAGGCAACTCGCCGTTCAGCAGCAGGTAGCAGGTTTCCAGGTAGTCGGACTTTTCGGCCAGCTGGTCAATCGGGTAACCGCGGTGCAGGAGAACGCCCTTGTCGCCATCAATGAAGGTTATCTTCGATTCGCAGGCGGCAGTTGCCATGAAGCCGGGGTCGTAGGTGAAGTAGCCCTGAGCAAGGACATCTTTAACGTCAACGACATCCGGGCCCATTGTGCCGGAAGTAACGGGAAGGTCGATCGACTTGTCGTCGATGGTCAGGGTGACTTTATTACCCGACATGGCAGTCTCCTAAACGAGCCGGTTTACTACATGGCTCTGGCTTCAGCGCGACCGAAAGCGGTTTGCGTGCCTGACTCTCCGGCGTGACCGGAATGCGAAGGTGGAGCAAAAACGCTTCGGGGAAGGCGCGCTAGCTTAATTTGTGAGGGAATTTTGTCAATCAACTGTTACAAACGAACTGGCAGTTTATGCGGTAAAGAGACGCGTTTGGCCTCGTTATTGATGACCAATTGGTCTAATTGACTTTGGTACATGCGCTGAGCACTTGCCTGGTTGATTGAGGAGTGCACTATAAGGAGGCAGAAAGGGGCAGATTCACGCGAAATGCGCTGTATTTGTCTGTGTTACCGGTTTGTAATTCAATTTATGCGGGATTATACTTTCCGCCCGGTTTTGCGCATGTTGCTGGTCTCCTGAAAATTTCAGGAATTTCATTGGCTTGCGCTTCCTTGTGTGCTCTCCCTTAGGTTTGCCTCGTGAGAGGCCCCCAACAGGAAACCCGCTGTGAAAAGCAATCGACCTGTCAATCTCAGTTTGTCGACCGTTCTGGCCGTCAACTTGAAGTCCCCGGTCGCCATCGCCTCTATTTTGCACCGTATCTCTGGCGTGGTGATCTTTGCTCTTATCCCGGTTCTGCTCTATGTCCTGCAGGAATCACTTGTTTCTGCCGAGGCCTTTGCTGCCGTAAAAACTGACGTACTGGGTGGTTTTATCGGTGGCTTTCTGGTGTTTGTTGCACTGGCAGGGCTGATTTACCACTTTGTTGTGGGTGCAAAGCACCTCGTTCAGGACTTCGGTATTGGTGAGTCGCTGGAGGGTGGTCGTCTGTTTGCAACGCTCGCACTGCTGCTGGCGGGTGCCCTCATTCTTTGTGCATTGGCCTGGATGGTGCTCTGATGAGAAACAGTGCAACGAGCTTTAGTCGTTCCGGTGTTGCCGACTGGCTGGCCCAGCGTGTCAGTGCCTATATTCTGGCCGCCTATTTTGTCGTGATCGTCGGCTTTCTGCTGTGTAATCCAGGGGTGGATTACGCCCAGTGGCACGGCTTCATGACCTGCACGGCCATGCGCATTTTCTCCTTGCTGGCATTGCTGGCTCTGGCTGCTCATGCGTGGGTGGGCCTGTGGACGGTGTTCACTGACTACGTCACCGAGCGCCAGATGGGTGCCAAGGCAACCTTCATCCGTATCTTCCTGCAGACCGGCATGGCCATCTGTATCTTTGTTTATGTGGTCTGGGGCATCCAGATCCTCTGGGGGAACTGATTCATGGCCGATGCAATCAATGCGACCAATATTCCTACCCTGACGTTTGATGCCGTCATCGTTGGCGGTGGCGGCTCGGGCATGCGTGCCTCGCTGCAGCTTGCCCGTGCCGGCCTCAAGGTAGCTGTTCTGACCAAGGTGTTTCCGACCCGTTCCCACACCGTAGCGGCACAGGGCGGCATTGGTGCCTCGCTCGGCAACATGAGTGAGGACAACTGGCATTACCATTTCTACGACACCATCAAGGGTTCCGACTGGCTGGGCGACCAGGATGCCATCGAGTTCATGTGCCGCGAAGCACCCAAGATGGTGTATGAGTTGGAACACCTCGGCATGCCGTTTGACCGCAATGCCGACGGCACCATTTATCAGCGTCCGTTTGGCGGGCATACCGCCAATTACGGTGAAAAGCCGGTGCAGCGCGCCTGTGCCGCGGCCGACCGTACCGGTCATGCCTTGCTGCACACGCTGTACCAGGCCAATCTGGCTGCCAATACCGAGTTTTTCGTCGAATGGATCGCGCTTGACCTGATCCGTGATGAAGACGGTGACGTGCTGGGTGTGACCGCCATCGATCTGGCCACCGGCAACATTGCCGTGTTCCAGGCCAAGTGCACATTGTTTGCTACCGGTGGGGCAGGTCGTATCTATCAGGCCTCTACCAATGCCTTCATCAATACTGGTGACGGCCTTGGCATGGCGGCCCGTGCCGGCATTCCGCTGGAAGACATGGAGTTCTGGCAGTTTCACCCGACCGGCGTGGCCGGTGCCGGCGTGCTGCTGACAGAGGGTTGCCGTGGTGAAGGCGGCCTGCTGCGCAACAAGAACGGCGAGCGCTTCATGGAGCGTTATGCACCCAACCTGAAGGATCTGGCTCCACGCGACTTCGTGTCACGTTCCATGGATCAGGAAATCAAGGAAGGTCGTGGCTGCGGTCCAAATGGTGATTATGTGGTGCTCGATCTGACCCACCTTGGTGCCGATACCATCCACAAGCGTCTGCCGTCCGTGTACGAAATCGGCAAGAACTTTGCCAACGTGGATTGCACCAAGGAACCGATTCCGGTGGTGCCGACGATTCACTACCAGATGGGTGGCATCCCGACCAATATCAATGGTCAGGTTGTTGCTCCCAAGGATGGCAATCCGAATGCAGTGGTCAATGGCTTCTATGCTATCGGTGAGTGTTCCTGTGTTTCCGTGCATGGCGCCAATCGTCTGGGTACCAACTCGCTGCTTGACCTGATTGTGTTCGGCAAGGCCGCCGGTGATCACATCATCGAGACTGTTGCCCGCGCACCAGCTGCCCAGAAGTCGCTGCCAAAGGATGCCCTGGACAAGACACTGGCACGCATTGCCCGTCTCGATAACTCCACTGATGGCGAGTATGGGCAGGATGTTGCCAACGACATGCGTCGCGCCATGCAGACCCATGCTGGCGTGTTCCGTACCCAGGCTCTGCTTGATGAAGGCGTCCAGAAAATTCTCGAGATCGAAAAGCGTATTGCCAACATTCACTTGAAAGACAAGTCAAAGGTGTTCAATACCGGCCGTATCGAGGCGCTGGAGCTGGAAAACCTGATTGAGGCTGCCAAGGCCACCATCATTTCTGCTGCCGCTCGCAAAGAGTGTCGTGGTGCCCATACCGTTGTTGATTACGAGCGTCCGGTGGACGACCCCGAGTGCCCGCTCGGTCGTAACGACAAGGAGTGGATGCGTCATTCCCTCTGGTACAAGGAAGGCAATCGTCTTGACTACAAGCCGGTCAAGCTGAAGCCGCTGACAGTGGAATCCGTTCCACCCAAGCCGCGTACCTTCTAAGAGGCATTTTCATCCCCCGGGATGAGGTGATGGACGGGAGTGAATCTCCCGTCCCCTGACAAAGAATTGAAGAGGCACACCATGAGCGACGTGCGTATTTTTGAAGTCTATCGCTACGATCCTGACAAGGACGAAGCGCCCTATATGCAGACCTACGAGCTTACTCTTGATGGTTCCGAGCGCATGCTGCTGGATGCGCTGATCAAGCTGAAGCAGGTTGATGAAAGCCTGAGCTTCCGCCGTTCCTGCCGTGAAGGTATTTGCGGTTCGGATGGCATGAACATCAATGGCAAGAACGGTCTGGCCTGTCTGGTCAACATGAAGACATTGCCGAAGAAGGTGGTGATTCGTCCGTTGCCGGGTCTGCCGGTGATTCGTGATCTGGTTGTGGACATGGGCATGTTCTACAACCAGTACGAAAAGGTGCAGCCTTATCTGGTTAACAACACGCCAGCGCCTGCCAAGGAGCGCCTGCAGTCTCCGGAAGACCGTGAGAAGCTTGATGGCTTGTATGAGTGCATTCTCTGTGCATGCTGCTCTACCAGTTGCCCGTCGTTCTGGTGGAATCCGGAAAAGTTTCTGGGTCCGTCGGCGCTCATCCAGGCTTACCGTTTTCTCGCGGACAGTCGTGATACCGCAACAGCCGAGCGCCTGGCCAAACTGGACGACCCGTTCAGCGTGTTCCGCTGCCGTGGCATCATGAACTGTGTCAGCGTGTGTCCCAAGGGGCTCAATCCCACCAAGGCTATCGGGCATATTCGTAATATGCTGCTTAGCCAGGGGACCTGATCTCCTTAAACCCCGCCAACTGGCGGGGTTTTTTTTGACTTTTTTCAGTCTTTTTCCGCCGTGTTGCGTGCATCAGGTAGCTCTTGCGAGGGAACGGGTGCACAATATCGGCACCCACGATCTGCAGGCAGCCAGCCCGTCTGTATTAACAGGATTGTGGGTATGCTTTTCAGGCTATACCAAGGTCTGAAGGCCGTTTCAGCCCCCCTTTGCTAGACTCAATCAGGGGGGTAGGGTCGTGAGGTCTTACCCAGACATCGCGGGTCATTGTGAAGAGAAGGCGAAACAGCACCGCTCCGGCCACCTGGGTCGCGGAACTTCTCTCTTTGGAAACATTGAAAATGCAAGACGGCCTCATGCTGCGACAGTGGAGCACTTCGCAGCTCTCGGCAGAAAACGCTGCCTACGTCGAAGAACTTTACGAGCAATTCCTCGTTTCTCCCCAATCAGTGCCGGAAGACTGGCGCAGCTATTTTGAAAAGCTGCCTCGCGTCAATGGTATTGCTCAGGACACACCGCACAAGGGCGTCCGTGAGCAGTTCCTGTTGCTGGCTAAAAACTCTTCACGCGCCCAGGCGCTTCCCACCAGTCGTGTCAGCACCGAGCATGAGCGCCGTCAGGTCGCCGTGTTGCAGCTTATTGCCGGTTACCGCAATCGCGGTCATCAGCGAGCAAAACTGGACCCACTGGGACTGATGCCGCGCGAGGATGTACCTGATCTGGATCTTGCGACACACGGTCTCAGTCGTGCAGATCTTGATACGGTGTTCAATACCGGTAATCTGGCGATTGGCAAGGAAGAGTGCACCCTTGGCGAAATGGTGCAGGCGATGGAGGCCATTTATTGTGGTGCGATTGGCTCCGAATACATGCACATCGTCAACACGGCCGAAAAACGCTGGATTCAGCAGCGTCTTGAAAGCGTTCGTGGAAATCCGAATTTTTCTGTCGATACACGCAAGCACGTGCTTGAACGTGTGACGGCGGCCGAAGGTCTGGAAAAATTTCTGGGCACCAAATATGCCGGTGCCAAGCGCTTTGGACTTGAAGGTGGCGAAGCGCTGATTCCTCTGGTTGACGAACTTATCCAGCGCGGCGGCTCTTACGGCGTCAAGGAAGTTGTTATTGGCATGGCCCATCGTGGTCGTCTCAATGTGCTGGTCAATATTCTTGGCAAGAATCCTGGTGACCTGTTCAATGAATTCGAAGGAAAGAGTGTCACCAAGCATGGCTCCGGCGATGTCAAATATCATCAGGGCTACTCGTCGAACGTGATGACCTCCGGTGGTGAGGTGCATCTGGCGCTGGCTTTTAATCCGTCCCATCTGGAAATTGCCTCTCCTGTTGTCGAGGGTTCTGTGCGTGCGCGCCAGGATCGCCGTAATGACAAGCAGGGTCGTCAGGTCTTGCCGATCAGCATTCATGGTGATGCCGCGTTTGCGGGGCAGGGCGTGGTCATGGAGACATTCCAGATGTCCCAGACACGCGGTTACAGGACTGGTGGTACGGTTCATATCGTGGTGAACAATCAGGTCGGTTTCACCACCAGCATCAAGGAAGACTCCCGTTCGACCGAGTATTGCACCAGCGTGGCGAAGATGGTGCAGGCACCGATTTTCCATGTGAACGGGGACGATCCCGAGGCTGTATTCTTTGTGACGCAGCTGGCGCTGGATTTCCGCATGGAGTTCCAGAAGGACGTAGTCATTGATGTTATTTGTTACCGTCGCCGTGGTCACAATGAAGCAGATGAGCCATCGGCCACACAGCCGTTGATGTATCAGGTAATTCATAAATTACCGACCACGCGTGCCATTTATGCTGATCGTCTGGTGAAGGCTGCTGTGCTGACGCAGGTGCAGGCAGATGACATGGTGGAGGAGTACCGCAAGGCACTTGAAGCCGGTAATCATGTGGTCAAGTCACTGGTGCGTGAGCCTAACAAGTCATTGTTTGTTGACTGGACCCCGTATTTGGGGCATGCAGTGGTGGATGACTGGGATACTGGTGTACCCATCAAGACGCTGCAGGAGCTTGGCAAGAAGCTGGCAAAGTTGCCGGAAACGTTTGTTGTCCAGAAGCAGGTTCAGAAAGTTCTGGAAGACCGTACCAAGATGTGCGCCGGTAATCTTGAGTTCAACTGGGGCGCTGCCGAGACACTGGCTTACGCTACTGTACTGAACGAAGGTTTTCTGATTCGGCTTACCGGGCAGGATGTGGGGCGTGGTACGTTCTCCCATCGACATGCCATTCTGTATAGCCAGAAAGATGGCACTGCCCATGTGCCATTGAAGAACATTGATCCTGACCAGCCTGAGTTCGAGATTTATGACTCATTGCTGTCCGAGGAGGCGGTGCTGGCGTTTGAATATGGTTATGCCACCACCACGCCAAAATCCCTGATTATCTGGGAGGCCCAGTTTGGTGATTTTGCCAACGGGGCACAGGTGGTGATTGACCAGTTTATCTCGTCCGGTGAAACCAAGTGGGAGCGTCTTTGCGGACTAACCCTGTTGTTGCCGCACGGTTTTGAAGGGCAGGGACCAGAGCATTCCTCGGCTCGTCTGGAGCGCTTCCTTCAGTTGTGTGCTGAGCACAACATGCAGGTTTGTACGCCAACGACCCCCGCGCAGATTTTTCATTTGCTGCGCCGTCAGGTTGTACGTCCCTTGCGCAAGCCTCTGGTAATCATGTCGCCCAAGAGCCTGCTGCGCCACAAGTTGGCTGTTAGCACCCTTGAAGAATTGGCGCATGGTCAGTTCCAGACGGTTATTCCGGAAATTGATCCGATCAAGCCTGCTGATGTCACCCACGTCATCATGTGCGGTGGCAAGGTTTATTACGATCTGCTGGAAAAGCGTCGTGAGCTTAACCGTAATGATGTCGCCATTGTTCGTATCGAGCAGCTTTACCCTTTCCCGGAAAAGAAACTGGCCGAAGTACTGGCGCCCTACAAGAATGCAAAGAGCATTGTCTGGTGCCAGGAAGAGCCAATGAATCAGGGGGCCTGGTACTGCACGCAGCATCATATGCATACCGTGGTTCGTGAATGGAATGACAAGTTGCGTACACGCTTTGCTGGCAGACCTTCTGCTGCTGCGCCTGCATGTGGATCGGTTTATCTGCATGCAAAAGAGCAGGCAGCACTGGTTGAAGACGCTTTCAAGCCCTGAGCACTGAGAATATAAAGAAGGAATTCAGAAAATGGCCATCGAAATCAAGGCTCCGGTTTTTCCCGAATCTGTCGCGGATGGTACGGTTGCAACCTGGCACAAGAAGCCCGGCGAAGCGGTTGCCCGTGATGAACTGATTGTTGATATTGAAACTGACAAGGTTGTACTTGAGGTTGTTGCGCCAGCAGATGGCGTGATTTCCCAGGTATTGAAAAATGAAGGCGATACCGTGTTGTCGCAGGAAGTGCTGGCNNGAGCACAATCTTGATCCGGCGAGAATTTCAGGGACGGGTAAGGGTGGGCGTCTGACCAAGGAAGACGTTGAGAATCACCTGAAGAAGCCGGCTGCTCCTGCTGCTCCGGCAGCAGCTCCTGCACCTGTCGCCCAGGCCATTGCCATGGCGGTTGGAGACCGTGTCGAGAAACGAGTGCCGATGACCCGACTGCGCGCCAAGGTGGCTGAGCGTTTGCTCGAGGCCAAGCAGTCCACTGCCATGCTCACTACATTCAATGAAGTGAACATGAAGCCGGTGATGGATTTGCGCAAGCAGTACGCCGAGAAGTTCGAGAAGGTACATGGTGTGCGCCTTGGCTTCATGTCGTTCTTCGTGAAAGCAGCGATCGAAGCCCTGAAGCGCTTCCCTGCGGTGAATGCATCGATTGATGGCAACGATATTGTGTATCACGGCTTCTATGATGTTGGTGTGGCAGTGTCGTCGGATCGCGGTCTCGTTGTGCCAATCTTGCGTAATACCGAGCGCATGAGTCTTGCCGAAGTGGAAAAGACCATCGGGGACTTCGGCAAGAAGGCGAAGGATGGCAAGCTGACCATTGATGACATGACAGGCGGTACATTCACCATTTCAAATGGTGGTGTGTTTGGCTCCCTGCTTTCCACGCCCATCCTGAATCCGCCACAGACGGCCATTCTTGGCATGCACAAGATTCAGGAACGTCCAATGGCGGTAAATGGACAGGTTGTGATTTTGCCGATGATGTATCTCGCGCTTTCCTATGACCATCGTCTGATTGATGGCAAGGAGGCCGTGAGCTTCCTCGTGGCTATCAAGGAACTGGTTGAAGATCCGGCACGTCTGCTGCTGGAGATCTGATGTGATGTGCCTTGTCACTGACAGGGCACTTTTTTTACGTTCACTCGCAAGGGAACGAACCAATGTCACAAAGTTTTGATCTGGTCGTGATCGGTGGTGGTCCTGGTGGCTATGAAGCTGCCATTCGTGCTGCACAGCTCGGCATGAAGGTCGCCTGTATCGAAAAACGCATTCACAAGGGCAAACCGGCTCTTGGTGGAACATGTCTGAATGTCGGGTGCATTCCATCCAAGGCACTGCTGGACTCTACGCACAAGTATCACGATGCTGCTCATGAGTATGCGGTGCATGGCATCAAGATTGATGGCATCAGCTTTGACGTAAAGACCATGCAGGCACGCAAGGACACTGTGGTGGGTAACCTTACAGGCGGCATTGCCCAGCTTTTCAAGGGTAACGGGGTTACCTGGCTGCAGGGCACCGGTAAGTTACTGGCTGGTCGTCAGGTCGAATTCACCCCGTTTGAGGGTGCTGTCGAAGTCATTGATGCCAAGAATGTGATTCTGGCAACAGGCTCTGTCCCGGTAAATATTCCGGTAGCAGCGCTGGTGGATGATGTAATCGTTGATTCCACTGGTGCGCTTGAGTTTCAGGATGTACCAAAGAAGCTTGGTGTGATCGGGGCTGGTGTCATTGGCCTTGAACTGGGTTCAGTGTGGAATCGTCTGGGCTCGCAGGTGGTTGTCCTGGAGGCCGTTGATGCTTTCCTTCCTGCTTGCGACAAGGCGGTAGCCAAGGAAGCACAGAAGGTGCTTGGCAAGCAGGGGCTTGATATACGTCTTGGTGCGCGTGTTACCGGGGCAACGGTCAAGGGCAAGGCTGTCACCGTGAAGTACACGGACAAGGATGGTGATCACGAGGAGCTTTTTGACCGGCTGATCGTGGCAGTGGGTCGACGCCCCTATACCGAAGGCTTGCTCGCTGCGGATTGCGGCATCACGCTCGATGAGCGCCGCTTTGTGCATGTTGATGGTCAGTGCCGTACATCGGTACCCGGCGTGTATGCCATTGGTGATCTGGTGCGAGGGCCGATGCTGGCGCACAAGGCAATGGAAGAAGGCATGATGGTGGCCGAAATCATGAATGGTCATCATGCACAGGTTAATTACGACACGATCATCGGCGTCATTTATACCCATCCGGAAATCGCGTGGGTTGGCAAGACCGAAGATCAGGCCAAGAGCGAGGGTATTGAGGTCAAGACTGGCCAGTTTGCCTTTGCGGTCAATGGCCGCGCGCTTGCTGCAAATGACAGTGCCGGGTTTGTGAAGTTTGTGGCGGATGCCAAAACGGATCGCCTGCTTGGCATGCACATCATCGGGCCAGGTGCCGGTGATATGGTTCATCAAGGCATGATTTCACTTGAATTTGGTGCATCGGTTGAGGATTTGCAGTTGATGACGTTTGCCCACCCGACCTTGTCGGAGGTGGTGCACGAAGCGGCATTGTCAGTGGATGGTCGCGCCATTCATGCTGTGCAGCGCAAGCGCAAGTAAGAATAAAAAAGCGGGGGAGAAATCTTCCCGCTTTTTTATTGCGTTTAGAAAACAAGATCTGATTTCCTGATGCCCTGAGTGGGCAGCAGGCCAAGGCGATGCAGTGATCCTGCGTCAAACATGTAACAGAAGACGGTACTCACACAATGAACCTTCACGAATACCAGGGCAAACAGCTTTTTGCCGAATACGGGCTTCCTGTATCCAAGGGCTTTGCTGTCAGCACGCCCGCTGAAGCGCGCGCCGCGGCAGAGCGCATCGGTGGCGATAAATGGGTGGTTAAAGCCCAGGTCCATGCGGGTGGTCGCGGTAAGGCCGGTGGCGTCAAGCTGGTCACTACGCTTGATGAAGTCGAGGCGTTTGCCAAGGCAAAGCTCGGCACCAATCTGGTCACCTACCAGACCGATGCCAAAGGGCAGCCTGTTGGCAAGATTCTTGTCGAGTCCTGCACTGATATTGCCAAGGAACTGTATCTTGGTGCAGTGCTGGATCGCGGTACGCGTCGCATTGTTTTCATGGCCTCCACTGAAGGTGGTGTGGAAATTGAGAAAGTTGCGCACGAAACCCCGGAAAAAATCCACAAGGCCACGATTGACCCGCTGATTGGTGGTCAGGCGTATCAGGGTCGCGACCTGGGTTACAAGCTGGGCCTGAATCATGATCAGGTTAAGCAGTTCGTGAAGATTTTCACCAGCCTTGCAAAAATGTTTGTCGACCTTGATATGGCCCTGCTGGAAGTTAATCCCCTGGTGATTACACCAGAAGGCAATCTGCACTGCCTGGATGCCAAGATCGTTATCGACTCCAATGCACTGTTCCGTCATCCCAAGCTCAAGGCCATGTATGACCCAAGCCAGGAAGATGAGCGTGAGCGCATTGCGGCCGAGTGGGAGCTTAACTATGTGGCTCTTGAAGGCAATATCGGTTGCATGGTGAATGGTGCAGGTCTGGCCATGGCCACGATGGACATCATCAAGCTCAAGGGTGGTCAGCCGGCCAACTTCCTTGATGTGGGTGGTGGTGCGACGAAAGAGCGTGTCACAGAAGCATTCAAGATCATCCTCTCCGATGATTCCGTAAAGGCTGTACTGGTGAACATCTTTGGTGGCATCGTGCGTTGCGACATGATTGCCGAAGGCATTATCGGTGCCGTGAAAGACGTGGGCGTGAAAGTGCCAGTAGTCGTGCGTCTGGAAGGCAATAATGCCGAGCTGGGTGCGCAAAAATTGAAAGAAAGCGGTCTCAACATTATTCCGGCAGCCTCGCTTAATGAAGCGGGTGATCTTGTCGTGAAGACCGTAGCCTGAGAGGAGCGCAAGAAATGAGTGTATTGATCAACAAGAACACCAAGGTGATCTGCCAGGGCATCACCGGCTCGCAAGGCACGCTGCACACGGAACAATCCATTGCATACGGTACCAATATGGTTGGTGGCGTGACGCCAGGCAAGGGTGGCACTACCCATCTTGGCTTGCCGGTGTTTAACACCGTTCAGGAAGCTGTGGATGCGACAGGTGCTGATGCTTCCGTGATTTACGTTCCTGCGGCCTTTGCCAAGGACTCCATTCTTGAGGCCGTAGATGCCGGCATCAAGCTGGTGGTGTGCATCACCGAGGGCGTGCCTGCTATCGACATGTTGTTCGTCAAGGAATACATCGTGCGGAAAGGCGGTGTCCGTCTGGTCGGTCCGAATTGCCCGGGTGTGATTACGCCGGGTGAGTGCAAGATCGGCATCATGCCGGGCAATATTCATATGCCAGGCAAGGTTGGCATTGTGTCGCGCTCAGGCACACTGACTTATGAAGCAGTGCACCAGACAACCGCACTTGGTTTTGGTCAGTCGACCTGTATTGGTATTGGTGGTGATCCTATCCCGGGCACAACCTTTATTGATGCGCTGCAGCTTTTCCAGAATGATCCACAGACCGAAGCCATCATCATGGTAGGTGAGATCGGTGGTAGCGCAGAAGAAGAGGCTGCTGCGTTCATCAAGGCCAATGTGACCAAGCCGGTGGTGTCCTATATTGCCGGGGTGACAGCTCCTGCTGGCAAGCGCATGGGCCATGCTGGTGCGATCATCTCCGGTGGCAAGGGTACGGCAGACGAGAAGTTTGCTGCACTGGAGGCTGCTGGCGTGAAGACAGTGAAGAATCCTGCCGAAATGGGCAAGGCACTTGCTGAGCTTACTGGCTGGAAGTAATTATCCAGTGAAATAAAAAAGGCCGCTATGCGGCCTTTTTTATTGGTTTTTTAAGATTGAATTCATCCGCGTGATGGAGGGATGGCTTCAATCATTTTTTTCAAAGCGTTGCGGCCAGTTCGGCTCCTTCCTTGATGGCGCGTTTGGCATCCACTTCGCCAGCCATCTTGGCCCCGCCAATGACATGAAAGCGCTTGTCGGTGATCTTGCCTTCGCTGTCCGTGGGCAGCAGATCCCGAACGGATTCCTGACCAGCGCAAAGAATCACATTGTCGACGTCCAGCACCTGTTCTTCATCGCCGACACGGATGTGCAAACCGAGATCATCCACTTTCAGGTATTCCACGCCGCCCATCATCTTCACCTGGTGATGCTGAAGTGCAAGACGATGTACCCAGCCGGTGGTTTTGCCTGGGCCCTGGCCCATTTTCTTGCCATGCTTGCGCTGAAGCAGCCAGATCTGGCGCAAAGGCTGTTCGCGCTTGGGTGGGCGCAAGCCTCCGGCTTCGCTGACCGAAAGATCAACGCCCCACTCATCAAGCCAGTTTTCCAGCGGCTGTGGTGAATGCTCGGCCAGCAGAAATTCACTCACATCGATACCAATGCCACCGGCACCAATCACGGCAACCTTGTGACCTACCTTTGCTCCGTGACGCAGCACATCCGGGTAACTCAGTACCTTTGGATGATCAATGCCAGGTATCTTCGGTGTACGCGGTGCAACACCTGTTGCAATGACGATTTCATCAAAACCGGCCTTGTTCAGGTCAGCAGTATTTACTTTCTGGTTCAGTTGCAGCTTTACACCGGTTTTCTTTACCTGATTACGGAAGTAGCGAACGGTTTCGCGAAATTCCTCCTTGCCCGGCACATTCATGGCCATGGTGAACTGGCCGCCAATATCGTCACTCCCTTCAAACAGGGTTACGTCATGGCCTCGCTCGGCCGCAACCGTTGCGCAGGAAAGACCTGCCATGCCACCACCTACCACAGCGATTTTTTTCGGTCGATTGGTTTTGACGTAGACGAGTTCGGTTTCAAAACATGCCTGCGGGTTCACCAGACAGGTAGAACGTTTCATCGAGAAAGTCTGGTCCAGGCATCCCTGGTTGCAGGCGATGCAGGTGTTTATTTCTTCTGCTTTGCCTGCTGCTGCCTTGTTGACGAAGTGTGCATCTGCCAGCAGGGGACGGGCCATGGAGATAAGGTCGGCATCACCACTGGCGACAATTGATTCGCCATCTTCCGGCATGTTGATGCGGTTGGAGGCCATCACGGGAATCGACAGCTCATGTTTGATGCGCTTGGTCACTTCACGGAAAGCTGCACGAGGAACCGACGTCACGATTGTGGGAATGCGGGCCTCATGCCAGCCAATGCCCGTATTCAGCAGGGTAATGCCAGCCGATTCCAGCGCCTTGGCAATCGTCACGATTTCATCCCAGGTGTTGCCGCCATCCACGAGGTCAATGAGGGACAGTCGGTAGGCAATAATGAAGTTCTTGCCGACTTCCTTGCGAACTTTTCTGACAATTTCCAGAGGCAGACGCATGCGGTTTTCAAGGCTGCCGCCCCATTGATCATTACGTTTGTTGGTGCGTGAGCAAATGAACTGGTTGAGCAGGTAGCCTTCGCTACCCATGATCTCCACACCATCGTAATTTGACAGCTTGGCCAGTTTTGCGCAGCGACCATAATCACGGATGGTTTTAATGATTTCACTTTCTTTCATTGCCCGCGGCTTGAACATCGAGATCGGGGATTTGATGTTCGAGGCAGACACGGCAAAAGGGTGATAGCCATAGCGGCCAGCATGCAGTATCTGCATCAGGATCTTGCCGCCTTCCTGGTGCACCGCACTGGTGACGCGGCGGTGATTGATAACGTCGCCGTAATGACTCATTGTGCCGCCAAATGGCAGCAGCCAACCCTGGCGATTTGGCGATATGCCACCTGTAATCAGGAGGCCGGTGCCGCCACGTGCACGTTCAGCAAAGTAAGCTGCAAGCTTGCCATAATTGTAAAAACGGTCTTCGAGGCCGGTATGCATGGAACCCATCACCACACGGTTCTTGAGCTGGGTGAATCCCAGGTCCAGAGGCTTGAGCAGGTTGGGGTAGTGGCTGGTCATCACGAACTCCTCGAAAAGCCCTCAATGGGCGTGTAAACTTAACGGCGTTAAGATACCCGGGATCAGAATAATGTCAACACGTCAGGAGCCTGCCACCAAGGCTTATCATCATGGCGACCTCAGGCGACGGCTGGTTGAGGAGGCCATTCTCATGCTTCGGGAGGGCGGACTTGCTTCGCTTAGCCTGCGGCGTCTGGCTGAGCGTGTCGGGGTCTCACAGACAGCGTTGTACCACCATTTTCAGGACAAGCAGGATCTGCTGTGTGCCATGGGAGAGGAGGGAATCAGCCGTTTTGATGCGGCTCTGCGTCAGGACGAGTCGTCCGGACAGGCTCCCGAGGTACGTTTTGAGCACTTCGTTACCGCCTACGTCAGGTTTGCACTGGCCTACCCGGAGCTCTATGAGCTGATGTTTGGTCGTACCACCTGGAAAGAGGGGACGACGGCATCGTTTGAGCATGCGGCCAGAAGCTCGTTTCGTTCCTATGCGGAAATGGTGGCCAGTCTGCAGCAGTCCGGGCAGTTATCCTCGGATCTCAATGTCCTGCGACTCGCCCAGGTGTTATGGGGCACATTGCACGGCTTGTGCTGCATGCACAATGACGGCTTGTTGTTCAGCCCGAAGGATGTCGAGGAAATCAGCCGCTACGCGCTCTGGCTGGTCAGAAACATGCGCCCGAATGGCGGCAGCAAGGATTGAGGGCAAAAAAAAACGCCCGCCGTAGGCGAGCGTAGCTAGCTCAATGAGGGGGGATGACAGCGGGTGTCTGGGACACCTTTAACCACGAATGCATGAGACCGATACCGTTAGTTCAGCGCAATAACGTTTGGGGGACTGAGGAGGCGCCCCGAACATGTCGACTAGCGACTGGTCATCTGTGGTTTCCGCTGTCTCTGCGAATCAAAGGCCTGATCATCACGATCAGGTTCGCAGGAGCTAGCATTGGTTAAATGTAGCACAATCGTACCAGTTTGCCAGTGCTATTGTCTGACAATACGCCCATCCGGGATGACTGGTGGGTTAGGGCGGGGCCTGTTTTACCAACAAATGTACCCAAAGAAAAAGGCAGCCTTTCGGGCTGCCTTCTTTATAGCGAGGAGGCTATCAGTGGTGATGGCCGCCAGCACCATGAACATGACCGTGATCCAGTTCTTCGGCAGAAGCAGCTCGGACTTCAACCACTTTGACATCAAAGTTAAGGTTCTGGCCTGCCAGCGGGTGGTTGCCATCGACAGTGATGTTGCTGCCATCCACGGCGGCAACAGTGATGACCTGCATGCCATGATCAGTCTGTGCATGGAACTGCATGCCGACTTCAATGGTGTCTACGCCCTGGAACATTTCCTTGGGCACAACCTGCATCAGGCCTTCGTTCTTTTCGCCATAGCCATCTGCCGGGGCAATGCTGACCTTGAAGCTGTCACCAACCTTCTTGCCTTCGAGGGCATCTTCAAGGCCGGGAATGATGTTGCCTGCGCCGTGAAGGTAGGCCAGCGGCTCACCGCCAACCGAACTGTCGATCACTGTGCCCGCGTCATCGGTCAGTGTGTATTCGATACAGGCCACGAGATCTTTTGCGATTTGCATGTTAAATGCCCTTGGGGAGTTTGAGGCGATAGCGCCGAGGGGTGCATATCATAACGGATACTGTCGCCCGGGGCGCGTGAATTTCAGAAGTAGTGTATCCAGCCCAGTTCCATTGTTATGTCCTCCTGCCCGTCAGGCTGCAACAGGCCCAGTTGCAGGCGCAGTGCATGTCCGGGCCCAAGATCATGCTGACCTTCCAGCCTGAGCTGATGCTCCACCCCGTTGGGTGCATTACGCCAGCGCAGATCGCTTTGCAGGCGCATACGCCAGTCATTGCCAGTTGCCAGGCAGCCGGTACGTGGACCGATTCCACTCCGCCAGCCCTTTTCGAGGCTGTGCCCTGCCTCGACGTCCGCGCCCAGTTGCAGGTAACACTGGACAGGGGCGGCGAGTGTCAGACTGATACCGGCACCCGTGTCCAGATAAGCGACACCATGATGAGCCTCATCACTGAATGCGCCATTGCCACCAACAGCTGCCTGACGCCATCCGGTACCAAAGAACCATGAGACTGGTTTGAAAAAGGCATCAAAGGGCGCCAGCGAGTCAATATCAATGGCTGCCATGCGCTCCACGCGCAGACGTTGGCTGTCCTCATCCAGACGGACTTCACCATCCAGGAAGTCGATATGGGCACCTGGGCGGTAGCCATCTGGAGGGTCCAGCAGGTCGTGATAGGCAGGTCGCAATCGCAGTGCCAGATAGGCCGCATCGCGTGCATGACCCACAGCAAGTGCAGTACGGGCGGTGGGGTGCCCGGAGGCAGGATCAACGGTGGGCTCTGCCGGTCTCTGGCGTTGTTCTGGCAGGTCAATTGAGGATCGGCGCGTCAACAGGGTACGCATCGTGCGGGTCTGATCCGGACTGCTGTTGCCTGCCATGAACTGGTAGTAGCTGAGGTCAAAGGCGGTTTCGAGAGCCGCGGCCTCTTCATTCGGGGGCAGATCAATAGTGATTGCTGGTGATGTGGCCAGCTTTTTGGCCATGGTGGTTACCCTGGCGGGGAAGTAATTGGCCGCCATCACCAGCTGGCGTTCTGCGGCAGGGCGATACGTTTTCTGACGAAGCATGCCGGGCTCAAGCAGGACGCGGCGAACTGTATCGGTGGGAATGGCCTGGACCGGGAAGTCTTTGCGCAGTGCCAGTCCCGGGCGGGCAAACTCAAGCAGGGCCAGTAGCTGGAAAGAGCAGTTACGTGTCAGAAAGTAGTAGGGGAACTCTACGCTGCGCAACTCCCACAGATGCGTAAGCAGGAGCCTGACCTCGTCAGGTGTCAGGTCAAGCTGGTACTCCCAGAGGTCGCGATTCTCCAGGTCACTGTATTCCTTAACTTTTTCGTAGTACGGCATGAGCGAGAACACACCTGGATAGCCACCTGACAGCCCCTTGACTGCGAATGTGAAGGGGTTCTTGGCATCGGCCTGTGCCGCGTAATTCACGGCGTAAGCGAGAAGGCGCGTGTCTTCGGTTTGTCCAGATGCATCCAGTCGCAGAAAGGTATGACCAAACATGGAGGATGGGCTGTTTATGTAGTCTGATGCGAAAACCAGCGTAACTTGCTCAGGGTTAACCAAGCCGCGCCATTCATCGTAGGCCGGGCAGGTAACAGGTGGTGAATCAGGGTTTGTCTGCGAGTTGAGCCATGCAGTACGTGCCGGAAAACGGCAGGCGGCATGTTCATCACCAATGGCTGGGGTGTTGAGCTCGTTGATGAGGGCTTTCAGTTCAGACTCGGGGTTTTCCCGCCCGTCGCTTGCCAGGAAGTAGTGTGCTGAACGCGCCTCACTGCGAAACCCGCTTGGGGCATGTGCGGGTTCATAGCGCAACAGCAGGTGCCATGTGGGAGAGCTTGCCAACTCGCGCAATTTCTCGGCAGGTAGTTCGAGGGGGGTTGCACTGGCAAGGCTGCAGATCAGGCATGTCAGGGCAGCAAGACAAAAAGTGCCAGTACGTAGCATAAGAAGAATCATGGGGGTCTGATTTTCAGGGATGCAAATAAAAAACACCCGGCTCATGGCCGGGTGCTTGTTCAACCAGTCTTATCAGGCCTTGGCGTAGGTTGCCAGGGTGGCATCTTCAGCCATTACCTGCTCCAGCGCTGCCAGGATTTCACCGGCAGTTTCGTTTTCAGGGGCAAAGATCTTGCCGAAGTTGGTGCGGGTTGCCTGGAAGAAGTGGGCCTTGTCGGCATCCTTCACACCCATCAGGTCAGCAAGCACATTCAGGGTTTCGCCCTGGCCAACAGACATGTCGCGAGCCAGGCGGTCCAGATTGGAACCGGTGAACATGCCCAGACGGGCGCGTGAGGTAATGGCGCCATTTGTCTGGCAGCCCAGTGTGCCGGTAGTGATACCGAATGTCTGGTTTCCAAAGGTGCCATTGGTGGTTGCACCCAGTACCTTGAAGAGCGGGCCGGACTGGCCAGCCATGATCATCGAACCCAGACCACAACCGATATCCTGGTCGGCAGTAGCAACATTGGCTGTGGTGGCCAGCAAAGCGATAGCAAGGAGTTTCTTCATGGTGTGAATCCTTTTTTCAGATTGAGAGTCCCGGGTCAGACCGGAACCTGACGGGCTGCCTCTTCCGGGCAGTCTTCCGAGTGTAGCCCAGTAGGGCCGGCTGTACACCCTTCATTCCAGCAGCTTTTTTTGGTTTTTCGCTGGTTTGGGGGCTTTAATATATGAACTTCAATGTCCTCAATATGTTGAGGCAGTTATGCCAGGCCGACGATGCTGCGATTACGAATTGCGGATCAAAACCGGTCATTCTGCACCAGTCTCAGGGCCTTGCTGAAGGCACTGTGCTGGGGGGGGGGGCTCTTCACTGCCAGCGATGAGTGACAGGGTTCTGTGGATTAGCGCCCCCACGGCAGCCTCATGAAAATATCAACGGCTTGTTGCTGTTGATATGTCGTGTCCGGAGGCGTTGGCAGTTGAGGCTTTGATGAATGAGGTACCTGTGTGGCGGGCTCGGCTTCCAGTATTTCCCTTAGGCTGTGATCAGTAATGGTCTTCAGTTCTTCAGTGTAGGGGCATTCATTACTGGCACTTTTGCCCTGCCGGCCTGGATATGGCTCCCCCCTGCAGGTCAGGCTGGACGGTTGTGCTATCTGGATAGCCTCCATGGCTTCGGCAGAGAGGGGCTCTGCAGCAATGCCGGGGCTTGCCGGCAGAATACTCAGCAAACCTGTCGACAGCGTACACAGTACGAGTGCTTTCATTGCTCCATCCTTTACTGAAACATTCCTCTCTTATCGCAAACAATCTGGAAAATCCAGCTGACTTCCAACTGGCTGTCGCTGCCAAGCCCGTTATAATCCACCGATCAGGATAACGGAATTTATTATGACTTCTCCTCAGGTGTTCAGGGTTGCCGTGCTTGGTGGTGGCAGCTTTGGTACGGTACTGGCTAATCTGGCAGCTGAAAATGGTCATGCCACCACGTTATGGCTCCGCGATGAGGCCCAGCTTGAGGATATGCAGTCCTCTCGCGAGAACAGCCGTTACCTGCCTGGCTTCAGGCTCGCGGACAGTCTGTCATTCAGCCATGATCTGGGGGCTGCCATTGAGTCGGCAGATGTCATTTTTGTCTCTATCCCCAGTAAAGCCTTTCGCTCGGTGATGCAGGCGGCAAAACCGTTTCTGCGCCCGGAGCAGATTTTGGTCAGTACAACCAAGGGTATTGAAAAGGAAAGTTTTGCGCTGATGAGCGAAATCCTGCGTGAAGAGTCTGGCCTGAAAAAGATTGGAGTGTTGAGCGGGCCGAATCTGGCAAAGGAAATTGCGGCCCGAATGGTATCGGGAACCGTGATTGCCAGTACCCAGCCGGATGTACGTGAGCGTGTGCATCAGGTGTTGTCGTCCCGCTATTTTCGCGTGTTTGCCAACTCGGATGTTTATGGCGTCGAACTGGGTGGTGCGCTCAAGAACATTTATGCAATTGCCGCTGGTATGGCTGCGGCTTTAAAACTGGGGGAGAACTCCAAGAGCATGCTGATGACACGAGCACTGGCAGAAATGAGCAGGTTTGCGGTGCAGTTGGGCGCTAATCCGTTGACGTTTCTTGGTCTGGCCGGGGTAGGCGACCTGATTGCAACCTGCTCATCGCCACTCAGTCGCAACTATCAGGTCGGTTTTGCTCTTGGCTCGGGGCAAACGCTCGAGGATGTCATTGAGGATCTGGAGCAGACTGCCGAAGGCATAAATACCATTCAGATCGTCAAGCACAAGGCGGATGATTTTGGTGTGTACATGCCGATTGTAAGTGGTCTGTATGAAATCATCTTCAATCGCCAGCCACTTGATGCCGTGCTTGGCAAGTTGATGCAGGGAGGACAGAGCAGTGATGTGGAATTTGTTCTGCCTCGTGTGGGTGGTAACCCGTGAGGATCGTGCTTGTCAGGCATGCAGAGGCGGAATCGCCACACCTGCAGGTGGATAGTGAACGGGCGCTGACTGCGCATGGGCACAGGCAGGCCGGGGAGACCGGTGTGTGGCTGGCCTCTTTTATTGAGGAGCCTGTGATGCTGGCGTGCAGTCCGCTCCGACGTGCCCGCGAGACCGCCGCCCGGATCCAGCAGGCTTTGCCACAGGCATCGCTCCGGATTGTGGACCACCTTACTCCTGGTGATGATGTCAGGCAGGCGCTGGCAGCGATCGAGACGGTTTCGGTTGGTGGTACGCTGATTGTTGTTTCGCACATGCCCTTGATTGCCGGGCTTGCGAACTGGCTAAGTGAAGGTGTTTCGGGTGGTGGGCAGCCATTCGGGCTGGCTGAAGCTCGGGCTTATGAGCTGGAGTTGCCTGGGCCAGGCCAGGCAAAACTGATGAAGCAATTTTTACCCGTCGCATGATTGCTGTGGTGCTTGAACGGGTTGCCTCAGGAATTGACGAAACGTCGCAGGGAAATACCGCTGACACTGCAGATATTGGATTTGATGCCTCGCTTCTCGAACTCTTCTTTCAGTTCATTGATGATGATGCGCTCGACTTCGCCTTCAATATCAGTCACCAGCTTTCCGAACAGGGCCGAGACCGGGCCTCTGTGCTCCTTGACCAGTTCATCCAGGTTGGTTATCTCAATGGTGATCATTGTCGCAGGACCTTGGGCTATGGCTGTCAATGCCTCATCATACCGATGCTTACAGGGTGGCGTACAGTGCAGGCGAGCGTTTCGGGTTGGCTGCATTTGCTTACAAATGCCCGCGTGTATGCACGGGGCCTTTGCTAGAATCCAGACGATTCTGGCTGTACGTATCAAGCCAGTAGTACTTTATTGAGGTTGGCATGCTTGAACCCATTATCATCATAATCGCCACCGCACTTCTTTCCAGTGGAATTACCCTGGTTTGTGCCTGGCTGTTCTTTCAGCGCATGTGGCGACAGGAAATGGAGCGTCGTCTGCGGGATCTGCATGACGATATCGGGCGCACGGTTGAGGTGAGGGTCAAGCGCGCTGTGGCGGATGCCTTTGCAGATTTCAATACCGGCGATGTGTTGCGCGAGGCAACGTGGAAAGCGGCACGTTCGGGATCGGATCTGCTCAGTGATGGCTTCAACGCCATTCTGGGGAAAAAGCGTCGACAGGATAATCCCTGAGGACCATTGCTTCTCTACACGTCAGAGTTTGTCCCGCAAGCGGGAAATGATCAGCGCCAGCCCGGCTATAAGAAGCAGTATCCGCTCTGGTGTTAGCCCGGCCAGGCTTGCTGTCGTAAAGCCCCCCGTCAACCCTCCGATCATTACGACAACCGCGACCAGCATGATCAGAAGGTCTTTTGCACGCTGCCTGTTGATACGCTGCCGGAATGTCTCAAGCTCTTCCTGATGCCGCTGAAGGTTGTAGTTGAGTTGTCGAAGTTCATTCAGTGCGTCCCGCATCATGCCGGGCAATGGCAGGAAATCCTGAAGCCAGCTAGGGTCGTGTCGCCGTATTTTTTCCCACAGGCTGCTTATATCCATATGCCCGTGTAGCCACTCCCTTGCACGGGTACGAAGATTGTATTCGGTCAGAAGATGCTCAAGGGCGGCGACATTCTGGGCTTCTCCCCAGACGCGCACGCGGGGGCGGCCGGATGCAGTCTGGTTGGAGGTGCCAAGCAGGGTGCGCATGAGATCATAGACGCGCGCATTCACACGAACCCGGGCAGGACCGGGAGCGACATCACAGACCTCGATGCCTTCGCTGGTGAAATAGAGGTAGAAGGCCATGTACGGGTCGGCAAGCTTCACTCGCACAATCAGGCCGCTCAGTGTGGTGACCTGGCTCCGCGTGGCTGGATCGAGTTCTATGAAGCTGTTCAGGAGGGTTTCGATGACCCCCAGCACCAGGTGCTGAGCCAGCGGGCGGCCTTCTTCACGGTTGTTCTTGTTGTGGGTATCGTGGCCAGCCATCATCGGATGTTCTACTGCCTTGGTTGGCCTCCCCGGCAAGGAGGCTATAAGAGCACCATTCTAGCGGGTCGCGCCCGCTGCACAATCCCATGATAGAGGGCTTCTTGTGCCAATATTGTGGCTGACCGGCGGGTTTGCGCCGTCAATCCGGTCGATGCGTCAGTGTGTATTCTGTGTATACTTCGCAATCTGGTAATTTTGCCCCCTCATTTCAGGGGGTGATCTCTGCCGCCAGGCAGAAGCGGGAAGTTTATTCATGCACGATTTTCTTCTGACCATCTGGAATCGTCCAGACTTCTGGTCATTTGTAGCCATTCCGTTTGTTGCTGCAGCTGTTGGCTGGTTTACCAACTGGATTGCCATCGAGATGACCTTCTGGCCACTCGAGTTTGTAGGCTATAAAAAGCTTCGTCTCGGCTGGCAGGGCATCATTCCGGCAAAGGCTGAGAAAATGGCGGGTATCGTCGTGGATAACACCATGGCCAAGCTTGCCAGTCTTTCCGAGCTGTTCCAGCAGATGGAGCCCGAGAAGATTGCCGCGCATATCAGCAAGTCCATCATGGAACGCATTGACGATTATGTTGATGAGATCATGTCGGAGCGGAATGCGGTGATGTGGGACAACATGCCCCTTATGGTGAAGCGCAGGGTCTATGCCCGTGTTCGCCGCCAGTTGCCGTCCATCATGGATAACATGGTTGACGATATGGCCGAGAACATTGAAGAGCTGGTGGATCTCAAGCAGATGGTGGTCAAGCTGCTCTCCAGGGACAAGGCACTGATGGTGCGGGTGTTCAAGGATGTAGGGGATGTCGAGCTGCGCTTTGTCGTGAACTCCGGTCTGTGGTTCGGCTTTCTGTTTGGATTTGTCCAGATGTGGGCATGGGCGGTTTATCCTGAGCCATGGGTAATGCCGTTTTCTGGCTTTCTGGTGGGGTATGCAACCAACTGGCTGGCCCTGAATCTCATTTTTCGACCTCTGGAGCCCGTGAAAGTAGGTCCGTTCACCGTGCATGGCCTGTTTTTACGCCGCAAGTTCGAGGTGGCTGACAAGTTTGCCCTGATCTCCACCCAGGAGGTCATTAACCTCAAGAATCTCATGAATGAGGTGCTGACGGGCCCGCGCTCGGATCGTACCCGGGCCATGATCAAGCGTCATCTGCGCCCGTTGCTGGAGTCTGGTGTGGTGCGTACTGCGGTCCAGCTGACGCTGGGTGCCGAAGGCTATGCCAACATCAAGAATCTGGTCTTAGAGCGTGCCATTGCCATGACGATTGGCCCTCTGGCGGACCCACGCTTCAATCGTGAACGGGCCAACATCATCCATATTATTTTCCGTGACAAGATGCGGGTCATGAGCAACGCCGAGTTCCAGGACTTGCTGCGTCCGGCCTTTCAGGAGGATGAATGGATCCTGATTATCCTGGGTGCTGTGCTGGGTTTGGTCGCGGGTTATCTGCAACTGGTTATCATGTTCTGAGTTGGTTTTGTCTGACAGAATGTGCGTGACTGGTTCTGCCGGTCGCTAGAATGACGGGGCTGTAATCCAGATACGGGGTATAGAATGACGGGGCTCAAGAAGACTGTGGACAAGAAGTTGAAAGTCGCACCATCCAAGGATCTGCGCAAATATACCCAGCAAATCTGGCTTGCAGGCCTTGGCGCATTTGCCCGGGCAGAGGAAGAGGGCGGCAAGCTGTTTGATAATCTCGTCAAGATTGGTGAGGATCTTGAGGTGAAAACCCGCGAAATTGCAGATAACACGGTTGGCGAGGTGCGTGGGCGCGTACTGGAGAAGGCGACTGATACCCGTGAGCGGGTCGAGCGGGCCTTTGATGACCGCATTACGACAGCCCTTACCCGGCTCGGTATCCCATCCCAGCGGGATATGGATCAGATCAATAACCGGCTGGACACCCTGACCGAGCTGATGCAGGAGCTGTCCCGCCATATCCGGCCTGCTGAGACGTCCTCAAAAAAAGAGGGCAAGTAAGCCGCTGGGGCCTCTCCCCGGACCGCCGACAGCCAAAAGTGTGACCTTCGTCGTAAATTGGTGAAAAACCGTCCAATCGCTGTTCATTCTTGCCTTTTCCGGGTGTAAAAAGAAGCAAGTGACAAATTTTGTCAGCTTGGCCTCAGGGGCCTGGAGCAATGACATGTCAGTAGATCAGAAAAAAGTATTGGTAGATGAGCTTGAGGTGGGCATGTATGTTGCCCGCCTTGACCGCCCGTGGATTGAGACACCATTCCCTCTTCAGGGCTTCTACGTCAAGGACCTGACCGACATTGACGGACTTCGCCGCTATTGCCGCGAGGTAACTATTGATGTTTTGCGCAGTCGTGTGGCGGTTGAGCCGGTCAGTCACGCGGTTGGTGGTGTGGCCAGGGCCCAGGCCACCAAAGCAGCCGCGCCAGCCCCCTCCCGGGCGCCTGTCGTAAAGACGGCGAAGCCGGTTTATCGCACGACTGTTTCCATGCCTCAGGAGGTTGTTGCCTCCCGCGACCTTCACCGTGAGTTTGCCCAGTCGGTTGTGGATGTCTACAAGAGGCTGCGTGAAGGTGGTGCACCTGATGTGGAGCATGCCCGTGATGCTTCACGCCGAGTGGTTGAAAGCGTGGTTCGTAACCCGGACGCAATGGTCTGGCTGTCTCGTGTACGCGACAAGGATGCCTACAGTTACCATCATGCCTTCCGCTGTGCGATCTGGGGGACGGTATTTGGCCGCCATCTTGGTTTGTCGCGCCAGGCTCTTGATAACCTGGCCTTTGGCCTGACCCTGATGGATGTGGGCAAGGCCCGACTTCCGGATGGCCTGCTTAACAAGGCTGGTCTCCTGTTGCCTGCGGAGCGTGTCGAGCTGCGCAAGCATGTTGATTACAGTCTTGAGATATTGGCAACCCTGCCTGAGGTGCCTTCACAAGTGCTGCAGATGGTGGCTGAACATCACGAGCGCTATGACGGTAGCGGTTACCCCAATCAGTTGGCAGGCAAGGCGATCTCGCCGCTGGGCAAGATCGCCGGTCTGGTTGATACCTACGATGCCATGACCTCCGAGCGTCCGTATGCACGTGCACTGACCTCGGTTGAGGCGGTGTCCCGTCTTTACGAGCTGCGCAACACCGAGTTCCAATCACAACTGGTGGAGGAGTTCATTCAGGCGATTGGTGTCTATCCAACCGGTACGCTTGTACACATGAGTAATCAGGAAGTGGGAGTTGTAATTGCCCAGAATCCTGAGCGTCGTCTTCGTCCCAAGTTGCTGATCCTGCTTGATGCAGACAAGCGCTCAATGCAGCGTCCGCGCTATGTTGACATGATGACTGTGACGCATGATAGTGGCGGCGAGCCGTTGCGGATTGTGACAAGCCTTTTGCCAGGATCATTTGGTGTGGATCCTGCCAGGGTGCAGCTGGCTGCCTGAGCAGCTTTCTGATAGATAAAAAAGCCGGCATATTGCCGGCTTTTTTATGGCTCATCATTTTTTCAGCAAAGCGTAGTGCCTGAAGATATCACTCAGGGAATAGCGGGGAGTGAACCCGAAAGTTTCCCTGAATTGCCGTCCGTTAATGGTTGCGGAGTATTTGAAGTAGTCCATCAGGTAAGGGGGGAAGTGTTTCCAGCCAAGTACACGGCTCAGAATGACGGGTAGTTGTGGCGGGATGGAGGGAATGTGCTGCTTACGGCACCCGCACAGTGTGACGGCGTGTTGATAGGCAACAACATCATCCGGCGCGACGTTATAGATGCCCGGGATGTTTTTGCAAAAAGCCAGTGTAATTGCTTCGGCCATGTCGTCCAGATGAATGAACTGCATCATCGGAGAAAAGCCCATAAGCACTGGTACTCGCTCTTTCATGAGCAGTTGGCTGATGCTGTTGTTTACGCCAGGCCCAACAATGTTGCATGGACGAAGAAGGGTGACCTTCAGCTCTGGATGTTTCCAGAAATAGATCATGGCGAGATTCTCCAGTTCTACGGAGTCCACAAGATCCATTGTTATTCCTGATGCTTTTAGCGGGGCGCTTTCGGTCAGGTAGGCCGGATTTAAAGGGTGCGCGCCATATACAAAATATGTCGACAGCACCAGTATCTGTCCAACGTGATATTTCACGCACAGCTCAAGCAGTTTTTGTGTTCCTGTCACGTTGGCGTTGTAGCGTCTTTCGCGTGCGCCTTCATTGGCGCCAAGCCGCCCCAGATGTATGACTCCCTCAAAGTGATATTCCCGGAACAAGTCCTCGAAGTCGCGCTTCTGGACATCAAGGTGGTAGCTGGGTATGTTGGCCGGTAGTGTCACTTCACGGCGGCTGTCACAGGCGACAATACGATACCGGTCATGCAAACGATGGATCACCGCCTGAGCAAGGGCGCCACCGGCACCGGTAATCAGGATGTATGGCTTTTCATTCATCGAACGGCTCTCTCTTTGCTGCCACGCCGTATCAACCCCTCATCAATCAGGTTGCGAATGGCCTCTTTCACTTCGTCAACATGTTTTTCCGTATCTTGCTCGTTGATTACCGGGCCCTTGAACCGGATCGGCTTTCCAAAGCTGATGACAACCTTGGCCGGGAACGGGATGGGAACGGCAACCGGGAAATAAGGAAGACCGAGTGATCTGGCCAGTGAAGATGCGTTGCCAAACATGGGGAGTGCTTCTTCACAGCCAGCGACACCAACAGGAATGATGGGGGTGTCGGTCTCCATGGCCAGATGAAGGAAGCCGCACCCGAATCGTTGTAGCTCATAGCGTTTGTCCCAGCCTTTGCCGGTTCCACGCACCCCTTCCGGAAAGACAATGACGGCCTCGTCCTCATGCAACATGTCCACGCAGTTCTGCACATCTCCCACGACGGCGCCGACGGCGTTCAGCCAGTTGCCTACCCAGGGAACAGAGGGAAAAAAGCGCTCAACCATGGCGCGCGGCATGCGTGAGCCATGAGGATTGGTGGCCAGTGCAATACCTATCAGGATTCCGTCTAGCGGCAGAAACCCGGAGTGATTGGAAACGAGTAGCACGCGCCCCTTCTGTGGAATGTTTTCCAGTCCGTAGGCTTCGGTACGAAAGTAGTGCTCATAGAGCAGGCGGGTAAGCGCCAGGCTATTGCGGTTGGTGCTGGTGTAAAACCCCCAGCGGTCATAGCCCAGACTTCCGACGGGCTTTGGGGAGGCGTCAAGTTTTGCTGCAAGATCCGGGGGTAGCAGTCTGCGAAGAAAGGAGCGATCAGGCATGCGAAGGGCTCCGTAATACAATCCGGGCGGATTGCCAGATCAGGTTAGCACAGCACTCCTGTAGCAGATTGCCGTATGGCAGTTGCCGGTTGGCGTTGACACCTGGTCAGCCGATCCCTAAAATGCGCCCACTTTTGCGGGAATAGCTCAGTTGGTAGAGCACGACCTTGCCAAGGTCGGGGTCGCGAGTTCGAGTCTCGTTTCCCGCTCCAGATCAAAAAAGCCGGCTTATGCCGGCTTTTTTCATGCGCTCGTGCATGTGGTTTCAGGATGCATCCTGTGCCGAGGCGTGCGAGCATCAGGCTTTATTATCCACAGGTGCCCCCTCATGGCAGCGCAGGCGTCCAGTCCGATTGGTGTGTTTGACTCCGGTATTGGTGGCCTGACGGTAGTACGTGCGCTCATGGAGCGCCTGCCGTTCGAGGATATTGTCTATTTTGGCGATACTGCGCGGGTTCCTTACGGGGTCAAGTCGCGGGAAACCATTCAGAGTTTTACGGCCCAGATCACGGAGTTCTTGCTGGCACACGATGTAAAGTTGCTCATCATTGCCTGTAACACCATGGCGGCCGTGGCAGTGGAGACGGTCAGGGCCATGTCTCCCGTGCCCGTCCTTGATGTGATTGATGCCGGCGCCAAGGCGGCGGTCGCCCTGACGCGCAAGGGGGTCGGGGTTATCGGTACCCCCACAACCATCAACTCCAATGCCTATGCCCGCAGCATTCATGCTCTCAATCCTGCTGTGCACGTTTACTCACAGGCATGTCCGCTGTTTGTGCCTCTGGTGGAGGAGGGGTGGCTGGAGCATGAGGTCACCCGGCTGACTGCACGTGAATATCTGAAGCCGGTTTTTGTGGAGCAGATTGATACGCTTGTGCTTGGGTGTACACACTACCCATTGCTCAAGCCGCTGCTTCAGGAGGTCGCGGGGCCGGGCATCCGTCTGGTGGACTCGGCGATTACGGTTGCCGAACAGACTGCGACGTTACTTGATCGTCTTGGCTTGCATAATCCGCAGCGTCATGCCCCTGAGTATCGCTACTTTGTGACAGATGTTCCCCTTCGGTTCCAGACGATCGGAGGGCGCTTTCTGGGCAGGGAGCTAACGCATCTCGAACAGGTTCGCTGGTAGGTCAAAATTGACTTGCAGTGATTCCGGTATCTTGCTGACAAGAGTCCCTTTTGTCAGTTATTGTCTCAAAAAAGGCATTACTGCCTTAAATGCAAGTGTCTGCAAATTCTGCCGCCATGACTCGAGCCATTTCCAGAGGCTTTGACAATGATTAATGGTAGTAGTTGGCCAAGATGGGGTTTTTGTGAGCGATAAGCGTTATCAGGTCTTTGTCAGCTCGACCTACTCTGATCTTCAGTCGGAGCGCAGGCTGCTGACCCAGATTTTGCCTGTGCTGGGCTGCCTGCCGTGTGGACTGGAACTCAATCCTTCCGGGGTCAGCGCCTGGGCCGCAATCAAAAAGCTGATCGATGAGTCGGACTACTATGTGCTGCTGGTGGGAAGTCGCTATGGCTCGCTCTCGCCATCCGGTGTCAGTTATACGCATATGGAATATGTGTATGCCGCTACAAAGCAGAAGCCCATTCTCGTGTTGATGCATGAGGCGCCAGAAACGCGATCAATCGAGTTGCAGGAAAAAACGCCAGAAGGGCGCCTGAAGCTCAGGGATTTCCGTTTGTTGCTTCAGCGCGGGCTGACTGTAGGCTGGACCGATGAGCGCAGCCTCGAAATGGCTCTCAGACAGCACATTCCGCAATTGATCCAGTCGCGCCCGATGCCGGGCTGGGTACGTGCCAATCAGGTCAGTAATCCTCAACTGGAACGGGAGAATCAGGCCCTCAAGCAGCGCCTGGCCGAGCTGGAGCAGGAGCGTGACCTCTGGCTGGGCAAGGGTGAGGGGCTGGCGACATCAATGGCCCAGGGGCAGGACCTGTTTGAGGTTGCCTATCGTTGCAAGGCTTATGCGGCAGGTAACTGCGAGGAAGTGTCGGTACGTTCCCAGCTTTCGTGGAATGCCCTGTTCCTCAGCTTCGCACCATACATGAGTCAGCCCCAGCATGAGGACTTTATAGCGGCCAAGCTTGCCGAGCGCGTGCAGGAAGTGGCCTTGAAGGACGTGCAGGCTTCTCGCCCGAAGACCCATGCGGTGACGGATATCACGCTGGCACCGCTTTGCTTCAATACCATCAAGCTTCAGTTCCGGACTCTGGGTCTGATTCGTCGTGTCCCGCGCCCGGAGGATGCCCGTGTCTGGTGGCAGTTGACTACCGCAGGTGAGAAGCACATGACGGCCCTCATGGCGGTACGCAAAACAGCGCCTCGCCCTGCTTGAGCTATATTGTCCTTTTTTGTGATGCGGCTTGAGCGCTGTGTCATAGTCTGACGCATGTTTCCTGCTAGCCTTTACTTACGTTATTGGCATTCCTGTATGCCGCGTTTGTGAGGTTCTTCATGCGCAAGTGGAATGGCTGGGGGGATGAGTCGACTGACTTTCCTGCAAATCCCGGCATCAAGTCTTTTCTCAAGCAGGAGCTGGGAGATTCCGGCGCCTTGCGTGATGCCTCGCGGGACGAGGTGATTGCGACAGTCCCTCCCTCCCGTCTGCCCTCCCATCCTCTTGTATCGGTTGATCCCTGGTTGCGTGTATTGCATGCCCGCGGACAGAGCCTTCCAGACTGGCTGGCCTTGCGCTCGGGTCGCATGGCTCCTTTTCCCGATGGTGTGGCAGAGCCTGCTACTTCGGCTGAGGTGCGGGATTTGCTGGCATGGGCAAGGGCCGGTGATGTGACGGTTATTCCCTATGGTGGCGGCACCTCGGTTGCAGGTCACATCAATCCTCTTGCGGGCAAGCGGCCTGTGCTGACGCTTTCACTCGCCCGCATGAACGGATTGATTGGTCTTGACCGGGAGTCGCAACTGGCCACGATCGGTGCTGGTGCAAATGGACCACAGGTCGAGGCCTTGCTGAATGCTGAAGGCTATACGCTGGGGCATTTTCCGCAGTCTTTCGAGTTATCCACGCTGGGGGGCTGGGTGGTAACCCGCTCCAGTGGTCAGCAGTCGATGCGCTATGGCCGTATTGAGCAAATGTTTGCAGGTGGTCGGCTTGAGACCCTGCAGGGCACGATGGATATACCGACTTTTCCGGCATCCAGTGCCGGTCCGGATTTGCGGGAAATCGTGCTTGGGTCGGAAGGGCGCATTGGCGTGCTTACCGAGGTCAAGGTGCGTGTGACGCGTCAGCCAGAGTGCGAAGAGTTCCGTGCGTTTTTCCTTCCGGACTGGTTGTCGGCCAGCACGGCTATTCGTGAGCTGGCTCAACTGCGGTTACCGTTCTCCATGTTGCGGTTGAGCAATGCGGATGAAACACGTACTCAGCTCGTCATGGCAGGTCACGGAAAGCAGATTGCACTGCTCGACAAGTATCTGCGTCTGCGCGGGGCGGGTGATGGTCGCTGCATGATGATGGTTGGCCTGACCGGCTCACGCGCCACGGTACGCTTTGCCTTGCGTGAACTTGAGCGGCAGTTGGGCCGGTATGGCGCGGTGGGGACTGGGCAGCTACTGGGAAGAAAGTGGGCAGCAAACCGCTTCCGTTCGCCTTACTTGCGTGAGTCGCTGTGGCAGCTTGGCTATGCGGTCGATACGCTGGAAACGGCGGTTGACTGGCCGCGTGTAACGCCTGCACTTGAGGCTATCGAGTCGGCCTTGAGTAACGGCTTGTCTGATGAAGGCGAGCGGGTATTCCCGTTCACGCACCTTTCACATCTTTATTCGCAGGGCTCCAGTATCTACACAACCTATGTGTACCGTGCCGGTAAAAACTACGAAGAAACGCTTGCGCGCTGGGAGAAGCTCAAGAAAGTTGCCAGTGAGGCAATTGTGCGCATGGGTGGCACCATCAGCCACCAGCATGGTGTCGGACGTGACCATGCCCCCTACCTGTCTGCAGAAAAAGGTGAGCTGGGCATGAAGGCGCTGACAGCCATTTGCCGTCATTTTGATCCGGAGTGTCACTTGAATCCTGGAAAGTTACTGCTGGATGAGGAGAGTTGAGCATGACTCATCGTATTCGACAGGATCGTGCGGCGGCATGGGAAAAACTGGCGCATGAAGAGTGGGAGCTGATTGTTATTGGTGGCGGTATTACCGGGGCAGGGGTGGCACGAGAGGCCGCTCGTCGTGGTCTCAAGACCCTGCTGGTTGAGCAGCGCGACTATGCCTGGGGAACATCAAGCCGGTCCTCGAAAATGGTTCATGGAGGTCTGCGTTATGTTGCACAGGGCGACATCAAGCTGACCTGGCATTCCCTGACCGAGCGTGAGCGTCTTCTGATTGAAGCCCCCGGGCTGGTCACGCGCATGGGTTACTGGTTTGCCCACTACCGTCATGTTTTTCCCGGACGGTTTGTGTTTGGCATCCTGTTGCGCATTTATGATTTTCTGGCCGGGGTACGGGATCGCCGCTTTCTGCAGAGGAAGGATTTTCTGGCCAGAATGCCTGGCTACCGTGATGACAACCTGACAGGAGCATCGCGCTATACCGATGCACTGGTGGATGACTCGCGGCTGGTCATGCGCGTACTTGATGAGGCGGGTGCCGATGGCGCCCTTGCCCTGAATTATGTGAAGGCTGAATCGCTCATCATGGAAAATGGCCGGGTAGCTGGTCTGAATCTTTGTGATGGCATCACCGGCGCAGTGGCTCCGGTAAAAGCCCGGGCGGTGATCAATGCCACCGGCGCATGGGCTGACCGCTTGCGTGAAAAACTTGCCGGTGAGCGCAAGGTTCGTCCCCAGCGCGGCAGTCATGTTGTGCTGGCACCGGGGCGCTTGCCGATTGATGAAGCGGTCATTTTCATGCATCCGCAGGACAAGCGGCCACTGTTCATTTATCCATGGGAGGGCCGCACCGTGATTGGTACGACCGACCTTGATCATCGTGATGATCTGGACGTCGAGGCCTCCATTACGCAGCAGGAGTTTGATTACATCCTGCAGGGAGCAAACTCCCAGTTTCCGAATGAGAAACTGACCCGTGAGGATGTCATTGCAAGCTTCAGTGGGGTGCGTCCGATTGTTGCTTCAGGAAGTGGTGTGAATCCCTCTGCCGAGCGCCGTGATCATAGCGTCTGGGACGATGCCGGTCTGATCACTGTAACGGGTGGCAAGCTCACCACATTCCGGCTGATTGCACTGGATGCGCTCAAGGCTGCATCAAAGTATTTTCCGAAGATTGATGCGAGCGATACCAGGGCTCCGGTGTTTCGCCCTGTTGGCTTGATTGATACCACCTGGCCGGCTGCTGACCTGAAGCGCCTCAAAGGGCGCTTCGGTTTGTATACAGCCCAGTTTCTGCAGGAGTCAGTATCTGCCGAGATGGAGGCCATTCCGCAGCTGGAAACGTTGTGGGCAGAGCTTCGCTGGGCTGCTCGTTATGAGCAGGTTGAGCACCTGGATGACCTACTGTTACGACGGACCCGCATAGGCTTGCTCATGGCAGAAGGTGGCAGTGCGTTGCTGCTGCATGTGCGTGCAGTGTGTCAGGCAGAGCTGGGTTGGGATGATGCGCGCTGGGCGGCCGAGACGGAGCGTTATCGTGAGATCTGGTTGGCGCATTACGGTGTACCTGCTGAAAAAGTGACACAGAGCGCAGCCGCCTGAGGGCAACGTCTTATGACTGAAACCATCCTGGCAATCGACAATGGCACGCAAAGCGTGCGTGCCTTGCTGTTTGATCGTGATGGCCAGTTGCTGTTCCGGTCACAGATAAAGTTTGATCCCGTGTATCACTCACCTCTGCCAGGATATGCCGAGCAGTCTGCGGAGTATTACTGGGAGTGTCTGGTACGCGCAGTACGGGGACTTTGGGTGCAGGGTGCCTTACCGGGTGATGTTGTTGGTGTAACCCTCACAACGCAGCGGGGGACGGTGGTTCCGGTTGACAGGGAAGGGAATGCTTTGCGTCCTGCCATTACCTGGCTGGATCAGCGTGAGGCTTCGCAGCTGCCATCCTTGTCGCTGCACTGGCAGGCCATTTTTCATGCGCTGGGGGCGACCGATACGGTCAGGCAGTTCCTGCGTCAGGCCGAACCCAACTGGCTGGCCCAGCATGAGCCGGCCATGTTCCGCGACATGCACAAGTGCCTGCTGCTTTCAGGCTACCTTACGCATCGTCTCACCGGCCGTTTTCGGGATGCTGTGGCGGCGCAAGTGGGTTATGTGCCATTCGACTTCCATCGGCAGGAGTGGGCACGTCCGTGGGACTGGAAGTGGCAGGCCATGCCCTTGCGCCGGGAACATCTGCCTGATCTGGTGCCTGCAGGAGGTGTGCTGGGGACGATTACTGCCGCTGTGGCTGCCGAGACGGGAATTCCGGCGGGATTGCCCCTGATGGCGTCTGGTGCAGACAAGGCCTGCGAGGTTCTGGGCTCCGGGTGTCTTGATCCCCGGATAGGGGCGCTCAGTTTTGGTACGACCGCGACCATTAATACCATCCGCAAGAATTATGTTGAGGTAACCCCTCTGTTGCCACCATATCCGGCACCGGTGCCGGGACACTATTGCACCGAGGTGCAGACGTTGCGTGGTTTCTGGATGGTGAACTGGTTCCGTGAGCAGTTTGGTGCCGAGGATGTGGCTATTGCGGCGGCAGAGGGCATTCCGGTGGAGCAGGTCTTCGAGCGTCACCTGCAGCAGACCCCTGCAGGAAACATGGGTTTGATGCTGCAGCCATACTGGTCGCCGGGAGTGCGGGATCCGGGGCGTGAGGCCAAGGGCGCCTTGATCGGTTTTGGCGATGTGCATGGTCGTCCGCATGTCTACCGGGCGATTGTTGAAGGGTTGATGTACGCATTGAAAGACAGTGCCGGCCGGATCGAAAAGCGTGCCAAGGTAAACCTGCGCAGCCTGCGGGTGTCGGGTGGTGGTGCGCAGTCGGATTCGGTAGTACAGATTGCAGCTGATGTATTCGGCTTGCCGGTGGAGCGGCCGCACACTACGGAAACATCGGGTCTGGGGGCTGCCATTTGTGCGGCGGTAGGGTTGGGTTTGCAGCCGGACTTTCCGACCGCAGTGGCGCGGATGACGCGTGTTGGCCATACCGTAACGCCGGACAAGTCGCGTCAGGCCTTGTACCATAAGCTCTACACGCGGGTTTACCAGCCCCTGTATACACAATTGCAACCGCTGTATCGGGAGATTCGCAGCATTACCGGCTATCCTCGCTAGGCCGGGGCGGCTTCCGGCATTATTTTCTGAGGATTCCTTCATGACAGTGACGCGTCGTCACCTTCTCGTACTTCCCCTTGTTCTGGCCATGGCGGCCTGCTCCAGTACCACGCAGGAAGGTGCTACCGGTGTGAAGCGCAAGCAGTTGCTGCTTCTGCCCAGCGCGCAGGTGGATGCCATGTCGCTGGAGTCCTACAAGGGGGAGCTGGGCAAGGCGCAACAAGCAGGCAAGCTCAATACAGACAAGGCCAATCTGGAGCGTATCCGGGTGATTGCTGATCGTCTGGTGCCACATGTTGCAACATTTCGGCAGGATGCATTGCAGTGGCAGTGGGAAGTGAATCTTGAAACACGTGACGAGCTGAATGCCTACTGTGCACCGGGTGGCAAGATCATGTTTTTCACCGGGATCATTACCAAGTTGCGCCTGACCGATGACGAGATTGCAGCGATCATGGGGCATGAAATCGCTCATGCCTTGCGTGAACATGGCCGTGAGCGCATGTCCACCGCCTATGCACAACAGACGGGGATGTCATTGCTGGCGGTACTGGGTAATGTGACGGCTGAGAACATGGCATTGCTTGAGACTGCAGCACAAGTGGGGCTGACTCTGCCTCACAGCCGCGGTCAGGAAGCAGAGGCAGATATCGTGGGGCTGGAGCTGATGGCGCGTGCCGGTTACAACCCGGCTGCGGCGATTTCCCTCTGGGAAAAAATGGGACAGGCCAACGGGGCAGGTGGGCCAGCCTTCATGAGCACGCATCCTTCAGGTACACAGCGAATAGACGGCATCAATTCCCTGTTGCCAAGGGTTAATCCCTTGTATCAGGCAGCACGAAGCAGCCTTGGCAAATTGCCACCGCGTATTATCCCGCGAACCTGATCTGCTTGCATGTGTGAAAAACCGCCCCGGTTGCTGGCCTGGGCGGTTTTTTTATGGGCAGGATTCAGTGCGGTTTCAATAAAGCGGCTTTGACAGTTCGGCCCAGTCGATGTCACCGTCACTGACGGCATTCTCGTACTCCAGTATGCCGAGCGCTTCGAATTTCGGTCTGACGGTGTCGGTTAGCAGGCCGATGCGGGCCAGGTTGGGGATGATGCGCGAGAACAGGAACTTGCGGAAATATTCCATGACAGATGCGCTCAACACCCGCTCACGTGCGGCAGCGACGTCCCAGCCGAACTCCACAAAAACCTCCGTGGCAATCAGGCGCTCCCGCATCACGACGCAAGCCTCGTAAGCGAACTGTGCGCGTTCCTCGATTTCTTCTTCCGTCATGTGTTTCACGACGTACTCAAGGTAGTTGACGCCGAATGTCACGTGCCGTGCCTCATCGCGCGTGATGAGGTAGATGATTTCCTTGAGCAGGGGATCCAGCGACACCATGCGCATGGTGTTGAATGCGGCCAGTGCCAGTCCTTCAATGATGATCTGCATGCCGATGAATTTCAGGTCCCAGCGCGGGTCGGAAAGAATCTTGTCCAGCAGCAGTTTCAGGTGCGGGTTTACCGGGTACATGAAACCGATCTTTTCCTGGATGTAGCGGTTGAATGTTTCCACGTGTCGCGCTTCGTCAAATGTTTGTGAGGCGGCATACAGCTTGGCATCAAACGTTGGGGCGCATGAAGTCAGTTGTGACGCAACAAGCAGGGCACCCTGCTCGCCGTGCAGGAACTGGGACAGCGTCCATGACTGGTTGTGCCAGGAGAAACGAAGCTTTTCCTCCTCGCTCAGTTTCTCAAAAGGCTCATAACCGACAAAGGGATTGAAGTTCTGGTCAACGGGCGGTTGGCTGTGAGGGTAGTACTGATCCCAGTTGAGATCGGACTCCTGGTTCCAGTTCAGTTCCTTGCCTAGCTGGTAGAGCTTGCGGATGCGGCCATCCACTGTTTCATAGTCCCAGTTGTAGCTGCCGGCCAAGGGCGTCTGGAAGATCTCGGCGATATCGTTGACTTCACGCTCGGTCATTTGTGCTTCGGGGGTGCCCGGTGCCGGGAAGAAACGGATGTTGTCCGGTGTGGTTTTCACAAACTGGATGCTCATGGCGAGGCGACTCCACTGGTGTGCCGGGGCTGGCTTGACCCTTTCGAATATATGTCCTGGTTCTGTCCCGGGAAGCTGTTTTGGGACTGCTGGGTCATGTTTGCGACAAGCGGGCAGATCACCCCACGGGATCTCGTCAATGGTCGTATAATTGCGCTGCCCTGTTTTCCCTGGAGTCCTGTCTCATGTCCCGTCAGCAGCGTATCGAGGAGCACCTGAAGAGCGGTTTTTCACCGATTTACCTTGAGGTGTTGAACGAGTCACACAACCACAGTGCCGGCAACGATACCCATTTCAAGCTGGTGGTTGTCAGTGCCGACTTTGCTGGCTTGCGTGCCGTGGCTCGTCACCAGAAGGTGTACGCGCTGATGGCAGATGAAATGGCGCAGGGCCTGCATGCCCTGGCCTTGCATCTGTATACGCCTGAAGAGTGGGCGGAGTCGGGGGCTGCGCCTGACAGCCCGGCATGTCGTGGGGGCAGCAAGCGTGGCTGAGTCGATAGTTGTAGCTGCGCTTTACCACTTTGCCGCGTTGCCGGATTTCAGGGACAAGCAGCAACCGTTGAAGGAGCGCTGTCTCGAGCTGGGCGTGCGGGGAACGCTGTTGCTGGCGGAAGAGGGAATCAACGGCACTGTTTCGGGTACCCGTGAAGGTATTGATGCAATTCTGGCGTTCATCCGGGCGGATGAACGGCTTGCCGCTCTGGATCACAAGGAGTCATTCAGTGACCGTCATCCGTTCCGCCGGATGAAGGTCAAGCTCAAAAAGGAAATCGTGACACTGGGGGTGCCAGGCGTGGACCCCAACAGGCTGGTGGGTACCTATGTTGACCCGGAAAACTGGAATGCGCTCATCAGTGATCCCGACGTCGTCGTGATTGATACGCGCAATGATTACGAGGTGGCATTGGGGACGTTCCGCAATGCGGTTGATCCGCATACCCACAGTTTTCGCGAATTTCCGGAGTATGTGCGCGAGCATTTCGATCCTGCCCGTCACCGCAAGGTAGCCATGTTCTGCACCGGTGGTATCCGTTGCGAGAAGGCTTCCAGTTTCATGCTGGGGGAGGGTTATGCCGAGGTCTATCATCTCAAGGGCGGCATTCTGAAATATCTGGAGAAGGTCAAACCGGAAGAAAGCCTGTGGGAAGGTGAGTGCTTCGTCTTTGATCACCGCGTGGGTGTGACGCATGGTCTGGGTGAGGGCGAGAGCGAGATGTGTTTTGGCTGCGGCCACCCTGTAAAGCCGGAGGAGCGGGAGTCGCCGGATTACGAGGAAGGTGTGAGTTGCCAGTATTGCGTGGCCTCAGTCACCGAAGAGAGGAAGTCCCGCCTGCGCGAGCGTATGCACCAGATCACGCTGGCACGCGCTCGCGGGCTGGAAGGCTGATGTCAGATTGTTCTGGGTGCGTAAAAGTGCAGGTACAGCTCGGTCAGCACATCAGGGATTTGTTGCGCCAGCTCGCGTGAGAGCTTGGGGTCACGGCGCAGGGGCTGCAGTTCGGGCTCGTCGATCAGGTCGGACAGCACCACCATGGGCAGGGTGAGGTCGGCAATCAGGTCTTCATCGCCCTCGTACCAGCTGTTCTCCTCCATGAACATGCCTTCCATGAAGCCGACACACCAGTCATTCAGTGCGGTGGGCTCGCCGGTCTTGAGCACAAGCGGGCAGGGCAGGGTCAATGGCTGTCCATGATAAAGAGTGGCATGTATCTCCGTCTGCCAGGCAACCAGCGCCTCGGTAATGGCCGTGGCTTTGGCGGCATCGGCACACACGGGCTGATCGTCAAAGAGTACCTTGATCCAGGCGGCAACAGGCGGTGTGCGCGGGCCTACGGTGACGGCACTCAGAAAACCGTGGGTTGCCACGAAGTCCAGCCCGTCGGTGTTTTCCTCGCCGTCCAGAAAGTCTTCCAGCAGCTGGCGGGTGGCATCGGGCAGGGCATGAAGTTCGTGCATGTCGGACTCTCCTGGTAAAGCAGGCATTGTAGTCGAGTGTTGCCAATTTCCCTATTGGCAGGATGTAGGACGGTCTTGCTGACAGGGTGTGAGCCATCCCCCATAATCGCCGCCCATGAATGCAAATCCGCGCGATATCCTGCAACACGTTTTTGGCTACGATGCCTTTCGCGGCCCGCAAGAGGCTATCGTCAATGCGGTGGTCGAGGGACGTGATGCCCTCGTATTGATGCCTACCGGTGGCGGCAAGTCCCTCTGCTATCAGGTGCCTGCACTGGTGCGGCCGGGTACGGCGATTGTCATTTCGCCGTTGATTGCCCTCATGCAGGATCAGGTGGCATCACTGGTGCAGTCCGGTGTGCGTGCCGCCTACCTCAGTTCCACGCTTGATTTCCAGCAAACCCAGGCGATTGAGTCGCAATTGCTGGATGGCCGACTGGATCTGCTTTATGTGGCACCGGAGCGGCTGGTGACGGCACGTATGCTGGATCAGTTGTCCCGCGTAAAGATTGCCCTGTTTGCGATTGATGAAGCCCACTGTGTGTCGCACTGGGGGCATGACTTCCGTTCGGATTATCTGGGCCTTTCTGTGCTTCGGGAGCAGTTCCCGCATGTGCCGCGCATTGCCCTGACCGCGACCGCCGACCCGCGCACACGGGCGGATATTGCCCAGCGTCTTGGCCTGGAGGATGCGGAAACCTTTATCTCCAGCTTTGACCGGCCCAATATTTTCTATCGTATTGTGCCCAAGCAGAAATCGCTGGATCAGCTGGAAGCATTCATTCGCCGCGAACATCCGGGTGATGCGGGCATTGTCTATTGCCTGTCACGCAACAAGGTGGACAAGACGGCAGTGTCACTGAATGAGCGAGGCATACGTGCACTGCCGTACCACGCCGGCTTGTCCGGAGCCGTGCGCGAGGAAAACCAGACGCGCTTTCTGCGAGAAGAAGGCGTGATCATGGTGGCCACCATTGCCTTTGGCATGGGGATCAACAAGCCCAACGTGAGGTTTGTGGCGCATCTGGATTTGCCCAAAAGCATTGAAGCCTATTATCAGGAAACCGGGCGTGCCGGCCGTGATGGTCTGGCGGCCAATGCCTGGATGGCCTACGGGCTTGCGGATGTCATCAAGCTCAAGTCCATGCTGGACCAGTCAGATGCAGCGGATACCTTCAAACGCGAAGAAAAGCGGAAGGTAGATACCATGCTGGCCCTGTGCGAGACCACCAGTTGCCGCCGTCAGTTGCTGCTGGCCCATTTTGGCGAGCATATGGCAGAGCCGTGTGGTCATTGCGATAACTGCGTGGAACCGGTTCCGGGCTGGGAGGCTACCGAACCGGCTCGTCTGGCACTGTCGGCGGTTTACCGCACGGGTAGTCGTTATGGTGTCGAGTATCTGGTCGAAGTGCTGCGTGGCGAGAAAACGGAGCGAATTGCCGGCAACGGACATGAGGCGCTGGCGGTTTTTGGGCGCGGCACGGATCTGACGGACAAGGAGTGGCGTTCGGTGTTCCGGCAGTTGCTGGCGCGTGGCTTCTTGCAGCCTGACAGTGAGGGCTATGGCGCCTTGCGCCTGGATGACAGCTGCCGTCCCTTGCTGCGCGGGGAAGAAACCCTGATGTTACGCCGGGAGCAGGCCAGAACGGTTACGCCCAGAAAGACGGGTGGCAAACCGGCACTGGATATCCCGCATGAGGACCGCATTCTCTGGGAGGCCTTGCGCGCCAAACGACGCCAGCTTGCGCAAGAGCAGGGCGTACCTCCGTATGTCATCTTTCATGACAGTACCCTGATGGCGATCCTGTCGGCACGTCCCCGGTCGCTGAAAGAAATGGGGCATGTTGCGGGCATAGGAGACAGCAAGCTTGATCGCTATGGCGAGGCGTTTCTGGATGTGGTGAACGAATATGCCTGATCATGACGGGAAGGCGTTGAAGGAGTATCGGCACGATACTGGCGAGACGCTTTTTTTTCATTTCATTCGCACAGCACGCAAGACGATAGGTCTTTATGTGCATCGGGATGGCTCGGTGCAGGTGCGAGCGCCGAATCGTGTTCCGCTGGCGCAAATCTATCTGTTCATGCGTGAGCGCTGGGACTGGCTGATGCTGCAGCGTGCCCGGTTTATGGAAGAGCCAGCTCCTGCACCTGTGCGCTACGAGAATGGTGGAACCTTTCAGCATCTTGGCCATTCCCTGACGTTGAGGGTAAATGAAGCGGGCCATAACCGGGCCACCAGGCATGGTGATGTCCTGCAGGTGGTTATTACGCAAGAACGGCTGGCAACTCCTGATGGACTGGGGGGCGTGATTGAACTCTGGCAACGCCGCGAAGCACAAAAGGTGTTTCCGTTACGGCTGGCATTTTGTCATGAGGAAATGAAGTCCCTGCGGCTCCCGTTTCCGGATATTAAAATACGGAAAATGCGCACGCGTTGGGGGTCATGCACACGCAAGGGTGTGATTACGCTCAATCTTGAGCTGATACGCATGCCTGCTGAATGCATCGACTATGTTGTCATGCATGAGTTGTGTCATCTGGTAGAGTTTAATCACAGCAAGCAGTTTTATGAGCTGCAGTCACGTTTCATGCCTGACTGGAAGGAACGAAAGCATCGGCTTGAGACATTGGCGCGTGCACATTACGGCTTGTAGTCAGTGAGACTGACCCGGTTGTGCAATTGGTAGCGTGATCACAAAAGTTGTTCCCTTGTCTGGCGTACTGCGAGCCTCGATTCTGCCATGATGGCGCTGGGTGATGATGAAGTGGGATATGGAAAGTCCGAGACCTGTTCCCTGTCCAACGACTTTTGTAGTGAAGAAGGGGTCAAAAATCTGTTTTGATGTGGCCAGACTCATGCCAGTGCCGTTATCTTCTACGCGAATTTCTGCCAGTGGCGGAATGTAGCGGGTGCTGATGCGGATGAGGGGGGCATCGCGACGTGCCTCCTGAATGGCCTGTGCAGCATTCTTCAGCAGATTGACCAGTACCTGCTGCAATTCAATGCCTGATGCAGGAATGGCTGGCAGGCTGTTGTCGTAGTCCTCCTCGATAACCAGACTTTCGCTTAATGAAGGCATGGAAAACTCGATGGCATTTCGCATGAAGTTCACACTGGCATGTGCGACATCGTTCAGCTGGGTTGGCTCTAGTTGCCGACTGGAGCTGCGCGAAAACTCCAGCATGTTACGGACGATTTCCGCTGCGCGACGTCCTGCATTATCCATTCCCTCTAGGAATCTCTTGATTTCCCGGGCTTCCAGATAACTGTCCATTTTTTTAAGGTCTAGGCCTAGTGCTGCAGCGGCGGCCTGATTGCCTGCCTGGTCTGGGCTCAGTCGGCGCTCGACGTTTTGCAGGCTTTGAAGGATGGCAGCGAGCGGATTATTGATTTCATGTGCCATCCCTGCGGCAAGCTCTCCAAGAGACTTCAGCTTTTCGTTTTGTAGCATCATGCTGTCGAGCTTCTGACGCATGGTGACATCGTCTACTCGAATGACCGCGCCGGTAAGCTCCAGGGAATGCAGCGGGTATACCGTGATATCAACGTAGCGGTTCATGCCAAGATGATCGACCTTTACGTTCTCGCGCATGCGCGGCTCGCTGAGGGAGATGGATTCCTCAATCATTTCGGGTGGAACAGGCAGGTTGGGATAGATTTCCTGAAGCCGGAATCCAAGTGCCTTCTTTTCACGAATGCCGGTAGCCAGTTCTGCTGCAGAGTTCCAGTGTGTGACGTGCCCGCTGGGCGTAACACCAATCATCACTGATGGCATTGAGTTGATGATGCTGTTCAGGTATTCCTTCGTTTCATTCAGCAAGGCTGTGGTTATTCTGTGGCGCTGCTCGGTTTGTTCGAGCGTGTCGTTGGCATGCCGCCAGGCGTCGGTTCTGGCGGTCAGGCGCTGCTCAAGCAGGGCGACTGTTTCACGAAGGGAGGAGAGTGCGCGCTTGTGCCGGAGGCGATTGCGCATCAGGGCCCAGATGGCAATCAGTTGCAGGGTGACGAGCAGGCCAAGAATACTGGTTAGCACCCCGTTACTCCTGCCTTGACCCTGTCAGTAAAAGAAAAGGCCTTGCGGCCTTTTCTTATTGATGCTCTGTGTACTGGTTTTCGCTAAGCGTGAAGCTTTGCACGGCGGCTTCCAGCCATTTCTTGACGCGGTTGGCATCGCCGATACGGGTGTAACGACCGTTTGAGTCCATCAGCACAATAACGACTGGTGTGGAATTCACGCGGGCATGCATTACCAGGCACTTGCCTGCTTCATTGATGAAGCCGGTCTTGGAGACTTCGATATCCCACGTGTCATTCTTCACCAGTGCGTTGGTATTCCGGTACGGCAGTATGCGGCGACCAGCAACGAGTGAGTGTTCTGACGTGGTGGAGAACTGGCGGATTTCGGGATAGCTGCGGGCAGCCTTGACCATGCGCACCAGATCGGTGGGCGAGGCCATGTTCTGCATCTGCAGGCCTGTGCCATCTGCGAAATGGGAGTGTGTCATGCCCAGTTCGGATGCCTTGCGGTTCATCGCAGCCACCGCGGCAGCCGTGCCACCCGGATAGGTACGTGCCAGAGCAGCGGCAGCCCGGTTTTCCGAAGCCATCAGTGCCAGCAGCATGGCCTCACTGCGTGGCATGGACGTACCAACGGTGAGGCGGGAGCTGGTGTGTTTGACCTTGTCCACGTCGGCATCACTGATGGTAATGATTTCATCCATGGGGAGATGTGCATCCAGTACCACCATGGCCGTCATCAGCTTGGTGATGGAAGCAATGGGCATGGTGCGTGAAGAGTTCTTGCTGTACAGCAATTCACCAGTCTCTGCGTTGATTACAACGGCAGCACGGGACTCCAGATTGAGTGGCAACTGCAGAGTGGATGCCTGAAATACTTCGGTAGGTCCAACGCGGTGCGGGAGGCGGCTAAGCGCAGCCTGACGTTCGCGATCAAGACGCGACTGCAGGGCAACTGCATTGCTGCGGCGCTTGCCATAGCGGGATACTTTCTGGTTACGCTTTTTTTTGCTGGCGACCGCATGTGACTTCTTGCGCGAAGCCTTGCTCACGGTCTTTTTCTTGGCTGTGACTTCCTGCTTGCTGCTGGCCATTGCTTCCGGGGCGGTCACGGGCAGGCTCAGTCCAAGCGTAATCAGGCCCAGAAGGACCGGACGCAGGATAATGTTCAGAGACTTTTTCATGTCATTTCTCGATCGGGCCGGAGCACCTTCAGCAGGCGCGTGAATTCACCAACACAATCCATTGATATTTATAGGGTTGATATTAGCAGCTCAACAACCGCTTCGTCATGATCAAGATCCGGTTTTAACAAAAAAGAAGGCTGTAGAACAACCCGGATCATGTGGGATAACCGATTGATTCACATAAAAATTCCTGTTTCCGACCAACGGGGCGCTTTGGGCGGTGTATGACTGGTCCTGATACCGTCGGGTCTGTCGTGAGCTTTGCCTCGCTGGCAGTAGCGTATTACTCTCCTGCATAGGGAGCCCCGGCAGGTCGGGGCGCTGACCATTTTTGAATACCGGAGCAGGGCGTGATCAAGGTTCTGGTGGTTGATGACCACGATCTGGTACGCATGGGTATCACCCGCATGCTGGCCGACATCACCGGTATCAAGGTGGTGGGGGAGGCTGCCAGCGGTGAGGACTGTCTGCGTCTGGCGCGTGAACTGGACCCCCAGGTCGTGCTCATGGACGTGAAAATGCCTGGTATCGGCGGGCTGGAGGCAACGCGCAAGCTGTTGCGCCAGTCTCCGGACATCCGGGTTCTGGCCGTCACCGTGTGTGATGAAGAGCCCTTTCCGTCCCGCCTGCTCAAGGCAGGTGCCGCCGGTTACCTGACCAAGGGGGCGGCGCTGGAGGAGATGGTTCATGCTATTCGTGCGGTTGCTGTTGGTCAGCGCTACATCAGTCCGGGTATCGCCCAGCGTCTTGCCCTGAGTTCGCTGGAGGAGGAGAAGACATCTCCGTTTGATGCCCTGACCGAGCGCGAGATGCAGGTCACCATGATGGTCGTGAACTGTCAGAAGGTGCAGGAAATCTCCGATCGTCTTTTTCTCAGTCCGAAAACGGTCAACAGCTATCGCTATCGTATTTTCGAGAAACTGGGTATCGACAGTGATGTTGAACTGACGCTTCTGGCTGTCCGGCATGGATTACTGAATGCTGACGCTGTCTGATCCGGTGTGATCGAGTCTGGGCAAATGGATTCATCGCAAGTGGATTTCTCCGGGCATATCTCTGCCATTCTGGAAACCTTGCCGTTGCTGCCGGGCGTGTATCGCATGATCGGTGCGAGTGGCGAAATTCTTTATGTGGGCAAGGCCCGCAGTCTGAAAAACCGTGTCAGCTCGTACTTCCAGAAAAATATCGAAAGCCCGAAGACGCGTGCGCTGGTTGAGCGTATTCGCGATATCGAGGTGACGCTCACTGCGTCGGAGACTGAAGCGCTGCTGCTGGAACAGACGCTGATCAAGGAGCTGAAGCCGCCATACAACATCCTTTTGCGCGATGACAAATCTTATCCATTCCTGTTCGTCTCGGAGGGAGAGGACTATCCGCGCATAGGCTTTCATCGCGGCCCGAAAAAGCAGAAAGGCCGCTATTTCGGGCCTTATCCGGGTTCGCAGGCCGTGCGTGAAAGTCTGCAGCTGCTGCAGAAGCTTTTTCAGGTGCGGCAGTGCGAGGATACGTTTTTCCGTAACCGGGAAAGGCCCTGTCTGCAGTATCAGATCAAGCGCTGTCGGGCACCCTGTGTGAAGTTGCTGTCGCCCGAGGAGTATGCCCGGGACGTTCGTCATACCGTGCTGTTTCTGGAGGGGCGCAACGAAGAGGTCATGCAGGACCTGATGGCGCGCATGAATCAGGCAGCGGATGCTCTGGACTTTGAGCTGGCCGTGATCTATCGCGATCAGCTGGCGGCATTGCGTCGTGTCCAGGAGCAGCAGTTTGTCACCCGGGATGCAGGCAATGCCGATGTGATTGCGGTGGCCGCGCAGCCGGGTGGTGTGTGTGTACAAATCCTGTTTGTACGTGAGGGGCGAGTTCTGGGGAGCAAGGAGTTTCATCCGAACATGTTCGGTGAGACCAGCCCCGCCGAAATTCTTTCCGAGTTTTTGCCGTCGTTTTATCTGCAGTCTGATGGTGGTCGGGATATTCCTGATGAAATCATCACCGGCGAGGAATTGCCGGATGCGGAAGTGATACATGAGGCTATTCGCGCGCTGTATGGCCGGGATGTCCGTATCAAGCATCGTGTGCGTGAAACGCGTCAGGCCTGGTTGCAGTTGGCCCGCCTGAATGCGGAGCAGGGGTTGTCGGCCCGACTGGCCAACCGTACACACATGAATGCCCGGTTTGCTGCCTTACAGCAGGCGGTGGGACGAACCGATCCGATTACCCGCATGGAGTGCTTTGACATCAGTCACACCATGGGCGAGGCAACGGTGGCGTCCTGTGTGGTATTTGATGAAGCCGGACCGCGTAACCGTGACTACCGGCACTTCAATATCGAGGGTATTACGGGGGGGGATGACTACGCTGCCATGCATCAGGCCCTGACGCGTCGTTATCAACGCCTGAAAACCGGGGAGGGACGCCTGCCTGACATCCTCTTTATTGATGGTGGCAAGGGGCAACTGGCACAGGCCATTGGTGTGCTGGACGAGCTGGGCATCCAGGGGGTAACCCTGATCGGGATTGCCAAAGGGGAGGGGCGCAAGCCGGGGCTGGAAACCCTGCATTTTGCCGATGGTGCGGATCTGCAGTTGCCGGCGGATTCGCCTGCCCTGCACCTGATCCAGTATATTCGGGATGAGGCACACCGTTTTGCCATTACCGGGCATCGAGCACGGCGTGGCAAACAACGCAAGCGTTCGGCCCTGGAGGACATCCCCGGGGTTGGGCCCAAGAAGCGGCGTGACCTGATTCAGCATTTCGGAGGCTTGCAGGAGGTGCTGCGGGCAAGTGCCAAGGACCTCGCGACTGTTCCGGGGATTGGCTTAACATTGGCAGAAACCATTTACGACGCCCTGCACAGTCATTAAGTGCTCAGGTTAAAACGCGTGTATCAACGGAGAAATACCTGGTGTCGTCCCCTTTGCTGAACATTCCCAATATTCTCACGCTGCTGCGGGTGGCCCTGATACCGGTGTTGATCGTGCTGGCGTATCTGCCCTATGACTGGCGCTTTATTGCGTCTGCCGTGGTCTTTCTGGTGGCGGCGATTACTGACTGGCTGGACGGCTACCTTGCGCGCCGGCTGAACCAGTCTTCTGCTTTTGGCCGGTTTCTGGACCCGGTGGCGGACAAGCTCATGGTGGCGGCGGCACTGGTCATTCTGGTGCAGTGGCACCATGAACGGGTGCTGGTGGTGATTTCTGCCATTGTTATCGTTTCTCGTGAAATCACCATTTCGGCTTTGCGCGAGTGGATGGCCGAGCTGGGCAAACGTGCCAGTGTGGCTGTTTCCTTCATGGGCAAGCTCAAGACCACCATGCAGATGACCGCTATTACTGTGTTGCTGCTGAATCATGAGGGCCTGAACCTGTATGTCGGTTTTCCTCTTCTGATCGTGGCTGCTGCCCTGACATTGTGGTCAATGATGATCTATTTGAAGGCGGCCTGGCCGGATTTGCGTGATTCCTGAGCAGTTGAACTGCCAGGAGTGTTTTCTCTGTTGACAGGGAAAGGGCCATCAGTACAATGCGCGCTCTCACCGATACGACGGTGCGCGGGAATAGCTCAGTTGGTAGAGCACGACCTTGCCAAGGTCGGGGTCGCGAGTTCGAGTCTCGTTTCCCGCTCCAGTTTCACGAAAAAGCCGGCTTATGCCGGCTTTTTTGTTTGGTCTTTGTCAGGGCAGCAGCTTATGGCCGCATCTGCCCGGGATTTGACCTGTTCAAGGTCATGCGTGGCCATTACCATATTCGCCTTTCGATCCTGCGGAGAGCAGCATGATTACCGGCAGTATTGTCGCCCTGGTTACTCCCATGCACCGTGATGGCACGGTGGACTGGGAGGCGTTGCGCCAGCTGGTGGAGTGGCATGTCAGTGAAGGTACCCACGCGATTGTGGCCGTAGGCACAACTGGCGAGTCGGCTACCCTTGATGTGGACGAACACCTGGCGGTGATCAAGTTTGTAATTGCTGCTGCAGCCGGCCGTATTCCCGTTATTGCCGGTACGGGTGCCAATTCGACACGTGAGGCGATTGCCCTTACGAAAGCGGCTGCATCGGTTGGCGCAGACGCCGTATTGCTGGTAACGCCGTATTACAACAAGCCGACCCAGGAAGGCCTGTACCAGCATCACAAGGCAATTGCCGAGGCCGTCGCCATTCCCCAGATTCTCTATAACGTTCCGGGCCGCACAGGCGTGGACATGCAGAATGCCACTGTTGCTCGGCTGGCAGGGCTGCCCAATATCGTGGGCATCAAGGATGCCACCGGCAATCTTGAGCGCGGTCGCGAGCTGATCGGGATGGTGGGTGACCGCATGGTGGTTTACTCCGGTGATGACGCTACGGCGTATGAGCTGATCCTGATGGGGGCAAAGGGCAATATTTCCGTGACTGCCAACGTGGCGCCTGGCGCCATGTCGCGTGTCTGTGCGGCTGCGCTGGCAGGCAAGGCTGATGAGGCGAAGGCTCTCAATACGCCACTGGAAGCGCTGCATCGTGACCTGTTCATCGAGTCCAATCCGATTCCGGTAAAGTGGGCGTTGCATGCCATGGGTCGTATGGAAGACGGTATCCGGTTACCACTTACCATTTTGTCAGAGCCCTGCCGTCCGGTAGTGGAAGCGGCATTGCGTCAGGCAGGGGCAATATCCTGATGTCGATTATTCGTGGCGTTTGCGTGGCGGCGTTTGCAGTAGTGCTGACGGCATGTGCCAGCAAGGGCGAGGACTACTTTGGTGCCCAGGACCTGCCGCCTCTGGTTTTTCCGGCAGGACAGGAAACGCGACAGGTAAAACCACTGTTCCCGATTCCACCAACTACTGCCGCCGCTCCGGCAGAGTGGCCCAAGAAGTTTGATGTTCCCCGTCCGCGGCCACTGGCCGAGGGTGCTGATGTGCCCGCTGCCAATGTTCCGGCACAGCCATCGGGGAGCGAGCGCCCCGAGCTGAGCCTGGATGGTAACGGCTATTCTGTCCTGACCATTCGTGGTGACTTCAATGCCATCTGGGACAACCTGGAGCAGGCGTTGAAGGCTGCCGGGGTCAAGGTTGAGGACCGTGACCAGGGCCTTGGGCAATATTACCTGAGCCTTGCCGATACCGATGGCAAAAAGGCAACGTACCAGCTGCGTGTTACACGTGGGCAGTCTGCCTATACCCTGACCCTGCAAAAAGATGATGACACCCTGGCTTCGCAAGAAATGACCCGGACATTGTTCGAGTCTATTGTCGCGCGCTGGCCGGGCGACAAGCCCTGAGATTCGGAGACCTTCATGGAAAAGCGCGATCTTCTCTACACTGGCAAGGCCAAATCCGTGTATGCCACGGATGATGCTGACCGTCTGGTGATCCTGTTCCGCAACGACACATCTGCCTTTGATGGCAAGAAGGTCGAGCAGCTGGAACGCAAGGGCATGGTCAACAACAAGTTCAATGCCTTCATCATGGACAAGCTGGCAGCGGCCGGCATTCCGGTACATCAGGAAAAGCTGCTGTCCGATACCGAGTCGCTGGTAAAGCGTCTGACCATGATTCCGGTCGAGTGCGTGGTGCGCAATTTCGCCGCTGGCAGTCTGGTGAAGCGCCTGGGTGTGGAGGAGGGCAAGGAACTGAATCCGCCGACCTTTGAACTGTTCCTGAAGAATGATGCCCTTGGCGACCCCATGGTTAACGAATACCACGTGCGTTCGTTTGGCTGGGCCACGGATGATCAACTGGCACGCATGAAAGAGTTGTCCTTTCAGGTGAATGAAGTGCTGAAGGGTGTGTTTGATGCCGGCAACATGTTGCTTGTGGACTTCAAGCTTGAGTTTGGCCTGTTCCATGGCGAGATTGTGCTGGGTGACGAGTTCTCGCCCGATGGCTGCCGTCTGTGGGACAAGGACACCCGCAAGAAGCTGGACAAGGACCGTTTCCGTCAGGGCCTGGGTGGTGTGGTTGAGGCTTATGAGGAAGTGGGTCACCGTATTGGTGTGAAGTTCGACTGAGGCGGTCGTTGTGACCGGATTTTTTCGAGCTTTTCTCTTGAGTTGAACGCGCAGGCCGGTTATCTTCTGCGCCCTTCGGAGAGGTGGCAGAGTGGTTGAATGTACCTGACTCGAAATCAGGCGTAGGCGCAAGTCTACCGAGGGTTCAAATCCCTCCCTCTCCGCCATATATCGAAAAGCCTTGCTTATCAACAGATTAGATAAGCAGGGCTTTTTTGTTTTTCCCAGCCTTTCTGTCCTGTTCCCGGGTTTCCCGTGTGTGCTGTTCATGGCCGTTTTGTCTCCTGCCGGCGTTATTGTTCCGGGAGGGTTTTCTGGTTTATCACTGGCCTGCTGCGCAGGTGCGAGGAGTTCTCATGAGCAAGAAACTGGCTGTTACGATCACTCTTAACATGGATGTTCCGGATCACTGGGAAGTGGTGAGCACCTCTGAAGGCGCGGATGTGCTGAAGGTTGGCGAGAACCAGTTCCTCGACCTGACATTTGAGCCAATGGTCACGGCGGACATCGAGGGGGAGTGGACCAACTCGGTGACGGACGAATTCATCAGTGCCCTGTTCGAGATGGTGGAGACCGAGGAAGTGGCATACGAGCTTGCTGCCGGGTAAGCGGCTTGCTGCCGGGTTAGCAAAAGGCCGCCGTGAGCGGCCTTTTTGTTGTCGGCAGGGAGGGGCAGGGAACGAGGATAGAGGGCGCATCTGTCGGTTAGCACTGTATAATCGCGGCCTTCGTTTGCTTGTTTGCCGGACTGCCTGATGACTACTGTTCGTACCCGTATCGCCCCATCGCCCACGGGCGATCCCCATGTCGGGACTGCCTATATCGCGCTCTTCAACCTGTGCTTTGCCCGCCAGCATGGCGGTCAGTTCATCCTGCGCATTGAGGATACTGACCAGGTACGTTCCACGAAGGAGTCCGAGGCGCAAATCCTGAGTGCCTTGAGGTGGGTGGGTCTGGAGTGGAATGAGGGCCCGGATGTGGGCGGTCCGCATGCGCCGTATCGTCAGAGCGAGCGCAGCGATATCTACAAGGCGCATGCGCGTGAGCTGGTGGAGAAGGGTCATGCCTTCCATTGCTTCTGTACGGCAGAGCGTCTGGACGCCCTGCGTGCCGAGCAGATGGCGGCCAAGGGTGCGCTGGGTTATGACGGCCACTGCATGCATCTGGCACAGGATGAAGTGGCTGCGCGCCTTGCCGCCGGCGAGCCGTCAGTGATCCGCATGATCGTCCCGCGTGAAGGCGAGTGCCGTATCCAGGACATGTTGCGTGGCGAGATCGTGATTCCGTGGTCGGAAGTCGACATGCAGGTGCTGATGAAGGCGGATGGTCTGCCGACCTATCATCTGGCCAATGTGGTGGATGACCATCTCATGGAAATCACGCATGTGATCCGTGGGGAAGAGTGGATCAGTTCCGGCCCCAAGCATGTGCTGCTGTACCAGTATTTCGGTTGGCAGGCTCCGGTGTTCTGCCACATGCCGTTGCTGCGTAATCCGGACAAGTCCAAGCTGAGCAAGCGCAAGAACCCGACCAGTATTTCGTTTTACGAGCGCATGGGGTATTTGCCGGAGGCGTTGCTGAACTATCTGGGCCGAATGGGCTGGTCGATGCCTGACGAGCGTGAAAAGTTCACGCTGGACGAGATGATTGCAAGCTTTGATCTGTCTCGTGTGTCTTTGGGTGGCCCGACGTTTGATGTCGAGAAGCTGAGCTGGCTCAACAGTGTGTGGCTGCGCGAAATGCCGGTGCCTGATCTCATGGTCGCCTTTCAGAAGTGGGCATTCAATCCGGCTTATGTCGAGCAGGTGATCAAGCAGATTCAGCCGCGTATTCATACGTTGTCGGATGCGGTCAGCTGGGCCGGTTTCTTTTTTGCCGGGCAGGTGAATGTTACGCCGGAGAGCTTTGCCCACAAGAAGCTGTCGCCGGATGAAGTACGCCGTGTGCTGCAGATTACCCTGTGGGAGATCGAGGCGCTGCGTACGTGGAATCATGAAACGGTCAGTGCCTTGCTGAGCCGTGTCAGTACGACGATGAGCATCAAGTTGCGTGATTTCATGCCGTCATTCTTTGTCGCGATTTCGGGCTCTACGTCCAGTACGAATGTGATGGATGCAATGGCCATTCTGGGCCCGGACATGACGCGTTCGCGTTTGCGTCATGCACTTGCAGTGCTGGGCGGGGTGTCGAAGCAGGAGACCAAGGATTGGGAAAAGGCATGGCGCGACATGAGCAGTGCGGCTGTCGTTGACTCACCGGAAGGCGCTGCCTAAAATGCGCGCCTTGCTGACTGGTCCGGCTGCTTGTGATCTGACTGCCGCGCCAATGCCAGCCAAAGGTTATGTCCCCATCGTCTAGAGGCCTAGGACATCGCCCTTTCACGGCGGTAACCGGGGTTCGAATCCCCGTGGGGACGCCATATAAAACAAAAGGCCCGGTCCATAAAGACCGGGCCTTTTGTTTTGGTTCATACGTTTTCATGCACGACAAAGGTCACCAGCATGTCAACGCGATATCTGGATATCTTGCCATTATCGACATCCACCTTCATTTCCTTGACCCATGCACCACGTACATCGCGCAAGGTCTTGCAGGCCCGTTTGATGCCTGAGCTGATGGCATCGTCAAAGCTTTTGTCTGATGTGGAAATGATTTCGGTGACGCGGGCAATGGTGTTGTCGGCAGCTTTCCTGGCCATGATGTGACTCCTTGATTTGAGGGGTCATAAAAGACTAGCAGGGGATAGCGGAACGGCCAGCTTGCACCTGCCACAATCATCAGGATTATGATGTACGACATCTCGATACAGTGAGCCGGCTGCGACGCTCTTGCGTGCGAATGCCTCCGGGTTATGTCGGGAGTTTCTATTTGGCGTTATGGCGTTGCAGGAAAACACCCGCGTCCGCTTGATATCCTGCCGGTAATGGCCATCATGGCGGGGTTATCCATGGAAGCTTGTCATGCGCTCTTTTGAACACGAACCCGCTGCCCCTGTTGCCAATCACCGCAGTGACTGGCAAACCCTCAGAACCCTGTTTCCGTACCTTTGGCGCTACAAGGGCCGGGTGATTCTGGCGCTGTCGTTCCTGATACTGGCCAAGGTAGCCACGGTTGCCATTCCGCTTGTCCTCAAGGGCATCGTCGACCACCTGACGGCAAAACCGCAGGCCCTGTTGCTGGTGCCGGCCGCCCTGATCATTGCCTACGGTGTGTTGCGGCTGGCATCCACTGCCTTTGGCGAGCTGCGCGATGCTGTCTTTGCCAAGGTGGCGCAGGGGGCGATTCGCCGGGTGGCGCTGGAGACCTTCAATCACCTGCATCAGCTCAGCCTGCGCTACCACATCAATCGCCAGACCGGCGGGCTGACCCGTGACATTTCCCGGGGCACCCGGGGGATCGGTTCGCTGCTGAGTTTCATGCTGTTCAACATCCTGCCGACGATTCTGGAAATCGGCATGATCACGACCATACTGGTCACGCTGTATGACTGGCGTTTTGCTGTTGTCACCCTGGGTACCATCGTGATTTATACGGTGTTCACGATTGTGGTCACCGAGTGGCGCACCCAGACGCGTCGTGCCATGAATGACATGGATTCCAAGGCAAACACACGTGCTGTCGATTCGCTGCTGAACTATGAAACTGTGAAGTATTTCGGCAATGAGCCTTTCGAAGCGGCGCGCTACGATGAGTCGATGGAAAAGTGGGAGAAGTCGGCCATCCAGAACGAGATGTCGATCGGCATTCTGAACAGTGGCCAGTCCGGCATTATTGCGGTGGGCATTACCCTGCTGGTGTGGCTGGCGGCCGATGGCGTAGCGAAAGGCACCATGACGTTGGGTGATCTGGTGGCGGTGAATGCCTTCCTGATCCAGCTTTATGCTCCCCTGAACATACTTGGCATGGCTTATCGCGAGATCAAGCAGGCGCTGACGGACATGGAAAGAATGTTCAGCCTGATGCGTGAAGATGCCGACATCAAGGATGCGCCCGATGCAGTGGCATTGCAGACGGACTCTGCCTCTGTCGAGTTCCGGCAGGTTGATTTTGGTTACGATACAAAGCGCCAGATCCTGTTTGGTGTGGACTTCCGTATTCCGGCGGGGAAAACCGTGGCGGTCGTGGGCAGTTCGGGTGCAGGCAAGTCCACCTTGTCGCGTTTGCTGTTCCGTTTCTATGATGTTGGCAGTGGTGCGGTATCCATCAATGGCAAGGATATTCGCGAGCTGACCCAGTCGAGCCTGCGTGCACATATCGGCATCGTTCCGCAGGATACCGTGCTGTTCAATGATTCCATCTATTACAACGTTGCCTATGGACGGCCACAGGCAACGCGTGAGGAAGTGATTGAGGCTGCACGCTCGGCGCACATTCTTGAGTTTATCGAGAGCCTGCCGGATGGGTGGGAGACTACGGTAGGTGAGCGCGGGCTCAAGCTCTCCGGCGGAGAGAAACAGCGCGTGGCGATTGCCCGTACCATTCTCAAGAATCCGCCCATCCTGATTTTTGATGAGGCGACATCGGCTCTGGATTCAAAAACCGAGAAGGCAATCCAGGGCGAGTTGTTCTCGATTTCGGCAGACCGCACCACGCTCATCATTGCCCATCGGCTGTCCACGGTGGTGGATGCGGACGAGATTCTCGTCATGGAGCAGGGACGTATTGTCGAGCGTGGCAGCCATCGCGAGTTGCTGGGCCAGAACGGAATTTATGCGCGGATGTGGGCGCTGCAGCAGAGTGAGGCGGAGAAGGTGGTTGTTGGCTAACTCTTGTGTCCGATATCCAGATATAAGACTGGTTGCCGCTGCAGATCTCTGTTACTGCGGTCGTCGGGTTTGGCGTGATAATGAGGTGAGTTCTATTGTGGCGGTGGCTGATGATGGAAGAATGCCAAGCTTTTCTTGTTCTGTATGGGTTGCGTCAATAAGCGCCTGTTGGCTGATGAAGACCTTTTTTCGGAGTTTGTGCATTAAAGTATGTGTGTTCTAGACGGTGCTGACCTTTGATATGGTAATAACATATGCGGCATAGGTCGCAAGCAATAATATCCCCCGACCTCTTTGAATCAATCCATCACGGGATGGATAGACAACTATAATTGCCGCTATGCCAAAAGCCAATGTAATGGCAATGTCCTGCCAGGGTACCTTGATGGGATGGATGATGGCAGCTATAGCGATGATAAATAATCCATTAAAGACATTGCTGCCCAATATTGCGCCCAGTCCGACTTCATCATGCCCGCGGAGTTTTGAGATAATGGTTGTGGCCAACTCTGGAATAGATGTTCCTATGGCAACAATGGTTGCACCAATGATGAACTCATTGATTCCAAACGAAACGGCAATCTCCCTGGCGCCGAAGACTATCAGATTGCCGGCGGCAATAAGAAATGTGAGGCCGGTTACACATGAAAATGCCACTCGCCATAATTTATGCTCGCCAATCACGGCTTCTGTAAAGCTTCGCTGTTTATTTGCTTCAGTAGCCACTGCTCCAAGCCATGCGACGAAGAGAATGAGCATGAATAATCCATCAACTCTGGATAGCTCTCCATCGAGGAACAATATCCCTGTTGTTATGGGAATCAGCAGCGCTATCGGAAAATCCCGTTTGATGCTGTCCCGTGTGCTTTGAATTTGAGAGATGGTTAGGGCAAGTCCCAGGATAAGTGCAATATTGACAATGTTACTGCCGAGTGCATCACCAAGAGATATCTGAGGCTTTCCTGCCAGGGCTGAATTTATTGCGACTGACAATTCGGGGCTTGATGTGGCGAATGCTGCAATAGTGGCAGCAATTATTCCCGGTGATATTCGAGCAAGGCCCGCCAGCCCAATTGTTCCACGAACAAAGAGTTCGCCTCCAATGCCGGCGGATATCATGCCTAGAAATAATAAAAAATATGAGCTCATATGCGGCTGGCTTCGGTTTTTAGATCCCGATTTGTTATGTAAATAGGGTTTGTGGTGACATTATAGTTGTGTTTGTTTGATTTATATTGTTTTTTTATGGTATCACTGCGGGCCGTGATTGGAGGGCCTAAGTATGGCTAGCCTAAAGATCCGTGTTGGTTTGTTTGGTTTTGGTCGGGCAGGCAAGGCGGTCGCAGAAGAATTGATTAAAGATGGCCAGGTTGAATTGACCTGGGTTTCCAGGAGAGTACTGGACTCAAGTATCGGGAGTGTAAGCGAGGCCTTGCAGCTTGATGCTGTGCCACAAGGGCAATTTATTGCCACCAGCGGTTTGACGGCTACGCAGCTATTTCAGCAGTATCCGGTGGATTTTGTTGTCGATTTCTCGGGTGAGGCATCAATCGATTATTACGGGCAAGCGGCAGCGGAAGCTGGAGTTGGAATCGTATCTGCGGTATCGCATTACGATGACGCGCGGCTTGATCTGCTGAATCGACTCAGCCAGAAAACCCGTGTACTCCATTCCCCGAATATCACCGTCGGCATTAATTTCTTGATGATGGCGTCAAAGGCGTTGCGACGGATTGCTCCTCATACGGATGTTGAGGTGATTGAACAGCACTTCCGGGACAAGCGGGAGGTCTCGGGCACTGCAATGCGAATTGCAGAGTCCCTTGATCTGGATAGTGATCATCAAGTGAACTCTATTCGTGTTGGCGGAATTATCGGCAAGCATGAGGTCATATTCGGATTTCCGTATCAGGTCATCCGATTGGTGCATGAAACAAGCCTGCGCAATGCCTTTGGGCAAGGCGCGCTCTACGCAGTCAAAAAACTGCATCACCTTGGTAATGGTTTCCACACGATGGAGGGTCTTATGGCAAAGGATTTTCGTGAAGTACTGGCAGAGTTTGAGCCTGCCTCTGAATGAGTCAAGGCTAGCCACACCGGATGGATTGCTCAATTCATCCGGTGTGTGTTTGGCGTAGAACGATCAGTGGAGGTGTTGTTGGCAACATCTGGGTGGCCCGGCTACTTAGGAATTGCCGGATACGGGGGCTCATAGACACCCATGACAAGCAGGTCAATACTGAGCGCGGCGGTCTTTGCTGGGTGTGTAAAAACGACTCTCAAGTGAGAGTGGGGTTGCTTGCATCCATGGCAGCCCTCTGTTGCTCCCATTCTGCAGCAGAAGNNGGACATGGTTTCGCCAAACCAGCCGGCGGCCAGCAGGGCGACCCAGACCGGCTCCACCACCATGATGACGACGCCGTGCGAGTGGTTTGACAGGCTTTGCGCATGGGTTTGCAGCAGGAAGCGTGCGGCGCTGCCCAGCACCACGCTGGCCAGTATCCAGCCGGCCATTTCTGTCGAGAAATGGGTGAAGGTGGGTAGCCATGGCTCGAACAGCAGCGACAGGATGGTGGTGAGCAATCCCACCGTGGTCAGCACAATGGCGGTGAGTGGCAGCGCCGGTATTTTTTCCTGTTGGGTAGTGCCGCCATCGGCGCTGCTGATTTCGCGATGATTGGCGGCATGGGTATTGAGCGTGTAGTACAGCGCAAAAATGCTGGCGGCCAGTACATAAAACAGTTGGCCAGCCTCTGGCCGGAAACCGTTTTTCAGGGAAAGCAGGGCCAGGCCGGTAGTGGCAATGGGCAGTGCCAGCCAGATGCTGCGGGGCTGATGCTCCCTGAACACCAGTCGTGAAATCACGGGCACCAGCACGACACCGAGACTGGTCAGGAAGGCACCTTCGCCAACATGGGTGCCAAAGAACAGCCCCATGACCCAGCAGCTCATCCCGGCACCAAACACCAACCCCACCTTGAGCGCGCGGACACAGGCATCAGCGGTCAGCAGTCGCAGTTGCCGGTGTCCGATGAGGGCGAGCAATGCTCCCGCCAGCAGAAAGCGCAGGGACATGAACAGGAGGGGTGGCATGAGCAGGACAGCTTCGCGCGAGAAGATCCAGCTGACGGCGGCGAGCAGGGTCACGATGACCAGATAGAGGTCGGCCTTGCCTGCATTGGATAACGCCACGTGATGTCTCCGCAGGGTGGGGGCGGGGTTGCGATTTGCGTGGCGTATTGTCGGCTGCTATGCCTCCTCATGCAAAGGCATGAGGAGGCCAATTTCTTGTCGCTGCAGTATCAGGGTTGCAGGATTTTCAGAATGGAGGAGAAATCGAGCTTGCCGTTGCCATGCGTGGCATGGAGGGCATAGAGCTGCTTGGCCAGTGCTCCCATGGGGGTGGCGGATTTGCTGTGTAGCGCCGCTTCCATGGCCAGGCCCAAATCCTTGTTCATCAGGTCGACCTGGAAGCCGCCGCTGTAGTCGCGTGAGGCGGGCACATTGTCCATGACACCGGGCCATGGATTGTAAAGCTCCAGGGACCAGTTGCGGCCGGAGCTTTTCAGCAGGATGTCGGAGAGCACAACCGGATCAAGCCCGTTATCAACGCCCATCTGCAGTGCTTCGCAGGTGCCGATCATGTGCACGGCCAGCAGCATGTTGTTGCAGATCTTGGCGACAGCACCGGCACCGGCGGGGCCGGCATGCATGATGTTCTTGCCCATCACGGAGAGGAAGGGACGGGCGCGCTCCACATCATCGGCAGTCCCGCCGCAAAGAAAACTGAGTGTGCCTGCAGCGGCACCTGCAACGCCGCCTGATACGGGCGCATCAATCATGGCGATATTACGTGCGTGTGCGGCAGCCGAGACCTTGCGCGCGCATTCCGGCGAGGTGGTGGAGCAGTCAATCACCAGCATGTCGGCTGTCAGGAAATCCAGCAGTCCATTCTCGCCATTGATGTAGAGGCCGAGCACGGCGGCATCATGGGGCAGCATGGTGATGACGGTGTCGGCACCGGCAATGGTGTCGGATGGAGCAGCAGTGACAATGGCGCCTTCTGTTGCAAGTGGCTCGGTCAGTGCGGGGTTGAGATCAAATACACGTACGGTGAAGCCTGCCTTGAGCAGGTTTCGTGCCATGGGGGCACCCATGTTGCCGCAGCCGAAGAAGGCGATGGTGTTCATTGTTGTTGTCCTTTATCCGTGCCCTTGCGGGATTTTCATTTCAGAGAGAATCTTTTTCCAGAAGCTTGCGTGCAGCAATCAGGCGCATGATTTCGTTGGTGCCTTCCAGAATCTGGTGCACGCGCACATCGCGCACCATGCGCTCCAGCGGGAAGTCGCGCAGATAGCCATATCCGCCATGAAGTTGCAGTGCTTCGTTGCACACGGTGAAACAGGCATCGGTGGCAAAGCGTTTGGCCATCGCGCAATGCAGGGTGGCATCGCTGTCGCCGGCATCCAGACGGCTGGCCGCGTGATACACCATCAGACGTGCGGCCTGCAGTTCGGTGGCCATGTCGGCCATCCGGAACTGCAGGGCCTGGAACTCTGCCAGTGCCTTGCCAAACTGCTTGCGCTCCTGCAGATAGCGATGGGCCGCACGCAGGGCCGCCTGTGCCGTGCCCAGCGAGCAGGAGGCAATGTTGAGGCGGCCGCCATCGAGGCCCTTCATGGAAAAAGCAAAGCCGTCGCCTTCTTCACCCACACGGTGGCGCGCCGGAACACGGGCATTTTCAAAAATGATGGCGCGTGTGGGCTGGGCGTTCCAGCCCATTTTTTCCTCGTTCTTGCCGAAACTGACACCGGGTGTGCTGGCCGGAATGATGAAGGTGGAAATGCCACGGGCACCGTTGTCACTGGTGCGTGCCATGACGACGAGAATGTCGGTGGCGCCGGCGGCAGAGATGAACATCTTGCTGCCGTTGAGAATGTAGTCGTCGCCGTCGCGCGAGGCACGGGTTTTCAGCGAGGCTGCATCACTGCCGGCACCAGGCTCGGTGAGGCAGTAGCTGGCCAGCCATTCACCACTGGTGAGCTTTTCACCGAACTCGGCTTTCTGCGCCGCATTGCCAAAGCGCGTCACCATCCACGTGCACATGTTATGGATGGTGAGGTAGGCCGTGGTGGCGGTGCAGCCCTGCGACAGTTGTTCGAAAATCAGCGCGGCATCAAGGCGGGTAAGGCCCAGTCCGCCACACTCAATATCGGAATAAATGCCGCAGAAGCCCAGTTCGCCCGCGCGCCGGATGACGTCAATCGGGAAATGATGTTCGGCATCCCAGCGGGCCGCATTCGGCGCGAGTTCGTGTGCAGCGAACTCGCGCGCGGTGTGCACAAAAGCTTTCTGGTCGTCGGTCAGGTCAAAATTCATTTCAGCTGGATGGTCATGTTGGGGGCGGCGTGGGCGATGTCTTCATCGAACCAGCGCGCCGTGATGGTTTTGGTTTCCGTGTAGAAACGTACACCCTGCTTGCCATAGGCGTGCAGGTCGCCGAGGAAGGATTTCTTCCAGCCCGTGAACGAGAAGAACGGCAGCGGCACCGGAATGGGGACGTTGATGCCGACCTGGCCCACTTCGATTTCATGCTGGAATTTGCGTGCCGCCGCACCGCTGGCCGTGAAAATGGAGCAGCCATTGCCATAGGGGTTGGCATTGATGAGGGCGATGCCTTCTTCCAGCGTGTCGACTTCAATTGTGAGCAGTACCGGTCCGAAAATTTCCTCGCGGTAAATGGTCATGTCCGGCTTGACCCCGGTGAACAGCGTGGGGCCAATCCAGTTGCCTTCCGGATATTCCGGCACGGTGATGAGGCTGCCATCAAATTCGCATTTCGCCCCTTCTTCCTTGCCCTGGCGGATAAGGTCAAGGATACGGGCCTTGGCCCTGGCGGAAATGACCGGGCCGTAGGCGGCACCCGCATCATTCCAGATGCCGGGACGCAGGGATTTGAACGACTCGGCGAGACCGGGAATCAGGTTTTTGGCTTCGCCCACCAGTACCGCCACAGAGATGGCCATGCAGCGCTGGCCGGCCGCGCCACAGGAGGCGCCGATCAGGTTGTTGATGACCTGCTGCGGCTGTGCATCCGGCATGACGATCATGTGGTTCTTGGCGCCGGCAAAGCACTGCACGCGCTTCAGGTGCTGGGTGCCGGTCTTGTAGATGTGCTCGGCAACAGGCGCGGAGCCCACGAAGGAAATGGCATGAACATCCGGGTGCTTCAGCAACTGGTTGACCTGATCCTGTCCGCCATGCACGACCTGCAGGACATTCTTCGGTGCTCCTGCTTCCAGAAACAGTTCGGCCAGGCGGATGGGCGTCATCGGGTCCTGCTCGGAGGGCTTCAGCACAAAGGTGTTGCCGCAGGCGATGGCGAGCGGAAACATCCACAGCGGAATCATGGCCGGGAAGTTAAAGGGTGTAATGCCCACGCACACACCGAGTGGCTGGATCATCGAGTAGGTGTCGATGCCGCCAGCCACGTTCTCAACCGTCTCGCCCATCATCAGGGAGGAGATGTTGCAGGCGTGCTCGACTACCTCGATGCCGCGCCACACGTCGCCCTTGGCATCCGCAAAGGTCTTGCCGGTTTCCTGGGCGAGGATTTCGGCAATCTCGTCATGGTGTTTTTTCAGCAGGTGCTGGTAGGTGAGCATGATGCGCGCGCGGGCAGGAGCAGGGACTTCACGCCAGCTCTGGAAGGCTTCCTTGGCCGCAGCAACGGCACGGTCGACTTCGGCAGCGGTGGCAAAGGGCACTTCGGCGAGCACGGCTTGCGTGGCCGGGTTGCGCACGGGCTGGCGGACGGTGCTGCTGCTGTTCTGGAAGCTGCCTTCAAGCAGCAGTGGAATCTGGCGGACGGTCATGGCCGGCTCCTGTGGTCTGGATGATGTTGTTGTTCCTGATGCTCTTTGTAGCACCCATCAGGTCAATCTGAAATTGCATATCTTGGTATTGGGGTGGATGATCTTGATGTTTCCGTGAGTGTTTCCCCATGCCCCTGATTTCATCCTGGCCGTCAACGGCCGGCAGTGTCCGCTACGTGATCCCCCCTTTTGCGGTTGCTGCACTGGCGGCGGATGTGCGCAGCCGCGACCTGTATCCGGAGGCGGTAGGCCACTACGTGACGGCGGCTGGCCATGCGATGCAGCGTAGTCCGGATGAGCACGAGGATCATCTCCTCATGCATTGCCTGCAGGGGGAGGGGCGGCTGGAGGTGGCGGGCGAGCAACTGGTTATCCGGGCGGGCGATCTTGTCGTGCTGCCTGCCGGCACGGGTCATGTCTATGCCGCAGACCCCGTGCATCCATGGACGCTGTACTGGGTGCATCTGTGTGGCAGGGCCCTGAGTGCCTTCATGCGGCCCCTGCTGGCGGGTGAGCGCTTTGCGGTACGTCACCCCGGTGTTTCAGCCGTGCTGTCCGCGGAATGGCAGGCACTGGTGGAGGCACGTTCCCCGGGCTATGAACCGGAACGCCTGCAACTGATGGCGGCCCGGTTGCGCTTGTTGCTCATGCTGCTGGCCCAGTCGGACCAGCAGGGCAGTGGGCCACGCTCCCGGCTGGACGTGGCGGTCATGCAGGAGTGGATGCAGGCACATCTGCATGAGAGCGTCACACTGGCGCAGATGGCGGATGTGGCTGGCATGGAGAAGTTTCATTTTGCCCGCACCTTCCGGCGCCTGACCGGACAGGCGCCGCTGGCGCATTTCCAGCACCGCCGCATGGCAAAGGCATGTGAGTGGCTGGATGGCGGGGAAGAGCAGGTAAACGAGATTGCCCTGCGTCTGGGGTACAGCGATCCGCATTATTTCTCGCGGCAGTTCCGGCAGGTGATCGGCATGGCGCCGAGTGCCTACCGGGCGTTGAAACGAGGGTGACTGGATCGCCTGTGTATGCAGGACTGTCCCGCCAGTATCCCATCGGGATCTCACAGGCATAAAAAAACGGCCTGCATCGCTGCAGGCCGTTCTGTATATGGTGGGTCGTCCGCGACTTGAACGCGGGACCAACGGATTAAAAGTCCGCTGCTCTACCGACTGAGCTAACGACCCAACAGAGCCGCGCATTTTACGGATTCTTGCTGGCTAATCAAGGCGTTTCGACCGTTTTTATGGGGTCGGCTGATCAGGCCACTTAGCGGGCCTCAGGGTTCCTCGCCCTCGGTGATGGGCGCCGGCGCGGGCTTGCCATCCTTGTCGCTCATCATGGTGGTCACGCCTTTTGGGTTCATTTCATCGTGAATGTTCAGGATGACCTCGGCTTGGGCGAGCACGGCAGACAGCGGCGAGTTTTCCGAGCGGCTCTTGTTGAGCACCTCACGTATGCGGCCATGAATCCATGGGTGTGCCTGAATCGAGATATGCAGTGCCTTTGCTTTCTTGCCGCGGGTATCCAGCCATTTCTTGAGTTCGTCCTGCAGGGCAGAGAGCTGTTTCTTGAACTCCTCGTAGTCCTCGCAGGAAAAGCTGGCCTTGAACTGGCTGCGCTTGTTGAGAAAGTTGCCGGTGAGGACTTCCTCGGTTTGAAAGAAGGGGGCGTAGCCATTCGCAGTGGACGCAGCAGGTGCAGATGAGGGCGATCCTCCTGCGCCGGCAGGGATGACGGCAGAGATAACGGTGGCTGCCGTACTGGCCTGGCTTGCCGGAGCCGGTGGGCTGGCCGGTCCTTTGGCGGCAGGTTTGCCGCCGGGTTTTTGCAGGGCCTCGATATCGGCGATCAGGGCGTGCGCATCGGCATGGCGGTCCTTTGGTTCCTTGGCCAGCATGCGGTCAACCAAGGGCTGGTAGCGGGAGAGCTCTGATGGCAGGCGCGGAATCGGGTCCTGGCAATGCTTGATGCCCAGTGCCAGCGCCTCATCGGCCTGGAAAGGGGCTCGTCCCGTCAACATTTCGAACAGCATGACGCCCAGACTGTAGATGTCGGTCCGGCCATCAACCTTCTGGCCTCGCGCCTGTTCGGGGCTCATGTATTTCGGCGTGCCCACGGCAGAGCCCAGCTGGGTGAGCTGTATGTTGGTATCGAGGCTTTTGGCAATGCCGAAGTCGGTCAGGATTGCGGCGTCGTTGTGCGCACGGAAGAGAATGTTGTCCGGCTTGATGTCCCGATGAATGATCTGGTGTTCGTGCGCCAGTGCCAGGGCATCCGCAATCTGGCTGGTAATGGTCAGGGCCTGATACGCCGTGATGCCGCCATTGCGGATGCGGTGGGTCAGATCGCCGCCGGTGTGGTACTCCATGGCGAAGTAGTGCAGGCCATTGGCTACACCGACGTCATGCACCACGATGATGTGCGGATGGGTCAGCCTGGCGACGGTACGGGCCTCTTGCAGGAAGCGTTCGGCAAATCCCGGCTCTTTCGCGATTTGCGGGAACATGACCTTGAGGGCGACTTCGCGCTGGAATGACTCCTGCTCCGCCAGAAAAACGGCAGCCATACCCCCCTGACCAAGCTTCTTCCTGAGGGTATATCCGGGAATCTTTACCGCGGTCATGGCGTCTCCATCGCAACTGGCTGCAGGTCGAGACTATAACCGCGGGCGACAGGATGCGAAACGGCCGGACAACCTTCACGGGTTGTCCGGCCGTTTTAAGTGCCAGACGGGCGATGGGCCCTTATTTGCGCACAACCGTGAGGCCGGGTGCGCGATCGTCCTGACGACGCTGGCGCTGGTGTTTCAGATGCTCAATGCTGCTGGTCAGTGTCTGGCTGATGCGTGAGTGGGTACGGATCATCGAGATCATCGGCCAGGTGGCACGCTCGCCCTGCAGGCGGAACCAGTGCCAGCGGTCCTTGTTGGGGTCGCGCAGCATGTGGCGGTAATGATCAAGCGTGTAGCGCGGGGTGATCGTGACGTTGCCGTAATAGCGCTGCGAGACGATGTTGTAGACATGGTCCAGCAACTGGCGCCCGGTTTCGTTGGTGACCTGCGAGCGCAGGAAGTCCAGCGTGCCGGAGGCGTGAAACTTGATCTCTTCGCGCACGGCACGTTGCGGCCACGACATGAGGTGCGTTGCCTGACGTTTCTTGTCCGTTTCCATGAAGGGCACGATGTGCGGATTGACCTGCACGGCAACAAAATAGTTCACGTTGTACATGCGCATCAGGCGCTGGCGCGGGAGGTCGCTCTTTACCGAGCCATCTACCCATTGCTCCAGTGGCATGTAGGGTGAATAAGCGCCGCTCTTGTCCTTGGACACCAGCGTGACGGGCGGGAACAGGATGGGGACGGCACAGGAAGCCAGCACCGTGCTCCACAGCAGCAGATAGGGGGAGGTCAGCTCGTTCATGAGCCGTGCCCGCTGGTGCTGGTGTACCGGTGATACGGCAACGTTCACATGGCGACCGGTACGGGCAAATGCTTCTTCGAACGTGTATTCGCCAATATTGCGGCGCAGGAAGGTTTCCAGCTGTTTCTGCTGGGCAAAGCCCTTGCCGGTGACACCGTTGAGAAAGCCGTTGTAGCGCCAGGCATCGCTGTACCAGCCTTCGCCTTCGTACATGGCCTCAAGTTCGGCATCGGTATGTGAACCCACCATGGCAGCCATGATGGCTCCGGCGCTGGAGCCGGAAATCACTTTTGGCAGCAGCCCCTGTTCGTGCAGTGCCTTGGTCACACCAATATGGAAAAGGCCGAGTGTGGCACCGCCGGAGAGCATGAGGGCGGGCTGGCCAAAACTACGCTCGGTGTCTTCAAAGAAGGTGATCTTGTCGTTGAAGCTGATGCCGTCAAACGTGTTGTTGCTGATGTATTCCAGGCAGGTGCACACCTGATCCACATAGTCTTCGATCAGACGCTTGGTACCGACATGCGCACGGCCATACAGGCGTGAGTTGCCCATGTTGCCCAGGTCGTGATGCAGGCCCACACGCAGCTGGCGCATCAGCGGCTCAATCTGTTTGTCTTTCATGTAGCCGCGCAGCGTCAGCAACTGGTCGCGGATAAGTTCGTAGTTGTAGTCAGGCGATGTGTTGTCGATCTTCCACAGATCAAGGCCGGTCAGTGCGTCGAGCTCCGTGCCCACTTGCTCCCATTCCATATAGGACTGCGCATGATCCAGGGCCCGTTGCAGCTCGCTTATTTTCTTTTTGAGAAGCATGACGGTCTCGGTGTGCGAATGGATGACCGGACTCTAGCATTGACATTGGTCAATGTAATGGTGGGATTGCCAGACAATCCGGGTGCCGATTCAGGCCTTCCCCGGTGCTCATGGCGCAGAGGTTGCCACGATCACGTGGTCTACATGATTCATACAGCCCGGTGCAGTGTGCAAGCTGGCTGGCACAGGCTGGCACCGGTATGATTCCGGCGGAATTGTAGCGCCGACATCATCACAGGAGCAGGGTATGCGCATCACGTTAAGGACAGGTTTGCTGGCGTCAGCCGTTGCCATGCTGAGCGCCTGCGGGGGCGGTGAGGAAGAGACTCCGGTGGAGGCCACGCCATACTCGACCGGTGTCCTGCGCGATAGCGCCATTGCCGGCATGTATTACGAAACCGGTGGCAAGTCCGGTGTAACGGACAGCCAGGGCCGCTTTTCCTATCGGCCAGGTGACAAGGTTACATTCTTTATTGGCCGTCTGAAGATGGGTGAGTTCACACCCACCAACACCAATGCCCTGCTGACCATCGCTGCGCTGGTGCCGGCGGACAGCCCTGACAGGGCCGGCATTATTGCCGGTATGGCCCGCTTTCTGCTGACACTCGATCTGGATGGCAATCCGGACAATGGCATCACGGTTGACTCGCAGCTTGATGACCTTGCCATGGGCTGGACATTCCGGACGCTGGACTTTACGAATTTCGATATCGCCACCAATCCTGCCATGTACATCGCGCTGGGCGACATCCGTATCGTGAGAGGGGATATGGGGCTGGACTTTGTGTCGGGCACTGATGCGGTCAATCATGTGGTGAAAAGCTTTAACTGCGCATACAGCGGCGCTTTCGTGGCCTCGCGCGGGAGTGGTACCAGTCCATCGGCGATTTTTGCATTGACATTGCAGGGCAACGGCCAGGTGAATGCGCAGCAAGCCTATCTGTCCGGTGCGCCAGGTTATGTGTTCAATCCGGCCAGCGTGTTTGACTATGGCACCCTGGCGCAGAACGGAAGCGACCTGCATGTTGTGGCTGCAACAACACCGGGTGCTACCCTGAAATACGGTTTTCACCCGGTGTTGGCTGATGCGGTGATGGTGGACCTGAGCGGTATTCCGGTCTCTGCACCCGCCAGCGGCGTGCCGGTAGCAGACGGCATAAGTCTTTCCCTTCAGCCTCCTGCTGTGTTGACCGGTGCAGTCTCGCTGGACAGGCTTGTTTCACGCTTCGGTGCCAAGCCGGATGCCGCCCTGCGCTTTGCCCGCATTGTCGACATCAATGATGCGTCCTACCTGTTCAACGTTGAGGTGACCCGTGATGCGGGGGTGCAGGGCCGTATTCTGGACATCAGAAGCGGTGAGCAGACGACCCTGACGGGCAGTGTGGTGCGCAGTGGCGGTAATTTCACGCTCACGGCCAATGGCACCATCGGCACGCATGCGGTTTCGGTGAGCGGTAATGTCACGGGCACGGCTGCTGCCCTGACATGGGACGCAACATTGCAGGAAACGGTTGCCAGCGTTGCACAGACGCAACCTGCCAGTGTGGTTGGCTGCAAGATGAATACGCTGCTGGGACTGGCACCTCCAGCAAGCTGATGTCGTGATGAGCAAAATAAAAAAGACCGGTAATTGCCGGTCTTTTTGTTATGGATGGACTGGTCTGTAAAAGCCGGTTCATCAAAGCCTGGTATTGCGTAGCCGCAAGCTGTTGCCGATCACCGATACGGAACTCATGCTCATGGCCAGGCTGGCAATCATCGGGCTGAGCAACAGGCCGAATACCGGATAGAGCAGGCCGGCGGCCAAAGGCACCCCGACAAAGTTGTAGATAAAGGCAAAAAACAGGTTCTGCCGGATGTTCTTCATGGTGGCACGACTCAGCCGGACTGCCCTGGCAATGCCGCGCAGATCACCTTTCACCAGCACGACCCCGGCACTCTGCATGGCGATATCCGTGCCGTTGCCCATGGCAATGCCGATATGCGCCTGTGCCAGTGCCGGTGCATCGTTGATGCCGTCACCGGCCATGGCAACAATGCGTCCTTCAGACTGCAACCGTTTTATCTCGCGGTGTTTTTCATCTGGTCGTATATCGGCATGCACTTCGTCAATGCCGAGTTCTTTTGCCACCGCATCGGCTGTCACCCGGTTGTCGCCGGTCAGCATGACCAGCCGGATGTTTTCGGCCTTGAGGGCCAGTATGGCCTCGCGTGTGGATTCCTTGATCTTGTCTGCCACCCCGATCAGGCCAACCGGTATGTCATTCCGGCTGACAATCATTACGGTTTCGCCATTGTTGCGACGGCGTTCAGCTTCTTCTCCCACTCCGCCAGTTTTGTCATCACCAAGCGCAATACCGGCAGTGATGAAGAGGCGTTCATTGCCCAGACGGACATGTTCCCCGGCAATAGTCCCCTCAACGCCGGCACCCGGAATGTCGGTAAAATTTTCCACCGGCAGCAGGGTTATGCCACGGTCCCTTGCGCTGTCGACCAGCGTGCGGGCAATCGGGTGGGAGCTGAGTGCATCCAGACTGGCGGCCAGTTGCAAGACGGTGTCCTCGTCATTCTGCACGGCGTACACCGATTGCAGGGACGGCCTGCCTTCGGTGAGGGTGCCGGTCTTGTCGATGACCAGGGTATCAATTTTTTCAAGTTGCTCCAGGGCAGATGCATCCTTGATGAGTACGCCTTCACGGGCACCCCGGCCCACCCCGGTCGTGATGGACATCGGTGTGGCAAGGCCCAGTGCGCAAGGGCAGGCAATGATCAGCACGGAAATGGCGGCAACCAGTGCATGGTTGAGTGCTGGTGCAGGACCGAAAAACCACCATCCGAAAAAGGACAGGGTGGCGACGGCAATCACCAGCGGGACAAACCATGCCGACACGGTGTCGGCCAGGCGCTGGATGGGAGCACGCGAGCGCGAGGCCTGGTTCACCAGATCCACAATGCGGGCGAGCAGGGTGTCATGCCCAATGCGCTCGGCCACCATTACAAACGCGCCATTCTGGTTGAGCGTGCCACCGGTCACCGGGCTGTTGATGGTTTTCTCAACCGGCAGTGGCTCGCCGGTGAGCATGGATTCGTCGACGGTGGAGTGTCCCTCGATCACCTTGCCATCCACCGGGATTTTCTCGCCGGGTTTTACGCGCAGGTGATTGCCAAGGTGGACATGCGACAGCGGGATGGTTTCTTCGCCATGCTCGCCCATGCGGTTGGCTGTTTCCGGTGCCAGTTTGAGCAGGCTGCGCAGGGCATCACCGGTTTGCGAGCGGGCGCGTAACTCCAGGACTTGCCCAAGCAATACCAGCGAGACAATGACAGCGGATGCTTCGAAATAGAACGGCAGCATGCCGTCCTGCATGAAGTTTTCGGGGATCACGGCGGGAAAGAGCAGGGCCAGTACGCTGAAGCCGTAGGCGGCAGCCACACCCAGTCCGATCAGGCTGAACATGTTTAGGTGGCGATTGGCGACGGACTGCAAGGCCAGCCGGAAGAAGGGCTGTGCTGCCCACGCCACAACGGGTGTGGCCAGCGCAAACTGTATCCAGCCATAGGCATCGCCAAGGCGGTGGTGCCAGTTAAAGCCTGGCAGCATTTCACTCATGGTCAGCAACAACAGTGGCAGACTGAGCATCACGCTGATCCAGAAGCGGCGGGTCATGGCATCAAGCTCTGTGGTGTCGCTCTCCAGCGTGACGGTCATGGGCTCCAGCGCCATGCCGCATTTCGGGCAATCCCCCGGTCCTTCCTGCACGATTTCCGGGTGCATTGGGCAGGTGTACATGGTGCCGGCGGGCGCTGGTTCTGCCGGTGCCTGAGGCGTCAGGTAACGGTCGGGGTCTGCCGCGAACTTTTCGACACAGTGTGCGCTGCAGAAAAAGTAGTCTTTACCGTCATGCGTGGCGTGGTGCGGGCTGTCCTTGCCGGCCTTCATGCCGCAGACAGGGTCACGCAGGTCATCAGCGACCGGAGAGCTCTTGCCGCCACAGCAACTGCCGGTCTTTTCCGGTGCTGGTTGTTCTGCCTTCGGTGTGCAGCATGAGCCAGTGGCTTTGCCTGCTGCAGGCGTGTGATCGTGACTCATACCGGTCTCCGTACTTCATTCATCGTGTAAACAAGCCTAGACTCCGTACCCACGTACAGAGTCAAGTCTCATTGATCAGGATAGATGCCATGAGTGACATGACCATTGGCAAGCTGGCCGCCCATGCCGGTGTCAATGTGGAAACCGTCCGTTACTACCATCGCATCGGGTTGTTGGCCGAGCCGGTTCGCGAGGGCAGTTATCGGCATTATGCCGACCAGGACCTGCAGCAGTTGCATTTCATCCGGCGCGCAAAGGAGGCCGGTTTTTCTCTTGAGGAAATCCGTGAGCTGCTGCATCTGGATGCGGTGGCTGATCGGGCCCGTATCCGGACCATGGCAGCGTCCCGTCTGGAGGACATTGAGGCCCGTATCCGCGACATGCAGGCGCTGGCATTCCGCCTGAAATCGCTGGTGGCCCAGTGCGCTGATGAAAAGGGTCATGCCTGCTGCCCCATCGTGGAAACCTTCAAGGGCTGAGCCGGATGATCCTGTTTTTGCTGGTGAGTGATGAGTGACGTGACCGACCTCAAGTACCTGAATGGTTATCCTCCGGACCTGCTGGCCCAGGTGCAGACCCTGCTGGCAGAGAACCGGCTGGGCGAGTACCTGCTGAAAAAGTATCCGGAACAGCACGAGATCAGGACGGACAAGGCGCTGTATCGCTATGTTGCTGACCTCCGGCAGGCTCATCTTAAAAATGCACCGGCCATCGACAAGGTGCTGTACGACAGCAAGCTGGATGTGGTCAAACATGCTCTGGGTCTGCATACCGCGCTGTCACGTAACCACGGTGGCCGGCTGGTGGCCAAAAAGGAAATCCGTATCGGGTCCGTGTTCCGGGAGCTGCCGGCGGATTTCCTGAAAATGATTGTGGTGCATGAGCTGGCACACCTGAAAGAGATGGAGCACAACAAGGCGTTTTACCAGTTGTGCGANNGTGCTGGTGATGATTGCAATCCTGGCGACCATGGCCGTGCCGGCAATTGTTTCGCCAATGGCTCGTGATCAGGTCAGGGAGTCGCTGGAAATGGTCGAGCAACTCAAGCCAGGCGTGAAGCTGTATCAGCAAACGATGGACGTCATGCCGGTCGATAACAAGGAGGCCGGAATTCCGTTGCCTGACAAGCTGATCGGGAATTATGTGAAGTCTGTGCAGCTGGAAAAAGGCGCGTTTCATATCGCTTTCGGCAACAAGGCGGTGAGCCTTCTGGAGGGCAAGGTGCTGTCGGTCCGTGCGGTGTCCGTTCAGGGATCGCCGGAAAGCCCTGTCGCATGGGTCTGCGGTTATTCAAGGGTGCCCAATGGCATGGTGGCCGATGCGCCAGATCGCACGACGGTGCCAGCCAAATTCCTTCCGGTTGAATGCCGGGAAATTCCCACCGGCTCCTCAGGCTGACAATGTGGCTTTGCTGTTGTCTGTGTTGCCAGCTGATAAGTTTTTGCCAGGGTGATGCCTGCACACTCTTTGGCCACTGATGGCGTTAGTGGTAACAGGATTTACCGGTAACATGCGCACTGTATCGGGATGTCACTTGCGCCGGATGCGTCGGGACATCCATTCAAGGGCTTAAATAACAGGAAGTGTCATGACCAGCAGCATTGAAGAAAACAGCGTCGACTATATTGTGATCGGGGGCGGCTCGAGTGGTTGCGCCCTGGCAGGTCGTCTGTCGGAGGATGCCAGTACTTCAGTGACATTGCTGGAGGCGGGAGGCAATGGCGATACATGGATCGTCAATACGCCGGCTGCCGTGGTGCTCATGGTGCCGCAGACATTGAACAGCTGGGGCTTTGAAACCGTGCCACAGAAAGGGCTGAACGGCCGCCTTGGCTACCAGCCTCGTGGCAAGGTGCTTGGCGGATCTTCCTCCATCAATGCCATGGCCTACATTCGTGGCCATAAAAGTGATTATGACGAATGGGCTGCATTGGGTAATACGGGGTGGTCTTTTCAGGATGTGCTGCCGTACTTCAGAAAGTCCGAGAAAAATCATGCCATCACTGATGAGTGGCATGGGAATGATGGCCCGCTGAGCGTCAGCAACCTGCGCACGGACAATCCGTTCCAGCAACATTATCTCAAGGCGGCCGAACAGGCTGGATATCCTGTCAACAATGACTTCAACGGAGCCGAGCAGGAAGGACTGGGGACGTATCAGGTTACCCAGATTGATGGTGAGCGCTGCAGTTCCTATCGTGCCTATCTGCTGCCGCATATGGGCAAACGCCCGAATCTGTCGGTTGAAACCGGTGCGATGACGCAGCGAGTCCTGTTTGAGGGCAAGCGTGCTGTTGGCGTTGAGTACCGTCAGGGTGGCCAGCTGAAAAAGATCATGGCACGACGCGAGGTGATCCTGTGCGCCGGTGCATTCCAGTCACCGCAGTTGCTCATGTTGTCGGGTATCGGTGATTCGGCCGAGCTGCAAAAGCATGGCATTCCGGTGGTGCATCATTTGCCTGGCGTAGGGAAAAACCTGAAAGATCATCCGGATTTCATTTTTGGCTACAAGTCGGATGACCTGAACCTTCTGGGCTTGTCGCTTAAAGGCGGTGTCAGCTTGTTCAAGGAGATCATGCGCTATCGTCGCGAACGTCGTGGCATGATCTCCTCCAATTTTGCCGAGTGCGGCGGCTTTCTGAAAACACGGCCGGAACTGAAGGCGCCGGATATCCAGCTGCATTTCGTGATTGCGCTGGTGGACGACCATGCGCGCAAGCTGCACATGGGCCATGGTTTTTCCTGTCATGTGTGTCTGCTGCGTCCGAAGAGTTCGGGTACGGTGACACTGAAGGATGCCAATCCCGAAACTCCACCCTTGATCGACCCGAATTTCCTGGGGCATCCGGATGATGTGGAAGATCTGGTGGCGGGTTACAGGATGACTGATCGTCTGATGAAGGCGCCGGCACTTGCGCGGTACATCACCAGGGACCTGTTCACGGCGGATGTGAAAACCGACGAAGAAATTCGCACCATCCTGCGCCAGCGCGTTGATACGGTGTATCACCCGGTGGGTACCTGCAAGATGGGTGTGGATGAGATGGCCGTCGTGGATCCTGCACTGAAGGTGCATGGTGTTGAAAGTCTGCGCGTGGTGGATGCGTCGATCATGCCGACGATTATTGGCGGCAATACCAATGCGCCGGCCATCATGATTGCCGAAAAAGCGGCCGACATGATCAGACAGGGCTTGTAGCCGGGCCGTCTGGGCCAGTCATGACAAGCCCGTCATGAAAACCGGACGTGATGAAAATCATTGTCCGGTTTTTTTTGTGGTTGAGAGTGGGGGATGAAGCATGCGATTCGATGAGTACCGGCAGCATGATGCCGTAGCGTTGGCGGAGCTGGTGGCGAGAAAAGAGACGACGCCTGAAGAGTTGCTAATGTGTGCCCTGGCGCGTGCGGAGGCGATAAATCCCGATCTCAATGCCATCGTGATCCCGATGCATGACATTGCCCGTGCCAGGGTGAATGACAAGCTGTCCGGTCCGCTGGCAGGCGTGCCGTTCCTGATCAAGGATATTGCCCAGGATTATGCCGGTGTGCCGGCCACATCGGGCAGCAGGGCCTTGCGCAATCATGTGCCATCGACGCATGCCGAGTATGTGGTGCGGGCACTGGCGGCAGGGCTGGTGATCTTCGGCAAGACCAATACGCCTGAGTTTGCCCTCAAGGGAACGACGGAGCCGGAATACTGGGGTGTCACGCGAAACCCCTGGAACCGCCTGCATACCACTGGCGGTTCTTCGGGTGGTGCTGCCGCGGCAGTGGCCGCCGGCATTGTGCCGATGGCGGGGGCCAGTGATGGCGGTGGCTCCATCCGTATTCCGGCGTCATGTTGTGGGCTTTTCGGTTTGCGCCCGTCCCGTGGCCGTGTGCCGGCAGGGCCGCGCTTTGCCGAGTTCTGGCATGGCGCCTCCAGTGAGCATGTCATTACGCGCAGCGTGCGTGACAGTGCGGTAATGCTGGATGCCTTGAATGGTGCTGATGTCGGTGCTCCCTTCCAGATTCGTCCGCCGGTACGGCCATACCGGGACGAGGTGGGGCGTGACCCCGGTCGTTTGCGTATCGGTTACTCCATCCGCTCTCCGCTGGGACTGGGGGTTGATCCGGCGTGCGTGAGTGCGGTGGAGTCCTGCGTGGCCTTGCTGCGCAGTCTGGGGCATGAGGTCGAGGAGGCAGAGCCGGCCATTGACGGTCAGGCGCTGGCCGAGTGCTTTCTGACGATGTACATGGGGCAGACGGCGGCCAACATGGCCGAAGCGCAACGGCTGACGGGGGCCGGTGAAGACGAGTTCGAGCTGGATACGCGGGCGCTGGCGCTGCTGGGGCGTGCACTCTCGGCCGGGGAGTACACACGGTCCCTGTTCCGGTGGAACGACTTTGCCCGTGCCCTTGGCGCTTTTCACCGTACCTATGACCTTTATCTGACCCCGACCGTGGCGACACCACCAGCCCGTATTGGCGAGCAGGACACGCCAGCCTGGCAACAGGCCGCACTGAAACCGCTGCTGACGCTGGGGCTGGGCAAGTTGCTGCTGCACAGTGGCCAGGTCGAGAAGATGGCCAGTGAGAGCCTGCGGCGCGTGCCCTTTACCCAGCTGTCCAACCTGACCGGAACCCCTTCGATGTCGGTGCCCTTGCACTGGACGGCGGACGGACTGCCGGTGGGTGTGCAGTTTGTGGCGTCATTTGGTGATGAGTCCACGCTGTTCAGGCTGGCGGCGCAACTGGAGCAGGCCCGGCCATGGTTTGATCGCGTGCCTGCCTGACCGGGCCACTTGTATGTAGCGGGCTCCGGGATTAGTCTTGTACTGTCCTTAAGGCCAGTACTGCGTCATGCCACCGAGTGAATCTCATCCTGTTCGCCGCATCGCCCATCTCGACATGGATGCCTTCTATGCCTCGGTGGAGCTGTTGCGCTATCCGCAGCTGAAGGGCTTGCCGGTGGTTATCGGGGGGAGCTGGCGCAGCGAGGACGAGGTGCTGGTGAGGGCAGCCGAGGCAGGCACCCGTGACCGTATTCCCCTGGAGGAGTTTCCGCGTATCAGGGATTACGTGGGGCGCGGGGTAATTACTACCGCCACCTATGCGGCACGGCAGTTCGGGGTTGGCTCTGCCATGGGCATCATGAAGGCCGCCAGGCTGTGCCCCGATGCCATCATGCTTCCGGTTGATTTTGATGAGTACCGCACGTACTCCCGCCTGTTCAAGGAGCAGATTCTGGCGATTGCGCCGCTGATGGAGAATCGGGGTGTCGATGAGGTTTATATCGACCTGACTGATGTACCCGGCGGCCAGGAAGAGGGTGGGCGTGTGCTGTCTGCACAATTGCAGCAGGCGATTCTGGATGCGACCGGTCTGACCTGTTCGATCGGGGTGGCGCCCAATAAATTGCTCGCCAAGATGGCCAGTGAATTCAACAAGCCCAACGGCATTTCAATTGTGCACGAGGCTGATCTGGAAACCATGATCTGGCCACTGGCCTGCCGCAAGATCAATGGCATCGGGCCGCGCACGGATGAAAAACTGAAAGGGCTGGATATCCACACCATCCGTGATCTGGCGGCGCGTGACCTGACGTGGCTGATGGAGCATTTTGGCAAAAGCTACGGGGCATGGCTGCACGCGGCGGCCCATGGCCGTGATGACAGGCCGGTCGAGACCAGCAGCGAGCCGGTGTCGATGAGCCGTGAAACCACCTTTGGCAGTGACCTGCATGCGGTGCGCGACAGGGCGGAGCTCGGTGCGGTATTTACGCGACTGTGCGAGCAGGTGGCTGCTGATCTTGCCCGCAAGGGCTATGTCGGTAAAACCATCGGTATCAAGATTCGCTACGATGATTTCAGAAGTGTCACGCGGGATCACACTGTCGATTTTTATACGGCCGATGCCCGGACCATTCGCCAGTTGGCCGGGCAATGCCTCAAGCGCGTGCCGCTGGATCAGCGCATTCGTCTGCTGGGGGTGAGGGTTGGCGGGCTCGAAAAAGCCGATCAGGTGAGTGAGGCGCCTGCACTTTATGCTGCCGGGCGCCGTGCGGTTTCCCGGTCCGGCGAGGTTGCCGGGCTGAATCTTTCCCTGTTCTAGTGGCTGCTAGCGTCTTTCAGGCGAGGCGCCGGACTTTGCCCGTAACGGGGTCAGCAGATCGGACAAGCCGTTGTGGTCAATTTCGTGCATCAGCGCGAGCAAGCGACCGATTTCACCAGGGGGAAATCCTTCACGGGCAAACCAGGCCAGATAATGGCCGGGCAGGTCGGCCATCAGTCGTCCCTTGTATTTGCCATAAGGCATCTCGCGGGTGACCAGCAGTGCAATGTCTTCAGGTTTCAATTCAGGCTCCGGTGCTCATGTCGTGGCGCGCCTGTTGCGGTGTCATGCCTGTCCACTGCCGGTAGCTGCGCGTGAAGGCGCTGTGTTCGGAGTAGCCGAGCAGCAGGGCTATGTCGGCAATGTTAAGGCGCGTGTCCTGCAGATAGGTATCTGCCATTTGCTGTCGCACGGTGGCCAGCTCCTGCCGGAAGCTGGTGCCGGCCAGACGCAGGTGGCGCTGCAGTGTGCGCGAAGTACAGCAGAGCGAACTCGCGACGGTCTCCACCGAGGGCTCACCTTCGTGCAGTTGCAGGACGGTCGTCTTGCGCACCCGGTCAATGAAGGCGTATTCCTGCGGCAGCTGTTCGAGCAGCTGGTCCGCCTGGCTTTCCAGTAGTGCCACCAGCCCCGGGTCGGCTGATTTAAGCGGCATGGCGAGCGCTTCGATACCGACACGTACCATGGTTTCCGGCTGATCAAACAGCACGGGGCATCCGAAGTATTCGCGGTAGGGAGCAACATCGGCCGGGGCTGGATTGAGGAAGTGAACCTCACGCGGATACACGGGGTGCTGTGTCAGCCCCCGGCAGAAATGCATCAGCGCGGTGATCGAGGTGTCATCTGACAGCGTTCCCGGCCGGCCCTGCTCATCGCCCCACACCAGATCAATGTAACCGTCGCCGTCCCGGCGATGCATGGGGGTAACGTCATAGACCAGACGCTGGTAACGCTCCAGCCGTGTCAGGGCGCTGGCCAGATTGGGCGATGCCAGCAGTACATAGCCCAGCACACCGATATGACGTGGCGTAATGGTCTGGCCAAGATGCAGGCCCAGCAACGGGTCGTGCAGGCAGGCCGACGCCCGCTCAAGCAGGCTTACCCATTGCTCGATGGGAATGCCACCCAGACCGTTTGCCTGTGGCACAGGCCAGGGCAGGCCAAGCACAGACTCGGGCGCATGACCCTGCTGCTCCAGATACTCAAAGAGCATTTGTACGAAGGTGTCGGGGATGATCCGGCGATGCAGTGGCTGGCCCACTTTTGTTCTTTCCGCTGGAAGAGTGGCGCAAATTGTCAAGCCTGATGTCGGCAGGCGTCAAGCAGTGAATGGTGGATCGGGCATGCTTGGCGGCATGAACCGTCTGCGGACGGCATTCAACACCAGAGGGGAAATCCCATGAAAATGCTGATCACCGGGGCGGCCAATGGCATAGGTGCCGCCATCACTGCCATGGCGGTGCGTCACGGGCATGAGGTTGTGGCGGTTGATCTTGATCTGCCGGGCCTGCAGGCACGCTGGGGTGGGCAGCCCGGTGTGCAATGCGGTGCGCTGGATGTACGCCGGGCGGATGCCTGGCAGTCACTGGTCGAGGCACTGGAGCAGGGTGGTTTTGCGATTGATGTACTGATCAATGTTGCTGGTGTGCTGCGCAGTGGCCAGACCGGCGAGTTGCGCCCCGAGGATATTGATCTCACCCTCGATGTGAATGTGAAGGGGGTAATGCTGGGGGCCAATGCCGTGGCCCGGGTCATGAAGCCCCGCCGTCGCGGGCACATCATCAATATTGGCTCCATTGCCTCGCTGTATGCCACGCCAGGCACCACAACGTATGCCGCCAGCAAGTTTGCCGTGCGCGGATTCAGCATTGCGGCCGCCGGAGATCTCAGCCCTTACGGCATTGCCGTCACGCTGTTTGGTCCGGGCCCGGTCAAGACCGACATGCTGGAGCAGCAGCGCGGTGATCCTGATGCAGCACTGACGTTTTCAGGCGCGCGAGCACTCAGTGCCGATGAGGTTGCCGCAGCCATTCTAGGGCCGGTGCTGAAAAAGCGGCCGATCGAGTATTACCTGCCGTTCCAGGAGTCGGTGCTGGGCAAGGTCTGCAATGCCTTCCCTGCATTTTTTCTGGGGCAGATCGAGAGGGCCCGTGTACGTGGCCAGCGTAATTTCACATCAGGCCAGTACCGTTAAGTGGGCCAGGTGCACAACATGAAGACGATTGCGATTACCGGTATTGGCGGCTTCATCGGCATGCAGATGGCTCGCCGTGCACTGGCACTGGGCTGGACGGTACAGGGGATGGATGTTGCACCGGCGGGCGTGCAGCGGGCGCGGGCTGCAGGTGCCCGGGTGGAGCAGGGCGATATCAATGACAGGGACGTACTGGCCCGTGCATTTGCCGGGGCTGATGTTGTATTTCACACGGCTGCCGTTGTGCAGGAAGACGGTCCGCGTGAACTGTATGAGCGTGTGAACAATGAGGGAACGCGTAGCGTGTGCGAAACGGCAATGGCAACGGGTGTCAGGCGTCTTGTGCATTTGTCTTCAGTGATGGTTTATGGTTTTGATTATCCGGATAACGTGACGGAGGATGGCCCCTTTGATGTGGCGGGCAATCCCTACACTGAAACAAAGCTCAGCAGCGAACGCATTGCCCTGTCATTCAATAATCCGGCGCAGGGTTTTGGCGTGATGGTGATACGCCCCGGGGATGTATATGGCATGGGCAGCGTGCCATGGGTGCATCGTCCGCTGGATGCGTTGAAGAAGCACATGTTCGCATTGCCATCAAACAGGAGAGGCGTAATCAATCATGTGCATGTGGATAACCTGATCGATGCCGTGTTTCTGCTGATACAGAAGGATTGCTGTGGCGAATCGTTCAATGTCACGGATGATGTTGCTACGCCATGCCATGTCTTTTTCGGCTATCTGGCCAAAATGACCCGCCGCCGTATTATCCTGTTGCCTACGGGCCTGATGCAGGCCGGCCTCTCCGTGGCGGAAAAACTGCTGCCAATGGTTGGGAAACAGCCGCTCATGCAGCCGGCCGTCATAAAGTTTCTGGAGCGTCGTCACCAGGTGTCGTGTGCCAGGGCAAAAGATCGACTGGGTTATGCGCCGGTGATTTCACTTGAGCAGGGCATGCATCAGCTAGAGGCCGAGTTGCGCGCATCACGACTGATTTGAACGTATTTTCAAAGATCAATGCTGGAGAAAAAACATGAGCCATATCACACCGATCAGGCACTTCGAAGGAAGCCGAAAGGCACTGGGGCAAATGGCTCGTGTGGAAGATACCCGCGCTGCTGCAGAGTCCTTCCGCAAAGACATGCTGGCCGGACCGAAAGTGAAATACTACGAATCCTTTAACCTGGTGCGTGTGCCGTACCCGACCCGCTACGGTTTGCGCAATGCGTTTCCGCGTGAGCGTGTGGTGGAGTTCCTGCATCTGCAGAATCGTCTGTTCGTGGTGCAGTTCGAGACAACGGAGGGGCTGAAAACCCTGCTGATGTCGCCATCAGATCACGAACGCAATGGCGAGACGCCATATTTCCGCCGCTTGCAGGACACCACCCCCGAGATCATGCAGCGTGTCTTTGTCCTGCGTCAGGATACCGTGCCGGACATTGTTGCCCGTATCGGCTTGCGTCCCGAAGACATTGACTACATCAGCTATGACCACCTGCACACACAGGATGTGCGTCGCTGGCTGGGAACAAGGCATCAGCCTGGCGTGTTCCCGAATGCAAAACTGCTGGTGCATGAGCGTGAGTGGGCCTCTGCACTCGACCTTAATCCCTATCAGGCGGACTGGTATTGCCCCAACGGCATTGCCGATATTCCGGCGGACCGTATTGTCCGTTTTGAAGGCGACATCATGCTGGGCGAAGGCGTTGCACTGATTCACACACCCGGGCATACCGAAGGCAATCACTCGCTGGTGGTGCATACGGATGAGGGGCTGTGGGTGACCAGCGAGAATGGCATCAGTGCGGATGCCTATGCACCATTGCAGTCAACGATTGCCGGGGTGGCAAAGTATGCACGCACGATTGGCACGGAAGTGATCATCAACGGCAATACGCTGGAGAATTCCATCGACCAGTACATTTCGATGGTGCAGGAGAAGACAATTGCAGGACCGTCGATGCGTGATCCACGCTTCCCTAACGTGTTCACCTCGTCGGAGATGACGCCTGCCTGGTTCTCACCGGGGACGAAACCGGCCTTTCTGGTGAACAAGGCCGTGCATGGCAAGGTCAGTCGACCTTCGCGCTGATGCGGTTGTCGGGGGGCGGCCTGCGGGCTGCCCCCGGCTGCAGGACTTTACTGTTCGCCGCGGATGTATTGTTCCAGCTGACGAATCATTGATTGCTGGTCGGAGATGATGTCCTTGACCAGGTCACCGATCGAGATCAGTCCGATCAGCTTGTCACCCTCCAGCACCGGCAGGTGACGCAGGCGCTTTTCGGTCATGAGCTCCATGCAGAATTCGATGGTCTGTCCCGGGGTTACCGTCATGACATTGCTGGTCATGATTTCGCTGACTTCGGTGGTGTAGGAGGAGCGCTCCATCAGGGCGATCTTTCGCGCGTAATCACGCTCACTCAGTATCCCTGCGACCTTGTCGTTCTCCATCACGATCAACGCACCAATGCCCTTGTCTGCCATGAGGGTCAGGGCTTCCAGCACGGTTGCCGATGGCCAGATGGTGTAGATCTGGGCATTTGCCTTTGACCTGAGAATGTCTGCAACAGTCTTCATGATGTCTCTCCTTGAGGGCCGTTTTTTATCATGCCGCAAACGCCGGTGCGAGAGGTCTTTTCACCGGTGCGTGCCTGACACGGGTCAGGGGTATCCCGGCTGCCGTCAGGCGGCGTCATTCAGTGCGGTCAGCATGCGTTCCAGTGCTGTTTCAAGAACCGCCCGCGGGCAGCCAAAGTTCAGCCGCACAAAGCCCTGTCCGCCGAAGTCGCTGCCTTCTGACAGGCCGACGCCGGCGGCCTCGAAAAACGCCTGTGGATTGTCTATCCCGGACTCGCGGCAATCAATCCAGGCCAGATAGGTGGCCTCCGGCCTGATGACCTTCAGTCCGAACTTGCCGTCCAGTCCCATCACCAGTTCACGGTTCTGGCGCAGGTAGTCCAGCAGGGCGGTACGCCAGGGCAGGCCATGACGGTAGGCCGCCGTAGTGGCAACCATGCCCAGGATGTTCGGGTGTGGTGTGATGCCGGCCATGGCGGCATGAAAGCGCCGGCGCAGGCTCTCGTCAGGAATGATGGCAAAGGCTACGCCAAGCCCCGGGATGTTGTAGGTCTTGGACGGGGCCATGATGGTGATGGTTCGCCTGGCCATTGCCGGGGAGAGCATGGCAAAGGGCCGGTGCCTGAGGCCGGGTTCCAGAATCAGGTCACAATGGATTTCATCGCTGACCACGACCAGATCATGCTGCTCCGCATAGACGGCAATGCCGGCGAGTTCTTGCCCGGTCCACACCCGGCCGATGGGGTTGTGGGGGTGGCACAGCATCAGTCCCCTGGTGCGAGGAGTATGTGCGGCTTCCACCGCTTTCATGTTCCAGGTCCAGTTGTGTGCCTCGTCCAGTGGTACGCGAATGCATTTGCGTTCCATGTGGGCCGCCGAGGTAAACAGGGCGGGGTAGACCGGTGTGCTGGTGACAATTGCATCACCAGGCTCGCCAATGCTGCGAGCGGCGATGTTGAGGCCGGAAACCAGTCCCGGTAACGGAACGATCCAGTCGGCTTCGACAGCCCAGCCGTAATCACGCTGCATGGCCGAGGTTATGGCATCAATGAAGGCTGGTGTGGTGTGGCCGTAGCCAAATACACCATGGGCCACGCGCTGCTGGAGGGCGGTAATGACGTCGGGTGGCGCAGCAAAATCCATGTCGGCCACCCACAGGGGGAGGATGTCCGCGCCAGAGGCCGCGTGCTGGCCGGCATACTTTGACCACTTGAGGCTGTCGGTGCCGTTGCGATCAATGGGGATGTCAAACAGTGCCGGATGGTTGTGCGTCATGCAGGGCTCCTTGCAATGCCCTGATGGTGATGCACACAGAGGATTTTGCCAACCGCGCAGCACTCACCGGGCAAGGTGGAGGAGGCTTGCCCGGTGAGTGTCTGGTGCTGTCCTACTGGACAGTCAGGCGGCGGGAGCCATTCCCGGGTTTCTTTTTGATCAGTGTCAGCACCAGCACGCCATTGTCACTTTTTGCGCTGGACTGGGCCTCATCAATGTCAACCGGCAACTGGAATGTGCGCGAGATGGAACCATAATAGCGCTCGCTGTGCATGGCGCTTTCCTTCTCCTGGCGGTCATGCTGCTTGACCTCGGCACGCAGGGTAACGGTGTTACCTTCGACGGAGACATGAATGTCTTCCTTGGCAACGCCGGGTATTTCGGCGGTGACGGTGTAGGCGTTGCCGTTTTCGCTGACATCCAGTTTGATCTTGTCCGGCGATGGCAACGGGTTGCCATGCAGGGGACGCACAGAAAATCCCGTTCCGAAGTCCCTGAACAGTTCGTCAAACAAGCCACCTCTCGGAATCAATGCACTCATTTTTGTTCTCCTGGTCTGTCAGTGTGTCAGTGCCTGAAAAAACACTAATGCCAAGAATATTAGGTCACGCCCTGACTCTTTCAAGGCGTGGGAAAGTGCATGTTGTCTATTGCTTGATTTGTATCAAGTCAGTCTATGCAAGCTCGGGCTACACCGCCGTCAGCAGCAGTTCCTTGGCGACATGGTGGTCGACCATGCCGGCCAGTCCTTTTACGGTGTTTATGGCGGGATGTCCGGCAAGCCGCCGTGGTCACGCAACAGGGCCTGTCCACGCTTACATATCCGGTCTTGCCAGCAATCAACCGGCCTGACAACAATCCGCACATGTCATGTGTCTGCTGCGGCCTGTATCGGGCTGGCAGCAAGAGTGCGGAGTCTTGTCATGCAAAAGCTGTTGCCCGCCTTGTTGTCTGCACCGGTATCGCGCCGCCGCTTTGTTGAGGGGCTGGCGCTGGGCACTGTTGCCCTGACGGCTGGCTGGTCCCGGGCAGCGCCGGCCACGACGGATGCCCCGCGTGTTCAGGTGGTTGATCTGGCCATTGGCGAGCAAACCGTTAACTTCACCGGGCGCCAGCGCCGGGCCGTGACCGTCAACCGTTCCTTGCCGGCCCCGGTGTTGCGCTTCCGGGAAGGCGACACAGTAGTGTTGCGTGTCACCAACCACCTCACGGAAGACACCTCCATTCACTGGCACGGCATCCTGCTGCCCGCCAACATGGATGGCGTGCCGGGTTTCAGTTTTCACGGCATTCCGCCGGGCGAAACCTTTACCTATGAGTTTCCGCTCAAGCAGAGCGGCACCTACTGGTATCACAGCCATTCCGGCATGCAGGAAGCCGTAGGCCTGTACGGGGCGCTGGTCATCGAACCGCGTGAGCCGGAGCCGTTCAGGGTGGATCGCGATCATGTCGTTGTGCTGTCGGACTGGAGTGATGAAAACCCGCACCGAATCCTGGACAAGCTGAAAAAACAGGGCACGTATTACAACTATCACCAGCGGACTGTCGGCGATTTTTTCCGGGATGTGAAACTGCAGGGGTTTGCGGCGGCCTGGGCTGATCGCAAGGCGTGGGGCGACATGCGCATGACGCCGACAGATCTCGCCGATGTGTCGGCGGCGACGTATACCTATCTGGTCAACGGCACGACGCCGGCCGGTAACTGGACCGGTGTGTTCCGTGCGGGTGAAAAGGTACGCCTGCGTTTCATCAATGCCTCGGCCATGACCTATTTCGATGTACGCATTCCTGGCCTGAAAATGACGGTGGTGGCGGCCGACGGTCAGCCGGTGCATCCGGTGGACATTGACGAGTTCCGTATTGCTGTTGCCGAAACACTCGACGTGATCGTGGAGCCGGTTGAAAACGCCTACACGATTTTTGCACAGGGCATGGACCGTAGCGGGTATGCCCGTGCCACGCTGGCGCTCACGCAAGGCTTGCAGACGGCGATACCTGCGCTGGACAAGCGCCCGCTGCTCACCATGGATGACATGGGGCATGGCGAACACATGCACCACGACATGCCGGGCATGAAAATGCAGTCCCATCCTGCCAGCGAAAGCAACAATCCCATGGTCGACATGCAGACCATGATGCCGATGGCGCGACTGGATGATCCGGGCATCGGCCTTCGGGATAACGGGCGCAAGGTACTGACCTATGCCGATCTGCGCAGCACCTTTGATGATCCTGACGGACGCGTGCCCTCACGCGAAATAGAGCTGCACCTGACCGGCCATATGGAGCGGTATGTCTGGTCGTTTGACGGCATTCCTTTTGCCGATGCTGTGCCGGTCACACTGAAATATGGTGAGCGCGTCCGCGTGGTGCTGGTGAACGACACCATGATGGAGCACCCCATTCATCTGCATGGCATGTGGAGTGACCTGGAGGACGAAGACGGCAATTTCCTCGTGCGTAAACACACCATCAGCATGCCGCCGGGTACGCGCCGGACGTTCCGGGTCAGGGCGGATGCACTCGGGCGGTGGGCCTTCCATTGCCATCTTCTCATGCACATGGACAGTGGCATGTTCCGTGAAGTACGGGTGGAGGTCTGATCATGAAAAAGATCATTTTCACCCTCGGACTCCTGACAACGTCCATGGTGTGGGCCGAAGTAGATCATTCGCAGCATTCCGGACACGTGATGCCGGATGCTGCCGTGCCAGCCGTCACGCCAGCCCTGATGCCGGTTTCGCCTTTGACTGATGAACAAGTCTTGCCGCCACCGACCGCAGCCGAACTGGCGGCAGCCTTTCCTGATCTGGGCGGCATGGACATGCAGACGCACATGGGCAGCAGCCGTTCCGTGTTTTTGCAGGTCGATCAGCTGGAAGCCAGCCATGCCGATGGCAACACAGCAACAGTCTGGGAGGCCCGTGCTGGCTGGGGTAGTGCCAGTGACCGGTTCTGGCTGGGCAGTACTGGCGAGCGTGCCCATGACACGTCGGAGTCTCTCGAGACCAGTCTGCTGTGGAACCATGCCGTGGCGCGGTGGTGGGATACCACCCTGGGCGTGCGTCAGGATGGCGGGGAAGGGCCGTCGCGCACCTGGGCTGCCATTGGCATGCAGGGTCTGGCGCCCGGCTTTTTTGACATCGGGGTCACGGCCTATGCGGGTGAGTCGGGTCGCACCGCCTTGCGACTGGAGGCCGAGTATGAGGCCCGCCTGACCAATCGCCTGATCCTGGAGCCTGCGGTTGAGGTCAATCTGTACGGCAAGGATGATCCCGGCCGCGGCATTGGTGCCGGGCTGAGTGATGCCGAGCTGGGGTTGCGCCTGCGCTACGAGATCCGCCGCGAGATCGCACCTTATGTGGGGGTGGAGTGGTCGACGACATTTGGCGACACGGCCGACATGGCCCGTGCCACAGGGACAGATGATGGCGAGGCGTCGGCAGTGGCAGGCATCCGGCTCTGGTACTGAGGGCCAGGGGCTTGCCAGTGCATGAGCTGCTTGTGAGTCCTTGGGAAAACAGGGATTTTATGGTTTGGCAGGGCCGGCCAGCTCCCGCATAATCCGGGGCATTCTGCTGCTTCTGCCAGCCCCCGGAGTTTCCTGTGTCTGTGACATCCCTGCCTGCTGCCCATGCCGCGTTTGAACCGGTCCGTGCTGTTCCTGTTCCGTCCCTGAATCTGGTTGTTGCCGAATACCGCCACAAGACCACCGGGGCGGTGCATTACCACCTGGCCGCAGACAATACGGAAAATGTGTTTCTGGTGTCCCTGCGTACCATGCCAATGGATTCAACCGGCGTTGCCCACATCCTGGAACACACGGCACTGTGTGGCTCCCGCAAGTATCCAGTACGTGACCCGTTCTTCCTGATGATCCGGCGTTCGCTCAACACGTTCATGAACGCGTTCACATCCAGTGACTGGACTGCCTATCCCTTTGCCAGCCAGAACCGCAAGGACTTCGACAATCTGCTGTCCGTGTATCTGGATGCCGTGTTCTTTGCCCGTCTCGATCCGCTTGATTTTGCGCAGGAAGGCATTCGTGTCGAGTTTGAAAAACCGGACGATGCCAGCAGCCCACTGGTCTACAAGGGTGTGGTGTTCAACGAGATGAAAGGCGCGATGAGCACGGCGCAGTCCGTGCTCTGGGAAACGCTGCACAAACACCTGTTTCCTTCCACCACCTATCACTACAACTCCGGTGGCGATCCTGAACATATTCCCGATCTTGGTTACGAGGATCTGGTGGCGTTCTACAAGGAGCATTACCACCCCAGCAATGCCGTGTTCATGACCTTTGGTGATATTCCGGCGGTGGAGTTGCAGGAAAAGATTCACGAGCAGGCGCTGAAGGAATTTACCGCGCTGCCTGAACAGATCCGTGGTCGTGATGAAAAGCGTTATCACGCACCGGTGCGTGTGGAAGAAGCCTACGCGCTGGACGAAGAAGGATCGTCCGCCAAGACCCATATCGTAATGGGCTGGTTGCTGGGGCAAACGGCCAATCTGCGTGAGCGCTTTGAGGCAGAGCTGCTGGCGGGTGTGCTGCTGGAAAATTCTGCGTCACCGCTGCGCCATTATCTGGAAACCACCGAGCTGGGGCAGTCGCCGTCGGCACTGTGCGGATCGGATGACTCCGGTCGCGAACTCAGTTTCATGTGCGGCATCGAGGGCAGCGAGCCTGAGCGTGCTGCTGCGTTTGAAGAGGGCGTGCTGGCAGTGCTGCGTGAAGTGGCCGAGTACGGCGTGCCGGAAGAAGATGTCGAGGCAGTGCTGCACCAGCTGGAACTGAGTCAGCGCGAAATCGGTGGCGACAGTTACCCCTACGGTTTGCAGCTCATCCTCAATGGTCTTGGCGCGGTGCTGCATGACGGCGACCCGCTGGCGCTGTGGGACATCAATGCCGTGCTTGCTGATCTGCGTGTTGCCATTCGCGACCCCGGCTTTGTGAAAGGACTTGTGCAGCGATGGTTGCTGGACAACAACCATCGTGTGCGCGTGACCTTGCGCCCCGAGCCGGCCCTGAGTGAGCGTCGCATTGCGGCGGAAGCCGCCCGACTGGCCAGAATCCGCGCCTCGCTTGATGATGTTTCCGTCGAGAAAATTCTTCAGGAAACGGCAGCATTGAATGCCCGTCAGTCGCAGAAGGATGATCCGGAAATTTTGCCTCTGGTAGGCCGTGAAGACATTCCTGCCGATTTTCTGGTGGCCGAAGGTCAGGAAAAACGTATCCGTGTGGCGGGTCATGATGTACCGCTGGCCGTATACAGCCAGGGCACGAATGGTCTGGTCTATGAGCAGATGATTATTGATCTGCCGGCATTCACTGACGCAGAACAGGAGCTGTTGCCGCTGTATACCTCGCTGGTCAGCGAGCTGGGGGCGGGCGATCGCGATTACATGGCCATGCAGCAGTGGCAGTCCCGCGTCTCCGGCGGTTTGCGCATGAGCCTGTCCATGCGTACCGACCTGCATGATGCCAACAAGGGGCTCGGTCATCTTGTGTTTGCCGGCAAGGCGCTGGCGGACAAGGCGGGTGATTTCAACCAGTTGATGCAGGTGACGCTGGAAGGGCTGCGCTTTGATGAGGGTTCACGCGTACGTGAGCTGGTGGCGCAGATGAAGGCGCGCTGGGAAGCCAGCGTGACAGGGCAGGGCCATGGTCTGGCCATGCAGACGGCAGGGGCGTCCTTCAGTGCAGTAGCTGCATTCAACCAGCGCATTTCCGGGCTGCCCGGCATTCGCCGCATGAAGGCGCTGGATACCACCCTTGCCGATGACCAGTCCCTGCAGCAACTGCTCGCCAGCCTGCAGGCATTGCATCGCAAGGTGTTGCAGTCGCAGCGTCGCTTCCTGCTGATTGGGGAGGAGGATCGCCTGGCTGCACTGGAGTCCTCGCTGGCCGCCACATGGCAGGAGGCCAACTGGCAGCCCGCGTCCGGTTCACTTGTGTTTGCGACGCCCTCGGCAGCGCGCGATGTGGCGTGGTTGTGCAATACCCAGGTCCAGTTTTGTGCCCGGGCCTATCCGGCCGTGGCAATCGAGCATGCAGATGCTCCTGCACTCATGTTGCTGGGCGGCTTTTTGCGTAATGGCTTCCTGCACAATGCCATTCGTGAAAAAGGCGGCGCTTACGGTGGTGGCGCCGGTTACGATGGCAATGCCTGCGCCTTCCGCTTTTATTCATATCGTGATCCGCGCCTGACAGAAACACTGAATGATTTTGATGCCGGCATAGACTGGCTGCTCAACGAAACGCACGAGCAGCGTCAGCTGGAAGAGACTGTGCTGGGCATCATCTCCGACATGGACAAGCCCCTGTCGCCAGCAGGTGAAGCCCGGCAGGCCTATCACAATGCCCTCTATGGCCGCACGCACGAGCAACGCAAGCACCTGCGTGAGCGTCTGCTGGCCGTGTCACTGAATGACCTGAGTCGTGTCGGTGAAACGTGGCTGGCCCGGGGACGTGCATGCACTGCCGTCATTGCACCCGGTACCAGATCCGCCGAAGTGGAAGCACTTGGTCTTGCGATAGAGAAGCTCTGATCAATGAGTAAACCGGAATTGCATTTTGCCCATGCCAACGGCATTCCTTCGGCCTGCTATCGCAAGCTATTCGGCGCCCTCGAGTCTGTTTTTGATGTGAAGTACCTTCCTGTCATGGGTACCGATCCGGCCTATCCGGTTGATGCCAACTGGCATTCCCTTGTCGATCAGGTGGCGGACTCCATTCGCCTGCGCTGTAACGGACCGGTGATTGGCCTCGGGCACTCCATGGGCGGGCTTACCACCTTCATGGCGGCACATCGCCATCCTGAACTGTTCAAGGCGGTTGTCATCATGGACCCGCCCATCATCAACGGGCTGGGCGCACTCAGTTTCGGTTTCATGAAGGCCATCGGACAGGTGGATCGCATTACGCCTGCAGGCAAGAGCATGGGACGTCGTGAGGTCTGGCCTTCGCGTGATGTGGCCCGTGAGTTGCTGGGCAAGAAGCGGTTGTTCCGCAGCTTTGATCCTGACTGCTTTGAGGATTATCTGAGCTTCGGGCTCAGTGATTGCGAGGAAGGCGTTTGCCTCACCATTCCGGCAGCAGTTGAAGTCGAAATTTTCCGCCACACGCCGCACAACTCCTGGCGCTTCCGTTCGCCCTTGCAGGTGCCCGGCATCCTGTTGTCGGGTGCACAGAGCGAGTTTCGCGGGACAGGATTTGCCGAGCGCATGGCACGTACCCATGCCATGCTGCATGAGTATGTTGAAGGCGGTCACATGTTTCCGCTGGAGAAGCCACTGCAGACAGCCGGGCATATCCTGGCTGCACTGAAACAGAAAAAGGTCATCGCATGACGGGGGCTGTTGTGGAGCGGATCTTTCAGCACAAGGGCCGTCACATTGCGGCACGCTGCTGGCACGACGCGTCCCTGCCGCCTTTGCTGGCACTGCATGGCTGGCAGGATAATGCCGCCACCTTTGATCGTCTTGCCCCGTTACTGTCGGGGTATCACATTGTTGCCATGGATTTTGCCGGCCACGGTTTCAGCGACTGGCGTGCAGAGGGCATGCGTTATCACACGCTGGATCACGTCGATGATGTGCTGGCTGTCGTCAATCAGCTGGGCTGGGAGCGCTTTGCCCTGATGGGGCATTCGATGGGGGCAGGTATCGGCTCGTTGTTTGCCGGTGCCATGCCTGAGCGTATCAGCCGTTTCGTGATGATTGACGGTCTTGGGCCGTATGCCGGCTCGGCCGCGGAGGCACCCGGCATTTTGCGTGATGCGTTGCTGGAATGGCAGGCGTATGAGCCGCGTGAAGATCGCGTGTTTGCCAGTCGTGAGATGGCCGTAACGGCACGCCAGCGCGGCTTCACACCGCTCAGTGCACAGGCTGCCGGCATACTGTGCTCACGTTCGCTGAAAGAAGTTGAGGGCGGCTTTGCCTGGACCATGGATCGCCGCATACGGCATCACTCGTCGTTGCGTCTGACCGAGCCACAGGTGCTCGCGTTTCTCGGTGCCATTGCGGCGCCCGTGCAGGTTATTCGTGCAGAACAGGGATTTCCGGCTGATCCGGTGGTGTTCGATGCACGGCTTGCGGCGTTGCATCAGCTGGAGCTGCAGATTGTACCTGGCGGGCATCATCTGCATCTGGATGAAAGTCCGGCAGAAGTGGCAGCGGTCATCAACCGCTTTCTGTCACGCGCAGACTGAACGACACACCTGTTTCAGGTGGTGATCAGTTTTTTCCCTGCGCTGCTGCCAGCTTGCGTGCATACACGAGCATGTCTTCCGGAGTGACACCGGGATTCTGCCGTTTCCTGTCCCATGCCTGTTGCGCCTGCTCATGGGGCAGGTACAGGTTGTCGCCTGCATCAACCGCTGCCACGATGCCTTCGGCAATGTCATCCGCCGTTATGTCCGAGCTTGCCAGCAATTTGTTCAGTGCGGCCTTGGTGAGCGGATCATGCGTGCGCAGTGACTCGTTCAGGTTGGTCTGGAAATAGGACGGGCACACGACCAGGGTACGGATATTCCATGGTGACAGCTCGGCTGTCAGTGTTTCCGACAGGGCAACCACGCCGGCTTTGGCTACATTGTAATTGGCCATGGCAGGCGGGTTTAGCAGGCCGGCCATGGAGGCAATGTTCACAAACTGTCCCTGCTGCTGTTGCTTGAACAGCGGTGTGAATACACGACAGCCACGCACCACACCCAGCAGGTTGATGTTCAGCATCCATGACCAGTCGGCTTCACTGATGCCATCAAAACTGCCACCACCGGCTACGCCGGCATTGTTGACGACAATGTCCAGTCCGCCCCAGTGCGCTGTGACCCAGTCCAGCGCAGCCACAAAGTCTTGCTCACTCGTGACATCCAGCGCCAGGAACACGGCGTCAGCGGCACCGGAGGTCTTGCAGAGCGTGACGGATTCCTCTGCACGTTCACGGGCAATGTCCGCCACGATGATTTTTGCCCCGCGTCGCGCCCATGCCATTGCCATGGCACGGCCAAGGCCGCTGCCGGCACCGGTGATCAGGATACGAACGGGCGAGGGCGACGTCATGGTGCTTTCTCAGTTGGTCAGGGACAGGAATTCGTTGCGGGTTTGCGGATTTTCGCGAAAGCGCCCCAGCATGATGGAGGTTTTCATCACCGAATTCTGTTTTTCCACACCACGCATCATCATGCACATGTGACGAGCTTCGATGATCACGCCAACCCCGCGGGCATCCGTCACCTTCTGTACGGCATCAGCAATCTGCTTGGTCAGGTTTTCCTGGATCTGCAGGCGTCGTGCATACATGTCGACGATGCGGGCAATCTTGGACAATCCCAGCACCTTGCCGGAGGGCAGGTAGGCGACATGGACCTTGCCAATGAACGGCAGCAGGTGATGTTCACAGAGCGAGTACAGCTCGATGTCCTTCACAATGACCATTTCATCATTGTCGGACGGAAAAATGGCGTTGTTGACGATGGTGTCGAGGTCTTCCTCATAGCCCTTGCAAAGGTAGCGGAAGGCCTTGGCAGCGCGGGCAGGCGTATCCTTCAGGCCGGGGCGCTCCAGGTCTTCACCGACGGCGGTGATGATGCTGGCATAGGCGTTTTCCATGGGGTTCAGGCCTCGTGTCATGAAATCAAGGGGGTGCCACCCTAACCAAATCACTGGCAAGGGTCAAAGGCACAAGACTCAGTCGGCCAGATGCCGCTTGAGGATGTTGGCCAGATCATCAAGCACGACCGGCTTGGTCAGATGATCATCCATGCCGGCCTCCAGACAGCGCTCCCGGTGCGATGCCATGGCATGTGCCGTCAGGGCGACAACGGGGAGATGGGGCAGGCCCTCTCTGGCCTCCCGCAGCCTTAGCTGGCGCGTGGCTTCATAACCGTCCATGCCGGGCATTTCACAGTCCATCAGTACCAGCTCGACCTCCGGATGCTGTCGCAGCAACTCCAGGCTTTTTTCGCCGTCCTGGCACAGCAGGGGGGTGATGCCGAGCTTGCGCAGCAATCCCGTAATCACCAGCTGGTTTACCGGATTGTCCTCGACCACCAGCAGGTGGCGTCCCTTAAGGTTCTCCTGCCGTAATGATGTTCCGTCCACAGGCTGTGCCGGGGCACCGCTTAACTCAAGGGGAATGCGCACCCAGAAGGTAGAGCCTGCCCCTGGTTGGCTGCGTACACCAATGGTGCCCCCCATCAGCTCCGCCAGTTGCCGGCTGATGGCCAGCCCCAGGCCAGAGCCACCATATTTTCTGGTGGTCGAGACATCGGCCTGCTGAAAGGCCTGGAAGAGTGACCTGATCTCTTCAGGAGTCAGGCCGATACCGGTGTCCTCGACTTCGACCAGAAGGTTCACATGATCGGGAATGGCCGAAGGCTGCAATTGCAGCCGGACATGGATGTGGCCCTTGCTGGTGAACTTGATGGCATTGTTGAGCAGGTTACTGACCACCTGGCGCAGACGTACCGGATCGCCCAGCACCCAGACGGGCAGGTTGTCTGCCGGCTCATACGCGAGCGAGAGGGATTTCTGTCCGGCATTCACGGCAAACATGCTGACACAGTCGCTGAACAGCGCGGGCAGGTTGAAAACGGTTTTTTCAAGTTCCAGCTTGCCGGCGTTTATTCTGGAGTAATCCAGAATGTCATTGATGAGCTCAAGCAGAGACTGACCTGCCGAATGCAGCATGTTCACCTGTTCCCGCTGCGTGGTGTCCAGCCGGCTGTCCTTGAGCAGATGGGTCAGTCCGAGTACGGCATTCATCGGCGTACGGATTTCATGGCTCATCTTGGCGAGGAAATCACCTTTCGCATCATTTTCAGCGCGCTCGCGCAGGATTTCCTGTTCGCGCTGTATTTTTTCGCGCTTGAGGGTTGTCAGGCGTCCGGCCATGCCGAGAGAGAGCAGCACCTGCTGCAGGATCATGCCAAGCTGAAGGATGTTGACAGTCGCCAGTACCGGGATGGTGGCAAAAATGCCGTAGGTTTTCAGTGAGAAAAGTACGGCCATCATCATGAACAGGCCCCACGCCAGTACAAAGTGGCGCGCATCACTCAGTCCATGCTTCCAGCGCACAAGCCCGGTCACCAGCAGGGAGAGCATGGTCGCAATCACCATGCCTGCCATGCTCAGGTACATGATACGGGCGGGCAGGAAAATTTGTGCAATGAAGGCAGATGCAAGCAGCGAGGCCAATGCCAGCAGGAACCTGTCGCCATGTTTCCAGTTGCGGGTGTTCAGGTAGTCCCTGGCAAAAAGAACACCGGTGAGCAGGACCAGATAGCCGGCAAGGTAGTTGGAGCGGTTGTTCCATTCCGGTGAGTCCGGCCATATCCGGAATGCCAGTCCTTGCAGTGTTGCCATGTAGGCCAGACTGGCACCAAGGTGAAGAACATAAAACCGGTAAATTTTTTCGCGAATGACGACCCACAAAAAACCATGATAGAAAAGCAGCCCAAGGCTGATGCCGTAAAAGGCCCCCAGCCACCATTCGTGTTGCTCGTGCATGCCGATGAAACCGTCCCGGTTGCTGATGTAGAGCGGAACGGTCATTGAACCGGTTGACTTGATCCGCAAAAAATACGTGGCATGCTGGCCTGGCTCAAGTGTTAGCGGCAGAACAAAGTTACGTGAATCAATCTTGCGCTGCTTGAACGGCAGCGCATCCCCCATGACCCATTTTCGGGTTGTTGCGCCACTGCGCTCGTAAAGGTCAACGTGGTCAAGTACGGGATAATCAACAGTGAACAGCAGGCGTTGTGTTGCATTGCTATCATTCTGCATCTCCCATCGAAACCAGCAGGCTTCCTTGAGAAAGCCGAACGAGATGTGCGGAAGAGGAAGCTTCCTGAATGTACTTTTATCGATACCGGCAAGCTGCTGCGGGGCATTTGCATCGCAGGTGTAGGTAACCCATGGTTCCAGCTCCAGCCGGGCAGGAACCTCATTCAGGGACAGTACATGGCTTGCACTGAGGGCCTTGCCGGCGCATAGCACCAGAAGTAGGCAGGTCAGGAAATATCCATGGCGGACATGTTTCATGAAACTGTCTCGTTCAGTGTCGGTTGGCGTGCGGCGGGGACCATTTGCCAGCGCTGCAACATAGAGACCAGCTCATCCATGGAGAGTGGTTTGGCCAGGTGGTCATTCATGCCGCAGGCAAGGCATTTTTCACGGTGCTCGGGGAGCGCATGTGCGGTCAGTGCAATGATCGTGACCGGGGGACGCTTGCCGTGCTGCTCAAGGGCGCGGATCTGCCTTGTGGCTTCATAGCCATCCATGACCGGCATTTCACAGTCCATGAAGATCAGCTCGATATCCTGATGTTCCTGAAGCATAGTCAACGCATCCGCGCCATCCTGCGCCAGCAGGGCATTAATTCCCAGTTTTTGCAGCATGCCGGTGATTACCAGCCGATTGACCGGATTATCTTCGACCACCATGACCCGCAAATCGTGCTGGACAAGCGTGCCGGTACTTGCAGGATCAGTGGTTTTTTCCGGTGCAGTGGCTGGCTCAAGCAATACCGTAAACCAGAAGGTGGAGCCATGGCCTGGTATACTGTCGACACCGATCTGTCCGTCCATCAGTTCAATGATTTGCTTGCTGATGGCCAGCCCAAGACCGGAGCCACCGTACTTTCGTGCGGTTGAGTTTTCTGCTTGACGGAATGCCTGGAACAGCTGGTCCGTTTCCTGCGGGGACAGGCCAATGCCGGTATCCTCTACCTGGACAGACAGGCACAGCCGACCGGCATCCTGACAGGGCAGCAGGCCTGCGCGTAGTTTGATGTGGCCTTGCGGAGTGAACTTGATGGCGTTGCCGAGCAGATTGACCAGAATCTGGCGCAGTCGAGCCTGATCCCCCTTTACCCAGACCGGCAGATCGGGAGCGGGTTCAAAGGTGAGTGACAGTGATTTTTGCCGGGCATTGGCCGAGTAGATTTCCGTGCATTCCCTGAAAAGGTCGTGCAGGTTGAATGGCCTGTTTTCAATTGAAAGCTTGCCGGCATTCATCTTTGAATAATCAAGGATGTCATTGATAAGGCTCAGGAGCGATTGCCCGGCATTCTGCAGCAGCTCGACATAATTACGTTGGCTGGCATCAAGCCGGGTGTCCTGCAGCAAATGTGCAATGCCGATTACCGCATTCATTGGGGTGCGGATTTCGTGACTCATCGTTGCCAGGAAATTACTTTTTGCTTCATTCTCGGCGCGGACAATCAGGGATTCATCTTCCTGATCCTTCTTTTCCTGTTTCAGGTTGTTGATCCGGTAGGCCAGTGCGAGTGACAGCAGTATTTGCTGGACGATCAGCCCTACCTGCATGCCATAAAGACTGATCACCAGTGTGGAAAGTATGCCGTAGGTGTTCAGTGCCACGGCAAACAGCGAGACCAGAAAAAGCCCCCATGCCAGAACAAAGATGCGTGCTTCAGGCTGGCCTGCCCGCCAGCGCATGATGCCTGTTGATGTCAGCAGGAGCATGTTGGTCAGTGCAATGATGCCAAGAAAGGGGTTGATGATATGGGAGGGAAGGACGAACTGCCCTATGGCGGCAAACATGGCGGTAAATGCCAGCCCCAGAAATAGCTTGTCGATCCGGGGCCACTGCGGCGTCATCAGGAATTCGCGTGCAAACAATGTACCGGACATCATCGATACGTAGGCAAAAACATACGTTGACCGGTTATTCCAGTCTGCCCAGTCCGGCCACCAGCGGTAGGCGATCCCTTGCAGGGCAGCATAAAACAGCAGGCTGCTGCCAAGGTGGATGATGTAAAAGAGGTAAGCTTTTTCCCGGATGATCAGCCAGAGAAAAAAGTTATAGAAAAAAAGCCCGATGCCAACGCCATAGAATGTGCCCAGAACCCATTCGCCATTAATGCTTTCTTCGGCAAAGGCATCGTGCCCGCTGACAGTTATTGGCAGGTTGAAGCTGCTGGTGGTCTGAACCCTGAGGAAGTAGTCCTGCGTAACGTGAGGCGCAAGATCCAGCGGGAAGCTGAAGAACCGTACACGTAGTGGACGCATGGCATAAGGCTCTGCATCCCCTGCGGTTTGTACCTCCGTGCCTGATGGTGTCGGGATATGAATGGAGACATGGTCCAGCATGGGAAAGTGGATGCTCACAACCAGCCTGAGTGCCTCTGCCCCGGTATTGCTCATCCTGAACCGGAACCAGCAGGGCTCTCTTTTATACCCGAAGGAAATGCGGGATGTGGTAACCGGCTGATAGTTCAGCAGCCGGGCACCCTCCAGATCTATGTCAGTGTCCGAACAGGCGTATTGAAGATGGGGTTCGAGTGCAATCGTGCCGGTCTGGCTGTCGAGTTTCAGGACATGTTGCGGGGCTGCACGGGCAAACGAAGACAGTCCGCTGACAAGCAGCAGGATCGGGAGCAAGACTTGCCATCGTTTTAACAACGCCATCAGACCATCCGTGGTTATTCTTGTTGGTGGACTGTGTCCAGGGCTATTCGGTTTCCGGACGTTTTCTTTTCAATAGCACATAAATGGCACCGGTGCCGCCATCCCGGGGTAGGGCGCTGACGAACGCCAGTACTTCGGGCACCTGACGGAGCCATCCGTTAACAAAGGTCTTGAGCAGGGCCTGCTCCTTGATGATGCCCTTGCCGTGCACCACCTTGACCACCTGCAGACTGGCTTGCCGGGCCTCCTGCAACAGCGCCAGCACGGCCTCCCTGGCCTGGTCTGCAGTGCAGCCGTGCAGGTCGACTGCCGTCTGCCAGGGCATCTGCCCCTGTTTCAGCTTGTGCAATACGCGTTGCTGAACACCGTTACGGGCGTAGGACAGGGTGCTTTCCGGCGTGGTTTCGTACATCAGGGCGGCGGCATCGGACAGGGGAATGCTTTCCCGTTCCTCAGCCTCTGCGGCGGCACGACGCAGGCGTGCATTGGGGTCGGGACGTTTGGCGGTGGCCGGTGCCGGAGTGTCAGCCTGAATCGGCCGCGTTCCGCGAGTCGCACGCGCAAACAGGGTGGCATCATCCACCTCTGGCTCCGCAGGGCGTGCCGGGGCCGGCGGTGTTGACGGTCTGGCCGGGATTGTTTCCCGCAGTTGCTTGCGCAACTGGTTGAGGAGCGGGTCTTTCATAGGGCAGCAAAAGCAGGCTTCAGGATGTCTTCATTGTGGCCAGCATCAGGGTCTTGCGCCAGCCCCGGCGTCTGTGGCCGGGCAGCCCGGTGGTGACTGGACAGATCTGTGTCTGGAGTCGTGGTCATTCAGGGGCTGTGGCCGCTAGAATAGGCGCCTTCCAACGATCACCCGGACCTTGCCGTGACCGAAAGCGATTCTGACGTGCTGCTCGATGATGCCCTGCTGGCTGAAGCCGGGGCGACTCTTGTCACCATCCGTGACTTCATCCGTTTTGCCGTAACCTGCTTTCGTGAGAACGACATTCACCTCGGGCATGGTACGGATGACCCCTTTGCCGAGGCAACCGCGCTGGTCATGCAGACCCTGGCGCTGGAGTGGTCGGCCGATGAAGAGATTCTGGACGCAAAGCTGTTGCCGTCCGAACGTGCCGCCGTGCTGGATCTGCTGCGTCGTCGCGTCAACGACCGCATTCCGCTGGCCTATCTGCTGAACCTGGCCTATTTCAACGGCCTGCCGTTCTATGTCGACGAGCGAGTGCTGGTTCCACGCTCGCCGATTGCCGAGCTGATTGCCGACCGCTTCCTGCCCTGGCTGGCGGATGAGCCACAGCGTGTGCTGGACCTGTGCACCGGCTCTGGTTGCATCGCGATCGCCATTGCCAAGGAGTTTCCGGACACGCTGGTGGATGCCACGGATATTTCGATGGATGCCTTGTCGGTGGCTGCCGTCAATGTCGAGCATCACGAAGTGGAAGATCGAGTCGGCCTGATCGAGTCCGATGTGTTCAGCAAACTGCCGGGTCAGCGCTATGACCTGATTGTCAGCAATCCGCCGTATGTGGATGCCGAAGACATGGCGGACCTGCCCGCCGAATTCCTGCGCGAGCCGGAGTTGGGTCTGGCCTCGGGTCGTGACGGTCTGGATATTACCCGGCGCATTCTGGCCGAGGCCGCCGACTACCTGACGGAGAATGGTGTCCTGGTGGTTGAGGTTGGCAACTCGCAGTGGGCACTGGAGCAGAGCTTTCCCGATGTTCCATTCGTGTGGGTGGAGTTCGAGCGGGGCGGGCAGGGCGTATTCGTATTGACCGCGGCACAGTGCCGCGAATTCCAGTCGCTGTTCGAAGCGGCGGTCTGAACAAGGATTTACTCAATGGCCGGTAACACGATAGGCGATCTTTTCCGCGTCACGACCTTTGGCGAGTCGCACGGTATTGCACTGGGTGCGATTGTGGATGGCGTCCCCCCGGGGCTGGCGCTCACCGAAGAAGATCTGCAGCTTGACCTGGATCGTCGCAAGCCCGGCACGTCGCAGTACAGCACGCAGCGCCGCGAAGACGATGTAGTGAAAATTCTCTCTGGCGTGTTTGAAGGCAAGACCACCGGCACCCCGATTGGTCTGCTCATCGAGAACACCGACCAGAAGTCCAAGGACTACGCCAATATCGCCGAGACCTTCCGTCCCGGTCATGCGGATTACACCTATACCCAGAAGTTCGGTTTCCGTGACTACCGTGGCGGGGGCCGCTCCTCTGCGCGTGAAACGGCCATGCGTGTGGCAGCTGGTGCCATTGCCAAGAAATACCTGCACGAGAAGTTCGGCATCGTGATTCGCGGTCATGTCACGCAGATCGGTACGGTCAAGGCAGAAAAACTCGACTGGTCACTGGTCAACCAGAACCCTTTTTTTTGTGGCGATGCCGATGCCATTCCCCGGATGGAGGATCTGATTACCCAGTTGCGTCGTGATGGCTCCAGTTGTGGTGCCCGCCTGTCCGTTTACGCAACGAATGTTCCGGTGGGCTGGGGCGAGCCGGTGTTTGATCGTCTGGATGCCGACATTGCGCATGCCATGATGAGCATCAATGCCGTAAAAGCCGTGGAAATCGGTGATGGCTTTGCGGTGGTCGAGCAGCGTGGTGAACAGCACCGTGACGAGATGTTGCCGCAAGGCTTTGTCTCCAATCACTCGGGCGGCGTGCTCGGTGGTATTTCTTCGGGACAGGAAATTGTCGTGAGCATCGCTCTCAAGCCAACGTCCAGCATGACCCTGCCGGGCCGCTCCATTGACATTCATGGTAACCAGATTGAAGTGGTGACCAAAGGCCGTCACGACCCCTGCGTCGGTGTGCGTGCTACGCCGATTGCCGAGGCCATGCTGGCCATTGTGCTGATGGATCATTTTCTCCGGCATCGTGCGCAGAATGCCGATGTCGTGCCACCGCTCAAGCCGATTGCCGGCAGCCTCTGATGCAGCAGCCCTCTCCCTGATGCAGGGGGAGGGCTGAGGGTTTGTGCCCATGACAACACCAGCCCGCATTCCCCATATTCCCCTCGCATCTTTCTATTTTTTCTATTTCGCAGTGCTTGGCGGCTTCATGCCGTACTGGGGACTGTATCTGCAGGGCCTGAATTTTTCACCGGAGTCCATTGGCCAGCTCATGGCCATTCTCATGGCAACGCGCATCATTGCGCCGAACTTCTGGGGGTATGTGGCGGACAAGACCGGTAAACGGCTGCAGATGGTACGGGCCGGCGCCTTCCTGCTGATGTTTTTCTGGCTGGGTGTTTTCTTCACGGAGAATTTCTGGCCTCTCGCGTTTGTTCTGCTTGGCTACAGCTTTTTCCAGAATGCGATCCTGGCGCAGTTTGAAGCAGTAACCATTGCGCACCTGGGGATGCAGCGTGAGCTGTACAGTCGGCTGCGACTCTGGGGCTCCATCGGGTTCATTGTCACGGGCGCTTCCCTTGGAATGCTGTTTGATCAGGTGTCCGTGAGCTGGTTGCCGTTGTGCCTGCTCGTGTGCGCGGCGGCCAGCTGGCTGGCCAGCCTGCAAGTGCCCGATATCGCCACGCCGACCCATGCCCACCGCCAGGAAGATTTCTTCAGCATCCTCAGGCGGCCAACAGTCAAGGCCTTTCTGGCGGCCCATTTCCTGCTCCAACTTTCGCATGCGCCGTACTACAGTTTTTACAGCATCTATCTGGAGGGGCATGGCTATTCCCGCACCGCCATTGGCTGGTTGTGGGCGCTGGCAGTCTTTGCCGAAGTGATTGCTTTTACGCAGATGCATCGCTGGCTGCCCCGCTTTGGCGAGCAGAACGTGATGGTCATCAGCCTCCTTTTGTCGGCCTTGCGCTGGGCCGTCATTGGTCTGGGCATTGAGTCGCCCTTGATAGTCTTGTCTGCCCAGCTGCTGCATGCGGCGAGTTTTGCGACATTCCATGCAGCAGCCATCAGTGTCATCTATCGCCAGTTTGGTGCTGGTCACCAGGGGCAGGGGCAGGCGGTCTACAGCATGCTCTGGGGGCTGGGCGTGGCACTTGGCTCCTGGTGGACCGGCATGGTCTGGGATATCCATCCGCTCTGGGCGTGGCTCACTGCTGCTGTAGTCTGTCTGTTTGCGGCTCTGCTGCTCCAGCGCCGGCCTGTTCCTGTTTCCTGATCTCGCACATGCCTGCCTCCTGTATACCCCCGGGGGTACTTGACCTTGCCTGTATTTCGTATACCCTATGGGGTATGTGATCAGGAGGTTGTCATGCTCAGTCCGAATGCCCAGCAAAAAACCGACATGCTCAAGCGGCTGGCCCGCGTCGAGGGGCAGATTCGTGGTGTACAAAAACTGATTGATCAGGATGAAGACTGCGAAAAAATCATTCAGCAGATGACTGCCGCCCGCAAGGCACTCGACAAGGCGTTTCATGAAATGCTCGCCTGCGTGATCGAGGCCAATGTCTGCAACGATCAGGGCGCCGAATTCGCCGAACGGATGGCTCAGGTCCGAGCATTGATGTCCAAATATGCCTGATATCTAGGTGGTATTGAGTCTGGAGGAGTAAGAAAGCATGAGTGGCTACAAGGTTATTTCAGCAGACGAATTTGATCGTCGCTACAAGAGCGGTCAGGTACACCTGATTGATGTGCGCAATCCGCCTGAGTTTGCTGGTGGTCATGTGGAAGGGGCATTGCTGTGTCCACTGGGAGAACTGAATCCTGGAAAAATACTGGCTGATCTGCAGGCAAAGGGTTTTGGTTCGGATGACACCCTGTATGTGCTTTGCCAGGCAGGCATGCGAGCCCGTCAGGCAGCAGATTTTCTCTGCAAGGCGACCGATGCCGAAATCGTGGTGGTTGAGGGCGGTACGCAGGCCTGCCAGTCGATNNTGACCGGGGCAGGCGGCTCCGTCATGGCGGTACCGCTGCTGATGGGTGGGCTGGGACTGGGCTTGTCGATGAGTGCCGGTTTGTCGCTGGGTGCAGTGGCCAGCGCTGCTGCTTTCGGCGTGTTGATGCGCTTGCGTCAGAAGCAGATTGTCTGGCCACTGGTTGCCGTCACAGGTGTCGGAGGCATGTTGCTGGCCCCCGTGGGGCAGTGGCTGGCTGGTCGCCTGTCCGAGACTGCATTGGTCGTGGCATTTGCTTTACTGGTAGTAGTGATTGCCCTGCGCATGTGGCAACAGGCAGACCGTGATCCTGAGTCAACCCGTGTACTGCGTGCCGGTAGTGACTCGGGTGCAGGTCTTGAAGGCGCCTCCTGCGAGCTTTCGCCCACCGGTCGCTTTGAGTGGCGCTGGCCCTGCATGCAACGCCTGCTGCTGGCGGGGGCGCTAACCGGGCTCCTGTCAGGCCTGTTTGGCGTAGGTGGTGGTTTCGTGATTGTGCCGATGCTGATCCTGGTCAGTGGCCTTCCCATGCAGCAGGCAGTAGCGACATCCCTGGCCGTGATCGTGGTGGTCTCCAGCACCGGCTTTGCCAGCTTTCTGTGGCAGCAGTCGTTGCCTGCACTGTTCTGGACGCTGGCAGGAGGAGCACTGCTCGGCATGCTGGCCGGTAGTTTGCTCGGGCGGTTTGTGGCTGGTCCGAAACTGCAAAAAGGCTTTGTAGTCCTGATGTTGCTGCTGGTTGCCTGGACGCTGGCGCAGCAGTTTCATTTGATGTGACACCAATTGAAAGAGAGGGTGACAGACATGCTGTTCCGACAACTCTTTGATTCAGCTTCCTCAACGTATACCTATCTGCTTGCTGATCGGAAGACGGGTGATGCGGTGCTGATAGACCCTGTGCGCGAGCATATGGACAGTTATCTTCGTCTGCTCGATGAGCTGGAGCTCAAGCTGGTGATGGCTGTGGATACCCATGTGCATGCCGATCACATTACTGCACTTGGATTGCTGCGCGAAACGACCGGTTGTGTGACGTACATGGGGCAACAGGCACAGGCAGACTGCGTGAGCGCCCGTTTCAGTGACGGAGAGAAACTCCGGTTTGGCTCTTATGAGCTTGAGGCTATTTATACGCCGGGTCATACCGATGACTCCTACAGCTTTTATCTCGACGATAATGGTCAGCATTATGTCTTTACCGGGGATACCCTCCTTATTCGTGGTACCGGTCGTACTGACTTCCAGAATGGCGATGCCCACCAGCAGTATCACAGCCTTTTTGAGCGTTTGCTGAGTCTGCCGGGAGATACCGCTGTTTTTCCTGCGCATGATTACAAGGGGTGGACCACCAGTAGTATTGCTGAAGAGCGTCTGCACAATCCCCGCTTGCAGGTGGCGTCAGAGGCAGAGTATGTGCAGCTCATGCATGCACTCAAGTTGCCAAACCCGCGCCTGATGGATGTTGCCGTTCCGGCCAATCGGGCCTGTGGCATGCCTGCGGCATCGCTGTGATGTGCCTGTTTTAAAACCAGCTGAATGAATAAAGTCAAACAACCGAGGTAAATGATCATGACCATCAACGCCGGACTCCGTTTTGTTGCAGGTTTCTTTACTATCCTGAGCGTGGTGCTGGGCTGGTATGTCAGTCCGTATTTCTTTCTTTTTACCGTGTTTGTCGGTCTCAACCAGATGCAGTCAGCCTTTACGGGCTGGTGCCCGATGATGTGGCTTCTCGGCAAGATCGGTTTCAAGCGTGAAGTGATTGCGCCCTGATTGTGTCCTGACTGAATGACAAGGAGTGGCGAGACTTGCCCTCTGCAGACCTGCAAGCGTTTGGTGATGAACCTGCCTGTACAAGGAGAATACTGTGAAACGGCTCCAGCTTACTGTCCTGATGTCTGCCCTGTTGCTTGGTACAACGCCGGCCTTGCTACCGGCTGCTGATGCCAGGGTGACAGCAGCGGTTCCTGCTCTCGCCAGTGCGGCGGTTGCCTGGCGTCAGGTTGAAGCCACATGGGCAGGCGAAGCCGTTATTGAGGCCGAGAGACAGTCCACTGTCGCTGCGCAAACGGCTGGCCGTGTCATGGCAATCAATTTTCGTCCCGGCGATACCGTCAAGCAGGGGCAGGTGATCATGCGTATTGATCCCAGCGTTGCCCAGCAGCAGGTGACGGGTGTTCAGGCCCAGGTCACCGAGGCTCGTGTCGGGCTTGAAAATGCCACTCGCGAATACGAGCGTTTCAAGGAACTGTTTGCAAAAAATTATGTCAGCAAGTCACAGATGGATACTGCCGAGGCCAACTACAAGTCTGCACAGGCCCGATTGAATACATTGCAGGCAAGCAGTGGTCAGGCAGCGACGACCCGTGGTTTTGCCGATGTGACGGCACCCTATTCCGGTGTGATGTCGGCACTTCATGTCGAGTTGGGTGAAATGGCGTCGCCTGGTACACCGTTAGCCACCGGATTTGATCCTGCATGGCTGCGCGCCACCGCACAGGTGCCACAAGCATGGATAGATGCAGTGCGCCGAGGCAATCGTGCCATGGTAGAGGTTCCTGGCACTACACAATGGATCAAGGCGGCCAAAATGGTTGTCATCCCTTCGGCCGATCCCCTTACCCATACCACCGAAGTGCGTGTTTATCTGCCGGAGCAGGCCAAAGGCTTGCTGCCAGGCCAGTTCGTGCGTGTACACTTTGTGACGGGGACGGCACGCCGGCTGGTAGTGCCGGCTGAAGCCGTGCTGCGTCGCAGCGAGGTCACGGGTGTTTATGTCCTGCCAGAAAAGGGCAGGCCGCAGTTGCGACAGGTGCGCGTGGGCGAACGCCAGGGCGATGGCTCGTATGAGGTGCTGGCCGGCTTGCGTGAGGGTGAGAAAGTGGCACTCGATCCGGTGCGTGCCGGCCTGACACGCTAAGGAGATCGACATGGGTATTTCCGGCCGTATTGCCGACTACTTCCTGCGCTCACAACTCACGCCATTGCTGGGTCTGGTCGCACTGTTGCTGGGTCTCTTTGCAGTGGGTGTGACGCCACGGGAGGAAGAACCACAAATCAACGTCACCATGGCCAACGTCATCGTGCCGTTTCCTGGCGCTTCCAGTGCCGATGTGGAAACAAAGGTTGCGGGCCCGATGGAGCAGCAACTGTCGCAGATTGCCGGGATTGAGCATGTTTATTCCGTGTCACGTCCGGGTGTTGCGGTGCTCACGGTCCAGTTCAAGGTTGGTGTCGAACGCGAGACTGCGCTTGTGCGCCTGCACGACACGGTGCAGACCAATACTGATCTGTTTTCTCCTGAGCTCGGGGTAGGGCAGCCACTGGTCAAGCCCAAAGGCATTGATGATGTGCCGGTTGTCAGCCTGACCTTGTGGACAAAAGACCAGACGCGTGGCGCCTACGATCTGGAACGGGTCGCCCATGCAACCGAGGCCGAACTCAAGCAGGTACATGGCACTCGCGAAGTTAATACCATTGGTGGTCCCGGTCGTGTGTTGCGCGTGGATCTGGATGCTGATCGTCTGCGTGCCGCCGGCCTGAGCCCTCTGGTCATTCATCGTGCCTTGCAGGGTGCCAATGCGCGCCTGCCGGCTGGCCGCATCGTGCACGAGAATCGTGAAATCACGGTCGAGACGGGGGATTTCTTCCGCTCGCGTGCCGAGCTGGAGAATCTGGTGGTGGGCGTCCGCGATGGTCGCCCGGTCTACCTGGCAGAAGTGGCCCGGATTGTGGATGGTCCGGATCAGCCACAGCGTTATGTCTGGCATGGCATCGGTGCTGACGGACACGACGGGCTGGCTGCAGGTGCCGAGTTTCCTGCCGTTACACTGACCGTCACTAAAAAACCTGGTGAGAACGCAGTGGATATTGCCGAGCGACTGATGACGCGGGTCGAGTCATTGCGCGGCACCATTATTCCCGATGATGTCCAGGTCAGCGTTTCACGCAACTATGGTGAAACGGCCAACGACAAGGCCATGAAGCTCATACAGAAGCTCATCTTCGCTACCTTGTCGGTCGTGGCACTGGTGTTTTTCGTGCTGGGCCGTCGCGAAGCCATCATCGTTGGTGTGGCGGTCATGCTGACACTGGCGGCAACACTGTTTGCATCATGGGCATGGGGCTTCACGCTTAATCGTGTGTCACTGTTTGCCCTGATATTTTCCATCGGCATTCTGGTCGACGATGCCATCGTGGTGGTCGAGAACATCCATCGCCGCGTGATGATCGACAAGAAACCCTTGCGTGAAGTGATTCCGCTGGCCGTGGATGAAGTGGGCGGCCCCACCATCCTGGCAACCTTTACCGTGATTGCTGCCTTGTTGCCCATGGCCTTTGTGTCTGGACTGATGGGGCCGTACATGAGCCCGATTCCCATCAATGCGTCCATGGGTATGGTGATTTCACTGGCGATCGCCTTTGTGATTACGCCATGGCTGGCCTTGCGCCTGCTCGGCAAGCACTCGGAAGGTGCTCAGGATCATCATGAAGAAGACAGGCAGACTGTGTGGCTGCGTCGTTTGTTCCAGCGTGTCATGCGTCCGTTCCTGGACGAGGAAAAGGGACGATCGACCCGTCACAAACTGTATCTGGGTGTGTTTGCCCTGATCGCCTTGTCCGTGTCACTGGCTGTTGTAAAACTGGTGGTGTTGAAGATGCTGCCATTCGATAACAAGTCGGAGTTTCAGGTCATCGTCGACATGCCGGCTGGTACTCCGCTGGAAAATACTGCCGCAGTCCTGCATGACATGGGCGCGTATCTGTCAGCCGTGCCAGAGGTCACCAGTTATCAGGCCTATGCAGGTAGTGCAGCGCCAATCAACTTCAATGGACTGGTGCGCCAGTATTATCTGCGTGCCGACAGTGAGCAGGGTGATCTTCAGGTCAACCTGAAAGACAAGCATGAGCGTGATCGGAAGAGCCACGAGATTGCCGGCAGCGTTCGTGCCGATCTGGAGCGCATTGCAAAAGATCATGGCGCCAAGGTGAAAGTGGTGGAGGTGCCACCGGGCCCGCCCGTGATGTCGCCGCTGGTAGCAGAGATTTATGGTCCTGATGATGAGGGACGGCGCGCACTGGCAAAATCCGTTCGTGCCATCTTCGAGAAAACGCCAGACATCATGGCCATTGACGACACTACCGTGGATGCTGCCGTGCAGGAGCGTCTGGTGATTGATCGCAACAAGGCCATCCTGGCGGGTGTATCGCCACAACAGATTGCCGGAACCTTGCGGGTGGCGTTGACCGGCGTGGATGTCACCTCGCTGATGGTGCCTGACTCGCGCAGCAGTGTGCCGGTTCGCCTTGCGTTGCCGCCGGAGTCACGCAGCAATCTGGATGCCGCACTCAAACTGACGGTGCTTTCGATGGACGGTCGCGAGGTTCCATTGTCCGAACTGGTACAACTGCGCAGTGAAACCCGCGATCAGGTGCATTACCACAAGGACCTGATGCCGCTGGTTTATGTGTTTGGTGACATGGCAGGTGAGCTCGACAGTCCGCTCTACGGCATGTTTGCGATGCGTTCGGATATCCAGTCCATCAAGCTGCCGCACGGTGCCACGCTAGGTGAATATTTCACGCAGCAGCCGGAAGATCCCTGGCGCGAATACGCCATCAAGTGGGATGGCGAATGGCAGGTTACCTATGAAACCTTCCGCGACATGGGGATGGCCTATGGCGTAGGGATGATTCTTATCTACCTGCTTGTGGTGGCGCAGTTTGGCTCCTACAGCGTACCGCTGGTGATCATGGCGCCCATTCCCCTGACCATTATCGGTGTGATGCCGGGACATGCCCTGCTGGGTGCGCATTTCACGGCCACCTCCATGATTGGCATGATTGCGCTGGCGGGAATCATTGTGCGTAACTCGATTCTGCTGGTGGACTTTATCAACCTGAAAGTTGCAGAAGGCATGGCACTGGGTGATGCAGTCATCGAGGCTGCTGCTGCCAGAACCAAGCCTATCGTGCTGACGGGACTGGCTGCGATGATGGGGGCTTTCTTCATTCTGGATGACCCCATCTTCAACGGGCTGGCCATCTCCCTGATCTTCGGGATTCTGGTGTCAACACTGCTGACCCTTGTGCTCATCCCGATCCTGTACTTTGCCCTGCGCCGGCGCCAGATGCTCAAGGCAAATACATCATCCTGATCTGTTTTTCAGCAATAAAAAATCCCGGAATTTTCCGGGATTTTTTATTGCAACGTCAGGGTCCGTTTCAGGGCTTCTTGCATATTGCAGTGACGGCATCTGAAAGCTTGCTGCTGAGTGAGTCGCCCGCACGGCCGGCATAGGTCGTCAGTACCGATGTCCGCGTATTGAAGAACTTGTTGCCCGCAGGAGATCGCGCAAAATCAATGTAGGCTTCTGCGTCGCGTTCAGTGAGTCCGGTATAACGTTCACGGATGCTGGTGTTCACGCTGTCCCGCAGTGCACCCAGTTGGGTCTTTTTAATGACACCACTCAACATGCCGGCAAACGGAACCTTGTCCAGGCCAAAGCAGCGATGTTCAAAAGCAATGTCGACGGCATCATTCAGGGCTCGCTCCGCCAGCATGCTGGCCGCTTTGCCGGCGCCGGTGGTGCGCGCGAGTTCATCCAGTGTGGTTGCAGGCAGGCGGGTGGTACCGGGTGCGGATGTCTGCCCGCTTTCCAGGGCCACCACGGTGCGTCCGGTCTCTGATTCATAAAAGTGCTGAACCGATGCCAGCTCATGTGAAGACAGGTTCTTGCTCAGGGCGCTGCGCAGCTCCTGACGGATTTCTTCCGGTTTGAGCGAATCGGCAACGGTAGTGTTCACAATGGTCAGCCACTCATCCGGAATGAGCATGGTCGGACCGCTGCTTTTTCCCGGTTGTAGTGGCTGCTGCAGGCGTGCCAGCTGTGCATCAATGCCGCTGGCGGTGAGAACGGCATCCACATTGCCTTCGCGTCCTGGCATCGTGCTGCACGCTGCCATCAGAAGACTCATGGCAATTGCTGGTATCAGGCGGTGCATACGTATGGTTGACACGGTCATGTTGTTTGTTCCGGTAATAGCAGGTCGAGCATGGCCTGAGCCGCTCGTGAAAGGATTCGCCGTGGATGATAGACCACCCCCAGACTGCGCTTCAGTGTAATTCCGTCGATGTTCAGTATCACGAGCTCATGGTCGGCCATGCTGGCCGGCAATACGCTCCAGCCCAGCCCGATCGACGCCATCATCTTGATGGTTTCCAGATAGTTGGTTGTCATGCTCACCTGCATCTCCAGCCCGGACTCCTGAAACAGGCGCGAAGCGATCTGGCGTGTAAAGGTGGAGGAGGACGGCAGGATGGCCGGGTGCCCGGTCAGGTCAGCCAGAGATACTTGCTTTTGATGTGCCAGCGGGTGATCCCGGCCAGCCACAAATGCCAGTGGGTCCACCCAGATTTCGCGGGCAATAAGACGCTCATCCTTTTCCGGGGGCAGGGTGACAATGCCCAGCTCCAGCTCCCCGGACAACACGGCCTCATAGGCCTCTTCGGAATCAATGAAGCGCAGGTCCAGCCGTACCTGGCGGTACCGGGTGGAAAAGGCACGCAGCGCCGGTGGCAGGCGATGCAGGCCGATGTGATGGCTGGTGCCAATCTTGAGGGTCCCGGTGACGGGGCCGCTCAGGTTGCCCACCGCCCGCTTCATGTCCTCCAGGTCCAGCAGGATTTGCTGGGCACGCGGGAGCAGGGCGCGTCCGGCCTCGGTCAGGCTGACCTGCCGGCTCACCCGGTCGAACAGGGATACCCCCAGCGACTCTTCGAGCACGCTGATGCGCTTCGATACGGCCGGCTGGGTCAGGTGCAGATGCTCGGCAGCCTGAGAGAAAGAGGCAGTACGGGCCACCTCCATGAAAGCGCTAAGGGCGGCAGTATCCATATGAATTCCTGTTGGTTATCGAATATATGAAAATTATGAATTAGATTTATCGATTGTCCAGTCGTAGGATGCACACATCGCAAAAGCCAGCCGAGTGCCTAACCGGCCTGCAGGAGTTCGAGATGTCCGGCAAGACCCTTTATGACAAGCTCTGGGACGACCACCTTGTAACGCAGCGCGATGACGGCTCCTGCCTCATCTACATTGATCGTCAGTTGCTGCACGAAGTCACCAGCCCGCAGGCCTTTGATGGCCTTCGTCTGGCCAAGCGCCAGCCGTGGCGTCTTGATGCCAACATCGCCACGCCGGATCACAACGTGCCAACCGACAAGGCCGAGCGCGAAAAGGGCGTTGCCGGTATTGCCGATGAAACCTCGCGTATCCAGGTCGCCACGCTCGACGACAACTGCAATGACTTCAATATTGTCGAGTTCACCATCAACGACGAGCGCCAGGGCATTGTGCATGTGGTGGGTCCCGAGCAGGGCCTGACCCTGCCCGGCATGACCGTGGTCTGCGGCGACTCACATACCGCAACCCATGGCGCCTTTGCTTGCCTCGCGCACGGTATCGGTACCTCCGAGGTCGAGCACGTACTCGCCACGCAGTGCCTGGTGCAGAAGAAATCGAAGAACATGCTGGTAAAGGTCACCGGCAAGCTGGGCGAGGGCGTCACCTCCAAAGACGTGGTGCTCGCCATCATCGGCAAGATCGGTACGGCAGGTGGCAATGGCCACGCCATCGAGTTTGGTGGCCAGGTGTTCGAGGACATGAGCATGGAAGGCCGCATGACGGTCTGCAACATGGCCATCGAAGCCGGTGCCCGTGTNNTACTGGCGTACCCTCACGTCCGATGCCGATGCAGTGTTTGATACCGTGGTGGAAATCGACGGCGCCAGCATTCAGCCGCAAGTGAGCTGGGGCACCAGTCCGGAAATGGTCGTGCCGGTCACTGCCAGCGTGCCAACACTGGAGGATGCTGAAGACGCCGTGGAACGCAGTTCCTTCGAGCGTGCCTATGTCTACATGGGCCTCCAGCCCGGCCAGAAGATCACCGATATCCAGCTGGATCGCGTGTTCATCGGTTCCTGCACCAACTCCCGTATCGAGGACTTGCGTGCCGCCGCCGCCGTCATCAAGGGGCGCAAGGTGGCCAGCACCATCAAGCAGGCCATGGTGGTGCCGGGTTCCGGTCTCGTGAAGAAGCAGGCCGAAGCCGAAGGCCTCGACAAGGTGTTCCTTGCCGCCGGCTTTGAGTGGCGCGAGCCGGGTTGCTCCATGTGCCTCGCCATGAATGCCGACAAGCTGCAGTCTGGCGAGCACTGCGCTTCCACGTCGAACCGTAATTTCGAAGGACGCCAGGGCAACGGCGGCCGTACCCATCTCGTCAGTCCGGCCATGGCCGCGGCCGCCGCGCTGGCCGGACATTTTGTCGACGTACGTTCGTTCTGAGAGAGGCCATCATGGAAAAGTTCACCGTTGTAAAAGGTCTCGTCGCTCCACTCGATCGTGCCAATGTCGATACCGACCAGATCATTCCCAAGCAGTTCCTCAAGTCCATCAAGCGCACGGGCTTTGGCCCCAATCTGTTTGATGAATGGCGCTATCTGGATGAAGGCTATCCGGGGCAGGACAATGCTGCGCGTCCGGTGAATCCGGAGTTTGTGCTCAATTTTCCCCGCTATCAGGGCGCCAGCATTTTGTTGGCCCGCCAGAACTTTGGTTGCGGCTCTTCGCGCGAACATGCGCCATGGGCATTGCAGGAATATGGTTTCCGAGCCGTGATTGCCTCCAGCTTTGCCGACATCTTCTTCAATAACTGCTTCAAGAACGGCGTGCTGCCGGTGGTGCTGAAGGAGGAAGAAATGGATGTGCTCTTCAAGGAGTGCGAGGCGAGAGAGGGTTACCAGATCACGGTCGATCTGGAGCAGAAGAAGGTGATTCGTCCGAATGGCGAAAGCTTCAGCTTCGAGGTGGATGATTTCCGTCGCCACTGCCTGCTCAATGGTCTCGACGATATCGGTCTGACCTTGCAGGTCGCGGATGACATTCGTGCCTTTGAAGAAAAGGCAAAGGCCGCACGCCCCTGGGTATTCCAGTCGCTGCGCTGATAGGTTTCTACTCCCTCTCTTCATGAAAATCAGAGGGTATTTGCGGAAGGAATGAATAAATGAGCAAACATGTTGTGGTGTTGGCTGGTGATGGCATTGGCCCGGAAATCATGGCAGAAGGCGTGAAGGTTCTGTCGGCAGTCAATGACAAGTTCAATCTGGGCATTACCTGGGAGCACCAGTTGCTGGGTGGCTGTGCAATTGATGCGCATGGTGTCCCGCTGCCTGATGTGACGCTGGATGCAGCAAGAAAGGCTGATGCCGTTCTGCTTGCAGCTGTGGGCGGCCCCAAGTGGGACACCATTGAACGTTCGATTCGCCCGGAGCGCGGTCTGCTTAAGATTCGTTCCGAGCTGAACCTGTTCGCCAACCTGCGTCCGGCCATTCTCTACCCGCAGCTTGCTTCGGCATCTTCCCTGAAGCCGGAAATTGTTGCTGGTCTGGATATCCTGATCGTGCGTGAACTCACCGGCGGTATTTATTTCGGTCAGCCACGTGGTGTGCGTGTGCTTGAAAACGGCGAGCGTCAGGGTTTCAACACCGATGTGTACAGCGAATCGGAAATTCGTCGTATCGCGCATGTTGCTTTCCAGCTCGCCATGCAGCGCAACAAAAAGGTGTTGTCGGTCGACAAGGCCAATGTGCTGGAAGTTACCGAACTCTGGAAGGAAGTCGTTACCGAAGTGGCGAAGGAATATCCGGACGTCCAGCTCTCGCACATGTACGTGGATAACGCCGCCATGCAGCTGGTGCGTGCGCCCAAGCAGTTTGATGTGATCGTCACCGGCAACCTGTTTGGCGACATCCTCTCTGATGAGGCCTCCATGCTCACTGGTTCCATCGGCATGCTGCCATCGGCATCGCTGGACCAGAACAAGAAGGGCATGTACGAGCCCTGTCACGGTTCCGCCCCGGATATCGCCGGCAAGGGCGTAGCCAACCCGCTGGCCACCATCCTGTCGGTTGCCATGATGCTGCGGTACACCTTTGGTGCCGAAGCAGCGGCAAAAACCATCGAAGACGCCGTTGGCAAGGTGCTCGACCAGAACCTGCGTACACCGGATATTTATACCGAAGGCACGAAGAAAGTCGGCACACAGGAAATGGGCGAAGCGGTTGTTGCTGCGCTGTAAAAACGAATTCAGTCTCTTGAAAAGGTACAGAACATGAAAGTCGGTCTGGTAGGTTGGCGCGGTATGGTGGGCTCGGTCCTCATGCANNCCTGCACTGCAGGATGCCAACTCGATTGATGCCCTCAAGGCAATGGATGTCATCCTGACTTGTCAGGGTGGTGATTACACCAGTGAGGTTTTCCCGAAGCTGCGTGCGGCTGGCTGGAATGGCTACTGGATTGATGCTGCATCCAGCCTTCGTATGGAAGATGATGCCGTCATCGTGCTCGATCCGGTCAACGATGGCGTCATTCGCAGCGCGCTGGCCAAGGGCGTGAAGAACTACATTGGCGGCAACTGCACCAACTCCATCATGCTGATGGGGATGGGCGGCCTGTTCCGCGAAGGTCTGGTCGACTGGGTCAGCTCCATGACCTACCAGGCGGCGTCCGGCGGTGGCGCCAACCATATGCGCGAATTGCTTAAAGGCATGGGCGTAATTCACGCGGCTGTCGCTGACGAACTGGCGACACCGGCTTCTGCGATTCTGGATATCGATCGCAAGGTGGCCAAAACCATTCGTGAAGATGTACCGACCGAATTCTTTGGTGCCCCGCTTGCTGGCGGGCTTATCCCGTGGATCGACAAGCAGCTCGACAACGGTCAGTCCAAGGAAGAGTGGAAGGGACAGGCTGAAGTGAACAAGATTCTCGGCACCAGCAGCACCATTCCGGTGGATGGCCTGTGCGTTCGTATCGGTGCCATGCGTTGCCACAGTCTCGCACTGACCATCAAGTTGAAGAAGGATCTGCCTCTGGAGCAGATCGAGTCCATCATCAGGTCCGGCAACGACTGGGTGAAGTTTGTGCCGAATGATCGCGAGATCAGCGTGAAGGAACTGACCCCGGCATCCATTACTGGTGGTCTCAAAATCGGTGTCGGTCGTGTGCGCAAGCTCAACATGGGGCCGGAATACATTTCCGCCTTTGTGATCGGTGACCAGTTGCTCTGGGGTGCTGCAGAACCACTGCGCCGCATGCTGCGCATCCTGCTAGGCAAGTAAGCAGAAAAGTTGTACCCGCCCGTACTGGCTTCAGTGCGGGCGGGTTTTGTATTTTCAGGAGATTGAAAAAAATGGCTGACTTCCGTCTGGCAATTGTAGGTGTTACCGGTGAAGTAGGGCGGGCGTTACTGTCCCGACTGGATGAGTCCGGCCTGGAGTTTGCCGAGGTGCATGCGCTGGCGTCTTCCCGCTCGGAGGAAGAAACGGTCATGTTCCGTCACCGTCCACTGATCGTGGAGGTGGCGGAGGCTTTTGATTTCAGTCGTGCGGATGTTGTGGTGCTGGCAACCCCTCTGGCGGTGTCGGAGCTGCTGGCCGATCGCGCTCTCGCCGCGGGCTGTCGTGTGATTGATCACTCGACGGCGTTTGCCGGGCAGCGCGATGTTCCACTGGCGGGCACGGTTGAGTCCGAAAGTGCCGAGATGGTGATTGTGCCGTCAGCCGAGGTTTCCCTGCTGGCGCCACTGCTGTCAGCCGCTATCGGGACCTTTCCCTTGCGTGCCGTGCATGTCTCGCTTGTGCTTCCGGTATCGTCTTCCGGTCATGCGGGTGTGCGTGAGCTGGCAGGCCAGACGGGCGAGTTGCTGAACGCACGGGGGATTGAGCCAGTGGTTTTTCCTGTCCAGATTGCCTTCAATTGCTTGCCGCTCGTCGGCTCATCCCGTGAGGAGATCGTGATCGAAGGCTTGCAGCAACTGCTGGGTGAGCACGTTCCCCTGGTGCTTTCGGCCATTGTTGCTCCGGTTTTCTATGGGGTAACGGCCCAGATTACCCTGGAAACAGAGGTCCCCATGATGGCTGAAGAGTTCGCTGATCGTCTGTCCAGGTTGGGTGGCGTGGAGGTCAGGAATTCTTCGGAAGATCAGCAAGTTGCGACGCCGGTAACGGATGCGGCAGGGCAGGTTGGGGTATACGTTAGTGGTATTCGGCCTTTGTCGCCCCCGCTTCAGGGCGTGACCATGGTTGCGGTCGCCGATAATGTGCATCAGGGTGCCGCCCGACACACGGTGGATTTGCTTGAAAAGTGGATAAAAAGACTTTAATTATTGATACTTACGAAAACCTTGTGATACAAATTCTAGGATAGTAGTCTTGCAGCAATGGAAAAAGGCCATTGGCATGGCTGACCGGTACCGCCCACCGGGTTTCTGAAGGGCGAAAGAATAACCAATAAAGGAATCCGATAATGGTCCTGCGTAAGCTTGCGGTTGCCCTGTTGAGTGTCGGCGTCATGTTGCCGGGACTGGGACATGCATTGGCCGTCAGAGATCTCCAGACCAAGTCTGCTCTGGGTGAGCCCTATCAGGGCGAGATTGAACTGGTTGAAATCGGTGATCTCAATCCCGATGAAATCAAGGTCACCCTGGCAACCCAGGAAGACTTTGAGCGACTGAGCGTTGATCGTGTCTACTTTCTGACCGATTTGCGCTTCGATGTGGTCCTCAATCCTGGTGGTCGTTCCTTTGTAAAGATCACCTCCGCCAAGCCCGTACGCGAGCCATTCCTGAATTTTGTGGTTCGTATTGCCTGGCCGGGCAATGCCCGCCTGCAGGAAGTGACGGCACTGCTTGATCCGCCTGTCATGGCCGATACCGCGCCCCAGGCAGTGGTTCAGCCAATCGCTGTTCCGCAGATCGCTGCACCTGTAGAGGCCGCTCCGGCAGAGCCTGCACAGGTGACGCTAGCGCCGGAGGAACCCGTAGCCGAAGCGCCCGCACCTGTTGTTCCAGCACCAGTTCCGGTAGCAGAAAAGCCGGTTCGTCAGCCTGAGCCTGAGCCTGAGCTTGTAGCACAGCAGCCGCAGCCAGTCCCTCAGCCCGACAGTTACCGCACCCGTTCCGGCGACACCATGTGGAAGGTAGGCGAGCAGCTTCGCCCATCTGACAGCGTCAGTGTTTCGCAGACCATGATTGCCATTCAGCGAGCCAACCCCAAGGCATTCGTGGGTGACAACATCAATCAGCTCAAGCGTGGTCAGGTCCTCAGGATTCCCTCCGAGTCCCAGATTCGTGAAGTGAGCGCCCAGGAAGCAGCCGCATCAATCCGCGAGCAGACCCAGGAGTGGCGCTCAGCCCAGCCTGCACCTGCCGAGAAGCCGGCTCTGGATGCCCAGCAAGTCAATGCCACCGCCCCGCAGCAAGCTCCAGTAGCCGCTGCACCGGTTGCCAAGCCTGAAGTCAAGCTGCTTGCCGCCCAGACAGGCAAGGCCGGAGCGTCTTCGGCTGGCAAGGACCAGGGTGTAGCCAAGCCTGCCGATACCAAAAAGCTTGATGAGAATCGTGTAAAGGCGGAAGCCGCCAAGGCAGAGAAGGAAAAGCTGGCTGCCAAGGTTGGTACGCTGGACACCAAGGTCAAGGCCAATGACAAGCAACTGGAAGTGCAGAATGCCAAGCTTGCTGATCTTCAGGCCAAGCTGAAGGACCAGCAGGCAAAGGCGGATGCCAAGGCGGCAACTGCTGCCGCCGCTGCAAAGACTGCTCCAGTCGCCGCCAAGCCCACTGCCACGGCAGAAGAGCTTGATGCCCTTACATCGCCGGATGCAACACCAAAGGCAACCACAGAAACCGCTGCTGCCGATACTGCGCCAGTGCTTGATGCCAAGCCGTTGCCTGCACCTGCACCTGTAAAGCCGGCGGTCGTAGTCGAGCCCGAGCCAGTTGAAGAGTCCAGTTCCCTGCCGCTGATTGCCGGTGGTGCCGGTCTGTTGGCCCTGCTGGGTGGCGCCTTTTTCTTCATGAAGCGTCGTCGTGAAAAGGCGGAAGAAGAGGAAGCCCTTGCCGAGCTTGAAGGCATGGAGGACCGTCTTGCCGAAATTGGCGGTGCTGCTCCTGATTCCTCCGACAGCTTTGTTTTTGGTGGTGCAGCCCAGGATGACCTGAGTGCTCATGCAGAGGACTTCTCGCTGCCGGATGCGTCGTTTGACGATCTGGAACCGGCTACGGCACCTGCGCCTGCCCAGGATCGTGTCCTGGCAGACCCCCTGGAAGAAGTCGAACAGTATCTGGCGTTTGAACGTTACCCGCAGGCCGCCGGTTTTCTGGTCAAGGCCATTGCAGCCAATCCGCACCGTTCCGATCTGCGTCTGAAGCTGCTTGAGGTCTACGCACACCTTGATGATCACCATGGTTTTGCCGAACAGGAGGAGTGGTTCGAGCAGTCGGGAGATCTTGCATCCCTGTCCCGTGCAGAGGAGCTCAAGGCAACCATGTCGGCTTTGCCCGTAGCCAAGGGTGATGATGAGTTCCTGGCATTCGAGCCGGGTCTGGGCAAGAAGGCCGCATCTGCAGCAGCCCTGGATGATGACATTGCCTCGCTTGAAGATCTGGAAATGGACTTCAATGCGTCCGTCTCTGCCAGCAGCCCTGCACTGCAATCGGTGACTGATGCCGATCTGGACATGAACGCCGATTTCAGTCTCGATCTGCCGGACGAAAAGCCGCAGGTTGCTGCTGCCGACAGCGGTCTGAGTCTGGATGAAGATCTCGATTTCAGCTTCGACAGCAAGCCTGCAACTGCTGCTCCTGCCGCTGACGATCTGAGTTTTGAGCTTGATGATGCTGCTTTTGACGCCGCACCTGCTGCAACCGCGTCGACCACCGCTGCTGATGAAGGCATGGATTTCTCGCTGGATGAGGTGTCGCTGGATGAGCCGCAGCTTGATACCTCCTCTGCGGGTCTTGGTCTGGGTGACATCGCCGACTTCGACATGGATGCACCTGTCAGCCAGCCAGAGACGCCGGCTCCGGTTGCCAAGGCAACTGACGACGACCTGAGCTTTGGCCTTGATGATCTTGAAGGCGACTTCAATCTTGATGAGGCCTCTGCATCCGATCTCAGCTTTGATGAAACCGTTCAGGCTGACTCCGGCATGAATGATGCGGCGGCTGATTTTGATGCTGCGTTGAATCTGGATGAGGTTGCTGAAGTCTCTGCTCCGGTTGCTGCCCCTGCCATGGCGGCAGCAGACAGTACGGGCATGGACGATGAGTTTGACTTCCTCGCCGATACCGATGAAAACGCCACCAAGCTGGATCTGGCGCGCGCCTACATCGACATGGGTGACATGGAAGGGGCTCGTGACATTCTTCAGGAAGTCCTGAACGAAGGTAATGCACCCCAGAAGGATGAAGCCAAGGGCCTGCTCGCGCAGGTGGGTTGAGTCCCGTCGTCAGGCCGAAGGCTTGACGCTCCGAAAAGGCCGCCGTAAAAAGGCGGCCTTTTCATTTCTGCAAACGGCCGGCTTTCATGCGTATTGCGATTGGTGTCGATTTTAACGGGCAGCACTACCGGGGCTGGCAGACCCAGCAACCGGGCGTGAAAAGCGTCCAGGAAACCCTGGAGCGTGCAATTGCCGCTGTGGCAAACCATCCGGTGATCGTGCACGGAGCGGGGCGTACCGACGCGGGCGTTCACGGAGCAGGCATGGTCGCGCATTTCGATACGGAGTCGGTCCGCTCAGATCGTAACTGGATGCTGGGCATCAATCGGCACCTGCCCGAAGACATTGCCCTGCGCTGGGTGGCACCGGTCAGTGACGAGTTTCATGCCCGCTTCAAGGCCGTGGCACGTCGTTACCGGTATGTGATCTACAATCATCCTTTTCGCTCAAGCCAGCTGGCTGGCCAGGTAACCTGGCACTATCATCCGCTTGACCTTGGCCGCATGCAGGCCGCGGCAAGGTATCTGGTGGGCCGGCATGATTTCACCTCATTCCGGGCGGTGGCCTGCCAGGCACCACGGCCCGAGCGAGACGTGCACTTTATCGAGTTGCGCCAGAAGGGCACCCTGATCGTCATCGATATCCAGGCGGATGGCTTTCTGCATCACATGGTGCGCAATATTGCCGGGGTGCTCATGGCCATCGGCCAGGGCAAGGCAGAGCCGGAGTGGGCGCAGGAAGTGCTGCTGGCACGGGATCGCACGCTGGGTGGTGTTACGGCACCTCCGGACGGTTTGTACTTTGTCGATGTGCTGTATCCGGAGCAGTTTGTGTTGCCCAAGGAACCATTGGGTCCGTTGTTTTTGCAGGGATTCTATTGACCCGGGATAAAACCGGGCAGCCCATGGCCAAATGCGTCCGGCTTCCCTAGAATCCCGCCTTTGCCAAAGGTATCCAACCCTTGTCCAGTCGAGTCCGCATCAAGATCTGTGGGATAACCCGTCCTGAGGATGCCGCCGCAGCGGTAGCCGCAGGAGCGGATGCACTCGGCTTTGTCTTTTATGCCCCCAGTCCCCGTCATGTCAGTGCGGAAAAGGCCGCGAAGATCATTCGCAACCTGCCGCCTTTTGTGACAACTGTCGGTCTCTTTGTGAATGCCGGTGAAGACGAGGTGAGGGCGGTTCTGGATATGGTTCCCTTGTCGCTGCTGCAGTTTCACGGCGATGAAAGCAACGGGTTTTGTGCAGGTTTCGGCAGGCCCTGGATCAAGGCGCTGGCCGTGAAGCCGGATCAGGACTTGCCGGGAGTGATTGCGGCATACCCGGATGCATCAGGCATTTTGCTCGATGCATGGCATCCTGATTTGAGGGGGGGTACCGGACATACGTTTGACTGGGCCAGCTTCCCGGCGCAGTCAGGCAAGCCACTCATTCTGGCCGGCGGCCTGACACCGGACAATGTAAGACAGGCCATCAGGCAGACCCGTCCCTACGCGGTGGATGTCAGTGGTGGTGTGGAAATGGCAAAGGGCATCAAGGATGCCCGGTTGATTGACGCTTTTGTGGCAGAAGCCAGAAAGGCAGATGTGGAAATGGCAGGAGTACCGGCAGCATGAACAAGCCTATCGATTTCTCGAAATTCCCCGATGCCAGAGGCCATTTCGGTATTCACGGCGGACGCTTTGTGTCCGAGACGCTGATGGCTGCACTGACGGATCTGGAGGCGCTGTATGCGCGTCTCAAGGACGATCCGGACTTCCAGAAAGAGTTTGATCGCGATCTCGCCTTTTATGTCGGACGTCCGTCACCGCTTTACCACGCCGAGCGCTGGAGCCGTGAGCTGGGTGGTGCACAGATATATCTCAAGCGTGAGGACCTGAACCACACGGGTGCGCACAAGGTGAACAACACCATCGGTCAGGCGCTGCTTGCCAAAAGCTCCGGCAAGACACGCGTCATTGCCGAAACCGGCGCCGGTCAGCATGGTGTTGCCACGGCAACAATTGCTGCACGTCTTGGCATGGAATGCGTGGTGTTCATGGGCGAAGAAGACGTCAAGCGTCAGTCCATGAATGTCTATCGCATGAAGCTGCTTGGTGCCACTGTGGTACCGGTCACGTCTGGCTCGAAAACGCTTAAAGATGCAATGAACGAAGCCATGCGCGACTGGGTGACCAACGTCGACAATACCTTCTACATCATTGGTACTGTCGCCGGTCCGCATCCTTATCCCATGCTGGTGCGCGACTTCCAGTCCGTGATCGGTCGCGAAGCGCGTGAGCAATGCCTGACGCAAACCGGCCGCCTGCCTGATGCACTGGTGGCCTGCGTTGGTGGCGGCTCGAACGCCATTGGTCTTTTCCATCCGTTCCTGAATGACGGCAGCGTTGCCATGTATGGTGTCGAAGCAGCTGGGCATGGCCTGGATACTGCCAATCACGCCGCGCCGCTCAATGGCGGTCGCCCTGGCGTGCTGCACGGTAACCGTACGTACCTGATGGAAGATGACAACGGCCAGATCATCGAGACACACTCCGTGTCCGCTGGTCTGGATTATCCTGGTGTTGGCCCCGAGCACAGCTGGCTCAAGGATATCGGCCGAGTGAACTATGTCGGTATTACCGATGATGAGGCGCTTGCCGGGTTCCGTGAGCTGACCCAGAAAGAAGGCATCATTCCTGCGCTGGAATCCAGCCATGCCATTGCCTACGTGCAGAAGCTGGCACCGACCATGCGCAAGGACCAGATCATCATCTGCAATCTCTCCGGGCGTGGCGACAAGGATTTGCTGACGGTTGCCAAGCTTGACGGCATTACTGTGTGATTTTGCTGTCAGGCCACTCAATGGGCCTGACAAACGGGAAGTGAATACATGAGTCGAATTGCCGGGCGTTTTGCCCAACTCAAGAAAGAGGGCCGCAGTGCCCTTATTCCGTATGTAACCGCCGGAGATCCGGTACCTTCGGTGGTCGTGCCGCTGATGCATGCCATGGTGACTGCCGGTGCGGATGTCATCGAGCTTGGCGTGCCATTCTCCGACCCGATGGCGGATGGCCCCGTCATCACCAAGGCGCACGAGCGAGCCCTCAAGCACAATGTCAGTCTGCGTGATGTTCTGGGCATGGTTGCCGAGTTCCGCAAGACGGATACGACAACCCCCGTTGTCCTGATGGGCTACCTGAACCCGGTCGAAGTCATGGGCTACGCCACCTTTGCCCAGGCAGCGGCTGATGCGGGTGTGGATGGCGTGCTGACGGTCGATCTGCCGCCGGAAGAAGCGGATGACCTGACCCGGGAGCTTAAGTCACGGGCTATTGATCCTATCTATCTGATAGCCCCGACCACGACTCCAGATCGTATCCGCCTGATCACCAGTGCGGCCAGCGGCTATGTCTACTATGTTTCCCTGAAGGGTGTGACAGGGGCGGCTACCCTGGATATTCCTGAAGTAGCCAGTCGTCTTGAAACAATCCGTACCATCAGTAATTTGCCGATTGGTGTGGGTTTTGGTATCAAGGACGCTGAGTCTGCTGCTGCCGTCGCAGCCCATGCTGATGGGGTGGTGGTAGGCTCGGCGCTGGTTGGTCGTATTGGCCAGCTGCAGGATGATTCGGCCGCGATTCCAGCTGCAATTGCCGGCATCCTGGAAGGCATGCGTCATGCCATGGACCGTCGCTGATCCTGTGAGTTGCGCGACGGATGATGTGTTGACCGAAGACCGTGGCATTGGCCCGGTCCTTCGATGAAAGGATGACACCATGAGCTCAAGCTGGCTCGAAAAGATTCTTCCCAATGTCGGCGGTAACGTCGAGGATCGTCGCACTTCCGTTCCGGAAGGCCTGTGGCGCAAATGTCCCAAGTGTGATGCCGCGCTCTACAAGCCGGAGCTGGATCGCAATCTCTCGGTTTGTCCCAAGTGTGATCACCACATGCGCATCAATGCGCGTGAGCGTATTGATCTGTTTCTTGATGCCGAAGGGCGCGAGGAGTTGGCGGCTGATCTGGCCCCCAACGATTTCCTCAAGTTCAAGGACAGCAAGAAGTACAAGGATCGCCTGACTGCGGCGCAGAAAGAAACCGGTGAGAAAGATGCACTGGTTGCCATGAAGGGACACCTCAATGGTTTGCCGCTGGTGGTGGTGGCCTTCGAGTTCAGCTTCATGGGTGGCTCCATGGGCTCTGTGGTTGGCGCCAAGTTTGTTCGCGCCGCCGAGCTTTGCCTGGAGCATCGCATTCCTCTGGTCTGCTTTGCCGCCTCCGGTGGCGCACGCATGCAGGAAGCGTTATTTTCGCTCATGCAGATGGCCAAGACTGCTGCGGCCCTTGAGCGGATGAAAGTGGCAGGCGTTCCCTTTGTGTCGGTGCTTACCGATCCGGTGTACGGCGGGGTCTCTGCCAGTCTTGCCATGCTGGGCGATATCAATGCAGCCGAACCAAATGCGCTGATCGGTTTTGCCGGCCCGCGCGTGATTGAGCAGACTGTTCGCCAGAAGCTGCCGGAAGGCTTCCAGCGCTCGGAGTTTCTGGTCGAGCACGGTGCCATCGACATCATCATCCATCGTCATGAAATGCGTGACACGGTGTTCCGTCTGCTGGCCAAGCTTACGCATTACCCGCTCTGACTCTCTTCGTGCTACAGAAGTCGGCCTTATGGCCGACTTCTGCATTTCAACTACAGGTTTTTCATGGCGCTTGACGACTGGCTCTCCTGGCTCGAAAAGCAGCACCCCAAAAGCATTGACCTTGGTCTGGAGCGGGCAGGGCAGGTTGCCGACCGGCTCTCCTTGCGTGCACCGGGCTGTCCCGTCATTACCGTTGGGGGCACCAATGGCAAGGGCTCCACGGTTGCCACGCTGGTCAGTATTTTTCGTGCTGCCGGCTATCGCGTCGGCAGTTACACCTCGCCGCATCTGCTGCACTTTAATGAACGTATCTGCATTGATGGCGTGCCTGTTGATGATGAGACCCTGATTGCTGCCTTTGAAAAAATACGGGCAGCACAGGACGATGTGTCGCTGACGTATTTCGAGTTCACCACGCTGGCAGCTTTCCTGATCTTCAGGGAAGCCGGGCTGGATGTGGTGGTGCTTGAAGTCGGTCTGGGCGGGCGACTGGATGCGGTCAATCTCGTGGATGCTGATGTGGCGGTGGTGACCAGTATCGGGATTGATCATGTCGAGTATCTGGGTGATACCCGTGAGCGGATTGCCGTCGAGAAAGCCGGTATTTTTCGTGCGGGCCGGCCCGCCATTTGTGGCGAGACCAATCCTCCTGCCACATTGCTGGATGCCGCTGAAGCGAAGGGTGCGGAGCTGGTGTGTCGGGGCCGTGACTTTGATTTTCGTGAAGAGGGGCCGGATGCATGGGCATGGCATGACCACGAGCGGGTGCTGAACGGATTGCCAAGGCCGTCGCTGGCCCTGGCCAATGCCGCCACCGCTGTGGCGGCGGTGTTCCGTGCGCCGCTGGAGGTCAGTGAGACGGCATTGCGCGACGGCCTGCGCGGAGCCCGCCTGAATGGCCGTATGCAGGTAGCGGCACAAAATCCGCTGATTGTGCTGGATGTTGCGCATAACCCGCATGGCGCAGCATTTTTCATGCAACAATTGCCGCCTTCCCGGCCCGGGCAGCGCACATTCGCTGTTCTGGGCATGCTGGCGGACAAGGATATTGATGGCGTGGTGGAAGCCTGTCTGGGGCGGGTGGATGCATGGCATGTCGTCAGCCTGCATGTACCCCGTGGCGCCATTAGTGATCGACTGGCAGATGCCCTGTACGTTCAGGGGTGTCATGTGGCGAGCCGGCACGAGTCGGTGGCTGCAGCACTGATGGTTGCTCGTCAACAGGCCCGCGCAGCCGATAGAATTATCGTCTTTGGTTCTTTTTATACCGTAGCGGCTGCCCAGCAGGCGCTGAGTACGGAGTGGTCGGAGTGATGATGGATAAAGCAGTCAAGCAACGTCTGGTCGGCGGGTTGGTTCTGATCGCCGGAGCAGCACTGTTCCTGCCTATGTTGCTGGATGGCTCTGGTGCCGAGCTGGTGGTGCCGCCGGTTCCTGCACCGCCGGTGGTGGCGGGTGTCGAGGCGCTGCAACCCAAGCTGGAAGCCGAAGTCGTTGCTGCCGGTCAGGCGGTGGATGAAGCGCAGGCTGGGCCGGTGTTTCATGACGTGGCACCGGCTGTGCCGGCGGCTGCTGTCGAGGATACCCCGCCGGATGAGGCCTATCACATGGCAGAGGCTGCCGCTCCCGTCGCCGCGCCTGCCGTGAAGCCTGTGCCGGCAGCAGTGAGCGCTGCCGATACCGCTGCAAAAGAGAAGCTGGCTGCCGATGCGGCGCGTCTGGCGGCCCAGAAAGCCGATGCAGAAAAGCTGTTGCGCGACAAGGCTGAAAAAGAGCGACTGGCCCGGCTTGCAGCAGAGCAAAAGGCCAAAGAGGCTGCAGAGGCAAAACTGAAGGCGGTTGCCGTGAAGCCTGCGGCTACGCCGGCAAAACCGGCGGCCGATTTGCCGCAGGCCTGGGTGGTGCAGGTGGCCAGCCTGTCAGCACGGGAAAAAGCGGATGAGTTGGTGGCCCGCCTGCGCAGCAAGGGTTATCGCGCCACTGCGGTGTACCAGACGAGCATGTGGAAGGTGGTGGTGGGGCCCGAGTTGCGCAAGGAAGTGGCAGAGTCCATCAAGCAGCGACTTGCCGCCGACCCCGAGTTGAGGCTGTCCGGCTGGGTGCAGGCCTGGAAGCCCTGAGTGTCCTCTCCGGGTGCCCACGCAGGGGGCTCCTGTGCTAGAATTTTGCGCCGGGCGGCAGGATATCTGCCGCTTGCCTTTTCTGCCACTTGGCACCGGTAACGGACAAGATCATGGCTGCACTCCATCCTGCTGACTGGATCATTCTGGGCGTGATTGTCATTTCATTCGTCCTGGGATTTTTCCGTGGTTTTGTGCGTGAAGCTTTTTCACTGGCGGGCTGGGTGTCTGCCTATGTGGTCGCGCGTCTTTTCCATGCTCCTCTCGAAAACCTGCTGGTGGACAGTATCAGTACGCCTTCGTTGCGGCTGGCGGCCGCGTGGGGCGGGCTTTTTGTCACTACCCTGATGTTGGCGATGCTTGCCGGTTATCTGGTGTTGAGCGTGATCGAGAGCGCTGGCCTGCGCAGTGTTGACCGTTTTCTGGGTGCGGGGTTTGGTGTGGCCCGTGGCCTTATCCTGGTGTTGGCGGTTCTGGTGATGGTTTCACCCTTTGCCAGTCGCGACGCCTGGTGGAAAAACGCCATGCTTCCCAAGCAGTTTTTGCGCTTCGAGGCGGTAGGGCGGGACATGAAGGACAAGGTAGTGCAGGCGGCCAGGCAGGTCGGCAAAAAAGAGACAGATGAAGTGCCTGCCGCTGCAGGCAACGACAATTGATCTGAGGTTTGCTATGTGCGGTATTGTGGGTATTGCGGGAAAGTCGGCGGTCAACCAGTCGCTGTATGATGCACTGACTGTGCTTCAGCATCGTGGGCAGGACGCCGCGGGTATTGTCACCTGTCACAACGGGCGGCTTTATCTCCGCAAGGAAAACGGCATGGTGCGCGATGTGTTTCACACTCGCCACATGATGCGTTTGATCGGTAATTTCGGTATTGGTCATGTGCGTTATCCCACGGCGGGGTCATCCAGCTCTGCCGAGGCGCAGCCGTTTTATGTGAATTCCCCTTACGGAATCACCCTGGCGCACAACGGTAACCTGACCAACGCCAATGAAATTGCCCGTGACCTGTTCCGGGAAGACCTCCGCCACATCAATACCGATTCCGACTCCGAAGTGCTGCTCAACGTGTTTGCGCACGAGCTTCAGGCACTGGGCAAGCTGAATCCTACGGAAGAAGACCTGTTCAAGGCTGTCAGTGCCGTGCACCGTCGTTGCAAGGGCGCCTACGCAGTTGTTGCCATGGTGACCGGTTACGGCATAGTCGGCTTCCGTGACCCCAACGGCATTCGTCCCATCATGTTCGGAGAGCGTGATACGGCGGATGGCAAGGAATACATCATTGCCTCCGAGTCCGTCGCCATCACCTCGCTTGGTTATCGTGTTGTGCGTGACCTTGCCCCGGGCGAAGCGGTGTTCATCAATTCAAAGGGCGAACTCTTCACGCACCAGTGCGCCGAGAATCCGGTGCTCAAGCCGTGCATTTTCGAGTTTGTCTATTTTGCCCGTCCTGACTCCATTATCGACAACATCTCGGTGTACAAGGCGCGTCTGCGCATGGGCGAACGACTGGCCAACAAGATCATGCGTGACTGGGGCGGTCATGATATCGATGTGGTGATCCCGATTCCCGATACCAGCCGGACCTCGGCGCTGGAGTTGGCCAATCAGCTTAATGTGAAGTTCCGTGAGGGCTTCATGAAAAACCGTTATATCGGTCGCACGTTCATCATGCCGGGGCAGAACCAGCGCAAGAAGTCCGTCCGGCAGAAGCTGAATCCCATCGAGCTGGAGTTTCACGGCAAGAATGTGTTGCTGGTGGATGACTCGATCGTGCGTGGTACCACCTGCAAGGAAATCATCCAGATGGCCCGTGATGCCGGTGCCCGGAAAGTGTATTTCGCATCGGCGGCGCCAGCAGTGAAGTATCCGAACGTGTACGGCATTGACATGCCTTCCAAGAGTGAGCTGATTGCCTACGGCCGTACCGAGGAAGAGGTCTGCACGATGATTGGTGCTGATCGCCTGCTGTATCAGGATCTGGATGACCTGATTGCGGCGGCTCAGGAAGGCAATCCCCACATTGATGGATTTGATTGCTCGGTCTTCAATGGTGAATACGTCACTGGCGACATTGATGACGACTATCTGGATGCCCTGCAGGCATCACGTAATGATGCCGCCAAGAAAAGAAAGAACGGCGAAGGCTCTGACGAGTCCATGTCGACCATTGTCGATCTTTCAAACGGTAATTGAGGAACAGCACGATAATGAGCCTTGATGACGAGCTGATGGCAACTCTTGGATTTGACAGTCTGGCGGTTCGTGCTGGTCAGCATCGTACCAATGAGGCCGAGCACAGTGAGCCGATGTTCCTCACGTCCTCGTTTGTGTTTGATAGCGCCGCGCAGGCCGCTGCCCGCTTTGGTGGCAGTGAGCCTGGCAATATCTATTCCCGTTTTACCAATCCAACGGTGCGCACATTCGAGCAACGTCTTGCTGCGCTTGAAGGCGGCGAGCGCGCCGTGGCAACCAGCTCCGGCATGGCAGCCATTCTGGCGACGTGTCTGGCCTTGTTGCAGGCGGGCGATCATGTGGTGTGTTCGCGCAGTGTGTTTGGCACTACCAACGTGCTGTTCGAAAAATACATGAAGAAATTCGGAGTGCAGACTACGTTTGTCTCGCTCACGGATGTTTCGGCGTGGCAGTCAGCAATCACGGCGCAGACAAAGCTGTTCTTTCTGGAAACCCCCAGCAATCCCCTGTGCGAAATTGCCGATATTCCTGCGCTGGCTACTCTGGCACACCAGCATGGCATCCTGCTGGCCGTTGATAACTGCTTCTGCACGCCGGCGCTGCAAAAGCCGCTCGAACTGGGTGCAGACATCGTTATTCATTCTGCCACCAAGTACATCGATGGTCAGGGTCGCTGCATGGGCGGTGCTGTCGTTGGTCGCCAGAAGGAAATGGAAGAAGTCTTCGGGGTGGTGCGCACCTGTGGCCCTACCATGAGTGCCTTCAATGCCTGGGTATTCCTGAAAGGGCTCGAAACCCTTCGCCTGCGTATGAATGCGCATGCCGACAGTGCGCTGGTCATGGCGCAATGGCTGGCAGCCCGTCCGGAAGTGGCAAAGGTCCACTATGCCGGTCTTGCCTCACATCCCCAGCATGAGTTGGCCAGGCGCCAGCAGTCAAAGTTTGGTGGAGTATTGTCGTTCGAGCTTAACGGTGGTCGTGAGGCAGCCTGGGCTTTCATTGATGGCACAAAGCTGATGTCGATCACGGCCAATCTTGGTGATGCCAAAACCACCATCACGCATCCGGCCACCACGACGCATGGCCGCCTGAGCCCGGAAGCGAAAGCGGCAGCCGGTATCACGGAAGGCCTGATCCGGATTGCGGTAGGCCTGGAAGATGTTGCAGATTTGCTGAAAGACTGCGAGCGCGGGTTTGCTGCGCTGGGCTGATTGAATGTTGCCTGTGTTAACCGGAGCAACTGAGCTGGTGCTGCTCCGGTTAACACATCCCTCCTGATGTACTCCGTTGTCCTCAGCTCTTTGATAACACCATTCCCAGTTTTCTCGCCCCACGCGTTGCCAGCGCCATGATGCTGACCTGCGGATTCACGCCCAATGGCCCCGGCACACTCGATCCATCCATTACATAAAGTCCCCTGGTGCCGAATACCTGGTGCGAGCTGTCGGTGACGCCGTATTTTTCATTCACGCCCATCTGGCAGGTGCCAAGGGGATGGTACGCCGTGATGGTGAAATCCCTGGGGGAGCGGGCTTTGTTCAGGTAGGCATCGAGCTCCTGCTCATTACGCACGCTGCCCATCTTGCGCAGTCCTGGAATCCAGACTTCTTTTGCGCCTGCAGCAAGGTACATGCGGGACAGTTCGCGCACGCCGCGCTTGAACAGGGCCAGATCGGTCTGGTTCATCCAGTAGGAAATGAACGGAAAGTCCGGGTGAGGGCCGGGACGGACGCGGCCACGTGATGTGTCGCGGATCATGAAGCCGAAATAGGCGGTGTGCTGATAGTTTTCGACAAAACGGGTGTAAGGCGCGCCTGCCATGGGGTTCATCATGCCATGGCCAATCAGGGGAATGGTGCCGCCCTCGAACATCAGTCCTTCTGCAGCCAGATCAGCAACACCAAAACCTTGAGGGATGCGTCGGGAGTGATCAAACGTGCGATCCGGGAAGTGGGCAAGAACGGCGCCGGCAGGATGAATGCTGAGCTGCCTGCCGAGCTGTGGCAGCCGAATGCCGTTGCGCATCAGGAACACCGGACTCAGGAAGCTGCCCATGGCCACGATGGTGGCGCGTGCACGCACGGTGAGCGTGACCGGCTTGCCGGCGGCAGTTTTACCTTCAGCTTTTACGCCTTCAATGGTTGTGCCGTTGCGCAACAGCTCGGTTGCCTTGAACCCGGTGAACAAGAATGCACCTGCATCCAGCGCGCGCGGCATGTAGCTGACGTTGGTGGACTGCTTGGCATCCGTCGGGCAGCCGAACTGGCACAGTCCCTGACCATCACAGCCCGCGGCATTGCGCGGCAGGTCGTGCGTTTGTACAAAGCCGATCCTGTTTGCGCCTTCGCGGATTACGTTGCCAATCTCGCCCACATAACGGGGGTCGGCTTTTTGCACCTGCAGTATTTCCATGACCTCGGCGTTATAGGGGGCCATCTCGGCGTCGGTGAGTTCGCGCAGGCCCAGTGCACGCCACCGTGCCAGCGTTTCCGGCGGTGCGGCCATGGCGGTGCCAGAGTTGATTGTGGTGGTGCCACCGACATTGCGGCCAATCGGAACTGGAATCACGGTATTGCCGATGGCAGCGGTGAGACCCATGGCGCGGTAGAGAAGGGGGATCATCTCGGTAAGACGCCCGGTAAAGTCGCGACGATCGTGATAGCGGCCTTCCTCAAGCACGACGACGGCCAGTCCCTGACTGGCCAGCTCCAGCGCGGCTGCGGCACCGCCCGCCCCGGTGCCGATGATGACAACATCGGCTTCGAGCGTGTCATCACCTTCCAGACTTCCGGCATCCGTGATTTGCTGCCGCCAGCGCGCACTTTCGATATCCGCAGGAACACGGACCCCATTGGGCACATTCAGGCGGGCCAACACCCCTTCATCCTGCAGCATTGCCATGCGGAAGGGCATCGACAGGCCCTGCAACAGGCCACCCTGGATGCCGGTGAGTGACTCCAGAAACTGTTGGCGCTCGCTCAGAGGGGCGTTTGCAAAGCGCTGGCGATGGCCAAGGAAGAATCGTGCATCCAGCACCGTCAACAGGGCATCCAGCCCGCGCCCCAGACCACCCTGACGGGCGCACCAGGATTCCACTTCGTCCAGCAGGGAGCCTGCATCCGGAGCGGGCAGGGTGGTGCCGGCAGGAAACAGGGCTTCGATGAAAGCATGTGCAGTGGCGACGTGATGCAGGTTTGTAGGTTTCATACGCAGGGAGTATTGATGTTATGGTTATGACAGGCATTGACTATAAACAATATTGACTCTCAGGTTCTCCCACTTTTGTCAGGATTATCATGACGACAGCCCTGTCTCCGGTGCTTGCTGCCCTCGGCAAGATCATTCTCGGCAAGCCCGAGCAACTCAAACTGGCGTTTGCCTGTCTGCTGGCCCGTGGTCATCTGCTGATCGAGGATCTGCCCGGCATGGGCAAGACCACTCTGGCCGAGTCACTGGCCCGCGTACTGGGGCTGTCCTATCAGCGCATCCAGTTTACCAGCGACATGCTTCCGGCCGACATCATCGGGGTGTCCATCTTCAATCCGCAAACCCAGGACTTCCATTTCAGGGAAGGCCCCGTGTTTACACAGGTGTTGCTGGCTGACGAGATCAATCGTACAACACCGAAGACTCAAAGCGCGCTACTGGAGGCCATGGAAGAACATCAGGTGACTGCGGATGGCGTCACGCGCAAGCTGCCACAACCTTTTTTTGTGATTGCCACCCAGAATCCGTCGACACAGATGGGGACGTTTCCACTGCCAGAGTCGCAGCTGGACCGTTTCCTTATGCGCATCCAGCTAGGCTATCCCGATGCCAGGGCAGAGCGTGAACTTCTGGTCGGGGGAGATCGCCGCCAGTTTCTGACCTCCATCAAGCCCATGGCAACGACCAAGCAATTGCAGGAATGGCAGCTGGCCGTCACAAAGATCCATGCCAGTGATGCGGTGCTCGACTACATTCAGCGACTGGTTGCACATACCCGTACCGCTCAGGGCTTCCAGCACGGATTGTCTCCGCGCGGGACGCTGTCGCTGCTGCGTGCGGCACAGGCATGGGCACTCCTGTCCGGTCGTGATCACCTGCTGCCCGATGATGTGCAGGCTGTATTACCCTCTGTGGCGGAGCACCGTCTGCGTGGTGGCATAGAAGATCAGGGGCGCACCCACAGTCTGGCGACACAGCTGCTCAAGGCTGTTGATGTCATAGGCTGACATGCGCCTGCCATTCAGAAGCTTCTTCCAGAAGCGCTGGCAGCACTGGCTGGACCGTCGTATTCCGCCGGTGAGTGAGGTCACGCTCAACCAGCGCCGCATTTTCATTTTTCTTAACCGGCAGGGTGCAATGGCTGGTCTGGTGCTGGTCGCGCTTTTTGTGGGCGGCATCAACTATGCAAACAATCTTCTGCTTGGCCTGAGTTTTTTTCTGGGCGCCTTGTTTGTCATCGTCATCCATCACACCTATGCCAATCTTTCCGGTCTTCGCATTGCGGCGGTTGTGGCGCGTCCCGCATTCGCAGGCGAAGAGGCAGGGTTCATTCTGCGACTTGATGATGTGCGTGGCCGAGGTCATGAAAGCCTGCTGATCGAGTGGGAGGGTACGGCGCAGCCGGTTGATTGGGTGCACGGGGTGATGGAGGTGACCATTCCATTGCCAACACACAAAAGGGGCTGGTTTCGTCCATCACGACTACGTTTGTCATCCACCTACCCGGTCGGGTTCCTGCGTGCATGGACCTGGCTGGACATGGACATGGCGTCGATCATTTATCCCCATCCCGAGGCCAGCGAGTTCATGCCCACCGGGCCGGGGCGTGACGGCGAGGGCGAAAAACAACGCTCACGCGGGCATGACGATTTTGAAGGGCTCAAGACTTTTACACCCGGCGATCCCGTTGCGCATGTGTCGTGGAAACATCTTGCCCGCGGCCAGGGACTGCTAACCAAGACATATGCGAGTGAAGAAACGGGCAGCGACACACTGGACTGGGATGTCTTGCAGGGAGTGCCGATCGAGAGCAGGCTTTCCCGTCTGACCTGGTGGGTGTTGATGCTCTCCCGGCAAAACCGTTCCTTCGGCTTGCGGTTGCCGGGGACGGAAATTGCAGCCGCGACGGGAGTTGAGCATCGTGACGAATGCCTGCGTGCCCTGGCACTTTTTGGCCGGGAGCGTGGCTGATGGGCTCACTACGCGTACGTTACTGGCAACTGGCCGCATTGCTGGCGGTGGTGGTGCCGCAATTTGACCGGCTACCCTCATGGCTGATTGCAGGAGTCCTGCTGGCGTGTGTCTGGCGTCTGCCTGCAGTGGAGCGGCGTATCGGTGCGCCTGGCGCCATAGTCCGCAGTGTGCTTCTGGTGGCCGGGCTGGCCGGTGTCTATTACTCGCATCGCACCTTGCTGGGTGCCGAAGGCGGCGTGTCCTTCCTTATCATGGGGGCCGCACTCAAGCTGCTTGAGTCACGCAATGCCCGTGATGTGTTCGTGCTCTCCATTCTCGACTTTTTCATTCTGTCGACGGCCTTCCTGTTTTCGCAGTCACTGCTGCTGACGCTATATGTCGGTGTGGCACTGGTCGTGATTGTGGCTGCACTGCTGGTGCAGCAGCAGCGCGAAGGTGTCACCGTCCGGCAGACACTATGGCGTGCTGGCGTGATGGTGGGACAGGCTGTTCCGCTCATGCTCATCCTGTTTGTATTTTTTCCGCGCCTGCCGCCAATCTGGTCGCTTAACCTTACGCAGGGCACGGGCAAGACCGGCATGACCGACAACATGAGTCCGGGGGATATTTCCAGTCTCAGCCAATCGTCTGCCCCTGCTTTCCGTGTGGAGTTTGAGGGAGAGGCTCCACCGCCAGGAGAGCTTTACTGGCGTGGTCTGGTACTGACCCGCTTTGATGGTAAAACCTGGACACAAAGTGACATGCTTACCGACTATGCCGGTATGGTGGACTGGGGAGAATACCGGCCAGACTGGTCGCTGGCGCAGGAAGATCCTGCACAGCGTGCCGTGAAGTACCGTGTAACACTGGAGCCAACCGATCAGCCGTGGTTGTTTGCACTGACATTGCCGCGCTCGGCAACCCCCAAGGTTGGTCTGGCACGGGATTATCGTCTGCTGTATCGCGCCCCGGTTTTTTCGCGGATCTCCTATGACGTGACATCCTATCCGTCCATTCCGCTGGATCCACACGGCTTGCCGCTGCTCATCCAGCGTGAAAGTCTGGTGTTGCCTTCCAGTGGCAACGAGCAGGCGAGGGAACAGGCCCACCGCTGGATGAGTCTGCTTGGCAGTCAGGAGCGGTACGTGAGTCATGTCCTCGACTGGTTTCGCAAGGAACCCTTTTATTACACGATGGAGCCCCCACCACTGGGTGACAATCGCATTGATGAGTTTCTCTTTGGTACCCGGCGGGGATTTTGCGAACACTACGCATCGAGCTTCGTTTTCCTGATGCGTGCGGCGGGTGTGCCCGCCCGTGTTGTGGTGGGCTACCAGGGCGGCGAGCGCAGCCCGTTGGGGGATTACTGGCAGGTGCGGCAGCTGGATGCCCATGCCTGGGCGGAAGTCTGGCTGCCAGGCCAGGGCTGGGTCAGGGTAGATCCGACGGCAGCGGTGGCTCCCGAGCGCATCGAGCTGGGCGCCCAGCAACTGGCCAACGATCCCGCCTACTGGGGCGACTCGGGGCTTAGTGCCATGCGCTATGGCAATTACCGTATGTTTCGAGGCCTGCGCCAGATGGTGGACTACATCAACTATCGCTGGCAGAGCGATGTACTGGGGTATGACACCGAGGATCAGGACGGATTGATGCAGCGCCTTGTGGGCGACACCAGCATGATCAAGCGGCTTGGGATCATGGCGGCCATTCTGGCAACGTTGGCCTTTGGCTTGCTGCTGTGGACCATTTACGGGCAGCGGCGTCACGAGCATCCTCTTGATCGCCTCTACAGGCGCTATTGTGAGCGTCAGGCCCGGAGCGGGGTGGCAAGGGAACCCGGCGAGGCGCCTGCCGATTTTGCCCGCCGCATTGCTGCCCGCAAACCGGCCGAGGCCGCCCGCGCCCGTGAAGTGGCCGCGCTGTACGCATCCCTCAGGTACCGGCCTGACTCGCCACAGGCACCTGTATTGACGCGTCGGTTGCAACGGCTGGTGACACTTCGCTAGACATTGATAAAAGCTGTGCCTGATTGGCTTGAATCCCTCTGGCCGATTCAGTAAGATGCGCGCCTCGCTGATGTTGGCAACTGTCTGCATCAGCGAACGACCCCAGGCGCGTAGCTCAGCTGGTTAGAGCACCACCTTGACATGGTGGGGGTCGCTGGTTCGAGTCCAGTCGCGCCTACCAAATTTCAAAACCCGCAATGCCTTGTGCACTGCGGGTTTTGTGCTTTTGGGACACCAAATGGGTATCGAATGGGCATTGAAAAAATCATGAAAGCGATCAACAGCCTCATCGTTCCCGGAATTGTATGACCACCATGCGCAGGTTCTCCGCGCCCGTAAATATTGTCTCTACTCTTGGCGAGTGAAACTGTGTGGAGTGCTCGAGATTGCGCATCAATTGCTCAATGGCAGCATTATCCGGTACGCGTGCATCAAGCTTGAATCCCTCCCCGTTGGTAGTGACCGACTGTAGTTCCACATCTGTGGGCAGCAGGGGGCGCAGCCAGGCTTCTATCACGCCTGTTGGTGTGAGTGACAGCTGTTCCTTGAGTGTAAGCAGGATATTCATGCGGTAAGTGCCGTCCGGCTGTTTTTGCATGCTGCGCACTTCGTTACGCATAAAGGCAAAGCTTTGCTCGATGGCCTCGATAATTTGGGCGAAGGCGGATTGTTTTTTGCTGTTGATGGTCAACATGACGCCATGACCAACGGACTCTACTGCGTGCAGCTGTGTCTGGGGTGGTAGTAGTGGCGTCACAATCGCCCTGACTTCTTGCAAGCGGCCCGCGGCATTAACGTCCGGCATGCCAGAGGGTAATGACACATCGCTGGTGAAGTCGGCGGACCATGGCTGTTTTATTTCCACCTCGCCGGCGGCGTGTGCCGGACTCCAGCGTCGCCACTCATGGGCAGTGGTCGTGCCAAGCGTGATGCCTTTGCAGATATCTCCGCACCATGTGGTCAGATCCCTTGGTGCCTTGTATTCGGACTGTGCCACCAGATACTTTTTTTCGTCGCGGGCAAACCTGACTACGCCATGCAGGCGGTCCTGGCGAGGATTGTTCAGGTCGGGGGCATGGTTTTGGTCAAGGCGATCCCCGCTTATCCAGTCATCCACGCAGATATAGTGAATGCCTTTTTTCAGGACATGTTCTTTTTCCTGCGGAGCGAAGAACAGGGACAGATTCTTTTCGTATTGCTCGTCCGTCATGCGTGCAAAACCACCATTCCAGCGTAGTTGCGGGGCCTGCATGGCTTGAATCTGTCTTTCTGCATAGCTGCCGGTTTTTAATTGCGACAGGCGCCATGTTTGCAGGGTTTCCGGCGTAAGACCCAGTTTGACGCGGATTTCCTTTCTCGGGTCGCCTGAGAGCGTCATGATTTCCCAGGGAAAGCGGGGTTGCCCATCGGCAATCACATCACGGAAGAGGGTGTCTTCAAGGCTTGGTATGCCCGGCTGCGCTTGAGATGTGGATGTAATGCGATAGCTGCCATTGATGTCCGGGCATTCACCGGACGAGGCACGCTCAAGTGCGGGCCAGTCATCCGGGTAGTCATTACTGCAGCCGGCAAGCAGGATCATTATCCCTGTCAGTACTATTCCGGGCAGGTAAGGCAGTAATTGACGCATGGTTCGGCTCTCAGGAGTCTGGCCGCATCAAGACTACGAAAGTTTTGGCGGGGGCTCCAGTCTCATGCTGGCCATGAAACAGCACAGGCAACATAAAAAACGGGGGCATTTTTGCAAATGCCCCCGTTTAACATCACGCATAAATAATGCGTATCAGGCCCAGCTGCCCAGCCACTTCTTCTTTGCCTTTTCGACCAGGTCGCGTGCATCGTGGTCCCATGGGTGAAAGTCGGGGCTGTAATACTTGAGGTAGGCAGGCAGCAGCTTGCGAAAAACGCCAGGCTTGCCAAACATGTAGCTGAAGCCCTTGGCCCAGGATTTTACATTGCCCAGTTCGCCAGACTCCTTCATCAGTTGCACCAGATGAATGCCGGAGAACACAGGGAACAGCACGCTCACGGTCATCATTTCGGTCACACGCACAAACTCGCTGCCACCGATGGCCTTGTACACGTCAAACGCCACAGCCTTGTGCTCGGATTCTTCGATGGCATGCCAGGCCCAGATCGGCGCCATGCGAGGGTCCATTTCTTCGAGGGCATCATATTTGAGCAGAAACTCCTCTGCCATGAGGGCAGTGAAATGTTCAACGGCTACCGTGTGTGCCAGTTGCCGCTCCGGGCTTGTGTACTTGCGCAGTACGTTCATGAAGTCATGGATTTCCCGGTCCAGACGGGCAAGTCCTATGCCTCGTTCCTCCAGAAAGCCATTCAACATCTGGTGTTCCTTGCTGTGGTGCGCCTCCTGGCCAATAAAGCCGCGGATGGCCTTCTGCAGTTCGGGGTCCGTGATCTGGTCCTGATAGTGGCGGACAGAATCAATAAAGAAGCGTTCGCCTGCCGGGAAGCTGGCGGAAAGTGCGGCCAGCAGCAGCGTCTTCATGGGGTCGTTGTCCCACCACCACTTGGGCATGTCAGCAGGAAACCCGAAATCCGGGCGACGAACCTTGGGAATCATGCCGGCTGGTGTGCCCACTACCGATTTCTTGCGACGGCCCCTGGTGAGCCTGGCGATGGGAGCAATGGCTGTCATGTCATGTGTCCTTGATGGTTGTCATTGCAGCAAGACTACTTGTCTGGCCGGTTGTCCCGTGAGACTCTCCGCGGACATTCCACTTGTCAATGGTGGCCAGTTTGGCGGTTGAACAGTGCGTCCAGGCACTTGCCCTGACGACAATGGCATTTCCCCCATGGGCCCGGCAGCATAATCAGCCGGTAACGTACCCGCGTCTCTTTGTGGAGGTGGCTGGGGAGCGCTCCATCCCGCCGGCGATGGTGCTGAAGGCCGCAGGGCTCAGGCCTGACTTGCTGGATGACCCGGCCGGTCGTATTTCCCTGATCGAGACCTGGCAGATATTTGATGCCGTACTCAACCTGACCGGCGATCCTGCCCTGGGTTTTGAGACGGGCCAGCGTTTGCCTCTGACAGCCCATGGCAATCTTGGTTACGCCCTCATGTGTGCACCCACTGCACGCGAAGCCATCCTCATACTGCAACGCTTCTGGCACCTGCGCGGCCGCGGCAGCCTGCTTGATGTAATGGAGGATGATGAGGGACTCACCTTTGAAATCCGCCCCGAGTTGCCGATGCCCGATCTGCTGCAAAACTTCCTGTTCAGCTCCATGCTGGTCAGCATGTACAGGGGCATCGGCTTTGTCATGGGGGATGCCGGGCTTTCTGCCCAACTCCGGTTGGCAGGTGAGGAGCCTGCAGGCTTCAGTACCTGGCACAAGAAGCTGCCGCCGGTGAGTTTTGGCATGCACAGTGCGCAGCTCCGTATTATGGGCGACAAGGCAGCGCTTGAGCGGCCGCTGCCAACAGCCAACCCCGAGGGGCTTGCCCATGCGATCGCCTTGTGCGAGCGGGAGAGTGCGCTGATGGGCGGAGGGGGCGCCCCCGTGTTACAGCGCACACGGGCTGCCCTTCACCCGGGAGAAAACGGCTATCCCGATCCCGGCACAATCGCAAAGGCACTGCACATGACGTCGCGTACCTTTCGCCGGCGTTTGCAGGAGCAGGGAAGCAGCTACATGCAGTTGCTGGAGGAGGCCCGTCGGCGTGACAGTTGCCGCTTGCTTGCAAGGCCGGAGCTTGAAGTTCAACGGATAAGTGAGTTGCTCGGCTATTCGGACCCGGCAAATTTTACGCGGGCCTTCAGGCAATGGATGGGAAAGTCTCCCAGGGCATGGCGCATGGCTGGCCAATAATTGCGGGCCTGACTTTGTGGTCTGTCGGCTTCGGCCCGCTCCGGTATGAAAATATGTCTGTGCGAAACCGGCCAGTATGCAGTACTGCCCGCACCATCAGTCGCTGACGAACTGCAACAAAGTGCTCTTACAAGGCGCATTGGGGGCATGGCATGATGCTGAAAGTGTCAACCAAGTCACTAAATCTGTAATTCCAGATAAACAGGCGAAATCCTGCATGAGTCAGCAGCCCGCAATTCTTGTTGTAGATGATCAGTCCAGCAATCTGGTTGCCATGGAAGCCATTTTTGATGGTGAGCCGATTGATCTTGTAAAGGCATCTTCGGGTCAGGAAGCCCTCAAGCTATTGTTGCAACGTGATTTTGCCCTTGTCCTGCTTGATGTACAGATGCCTGATCTTGATGGCTTTGAAGTAGCCGAAATCATGCGCAGCAATGCGCGTACCGAAAATGTTCCCATTATTTTCCTGACAGCCATCAGCAAGGATCAGCGCTACATTTTTCGTGGTTATGAGTCAGGTGCAGTTGACTACCTGTTCAAGCCCATCGAGCCGGAAATTCTGCGCAGCAAGGTGCGGGTATTTCTGGAGCTGGACAGAAAGACACGTAATCTTCGCGATAGCCTGCGTCTGTTGCAGCAGGAGCGTGATCATAACCAGATGCTTCTGCGCTCACTGGGTGAGGGCTTGCTGGGTATCACGCAAAGCGGCAATGTCTTTTATGCCAATCCGTCGGCAGAGCAAATGCTTGGCCGCCCCCTCAATGAGATCATTGGCTCCAGACTTAACGACATATTCCTGCTGTTTGACGAGACAGGGGAGCAAACGGAATGGGCACTGACCGAACTTCTGAATGCCTGTGGCCGGGGTGAAAGCCTGCAGCGGGATGATCTTTTTTTGCGGCGTGACGGTGACGAAGTTGCTGTCGAAATTACGGCCAATCCGCTTCAGCCGACGGGGCCAGGAATTACGCCGCATGGTGTAGTGGTGGTCTTTCGTGATGTTTCATCGCGCCGGCATCGTGAGAAAGCACTGGTCCAGAAAAGCCAGCTCGACAGTCTGACAGGGCTCTACAATCGTGCAGAGTTCGAGTTGTTGCTGCGTGCCCGCATTGCCGATGCCAATCGTAACCAGACCAGTGTCGCCGTGCTGTATCTGGATCTGGACCGGTTCAAGACCATCAACGATACCTGTGGCCACCACGTTGGTGACCTCGTGCTGAAAACGGCTGCGACGCGTCTCAAGGAAGGTACACGTGATTCTGATCTGGTCGCCAGGCTTGGGGGTGACGAGTTCGTCATTGTGCTGGCCAGCAGCGAGCCCAGGCGTGCCGCCAGCCTCGTGTCGGGAAAGATCCTGCAATCGTTTGCCCGGGTATCTGATATAGAGGGCACCAAGATCCAGATCAGCACCAGTATCGGCATTTCCATCTACCCCGACGACTCAACCAATCCGGATGAATTGCTCAAGTGTGCCGACAAGGCCATGTATCAGGCCAAGGCCTCCGGGCGCAGCAACTACCGCTATTACCGTGGTTGACCGACCGGGAAGACGGCAAGCCCTGTTGTTGATATAACATAACGTGGTCAGTAATTGTCCTGTCGATGTCCCGGATTGTCCTTATGTTCCCTTCGCTCCTGCGTACACTTTGATTACACAAAGGCAGCAAAAAATGCCTTAAAGAAAAATAATCACGAGGGGTCATACAGATGAAAAGCATTGCTCGTTCCCTGCTGCTGTCCGCCGTTGCACTGACTGCTATAGAGGCTCAGGCCTTCAGTCAGGATACCCACCGCCGCATCGTGGTTGACGCCGTTAACTACATGAAGGCAAACCCGGGCACAACCAACTACGCCAAGCTGCAGACCGCTGCGACCAATGCGGGCTACACCATTGACCAGTTTGCTCTTGCTCTCGGTCAGGGCGCCTATGATGTAGATGACTTCGCCGACACTTACCTGTGTGGCGCAACCACCGGTAACTGCCAGCTTGCTCCTGTCTGGGGTGCTGGTGCCAGCATCGTCAAGTACACTTCTTACTGGCACTTCCAGAACCAGACCCAGGGCCCGGATGCACACGGCAATGACTTCGGCGGTTACAACTATGCCAAGCTGACTGTCTGGGGCGACATCGACAACATGGCCTCCAGCTGGCTGTACGGTGACTACCTGGATGACGGCAAGGGCAACCTGACAGGCTGGTTCAGCGCTGATAGCAGCAAGTACAATGCGTACGACAAGACCGAAAAGAACTACCGTCTGACGGGCTACTCGACACGCAGCATGTATGCCGATTTCGAAAAGATGCCGTTCCAGCCGATTGATAACCTTGGCCAGTACTGGTTCAGCCAGTTCCTCGCTGCGCCTACCGTACAGAAGCTTGGTTTTGTTCTGCACACCACCGACCTGTTGCAGCCTCACCACGTGTGGACCACATCGGCACTTAACCATGCCAACTGGGAAACCTGGGTCAGCGATTACTATGACAGCGAAGGCCTTGCCAATCCCGCTCTGGTTGCTTCCGCGCTGAACAATCTGACACCGGTTGGCGCCACTGCCACCGATATTCGTCCCCTGCTTACCCAGGGTGGTGCGATTGCCTACTCCCAGGGCGGTATCGTGCTCTCCAGCACGGATCACAATGATCGTCGCAATGTCGGACGTGTAGTTGTACCGCATGCCATTGCCATGGTGGTGCGTGTGCTGAACCGTGCGGCAGACCGCTTCTGACATAACCAGTTCAATGTTTTGTTTGTTGTGAGCTTTACAGGCGGCTTCTTCCCGAAGCCGCTTTTTTTTGGCTCCAGCACAGGGCCTTGCTGCTTGGAAATGCTTGGGGCAGGATGCCTGAGTATTCCGGGAGATCGACCGATGTCTGTTACTGTTTCTGCTTTTCGTGGACTTCTGCTTCTGGTCGGGCTTGCGCCTGCATTATTGCTGGCGACAACTCGCCACGACGTTGAAGACCCTGCTGTGGCTGCCATTGTGAATGGTGAGGTCATATCACGGCAGGTCATTGACCTCATGCACTCTGTTGCGGTCAAGCGACGCCCTGAAACCACCTTGCCGGAAGTCATGGCATCCATGATTGAGGATCGCTTGCTGGCAACACAGGCATGTGCCACATATCCCATGGACGAGTTGATTGAAAAGACGCGTGTGGGTTATGCACCCTCGGTCCAGATAGAAGAAAGCCTGGTGGCCAATCTGCAGGCTGCCTATGGCAACCGGATCATGGCTGCGGTGCGGGCAGAGAAAGGCAACAGTCTCAATGGCATCGTGACTCGTCGGGGAGTACTGACCACGGCGGACTGGAATGCGGTACTGGGTGAAAAGCCTCGTCTTCTGCTTGAGTATGCACTTGATGAGAGTGGCCGTAAGGCAGCGGGGGCAATGACGTTGCTGGCGTACCGGTTGAGCGGGCAGGCCGGCAGTATCAGTCTGCTGGATGTGTATGATGCCCAGCATGTGCAGGGGCGTCATCGCCTGCATGCAAGGGATTCTGCATTTGCTGTGCAGCAGGCAGAGCTGCTGCTGGAGCGGCGTTATGTGCTGGACTGGGCCCGTAACCGCTCCGGTTTGAGTGCCTATGATTACAAGGTGTTTGTGCGAGCCGTTGAGGATCGTCTGGTGCGTGATGGATGGTCCAGCCTGATTGGTGTGTCAGCCGACATGCATGACGATAATCGTCATCTCAAGGCGCTGGCAGCTGCGGTCACGCCAGAGGAAGTCGCTGCCTTTTATGAAAAAAACCGTGAGCAGTTCAAGCGCATTGAAAAGGTAAAGGCATCCCATATCCGTGTCAGTGATTTTGAGACGGCCAATCGTGTTTATGCGCGGCTTCAGAAGAGTGAAGACTTTGCTGCAGTCGCTCGTGAAATGTCGATTGCCGGTGATCGCGAGAAGGGCGGTGATCTGGGCTGGATCAATCACGGTGAGAAAAATGCCTCGTGGATAGAGAGCATCGCATTCGTGCAAGAGCCGGGCACAACGTCAAAGCCCTTTCGTAGCCCGGGTCCTCCAGGCTCGGCTGCTGTCTGGGAAATACTGAAAGTGGACGAACGTGTCGAGGGCTATCAGCCAGTCGACAGCGAGTCTGTCCGCTATGGTGCTGCCCAGGGGATTGCAAAACAAAAGGCTTTGGCAGAATACGCGTCAACCCGTGACCGGGTGCTGGCCGAAGCCGATATCCGTTTGAATCGCAAGGTCCTTGATGCCGTGACGGAGGTAAAGCAATGAGTCGTCAGGCGTTGTGGCTTGGGGGAGTATCCCTTGTCCTTATTGTTGCAGTAGTGATGTTGGGTTTTTGGCTCCGCACCGATCCGTCATCATCCGCTCCGGAGTCGTCTGCTGCGGCTTCGGACATGACCATGTCTGCCTCTTCCATGCCGCCTGCTTCGACCGTCGTTGTTCCGTCGACGGAGGCACGTTCGGATGTGGCCTTGCCGCCGGTGCCGGATGTCGCGATGGTGGATGCAGTGGAGTCACTGCGTCAGGCCCGCCTGAATGGCGATGCCAGTGCCCCTGCCGTTGTGCGCAGTCCGGAGCGCGAGCTTCCGACGGCTGCCGAACTTGCCGACCCCGAGGCTTACCAGCGTTATGAGGCCCGGCAGAATGAGCGCATGTACCGCTCTTTCGTCAGTGCCGCAGACAGTGAGATTCCCAAATTGCAGGAGCAGGTGGCAAAGGGCAAGGCGGCAGGTCTTTCGCCCGAGCAGATTGCCGAGGGAGAAGAGAAGTTGCGTCGTATCGAGGCCATGCGCAATCAGCTGATGAGTGATCATCCTGAACTCAACAGGCCCGCGACCCCCTGACGAGTGGTAGCTCCTGCCGTTCATGCACAAATAAGGACATTTTGCGAGTGTTCTGCTTGGCAGTTGAGGGCAGGTTTCCTAGACTGGTAGAAATGGGAGGGGCCTCCTCCCTCTATAACAAAAATGTGCCGTAGCCATGTCCACTCCTGCGCCTGAAAACCTTGGTCATATCTCTGTGCCTGCATTGCAGCAATATGTGCGTAGTGCAGAGTCCTGTGGTCTTGCGCGCGAAAAGGTTCTGGCCGAGGCGGGTATCCAGCCGGAGCAGTTGCTCGACAACAACGGCCGGCTGCCCGGCGATGTGCTGCAGAAGCTGTTGAACTATGTGCTGCCTCGTTGCGGCAATCCATTGTTTGGCCTGCAGACCTCCCAGTTCATACAGCCGGGTTCCTACAGTGTGATGGGTTATATTGCCATGACCAGCAATACGCTGGCTGAAGCAGTCGCCCGCATGCCCCAGTACGAGAAGCTGGTTGGCGATATGGGCACCTCGACAGTCGAGTATGAGCCTGGTGCAATTGTCGTGCGCTGGAATTGCCGTTTTCGTGAGCCATTGGTGCGGCGACACATTATCGAGAATGTGCTGGCATCCTGGACGACCTACACGCGCTGGATGGCCGATTCGCAAGAGCTTTCGCCGCTGGCTGTCCGCTTTGAGCATGATCCACCCGCAGACCGTTCTCTGCTGAAGCATTACCAGCACATTTTCCGCTGCCCTGTTTACTTCAATCAGCCGATGTCGGCACTGATTGCATCGCCGCAGCTTTTTGAATACCCGCTGCGCCAGCCGGATGTAAACCTGCGTGAAACTCTGGAGCAGCATGCCCAGGCCACATTGTCTGCACTCAAGGAAAAGTACTCCCTGGCGGATCAGGTGCGAGCCCTGCTGCGTGCCACGCTGGCGGATGCATCGCCACGCAAGGAGTTCGTGGCCGAGCAGATGGGCATGAATGTGCGTACCCTGCATCGCAAGCTTGCAGAAGAAAACCAGTCCTATCAGCAAATTCTGGATGATCTGCGCAGCGAGCTGGCGCGCAAGTACCTGCTGCAGTCAGCCCTCTCTGTCGAAGACATTGCCCGCAAACTGGGTTTCACGGAAAGCCGCTCATTCATTCGTTACTTCAAGGGCTACACTGGCATGACGCCGGGTGAGTTCCGTCAGGCCGAGCTGCCCCGGTAGTGCTTCGACCATTGCAGTGGTATTACCGGGGTAATGCATGAGTCTGACAATTCCTCTCCCGGACTGGCTGGAGTCGGTCAACCGCAGTCATCTGGTTTTTCCCGATACCGCCGCCGTAATGGCATTTGTCATCGAACTTTCGCGTCGCAATATCAGTGATGGCGGAGGTCCCTTTGCAGCAGCAATATGCTCCGAATCGCTTGAGCTGGTGGCTGCTGGCGTCAATCGTGTTGTCCCTGCACAGGCCTCAATCCTGCATGCCGAGATGCTGGCATTGTTGCTGGCCCAACAAAAACTGGGCACGCATGACCTGTCGGCCGTCGGCCGGTTTGTTCTGGTCACCAGTTGCGCACCATGTGCCATGTGTCTGGGGGCGATTCCCTGGTCCGGGGTGGCAACCGTGGTCTGTGGTGCCCGCGAGGAGGATGCAGCTGCCATTGGGTTCGATGAGGGCGACAAGCCGGTGGCCTGGCAGGACAAGCTGCGGTCCCGTGCCATCCAGGTTGAGGAGGATGTATGCCGGCAACAGGCGATGGCGGTATTGCAAGCCTATACGGAGCAGGGCGGGGGGCTTTATTGATGCCGATGGCATGGTTTTGGCCCGTCAGGTAACAAATACCCACCAATTCGTGTGCTTGTCCGTGGTTCATCCTCTGCCGACCGGGCCCGATCCCCGGCTATAATCGCGGCCACTCAGATCAATGGCCTTCTTCCGTGCTCGACGCCAGCCTCCTTCAAGCCTCCCGCGATGATCGCGTGCTCTTTACCGGGCTCGGCTTTCGGCTGTCCCCGGGTGATGTGCTGCAGGTGGCCGGACCGAACGGATCTGGCAAGACCACATTGCTGAGCGGGATTGCCGGTCTGTTTCCGCTGGAAGCAGGCAGACTGTGCTGGCGCGGCAAGGAGGTTGCCGAGGACCCCGATGCGTTCCGGTCAGACTTCACCTGGCTGGGGCATCATTCGGGCCTCAAGCTGATGCTGTCCCCGCTTGAGAATCTGGCCTGGCTCTCGCGCTTGTGCGGACGCATGCCGGTCAGGGCGGAGATGGAGGCGGCTCTGGCCCGGGTTGGTCTTTATGGTTATGAGGATGTTCCCCTGGCACGCCTGTCGGCAGGGCAGAAGCGTCGCGCCGGCCTTGCCCGTCTGTTCGTTGAAAACCGGCCACTCTGGATTCTGGACGAGCCTTTCACTGCCATTGATCGTCAGGGTGTGGATGAGCTGGAGGGGTGGTTGAGTGAGCACGCCGGGCAGGGTGGCATGGTGCTTCTGACCACGCATCATGAGTTTGCCGCCGGCTTTGCCGTGCAGCGTCTGGATGTGGCGGCCTATCGTCCCTCCGGGGAGGCCGACGAATGAGTGCTGTTCTGGCGCTGCTGATGCGCGATCTTCGGCTGGCAATGCGCCAGCCGGGAGACTGGCTGACCCCCCTGGGATTTTTCCTGCTGGTTGTGACGCTGTTTCCGCTGGCAGTGACGGCGGAACCACGCAAGCTGGCACTGATGGCCCCCGGTGTTATCTGGGTGGCTGCTCTGCTGTCCATGCTGCTGTCGCTGGATGGCCTGTTTCGTCAGGATCTTGAAGACGGCTCGCTGGAGCAATTGCTGGTGGCTCCTGCATCACTGCCTCTGCTGGTACTGGCCAAGGTGGTGGCGCACTGGCTGCAGACGGGTTTCTGTCTGGCGCTGCTGGCACCGGTTGCCGCAGTCATGCTGATGATGGATATGTCTGCCTTGCCGACACTGATGCTGTCCCTGCTGCTGGGGACGCCTGTGCTAAGCCTGATTGGTGCCATTGCTGCCGGCCTGACGGTTGCCTTGAGACGTGCCGGGGCATTGGTGCCATTGATTACGTTGCCTCTCATGGTGCCCGTTGTCGTATTTGCGACCGGTGCTGTGCAGGCGGCCGCCATCGGTATGCCGGTGGCAGGTTACCTGGCCTTGCTTGCGGCGTTTCTGGTGCTGGCCGTGACGCTGATTCCGTTTGCAGTAGCAGCTTCCTTGCGTATCGCAGTTGGTGGCTGATCCGTTTCCGTCTTTATGACAGAGGTTGTTCTATGTGGAAGGCGATTTGGGATTACGTGCAGCGCACGGTGAGTCCCAGACATTTCTACGATATTGGTGGACGCTGGTTGCCCTGGCTATGGCTGGTGGCGGGTGTATTTCTGTCCGTTGGTACCGTTTGGGGGCTGGCATTTGCGCCGGCGGATTACCAGCAGGGCAACAGCTATCGCATCATTTACATTCATGTTCCCGCGGCCAGTCTGGCCATGGGCGGTTACATGCTGATGGCGGCATGTGGCCTCATCAGTCTGGTCTGGAAAGTTAAAACCGCAGAAATGGTGGCGCGTTCAGTTGCTGCCATTGGCGCCTGGTTCTGCTTCATTGCCTTGTTCACCGGTGCGATATGGGGCAAGCCAACCTGGGGAACGTACTGGGTATGGGATGCGCGGCTCACCTCCATGCTGATCCTGCTGTTCCTGTACCTGGGAGTCCTCGGGCTGTATTCCGCCTATGAAAATGCAGCCAGTGCCGGCAAGGCGGCTGCCATCCTGTCACTGGTGGGAGTGGTTAACCTGCCCATCATCAAGTACTCGGTGGAGTGGTGGAACACACTGCATCAGGGTTCCACATTCAAGGTTACCGAACGGCCATCAATGCCACCGGAAATGTACTTGCCTCTGATCGTGATGCTGCTGGGCTGCTATGCATTTTTTGCCGCATGCGTGGTTGCCCGTACGCGCAACGAGATCCTGCAGCGTGAGCGTCGTGCCCAGTGGGTAAAGGAAATTGTGCGCAAGGAGACTGCCAATGGCATTTGAATCCTTCGCCGATTTTCTGGCGATGGGGACGCATGGTCCCTATGTCTGGGCAGCCTATGGTCTCAGCATTGCCATCATTGTCTGGAATGTGCTCCAGCCCCTGCTGTTGCGCCGCCGCTGGCTGCGTGAGCAGAGTGCCCAGTTGAAGCGTGATGCCAGGGATGTGCACAAATCGTGAGGTCGACATGAGTTTTACCCTGAATGCCAAGCGCAAGAAAACGTTGTACATCCTCATTGCCCTCGTTGTGGGGGTGGGCATCGCAGTGGGGCTGGCTATCTACGCGTTGCGTCAGAACATCAATCTTTTTTATACACCGTCCCAGCTTGCTGCAGCCGAGGCACCTGAGGGGCAGCGCATCCAGGTGGGCGGCCTTGTGATGCAGGGGTCACTCAAGCGGGAGCCGGACTCACTGGCTGTGCGTTTCACCATTACCGATCTCAAGGAACAGGTGGATGTGACCTATACCGGTATTCTTCCCGACCTCTTTCGTGAGGGACAGGGCATTGTGGCCAATGGCCGACTGGTTAACGGTGTGGTGGAGGCGGATGAAGTGCTGGCCAAGCACGATGAAACCTATATGCCACCGCAGGTAAAGCAGGCCATTGAAGAAGCCGGGCATCCCAAGGGCAAGTAGTCCGGAGCATTCAGTCGGGCTTGAATAAAAAAACGGGGGCCTGAGCCCCCGTTTTTTTATTGGTCTTCTTATTTCCAGTCCCCACGCAGCTCGCGTACCTGCGCTTCAAGATACTCGGGGGTGGCAAGCTCTGGCGGTACGGCATGGCCTACGCTCACCGCAACATGGGACTTGAATCGTCTTGGCATCTTGGTGAAGGCAGCACCACCCTTGCGGCTGGAAAAGCTGCCCCACATGCCCTGCAGCGCCACCGGATAAACCGGTACGGGACTGCGTTCAACAATGCGTTGTATGCCGTTCTTGAAAGGGTACATGTCACCGGTATCAGTAATGCGGCCCTCGGGGAAAATGCAAACCATCTCGCCGTTGGCCAGCGCCACGGCAATATCTTCATAAGCCTTTTCCAGTAGCGCCGGATCAACCTTGTGAGGCGCAATCGGAATGGCCCTTGCGGTCCGGAAAATGAAGTTCATCAACGGATTTTTGAAGATGTTGTGGTCCATGACAAAGCGGGGTGGACGGCGAATGGCAGTAGCCAGCACCAGCGCATCAAAAAAACTCACATGGTTGCAGACCATTACGCAGGCGCCTTCCTCGGGAATGCGGCCGATATTCGTGCGCTCAACCTTGTAGAACATGCTCATGAACATCCACACCAGGAAACGCATGAGGAATTCGGGGACCAGTGCAAAGATGTAGATGGTGACAACCGCAGACAGGATGGCGGTCATGGCCAGCAGTCCCGGCAGACTGACCTTGAATACATTCAGCAACAAGACGGTGAGCAGGGATGCCACCACCATGAAGAGTGCATTGAGGATGTTGTTGCCGGCAATGACCCGGGCCCTGTGGGATGGCTCGGAGCGGGCCTGCACCAGCGCATACAGTGGCACGATGTAGAAGCCGGAAAACAACCCGAGCCCGAAAAAGTCGATCAGGACTCGCATGTTGCCGGGACGATCAATAAAGGAGCGCAGGTCAGGGGCAAGACTGGTAACCGGGGGGTGATTCAGTGTCGCCAGCCAGATGTCGATGCCAAAGGCAGTCAGCCCGATGGCGCCAAACGGCACAAGCCCCAGTTCCACCTTTTTACCCGAGAGCTTTTCGCACAAGAGGGAGCCAATGCCAATGCCCACGGAGAGCGTGGTCAGCAGCATGATGACCACAAATTCATCTCCGCCAAGAACCTGTTTGGTCAGTGCCGGAATATTGGATTGCAAGGTGACGCCGTAGAACCAGAACCACGAAATACCAAGCACGGAAAGAAAGACAGTGCGGTTTTCACGGATGAAGCTGATGTTACGCCAGGACTCGGTGACCGGGTTCCAGTTGACCTTCAGGTCGGGGGCTGCCACTCCCGTCAGGGGAATGAACATGCTGGCAATAAGACCGAGCACGGCAACGCCGACAATGGCGACACTGACGGCCTCAATGCCGGCACCTGGCATCGAAATGAGGTAGCCACCCAGAATGGAGCCAGCCAGAATGGCCAGCGAAGTACCGGTTTCAATCAGGGCATTGCCGCCAACCAGCTCTTCCGCCTGAAGCGTTTGCGGCAGGATGGCATACTTGATCGGGCCAAATAGCGTGGAGTGGATGCCCAGCAGAAACAGTGCAGTCAGCAGGAAGACCAGGTTGTTGGTAAAGAAGCCGGCACATGCGAGTGCCATGATCCCGACCTCAAGGGTTTTGATCAGCCTGATCAGTATTGCCTTGTCATAACAGTCGGCCAGTTGGCCGGCGGTCGCCGAGAAAAGAAAGAAAGGCAGAATGAATATCGCCTGACAAAGCGGGGCCCGGATTTCAACCGGCAGAGAGCTGATTGTCAGTGCCTTGTAGGTAAGCAGGATGATCAGACCCTGCTTGAAGACATTGTCGTTGAATGCGCCCAGAAACTGGGTAATGAAGAAAGGCAGAAAACGGCGGGTGCCAAGCAGGCTGAACTGGTTGCTCATGCGGGGTCCTTGTCGTGATGGCAGTTCGCGCCTGCCGTCCGGGCTAGGGGGGCGATCTGCTGTTCGGCGCCAAGCTTACCTGAAGGCGGCAAACCCTGTCAGACGGTTTGGCAGAGCATTTTTTACGCAGCCTTGTCATGAAAGAATGGCTATGATGTGCGCATTTCGCGGGAAGACTACATGATGCAGTGGCGGCAGATGGCAACAAGGGCGGGTGGCGCATGGCGCTGCGTATGCTTGTGCGCCCTGCTGTCCATGTCCTTCAGTGCGTCTGGGGCAGAGGTGGTGAAGCTGGATATCCAGGGGATCGACGGGCCGCTGAAGGATAATGCCACCTCCTATATAGGTCCGCTTACCACGGAAGACCTCAAGTCGTGGCGTGATACCCGGTCAAGACTGTTGACGGCTGTGCATGAATCCATGGAGGCGATGGGCTATTACAGTCCTGATGTGCAGGTGCAGCAGGACAAGAAGGGCGGGGTGCGAGTTATTGTTGCCCCAGGACAGCCTGTCCTGGTGGGGCGCCTGACCCTGGTTTTTGAAGGAGAGGCTGGTAATGATATTGCCTTTACGGCCCTGCGTGAAAACCTGCCACTAAAGGAAAACGATGTTTTCCACCATGGCCAATATGAGAAGCTCAAGTCAGGAGTGCAGGCCCTTGCGCTTGAGCGCGGCTATTTTGATGCGGCATGGTCCCGCCGTGATGTGATGGTGGATCCCGTCAAGCATCGTGTGGACATTGATCTGGTGTATGCCAGCGGCAGTCGCTTCTTCTTCGGCCCGGTCAGTTTTGTCGACACGGATGGCGCAGAGCAGCACTTTGTCCAGCGTCATGTGCTGGAGACGATGATCCCTTTTTCCGAAGGTGACCCGTTTGAGGCTGCCGGCATTCTCAAGCTTAACAAGTCACTGCTGGATTCACGTTATTTCAGCGAAGTCAGGGTCCGTCACCAGCGGGAGGAAGCCGTTGATCTTGCGATTCCTGTCCGTGTGACGGTAGCGGATGAAGAACCCAACGACGTCGATGTGGGTATCGGTTACTCCACCGACGTTGAAACGCGATTGAGCCTGACCTGGCGCCGTCCCCTTATCAATGACAGTGGCCACGGTATTGAGGCCAGCACCGAACTGTCACAGGTTCGTCGCAGCTTTGATGCCACCTACACCATTCCCTGGAAGCATCCGATCGATGATGTAGTTCAGCTTATTTATGGTGTGCAGCGCGAAAACCTCGAGGATGTCATTACCTACAGCACCGTGGTGGGCGTTCAGCGCCAGATCGAACAGGATCAGGGATGGAAGCGGACCTACATGCTGCGCTGGAACCGCGAGTCCTCCGAACGACCGGATGGTGAGGAGAGCAAGGCGGATTTGCTCATGCCGGGTTTCAGTCTGGACAGGACCAGGACCAGAGGTGGCGTTGACCCGCACTGGGGCGACAGGCAGTACTACCAGGCAGAGTTTGCGTCCAAGCAGTTCCTGTCGGATGCAGACTTTGTGTCCTTGCGTGCCGGCTTTCGCTGGTTGAGAACAGCTGCTGACAATCACAAGTTCTTTTTGCGACTGGATGGCGGCAGCATCGTGACGTCCAACTTTGACGAGGTTCCGGTCAGCATGCGTTTTTTTGCCGGTGGCGACCAGAGCGTGCGTGGTTATGATTACAAGTCCATTTCCCCTCGGGATGAGCAAGGCATTGCTGTGGGCGCGCGCAATCTGGCGACTGGCAGTCTTGAATATAACTACACTGTTTACCCCAAGTGGCGTGTTGCCTTGTTTACGGATGCCGGCAATGCCTTTGACAGTGTCAATGAACCAATCAAGGTGGGGGCGGGGACAGGGGTGCGATGGGTCTCGCCTCTGGGGCCAATTCGCCTGGATTTTGCCTGGTCTGTATCCGAGCCTGAGGTTGATTTCCGGATACATTTCTTCATGGGGCCCAGTCTTTGAACGTACGCATCTGGCTGGCAAAAAGCGCTCGAACGCTGGGGCGTGTCCTGCTCTGGGTGTCGCTCCTGCTTGTCCTGATTACCTTGCCACTGCTGGGGCTGCTTGGCTCCGAAACGGGCAGCCGGTGGTTGCTGGAGCAGGGCGTTGGCATGCAGCGTGTGCTGGCGATGGAGGTAAGGGGCGGGACCTTGCTGACCGGTATGGAGCTGGCCGAGGTCAGGCTGCATACCCGCAAGGCTGATCTTTATATCCGTCGGGCACTGGCGCGATGGTCTCTCTTGCAACTGCTACGGGGCGAGATCGAGATTCATCAGTTGCATGTCGATGGACTGGTCTTGACGCTGACATCCCCGCCCTCGCGTGATCCGATCCGGCTTCCCACCCTGTTTCTGCCAATTGCTCTTGATATCAAGGATCTTGAAATCAGGAATGCAGTCATAAACAAGCAGGACAAGACATGGCCGGTGGCAGAGCTCCATGTCCGTGGTTACTGGCATGGAACGAACGTAAGGGTCGATCAACTGCGTGTTCGTGAGCCACAGTACGGTGACTTGTTGCTGAATGGCTGGGTCCGTCTTTTGGGGGGCTATCCCATAACAGCCAAGGGACAGCTATCCCCCCGATGGCTGACCGAGAAGGGCTGGCAGCCGCTTCAGGTCACTTTGCGTGGCGAGGTTGCCAACTTGGAGCTTGAGGCCGAGTCGCACGGACGTTATCGGGCCAGCCTGGCTGGAAGGGTCCAGCCTCTGCTGCCTTCTTTACCCTACCGTGCCACGCTGGACTGGTCTGACCATCAGTTTCCATGGTTTCGTCAGCATGAACTTTACAGCCAGGCAGGCCACCTGAGGGTGATCGGGGACAAGTCCGGCTTGCATTCTCAGGGCGACATGTACCTGAAAACCAGGTACACGCCGTCAGCCAAATACCGGTGGCAGTTAGCTACGGATTGGACGTCAATTGACTTTGAGTCTTTGAAAATCAATGGATTAGGTGGTGAACTTAATGCAAAAGGACAATTTTCCTGGCGTAAAGGGCTGGCATGGAACCTGAGCGCGGAGTTGAGCCGGATTGATCTGGCGACGCATTGGCCGGTTCCCCGCACTGTGCTACCCGTGCTCAATGGCGCGCTGAGCATGAAGGGGAGTAGCACCCCCGAAAAGTCTTCACTTGATGCATCATTGCGTTTAGCTGGCGGAGAGAGCTGGACCATCACTGATGTAGCTAATGGCGTTCTTTGGAGTTCTGCCACACGTCACAAGGCACTCATCGAGTGGGAAAGCGTCAAGCGCCCCATGCCGGGCGTCACATCGCTGGAAAGTGATGCAGGGGAGCTGTCATTTTCTGGGAACGCCAGTGCCTATGCAGCTGATTTTTCTGCCGGTATCGTCAGTCCAGCATTTCCGCATGGTGTCTGGTCGGGCCAGGTAACCGGGCATGACAAGCAAGTCGAGATTGAGAATCTGGTTTACGAGGGTGATGCGGGTGGCCTTCAGGCAGGGGCCTCGCTGGATCTGAGCAACGGCGTTGTATGGAGTGGCGCGGTCGTTCTCAACGGTTTCAGGTCTGGGTGGTTTTATCCAGATTGGTCTGGCCAGTTTTATGGATCCATCAGTGGGCAAGGGAAATGGGCTGCGGATGACAAGAACGTCCGGTTTGATGACATCAATGTTACAGGCTCACTGCGTGAGCAGCCTTTGAGCATTCAGGGGCCGGTGTCGATCAGTTTCCCTGCAGGACGCTGGCCTCATGTTACTTCTCCCGGCTTCCATGCCGCATGGGGTGGCAACAGTGTGTCCATGACTGGTGGTCTGACCGACTTTTGGGATGCAAAAATTGACCTTTCACTCTCGGCCCCTTCATTACTGGTCAAAGGACTTGAGGGGAAGCTCAGCGGCCAGGTTAGCCTGGCTGGCGCAGTGCAGACGCCTGATGTGCGGACTGATCTTGCAGGTGATCATGTTGGCTACGCGGGTTACGTGGCCAAGTCGGCTGTATTCAAGGCCACTATCCCTGAGCTTGGGCACAAACCCGCCAACGCATCGTTGGTTTTTACAGGTATTACCAATCAGTCCGGGGCCTCTCTTGGTAATCTTGACGTGCAGGCGGGCGGTGATCTGACAGCCCACCAGCTGTCGTGGCTGGCTGATGGTTCACCTGTTGTCATGAGTGGACTGATAGGTGGGGGCTACGACTCTTCGACCAAGGATTGGTCTGGCCAATTTCGCGAGGGCAGGGTTTCCATCCGGTCCATGGAGTGGCTGCTGCAGGCTGGTGCTGGCGTACCAATGAGTTGGTCAACTGCTGAGCGTGAGTTCAGTCTTGATCCACATTGCTGGACCAGCCTGCCTGCAAGGTTATGTGCACCCAGGCAGCTGGTAGTTGGCCCGGATAATGGTCAGTTGGCCATGAGTCTGACTGACTTGCGTGCCGAGCGCCTGGCATCCTTTATGCCAGAGGGGCTCGCATGGGATGGCAGCATTGAGGGTGACATGCAGGCCCGCTGGGCTAAGGGTCAAACACCGGTGGCTCATGCACGCTTGCTGACTGGCAAGGGCGCTGTGCACCTGGCTCGGGAAGATGCCGAGCCATTGACCCTGAGGTATGACCAGTTATCCCTTGAGCTTGATGCCGACGAGGTCTCAGTCCGCCCGCAGCTTAAGCTGGTATCCACTGATCTGGGGCAGGGGCATCTGGAAGCAGTGATTAATCCCTATGTCGAAGGAAAGCCACTGACAGGCGAGGTGGCCCTGAGCGGCCTGCGTCTTGAGCTGCTGCAGCCATTCTTTCCTGCATTGTCTGTGTTGACGGGCCGTATCAACGGGCAGGGGCGCCTTGAGGGGCTGCTCGCCAAGCCCAGGTACTGGGGCAATATCGAGCTGGTTGATGGTCGCATGGCGTTGCGCAATGCACCTTTGGTGGTGGATGAGATGACAGCCCTTATTGAAGTAAAGGGTGATCAGGCAGAGCTTTCCGGGCAACTCAAGAGTGGCAGGGGCGGCGCGACGCTGTCGGGGTCAGGGGACTGGGCAGGGGAGCCGAAGCTGGTTCTGAACCTGCGTGGCGAAAGGTTTGAGTTGCGCCAGGAGCCGCAGCTGATTGCCGAGGTAAATCCGGATCTTCATTTTTTGCTGGTGCCAGGCAGGCTCGATCTGACGGGTACGGTACGGGTGCCGTACGCCAGGATCAAGGTGAAGGAGCTGCCTCAGCGTACCGTAGCGCTTTCACCGGATGTTCGTGTGATAGAGACCGAGGATGGGCAACTGAGGGCAAGAGCATCAGGACGAAGCCAGTCATTTGCGATCCATGCGGATGTAGAACTGCTGCTGGGTAATGACGTTTACTTCAACGGATTCGGTATCACGGGAGGGCTGACGGGAGGGTTGCGGCTCAGGCAGAGCCCGGACAAGGGGCTGGAGGCGTCGGGTGAGGTGGGTCTCGACAAGGAAGCCCGTTACGAAGCCTATGGCCAGCGGTTGAAGATTCGTCGAGGTCAGTTGGTCTTTGCCGGTAACATCATGCAGCCGGGCATTGATATAGAGGCAATCAGGGTTGTTGACGACAAGACTGTCGGTGTCCGGGTGGAGGGGCGTGCCAACGAGCCTGAGACCACTTTCTTTTCCGAGCCCAGCATGGCGCAGGAAGAAATACTGTCTTACCTGATTCTGGGGGCGCCTTTGTCAACGGATGTGAACGGTGCCAACAGCAATGCCATGTTTGCAGCGGCAGCACTTAGTCTGGGGGCGCGCAGCGGACAGGGGTTGACCTCCGGCATAGGTAGCATGCTTGGGGTGCAGGATATGGCCCTCAGCGCAGAAGGAGCCGGCGATGAAACCCAGGTCAAGGTGTCCGGTTACCTGAGTCCGGATATATTCCTGAGCTATGGCGTTGGCGTATTCACACCAGTCAACACCATTACCTTGCGGTATCAGGTAAGGCCCCGACTTTATCTTGAGGCTGCATCCTCGCTCGAGAACGCCCTCGATCTGTTCTACAACTTCCGCTTCTGACGATGACTCAGGGTCAGTTTGCAGTTCCTCGTCAATTATCAGGTAAACGTAGCGTTTCCTGCGACGGGTGGCCTTGAGCGTATCCGGCATCTGTTCTGATAATCACGATCATGTGCGGGTGCCGTTCGTTGGTAGTGTCACCCGAAAACAATAACAGCATCCCGGGGTGACCACTGTGGGTAAGTACCTTGCTCGAGGCCTTCTGCTTGCTTCCAGTCTCTTTCTTGCCGCCTGTGGTAGTGACAAGAGCGACACTGCGGTAAGTCCGCCGCCGTCTTCTGTCTCTGTTGTCCAGAGCAGTGCCATCAAGGGTGTCATCCACAATGGTCGTGTCCAGGCCAGCCGCTGGGTGGACGGTGCCTGGTCGCCGGTAGCCACCGCCATGACCGATGAGGCTGGCGCGTTTTCCCTCAGTCTGCAGGGCGCATCTGCCGGCATACTCCGTCTGGAGCTTGCCCTTTCGGATGATCCTGCAGCACCAACCCGCATGCGTTGTGATGCCCCGGCCGGCTGTGGCTCGGCAGCATTTGGCGAATGGCAAACACTGACGACATCTCCGGCACTCCTTAGCTGGGCCCGGATTGATGATGCGGGTGATGTCACGGTCATGCCCATCACCCCATTGAGCACAATGGTTGTTCGCTATGCAGAAAGCCTGAGCGGGGTCCTCAACGAGTCCGCGCTCACCTTTGCCCGGAATCGTCTGGCGACACTTCTGGGGGTAACGCCGGAGTCGCTCATGACTCGCCCCGGTGATGTCACCAGTGCAACATTCCTTGCTTCAGCTTCGGCAGATGCCCTCAGGGTTTCACTGTTTTCGGCAGCTTTCTCGCAGATGTCAGCCGGTGGCGACCTGAACCAGACAATTGATGCTTTTGTAGATGCATTCATCAGCAACAATGGCCGCCTCCTGCAGGCAGGCAATGTTTCGCTGGCAGATTTACTGATTGCTGCCACCGCAGTGGCTGGTCATGCCGGTGTTGATGCGGCCAGTCTCGATGTGGATGAGTGGCAGCTGCGTCTGGCCACTCTTACGGATGGGCAGCTTCTTGGATTGAACGCAGCTGTCTTTGATTCCAATGTATTCGTGACGGACCTGGGTGCTCTCGGGGATGACGTAAAGCGGGTCATGCGTGATTCAGGCGCCGTCAGTCTGGAGCACCTGTTCGTCAAGGAGTTGTCAGAGTTCGGATGGCTTCTGGGTGCCGAGTCACCTGTAGTGGCTGAAGTGGCTCTGCAGACAGTTATTTATGCGGCCATGGGTTCAGCCTATCTGGATGTGTTGCCAACCAGCATTACGCAGCTGCCGCTTGCAGAAGGGGAGCTCAACGTCACCCTCAAGCGCAAGACCGTTACAACCCCCCATCAACTGCTTGTTGCGGGTACCTTCAAGGGCCTGCTGGTTAATGTCACGGTCGATCTGACGACATTCAAGCAGGGTGCTGCTGCCAGATTGTTTACTTACAAGGCGGTCGGTTCGGTTGGTAATGACCGGATTGATGCAGACATTGATGGTGTTTTCAGCATTGATCCGCATGAAACGGAACTAGGGCCTCTGCTCGTCGCGATTGATTCGTTGGCCAGCCAGATTGCCGCTGGCAGTAATCCGGACCTCAGTGGCCTGTCTGCCGTGGTTGCCGCTTTCCTGACTACTGGTCATGGCACGTTCGCACTGGATGGCCATGCCGGCATCGAGAACCTGCTTAATGGCAGTCAGCTGGCAGTGACAGGAAAGGCAAGTGCAGAGCTTGATATGGACGGTGCCGCCAATGGTGGCGTACTGGTCAATGGCGGAGTTGCCTATGGCGACCTGATACTGCCGAATGGTGACAACTACCGCATTGTCAGGGGCAGTGACCAGCATCTGACATTCACCCTGGACAGTGAGGGCAACGGCAGCATGAGCGCCAGATTCCTGGCAAACATCCTGACGGTTCCAGAGGCGCGAGTGATTGCAACAGGCTCGATTGCACGGGCAGGGTTGCTGGTCTCACATGTGCGTGACGAGGCAGTGAACGTACTGAACCAGTTCTCTGCAGGCGCGGCAGTGGACATTGAGGGTGCTCTTGCAGGGATTCTCGCCTTTGATTTCACCGGCATGAACCTTGTGGTTGACGGGCGCGCAGTCGTTGATGGCTGGAGCAAGACCTATCGCCTGAAAGTCCGTAATGGCGAGGTCGGCATTTACCAGCCAAACAGTGATAGCGAGCTGGCACTGAGTCTCAGTCTGGGGCAGCAAGGGGTCTTCGTGCAGACCGCCACCCGTTCCTGGTTGATTGGTATTGATTTCACAAATCCGGCACTGATTGTGTCGGACTCTGATGGTGGAGAGTCCCGGTACTCGTTCGACATGCTGCTGGGCTACGTCGCCTCGATATGATGTCGTGGACTGCCCCCGGTATTGCCGGGGTGCAGTCCCTGTTTTTTCTTGCTTGGCGTTCATTGAGGGGGCGGTTATAGTCGCCCCCTTCTTGTTGCGTTTCGGTTTTTTCCGTCGCCTTCAGATACCGGCTCTTGCCGGGCGAAGCCGTCACGGAGGGTCCGTATAACCCTCTGCCGGCAGGATCATCTGTGGCACCGCAATCTCGATGTCATGTGGCCACTCGTGGCGGCCACCACTGCTGAAGGATGAACAACATGCCTGCTATTACCCTCCCGGACGGTTCGGTCCGCCAGTTTGATCACCCTGTTTCTGTTGCCGAGGTTGCTGCCTCGATTGGCGCCGGTCTGGCCAAGGCCACTGTGGCCGGCAAGGTTGATGGTCGCCTTGTTGATGCCTGCGACCTGATTGATGCCGATGCCTCGTTGCAGATCCTGACTCCAAAAGATGAAGAAGGCCTGGAGATTATTCGTCACTCCTGTGCCCATCTGGTGGGTCATGCCGTCAAGCAGCTGTATCCAACGGCCAAGATGGTGATTGGTCCCGTTATCGCCGAAGGCTTCTATTACGATATCTGGCTGGAACGGCCTTTTACGCCTGATGACATGGCGGCTATTGAAAAGCGCATGGCCGAACTCATCGACAAGGACTACGACGTCATCAAGAAAGTGACCCCGCGTGACGAGGTCATTGAGGTGTTCAAGTCCCGTGGAGAGGATTACAAGCTCCGCCTCGTCGACGACATGCCGGACGAGAAGACCATGGGCCTGTACTACCACGAAGAATATGTGGACATGTGCCGTGGCCCCCATGTGCCCAACACCCGTTTTCTCAAGGCCTTCAAGCTGACCAAGATTTCCGGTGCCTACTGGCGCGGCGACTCGAAAAACGAACAGTTGCAGCGAATCTATGGCACTGCCTGGGCGGACAAGAAGCAGCTCGCTGCCTACATTCAGCGTATCGAAGAGGCCGAGAAGCGCGACCATCGCAAGATCGGCAAGCAGCTCGACCTGTTTCACCTGCAGGAAGAAGCGCCCGGCATGGTGTTCTGGCACCCTAATGGCTGGACCATCTATCAGGTGCTTGAGCAATACATGCGCAAGGTGCAGCAGAACAATGGCTATGTTGAGGTCCGCACCCCGCAGGTTGTGGATCGTGTGCTCTGGGAGAAGTCCGGGCACTGGGCCAACTATGCCGACAATATGTTCACTACCGGTTCTGAAAACCGCGATTATGCCGTGAAGCCCATGAACTGCCCCTGCCATGTGCAGATCTTCAATCAGGGCCTGAAGAGCTATCGCGACCTGCCACTGCGTATGGCCGAGTTTGGTGCCTGTCACCGCAATGAGCCTTCCGGAGCCTTGCACGGCATCATGCGTGTCCGCGGGTTTACCCAGGACGATGCGCACATCTTCTGTACCGAAGACCAGATCGGTGCCGAGGCGGCAGACTTCATCAAGCTGACCCTGAAGGTGTATGAAGATTTCGGTTTCAACGACATCACCCTCAAGTTGTCTACCCGTCCCGCCAAACGCGTGGGTTCGGACGATCTGTGGGACCGCGCCGAGGCCTCACTGGCAAAGGCGCTGGATGATGCCGGCCTGAAGTGGGAGCTGCAGCCGGGCGAGGGCGCCTTCTATGGTCCAAAGGTCGAATTCACCCTGCATGACTGTATTGGTCGTGCCTGGCAGTGCGGCACCATCCAGCTGGATTTCAACCTGCCGCAGCGACTGGAGGCCAGTTATGTGGCCGAAGACAACAGTCGCCAGTACCCGGTCATGCTGCACCGCGCCATCCTGGGCTCCTTCGAGCGCTTCATCGGCATGCTGATCGAGAACTATGCCGGCGCCTTCCCGCCATGGCTGTCTCCGGTGCAGGCGGTGGTCATGAATATCACTGACTCACAGGTCACGGCCTGTCGGGCAGTGGAGGAGGCCCTGAAAAACAAAGGCTTCAGGGTCATAAGCGACTTGAGAAACGAGAAGATCGGCTTTAAAATCCGCGAGCGTACCCTCGAGCGCATCCCCTACCTGCTGGTAGTGGGTGACCGCGAGATGGAATCTGGCTCCGTAGCTGTGCGTACCCGCAAGGGAGAAGATCTTGGCAGTATGTCGGTTGACGACTTTGCCACTCTTCTTCAGGCGGACATCGCGCAACGGGGCCGTATTGTTTTGGAGAAATAACGATTAAGCCTGAACGTAATGGCCCTGCCAAAGAAAAACGCCCGGCACTGAATACAGAAATCCGGGCGCGCGAAGTGCGATTGGTTGATCAGAATGGTGAGCAGGTCGGCATTGTCGAGCTGAGCAAGGCACTTGCTGCTGCCGAGGCTGTACAGCTCGATCTCGTCGAGATCGTGCCTGATGCCGAGCCGCCAGTGTGCCGCATCATGGACTATGGCAAGCATGTCTTCGAACAGAAGCAGCAGAAGAAAGATGCCAAGAAAAAGCAGCATCAGGTCCAGATCAAGGAAATCAAGCTGCGCCCAGGCACTGAAGAGGCAGATTATCAGGTCAAGTTGCGCTCAATCGTTCGTTTCCTCGAAGAGGGCGACAAGGCTAAGATCACGCTCCGTTTCCGCGGACGTGAAATGGCTCACCAGGATATCGGTATGAAGCAATTGCAACGTATCGAGACTGACCTGGCAGAGATCGGGACTGTGGAACAGCACCCGAAGATGGAAGGGAAGATGATGCACATGCTCATCGGCCCCAAGAAAAAGAGATAAGCCGGGAAGGATTCCAGCAAGTTTCTTACCCCCAGGCCGGACTGATCGCTGTGCTGAAGGGGTTACTTAACGAGGTATATCATGCCAAAGATCAAAACCAAGCGCGGTGCAGCAAAGCGCTTCATGAAGACTGCAAACGGCTTCAAGCGCAAGCAGGCCTTCAAGCGCCACATCCTGACGAAAAAGTCAGCCAAGCGTATCCGTCAGCTCCGTCCGATGACGATGGTCGCCAAAAGCGACGTCGCTCGTGTCGAACGCATGCTTCCTAACTCGTAACTGACGGAGAAATACGTAAATGGCTCGTGTAAAGCGTGGTGTCATCGCTCACCGTCGTCACAAGAAGATTCTCGATCGTGCAAAGGGTTACTACGGTGCTCGTTCGCGCGTCTATCGTGTAGCGTTCCAGGCAGTCATCAAGGCTGGCCAGTATGCTTATCGTGACCGTCGTCAACGGAAGCGTCAGTTCCGTGCCCTGTGGATTGCCCGTATCAATGCGGCGTCCCGTCTCAATGGTCTCTCCTACAGCCGTCTTATCAACGGTCTGAAGCGTGCGAACATTGTGATTGACCGTCGTGTAATGGCAGATATTGCCGTTCATGATGCGGCAGCGTTTAGCGCACTGGCTGAAAAAGCAAAAGCCAGCCTCGCGGCGTAAGTAGCAAGGTAGGGCTTCCGGGCCCGACCAAAGGGGAAGGGCTTCACGGTTCTTCCCCTTTTTTATTTTTCTGCTGCGGTGGCTCCTCTGTTACGGGGCTTGCTGTGGCAACAGAACTTATTTCTTCGCGAGAGCGGGAACAACATGAGCGAATTGAACGCGCTGGTGCAGGAAGCACAAGCACAGATTGCTGCAGCCAATGATGTGGCTGCCATTGAACAGGTGCGTGTGCAGTACCTCGGCAAGAAAAGCCGTATTACCGAGCTGTCAAAAGCGCTCGGTCAGATGGGTGAAGAAGAACGTCGTGCCCAGGGCGCAGTGCTTAATCAGGCGCGTGAAGCCATCACGTCCGCACTGAATACACGTCGTGACGGTCTTGCGGCTGAGGCTCTGGCAGCAAAGCTGGAGGCTGAGCGTGTGGATGTCACACTGCCAGGTCGTGGCGAGTTGGGCGGGTTGCATCCGGTAACTCGTGTGCTGGAACGCATTGAAGGCTTCTTTACGGCCATCGGCTTTACTGTGGCGTCCGGTCCGGAGGTGGAAGATGATTTCCATAACTTCGAGGCGCTCAATATTCCGGCGCATCACCCCGCACGTGCCATGCACGATACGTTCTATTTTGATGCGCATCGTCTGCTGCGCACGCACACTTCGCCAGTACAGATTCGTGTGATGGAGTCGCAGCAGCCACCGATCCGCATTGTGTGTCCAGGTCGCGTCTATCGTTGTGATTCTGATCTGACGCACTCGCCGATGTTTCATCAGGTCGAAGGTCTGCTGATTGATGAGCACGTCAGCTTTGCTGACCTCAAGGGCATGATTGGCGACTTCCTGCGGGTGTTTTTCGGCAAGGAGCTGGAAGTGCGTTTTCGTCCTTCCTATTTTCCGTTTACCGAGCCGTCAGCCGAGGTCGATATCCAGTGTGTGATGTGCGAAGGCCATGGTTGCCGCGTGTGCAAGCAAACTGGCTGGCTTGAGGTGCTTGGTTGCGGCATGGTGCATCCCAAGGTGCTTGAAAACTGCGGCATTGATCCGGAAAAATATTCAGGTTTTGCATTCGGCATGGGTGTCGAGCGCTTCGCGATGCTGCGTTATGGCGTGAATGATCTGCGTCTGTTCTTCGATAATGATCTGCGCTTTCTGCGTCAGTTTGCCTGATTGGTATCGTCACGCTCTGGTGCCGTCTTGCATGAGCATGGTTTTGGCTGAGGTTTTTTATCGCTGAAACTGTTTTTGTGTACAGCACCAGAAGCAAAAAAGATTGAGGCCCGTACAGGGCAAGTGAGTCGCAACATGCAATTCAGCGAAAAATGGCTGCGTGAATGGGTTAGTCCGCAACAGGATATGGCTGCTTTCGGTCATCAGCTGACCATGGCAGGGCTTGAGGTTGATGCCATTGTGCCGGTGGCGCCACCGTTTCAGGGGGTGCTGGTGGGTGAAGTGCTGAGCGTTGTACCGCATCCCGATGCAGACAAGTTGCGTGTGACCAGTGTCAGTACAGGTACTGAAACCCTTCAGATTGTCTGTGGTGCGGCCAATGTGCGCGTGGGTCTTCGTGTGCCGGTGGCAACGGTCGGTGCCGAGCTGCCAGGCGGTCTGAAAATAAAGCAGGCCAAACTGCGTGGNNACAAGCATTCGTGATTATTTGCAGCTCGATGACAATATGGTCGAGCTGGGTATTACCCCGAATCGTGGCGATTGCCTCAGCTTGCGTGGCCTGGCCCGTGAAGCGGGTGTACTGAATCGCCTGTCGGTCTGCGCTCCTGAAATTGTTCCGGTCAAGGCAAGTCACGACGAAACTCTGGCGGTGTCGCTGGTGGTGCCGGGGGCATGTCCCAATTACGTTGGTCGCGTCATTCGCAATGTGAATGCGGCGGCAGAAACGCCGCTGTGGATGACGGAGAAGCTGCGCCGTGCAGGTTTGCGCTCGATCAGTCCCGTTGTTGATGTGACCAATTTTGTGCTGATCGAGCTGGGGCAGCCCATGCATGCCTTCGACAAGGCAAAGCTGGAGGGTGGCATTGAGGTTCGCATGGCGCATGCCGGCGAGTCACTTGAGTTGCTGGACGGGCAGGTTGTGACGCTGCGTCCGGACACCCTTGTGATAGCAGACAGCAAGAAGCCTCTTGCCATGGCCGGCATCATGGGCGGGCAGGGCAGTTCGGTCTCTACGGAGACGCGTGACATTTTTCTTGAAAGCGCCTTTTTTGATCCGCTGGCAGCGGCAGGCAAGGCCCGTTCCTATGGCTTGCATACTGACTCATCGCATCGTTTCGAGCGTGGGGTGGACTTCCGCCTGCAGGCGGATGCAATCGAGCGCGCCACCGCGCTGATCATGGATGTTTGTGGTGGTGAGGCGGGGCCGCTGACAGTTGCCCACTCGTTGCCCCACCAGCCCGAGCGTGCCCCGATCACCCTGCGGGCCGAACGGATCACCAGATTGCTGGGCTTTGCCATGCCGGCAGTCGAGGTGGATGACATTCTGTCCCGGCTGGGCATGTTAGTGGTGGCTCAGGATGGCGGCTGGCTGGTGACACCGCCCAGTTGGCGCTTTGATATCAGCATCGAGGTGGACCTGATCGAGGAGCTGGCGCGTATTCATGGCTATAACAACCTGCCGGTGACCGCGCCACGGGCGGATGTCCGTCTGGAGCCGCAGAGTGAAACGGCCGTCACTGAGGCACGTCTGAAGCGTTTGCTGGTGGATCTGGGTTATCAGGAAGCCATCACCATGAGCTTTGTGGAGCCCGGTCTGCTGGCAAAGCTGGATCCGGCCTCAACACCCCTGGCGCTGGCCAACCCCCTGTCAGCGGACCTCTCGGTGATGCGAACTACCCTGTGGGCGGGGCTGCTCAAGGCAGTTCTGCACAACCAGAACCGCCAGCAGCCTCGTGTGCGGCTGTTTGAGACGGGTCTGCGCTTTGTGCCGGCCAAAGACGGTTTGCGGCAGGAGCGTATGCTGGCTGGCGTGGTGTCCGGCACAGTTAATGTGGAGTTGTGGAGCCACATCAAAAAAGACATTGATTTCTTTGATATTAAAGGAAATATTGAGCGAGTGGTTGCGCTGCTTGGTGCTTCTGATAGAGTTGGGTACAAGTCATCTGCCCATCCTGCATTGCACCCCGGGCAGACAGCAGAACTGGAAGTGAACGGTCAGTCAGTAGGCTGGATTGGTGCCTTGCACCCCAATCTGCTGGCGGATCTTGGCCTTGTGGGGCCGGTTTACCTGTTTGAAATATGCCTGGAGCAGCTGGGCGAGGGGCGCTTGCCGGCCTTCGCCGAGTTGTCGCGCTTCCCGGAAGTGCGTCGTGATATCGCAGTGCTTAGCGGTCGCGATGTGCCGGCAGCCGATATCCTGGCAAGTGTTCGTGAGGTTGCGGGAACGGAGTTGCGCGATTGCCGCCTGTTCGATGTGTATGAAGGACAGGGGGTGGCCAGTGGGCAGAGAAGCCTCGCCATTGGCATGATCTGGCAGCACCCGGAACGTACATTGCAGGAAGATGAGGTTCAGGCGCGGGTCGATGCGGTGGTGGATCGGCTCAAGACCCGTTTTGGGGTCAGCATGAGGGATTAAGTTGAGGGGTTGCAATGACGGCACTCACCAAGGCGGAAATGGCGGAAAAGCTGTTCGAAGAGCTGGGTCTCAACAAGCGTGAGGCCAAGGAAATGGTCGAGATGTTCTTTGAGGAGATCCGCCATGCCCTCGAGCACAACGAGTCCGTCAAGCTCTCCGGTTTTGGTAACTTTGATTTACGTGACAAGCGTCAGCGTCCTGGGCGAAACCCCAAGACCGGCGAGGAAATTCCGATTACTGCCCGGCGAGTTGTTACCTTCCGTCCCGGACAGAAACTGAAGGCCAGAGTAGAAGCATATGCTAGAGCCCAGCAATAACGCCCAGCTGCCGGAGATTCCCAGCAAGCGTTACTTCACCATTGGTGAGGTCAGTGAGCTTTGTGATGTAAAGCCTCACGTGCTGCGCTACTGGGAGCAAGAGTTCCCCCAGCTGAAGCCGGTAAAGCGTCGGGGTAACCGTCGTTATTACCAGCGCCAGGATGTCATGATCATCCGCAACATCCGCAGCCTGCTCTACGAGCAGGGCTACACGATTGGTGGTGCGCGGTTGCAGTTGACTGACGTGCGGCCTGCGGAGCGTGATGAGCCTGTGGCTGCCGTGAGTTCGTCTGCACTGCCTTCATCCGGTGGTGGCATCTTTCATGTGGTGGTGAAGGACATGATCAGGGAGCTTGAGCAGGTCGCAACCTTGCTGGCACGCTGATAATACTGTTGAATTTTCCGGTACTTGCGCTGGACAAGTGGAAAGTTTTCGGTATGATTGCCGCCTCACCGAAAGGTGGTCGTCGGGGCGTAGCGCAGCCTGGTAGCGCACTTGCATGGGGTGCAAGGGGTCGAAGGTTCAAATCCTTCCGTCCCGACCAAAGAATATGGAAAAGGCCTGATCAGAAATGATCGGGCCTTTTTGTTTTTGAAGAAATTGCTGCGTTTCATTCATTGCTGACCGGAGCGAGTGCCATGCTCAAGCCTGAACTGTTGTCGCCTGCGGGTACGCTGACACATCTGAAATACGCCTTTGCTTACGGGGCCGATGCGGTTTATGCCGGGCAGCCCCGTTATTCGCTGCGTGTGCGTAACAACAGTTTCAAGGATGTGGCTGCCCTGCAGGAAGGTATTGATGAGGCGCACCGGCAAGGTAAAAAGTTTTATCTGGCCTCGAATATTGCCGCACACAACGACAAGGTGCGCAGTTACCTGCGTGATCTGGCGCCGATCATCGAGCTGGCTCCTGATGCACTGATCATGTCTGATCCTGGGCTGATCATGCTGGTAAAGGAACAGTGGCCTGATCAGGAAGTACATCTCTCGGTGCAGGCGAATGCGGTGAACTGGGCAACGGTGGAGTTCTGGAAGCGTCAGGGGATTTCACGTGTGATCCTGTCGCGTGAGCTTGCGCTGGAAGAAGTTGCCGATATTCATGACAAGGTCCCGGGCATGGAGCTTGAGGTGTTCGTGCACGGTGCATTGTGCATGGCGTATTCCGGACGCTGCCTGCTTTCGGGCTACATGAATCACCGTGATGCCAATCAGGGTGCCTGTACAAATGCCTGTCGCTGGGAATACAACACGGTACCCCATGCAACCGACAGTACGGGCGACATGATTCCTGTCAGGAATCTGGCCGTTGGTCAGCATGATCCTGCAGAGCCGAAAGAAATCCTGCTGCGTGATCCCAAACAGCCGGATGAATTTGTGCCGGTCTATGAAGATGAGCATGGCACCTACATCATGAACTCACGAGACCTTCGTGCCGTTCAGCATGTTGGTGAGCTGATGCGCATTGGTGTGCATTCGCTGAAAATCGAGGGGCGGACCAAGAGCCCTTATTACGTGGCACGCACAGCACAGGTCTATCGTCGGGCGATTGATGATGCTCTCGCCGGCAAGTCTTTTGACATGCAACTGATGGACGAGCTGGAGGCTTTATCCAATCGTGGCTATACCGAAGGATTCTTCAGGCGTCATCCGCCTGCCGAATACCAGCAGTATGAGCAGGGCAGCTCTCTGCTGGGGACGGAGCAGCTGGTAGGCGAGGTGATTGATGCAAATGATCGCTGGCTGACGGTGGACGTCAAAAACAGGTTTTCCCGTGGCGATAACCTGATGTTGATGACCCCGACGGGTAATCAGCATTTTACGCTGGCGGCACTGGAGAATACCCAGGGTGCTGCAATTGATGTTGCCCCGGGTAATGGACATATCGTGCGGGTTCCCCGGCTGGATGCGTCGGGTGATCTGGCGTTTGCAATGATTACACGGCAGGTCTGAGGCCTGCTGAAGGTTTACTGGCCGCCAGGATGGCGGCCTTTCAATTGACGCAATCAGTACTCATGGAGGAGTTGTCATGTGTCGTCAGTTTTTGTTTCTCGTTTTTTTGATCATGCCTGTGCTGGTTGCCGGCGCCGAGAGTGTTGCACCGGACAAGCCGGTATTGCGAGTCATGAAACTGCCGGCTTCTGGTGAGGGCAGGGTTGACATCAATACGGCAGATGCGCGTGAGTTGTCCCGGCGACTGAACGGAATTGGCGAGAAAAAAGCCAAGGCGATTGTGGATTATCGCAATGCTAACGGCGGTTTTCGCTCGCTTGATCAGCTGGAGCAGGTCAAGGGTATTGGTCCGGCGATTGTGAAGAAAAACCGGCACCTGATATATATTGACGCCCGGCCCTGATGTCTAGACGCGCTGACCTTGCTGTATCTGTTGCCGGTAACCTGCCGGCGTGCATTTGAACCAGCGTTTGAAGGCCCGGTTGAAGGCGCTTTGTTCAGAGTAGCCGAGCAGGCTGGCAATGTCGCTGATGGGGTGTGTCGGATCAGCCAGATAGCGTTGTGCGAGATGAATGCGCACCTGATCCAGCAGTGAGGAAAAATCAGCGCCATCGGCACTCAGTCGGCGACGCAATGTCCACGGCTTAAGGCCCAGTGTGTCTGCCATGGTTTCCAGTGTTGGTGCTCCCAGTGGCAATGCCTCGGTCATTGCCAGTCTTACTTGTGCGAGAAAGTTGCCTCGGGCCTGATAGTTGGCCAGCACCTGTTCTACGCGGGCGCGCATAAGCCGGTGTACATCGGCATCGGCATCGGCAAGAGGGGTGTCCAGCAGGCTTGCTTCCAGGGTTATGCGGTTTTCATCAGACCCGAATTCAACCGGGCACTGGAAAATGCGTTCATATTCGCGCAGGTCATCAGAAGGCGCCTTGTGCCTGAACTGCACCTTCAGCGGGTTGTGCTGGCTTCGCGTGATCCAGCGGCCATAGCTGACCCAGCTTGAAAAGGCGGCCTCTACACGGTGCCGATGGGGTTCTGTGGCGCCATCAAATGCTTGCCAGCTGATACTGAAGGTCTGGTCATCAACCACCATTTCACAATTACCAACCTCGGAGCGAAAGTGCTCATGGCGCAGCATGAGGCCCACGGCTTCGCCCAGATTTCGGCTGCTCATGGTGGCATAGCCCAGAACCCCGATTGAGTTCGGACGCACATTCTCGCCGGTGTGCAGGCCAAACCACGGGTCATGCAGTTGCTTGAGGATGGCAGCATAGAGTGCATCCTCAACAGCAAATGGAACCCGTGCGTTGATGTCGTTCAACAGGTTGCTGTCCAGACCAAGCTCTGACTCTGTGGCACCAAGGTCAGCCCCCATCAGCCGGGCGACATCAACAAGATGATTGATGTAGACGGACGAAACAGTGGGGGAGAGGGCAACAGGCATGATTCGCTGGCGGTCGGCAGGTGATTGGCATCCATTCTAGACGTTATTGTTTGCCGATTCACAGTCGTCATTGGTCAGAGGGTTGGCGTTGTCAGATGTGTGGGCGATGATGTCGGCCTTGTTGGGGAAAATGTATGTCTTCAGTACGTGTTGATACGCGATTGGGCCAGATCGCCGGTCTTGAAAAAAACGGTGTGCAACAGTTTCGCGGTATTCCTTATGGAATGCCCTTGCAGGGGCTGGGACGCATTCGTGCACCAGAGCCGGTCATGCCATGGGCGGGTGTGCGTGATGCCACCGAATGGGCCCAGGCTGCTCCCCAGGACGAGATACCGTTCATGCCGGTGGGTGCCACGGGTGATGACTGTCTGGCATTGAATATCTGGCGCCCTGTACGGGCGGCGACACATCTGCCGGTCATGGTATGGATTCATGGCGGTGGCTTTTCCGCAGGTGCCAGCAATCAGTCACTTTATGATGGTACGGCGCTGGCTCGCGACAATGGCGTGATTGTTGTCAGTATCAACTATCGCCTGGGCATTCTCGGTTTTGGAGAATGGTCTGACTGGCCGGAGCTTGGCGGTGTCAGCAATGCTGGTCTTCGTGACCAGTTGCTGGCCCTGCAATGGGTGCAGGACCATATTGCAGACTTTGGGGGCGACCCGCGGTCTGTCACCCTGTTTGGTGAGTCTGCTGGCGGTATGAGTATCGCCTGTCTGATGGCAAGCCCGCTGGCAAAAGGATTGTTTGCACGGGCGATTATCCAGAGCGGCAGTCCCGATCATGTGGTCACCAGGGATGAGGCGGCCAGAATCACGCATCTGTTTGCGGAAGCGGCTGGCGGGGACCCGGCGGCTTGCCTGCGGAGCGAGGTCAAAGGGGTTGTCAGGGCCCAGCGCAGCTGTTTCAGGGCCACGGTTAACCGGGGCATGCATGCGGAGTCTGTTGCCCAGTTTGGCATGACGCTGATGCCCCTGATTGGTGATGACATATTGCCGGAGCATCCCCTTGTGGCTTTGTCGAAAGGAGCGTCTGCGGACATCCCGTTGTTGCTGGGGACGACGGTGGACGAGTGGAACCTGTTCTACCTGTCACCGCAGAGCATGGGGGCCACACAGCCCAGACCGGAGCCGGATGAGGCCAGGCTGCTGCATGAGTTCGAGCGGACTCTTCCGGGGCGTGGTGCCATGATGCTGGCGCGTTACAGGGAGGCCATTCCGGCTATAGCGGGTAGTGACTTGTTCTGCGCGTATGAAACGGACCGGATGTTCCGTATTCCCACCATCCGGCTTGCTGAGGCCCGTTTCGGGCAGCCGGCGGGCACCTGGCAGTACCTGTTTGACTGGCAATGTGCCTTCAGTCGTCGCCTGAAGAGCTGTCATGTCATGGAGGTGCCGTTTGTCTTCGGCATCACCGATCGCCCGGCGGGCCAGTTCTTTACTGGCGGGGGCGAAGCGGCGGAGCGATTGTCCCGGCAGGTGCGCCAGGCCTGGGCCGGTTTTGCTGCCGGGTCGGTACCAGCGGCCGATGGCTGGCCTGCCTGGCCGTTGTATGAGGAAAGGGAGCGGGCAGTGCTCCACATGGCTGCAGATACCCGGGTTCGCCATGACCCGGAGGCCTCCAGGCGAGCGCTCTGGAACGGCGTACTATGAGCCGTTGCGGTCAAAAAACAGTCAAAATGGACCGTGCCATTATTTATGGTTGGGTTTTGCCGCGGCATTGGCTAGACTGCGAGGCTGATCCTATAACTACAAAGTTGCCCCGGACGGTGTCCGCCGAGGAGCAAGATGAATAGCAACACTCCGCTTCCCCCCGAATTTCTGGCTGGCCTTGAGCCGCTTTCACGTCGTCGCTTCCTTGTTGGAGGGGCGCAGCTCGCTGCTGTCGGCACTTCGCTGCTGGCACTGCCCGGGCATGTGCTGGGTGCCGAGAAGGCTGGTGACCTGCCATCAGGCATCAAGTACCTGACCGAGTCAGAGTATCGCGTGTTCGACAAACTCCGCCTGATCATGCTGCCCACGCAAAAATTCCAGCTGCCCTCCACGACAGAAGTGCCCGTGATGCAGAATGTTGATGTGATCATCAGCAAGCTGGATCCGCGTCCGCGCCTCCTGGTCAAAATGGCGGCCAACAGTCTCGAATATACGGGCGTGGTCTGGCGCTTCTCCCGGTTCTCGGCAATGGGTGACGAGCGCGCCCTGAAGCGAGTCAGGGACTGGCAAACAGGCAACATGGCCGAACGCGGCATCATTTCCAGTTTGAAGATGGTTGTGACATTCGCCTACTGGCAGGATCAACGTACTTATCCAGGTCTGGAATACGATGGCCCGGTGACCCAGAAATGGGGCATTCGTCGTCTCGGCAATGCACCATTGCCTCGCTGATATTCCAGAACCAAAAATAATAATGACGCACTGAGTCGGTATCGAGGGCGAAATGATTTACAGGGAATTGCCGCAAGAAGGGCTTCCGGTTACCCAGGCCAAAGACATCACTGAAAAAAATGTTCATCTGAAAGCCGACGTTATTGTGGTCGGTTCGGGTGCTGGCGGAGCCGTGGCGGCGTATGAGCTTGCCCGGGCAGGCAAGAAGGTCATTGTTCTTGAAGCCGGCCGCTATGTGCCGAGTTCGGATTTCAAGGAGGACATGACCGACAGCATGTATCGCATGTATCAGGATGCCGGTCTGCAAACCAACTCGACCGGCGACCTTATCCTGATGCAGGGGGCCACAACTGGTGGTTCAACGGTTCTCAGTGCCACGATTTCTGCCAGGGTGCCAGACAGGGTGCTCAAGGAATGGCAGCGCGATCATGGCCTGGACAACATTTCTTCCGAGCAGTTGCGTCCGCACTTTGAAAAAGTGGAGCAGCGTCTTGGTGTGCACGTTAATGAGCCGCATGAAATCAATGACGCTGCCAATCTGGTGGTGCAGGGCTCCGAAGTCATGGGCTGGTCCTGGAAGCCCCTGTCCCGCAACGTAAAGCAGTGTGCGCTCACAGGTTTGTGTCTGGCCGGGTGTCCTTCGGACCGCAAGCTCTCCATGCTTGTTACGTATCTGCCATGGGCTGTGGCAGAGGGCGCCGAAATATTCGTTGATGCGCATGTGGACTTTGTGAATGAACGTAATGGTCGTGCCTCTGGTGTAGAGGGCCGCTTCATTGATCCAGATACGCATGAAGTAGTGGCCAGCTTTACTGCTGAAGGCCAGATCGTTGTTATTGGTGCAGGCCCCATCCAGACACCATTGCTGTTGCAGAAAAGCGGCCTGGGTCAGCAAAGCGGAATGGTTGGCCGTAATCTTTCCGTGCGCCCGGGTGTTTCCGTGTTTGGCAAGTTTCCCGAGCCTGTTTATGGCTGGCGCGGAGCGCTTACCGGGATTCATGTAGACGAGTTCTGGAAGGAAAAGTACAACTGGATTGACATGGACAGTGGTCTGGCTGCACCTGCACAGCTTATCTCGCAAGGCGAGCTGGGTGAGGGTGATGACCATGTCCGCTTCATGAAAGAGTACAAGTATTTCTCGGCGCTTAACGTATTCGTGCATGACCATGGCCAGGGCTATGTGCAGTGGATTGGTGATGCGGTTACGGGTGACAAGCGTATTGAGTGGAACCTTAATCGTGACGAATTCAATTCGATGCGTGAAGGTTTGCGTCATGCCGGTCGGGTGATGTTTGCGGCAGGGGCAGAGAAGGTTTATCTGCCAGCCTATAACCGCACCGCCGCGACCAGTGTGTTTGAGCTGGATCAGGCCGTGGACAAGATCGAGTTTGGCACCTTGGGTCTCTACACCATGCGCATGATTGCCTATAACCCCCAGGGTACCTGCCGTATGGGCAAGGACCCGTTCACTTCCGTCGTGAACCAGTGGGGCGAGTCGCATGAGTTGAAAGGACTTTTTATTGTTGATGCCAGCATCATGCCGACGGAAATTACGGTGAATACCCAGATGACGGTATCGGCTCTGGCCAGCTATATCGTCGATACCATCATCCAGAAAGAGTCGAGTTATTTCTGGTCATGATGATTGTCCCAATAAAAAAGCCTCCCGATGTGGAGGCTTTTTTATTGGGGAGAGATCAGGTTTTCAGTTCATCCCTGTCCCTGAAGTGGTTCAGTGCATCGGGATTTGCCAGCGCATCCGTGTTCTTTACGGCCTCGCCATGAACCACGTTGCGTACCGCCAGCTCCACGATTTTTCCACTGATGGTGCGGGGAATGTCGGCAACCTGCACAATGCGGGCAGGCACATGACGTGGTGTGGTGTTGGCGCGGATGACATCCCTGATCTGTTTCTGCAGCAGTTCAGTCAGTACAAGGCCCTCGCGCAGTTTGACGAAAAGCACGACGCGCACATCGCTGTCCCAGTCCTGGCCAATGGCAATCGACTCGAGCACCTCGGGCACTTTTTCAACTTGCCGGTAGATTTCTGCCGTGCCAATGCGTACGCCGCCAGGGTTGAGCACGGCATCCGAGCGCCCATGGATGACAAGGCCGCCATGGCTGTTTTGTTCGCCATAATCACCATGCGCCCACAATCCGGGAAAACGGTCGAAATAGGCTTTCCGGTATTTTTCGCCATCAGGATCATTCCAGAAGCCGGTGGGCATGCAGGGGAATGCTCGTGTGCAGACCAGTTCACCTTTCTCGTCAGTGACCGATTGGCCCTCTTCATTGAAGATGTCGACCGCCATGCCAAGCCCTTTGCACTGCAACTCCCCGCGATAAACCGGGAGGGTGGGGTTGCCCAGAGCAAAGCAAGAAATGATATCGGTGCCGCCAGAGATGCTGGAGAGACAGATATCAGTCTTTATGTCGCGATAAACGTAGTCAAAGCTTTCGTGTGCAAGGGGTGAACCGGTGGACAGAATGGCTTTCAATGCGTCCAGTTGATGTGTTTCTCGTGGCTTGTAACCGGCTTTTTCCAACGCAGCAATATATTTTGCACTGGTGCCAAACACGGAAATCTTCTCTCGTTCAGCAATATCGAAAAGTATGTCCGGCTTAGGGGAAAATGGGGATCCGTCATACAGTACGACTGTTGCACCCAGTGCCAGGGTGGAGACAAGCCAGTTCCACATCATCCAGCCGCAGGTCGTGTAATAGAACACCACATCGTCGCGCTGGATGTCGGTATGCAGGGCCAGTTCTTTGATGTGCTGGAGCAGGGTGCCTCCGGTTCCATGCACGATGCACTTGGGCACGCCAGTTGTTCCCGAGGAATACATGATGTACAGCGGATGACTGAACGGGACGGGTGTGAATGTCAGGTTGTCCGCCGGGGTTGCCAGTGCTTCATTCCAGGAAACGGCATTCTGGATGGAGATTGTGTCTGGCGATGGTTGTGTCAGCGGCACGACCAGTACTTTCCTGAGTGTCGGCAAGTGCGCAGCAATGGCAGCGATTTTCTCAATGCAGTCCACGCGCTTTCTGTTGTAGTAATAACCATCCGCTGCAATCAGAAGAGTTGGTGTGATCTGTCCAAAGCGGTCAAGTACGCCTTGCAAGCCAAAATCAGGCGAACACGATGACCACGTGGCCCCAAGACTGGTTGCAGCAAGCATGGCGACGACTGTTTCCAGAATGTTCGGCATGAAGCCTGCCACTCGATCGCCCGCCTCAATTCCTTGTGTACGGAAATATGCGGCAACGTGGCTTACCTGTGTGAGGAGCTCAGCATAGGTCAGGGTGCGGCGCTCACCGTTTTCAAGATAACTAACCAGTGCAAGCCGCTCATCCTGATGGCGCAGCAGGTGCTCGGCAAAGTTCAGCGTGGCGCCATCAAACCAGCGGGCGCCAGGCATCTGGTCATTTGTCAGGACATTTGTGTATGGCACATGGCTTTTGATGTCAAAGTAGTCCCAGAGGCTTTGCCAGAAATCGGCACGCTCTGAGACGGACCACTCATGAAGCTCTGCATAACTGTCAAATGCCAGACTGCGTTCACGTGCCAGCCAGCGTTGCCAGGCGGCAAGACGTGTCGCCGCAATTCTTTCTGTGGAAGGTTGCCAGAGAATCGGGCTCATTCTGATGTTGCCCCGCTTTCAAGCGCTACCAGTACCTGCCCTTCGCTGACCAGATCGCCGGCCGCGATATCAATGGTTGCGATCACGCCATTACCATGTGCCCGGATACGATGCTCCATTTTCATGGCCTCCATGATCAGCAGGGTGTCACCTTCCTTCACGGTATCTCCCTTGCTGACATTCACGCCGACAATGCGGCCATTCATTGGTGCATTGTAGTGACGGCCATCAGAGGCAGAGCTGCTTTCATGGGTGTGCGTGACAAAACCAAGCTCGGTATGTTCGCCATGTGAAAATACATCCAGACCACTGCCTTTGCGGACTACATGGAAGTTGGTCAGGTGACTGTCACGAATAAGACAGGCAATACCTTCTTTCATGACCAGTGCGCATTCACCACGATGTTCACCGATGCTGTATTCATAGTGTGTGCGTGAGGGCGTAAGTGCTACCTCGTGTGTTTCACCCTGCAGGCTGATGCGAACAAGGCTTTCATCATGTTGTGCAATCCGGAAGCCTTGCAAGCGGCTCCATGGTGAGCAATGGTCATTACTGTTGGCTGCCGGGTGTGGTGTTTGCAGTGTGTAGACCGCTCCCAGTAGCAGCAGGCTGGTTTTATCGTTGTCAGTTGGAGCCAACAGGGCTTCATGATGTTCATCAATGAAGTGTGTACTCAGGCCGGCAGCAAGGAAGGCCGGATGTGACAGCACCTTTACCAGAAAGCCTGTGTTGTGTTTGACGCCGGCAATGCGGGTTTTCCGGAGTGCATCAGCCAGTCGTTGCGCAGCGATGTCACGGGTTTCTCCCCAGGCAATCACCTTGGCCATCATCGGGTCGTAATAGACGCTGACGGCATCCCCGGCCCGGTAACCGGTATCAACCCGGACCCCTTCTCCTGAGGGCATGTCAAAATGACGAAGCGTCCCGGTTGATGGCAGAAAGCCGGACTCCGGGTCTTCTGCATAGAGGCGGACTTCAATGGCATGGCCCTTTACCTGCAGATCATCCTGGTCAAAACCGAGGGGTTCTCCGCTGGCAACACGAAGTTGCCACTCCACCAGATCCAGTCCTGAGACCAGTTCGCTGACGGGGTGTTCAACCTGCAGGCGTGTATTCATCTCCATGAAGTAAAACTGGCCGCTTTTATCGACCAGAAACTCCAGCGTACCGGCGCCTTCATAAGAGATGGCCTTGGCTGCTCGTACTGCCGCTTCACCCATGGCAGTGCGTAGCTCCGGTGACAGGCCAGGGGCGGGTGCTTCTTCCACAACTTTCTGGTGCCTGCGCTGGATGGAGCAGTCACGGTCAAATACATATACGGCATTCCCATGACGGTCGGCCAGAATCTGGACTTCCACGTGTCGTGGTTCAACCAGCAGCTTTTCGATCAGCATGCGCTGGTCGCCAAAGGCATTCATGGCTTCGCGCTGGGCACCATGCAGTGCCTCGGTAAATTCAGACTCATGGTGCACGGCACGCATGCCTTTGCCACCACCGCCTGCTGATGCTTTTAGCAACACCGGGAAACCCATGGTGCGTGCTTTATCGAGCAGGAATGCATCGTTTTGCTCATCCCCGTGATAACCGGGAATCAGTGGCACACCGGCTTTTTCCATCAGGGTCTTGGCGCCGGACTTTGACCCCATGGCCGTAATGGCTTCGGGGGAGGGGCCGATGAAAACCAGTCCGGCGTCCCGGCACGCCTGTGCAAAGCCGGCATTCTCGGATAGAAACCCGTAGCCCGGATGAATGGCTTCGGCGCCAGTGGCTTTGGCCGCTGCAATAATCTTGTCCACGCACAGATAGGACTCCCGGCTGGGTGCAGGACCAAGGCGAACCGCTTCGTCAGCGTTTTCAACATGCATCGCCGTCGCGTCAGCATCGGAGTAGACGGCCACAGTACGTACACCCAGGCGGTGTGCACTGCGTGTAACACGGCAGGATATTTCACCGCGATTGGCAATCAGTATTTTCTTGAACATGATCAGGATTTCCGGTGCTGCCANNGCTACCTGCCGGATGAGTGCCTTGCAGGCCATCAGGGCCACCGGACCATTGTCGAGCAGAGTGGCAATCAGTCGTTCTGCCGCACCAGGCAAGTCATCACTGGTTACAACCTCATGCAGCAACTCCATGTCCAGTGCACGTGCGGCGTTGAAGCGCTCGGCGGTCAGGAAATAGCGGCTGGCCTGACGGGCACCGATAGTGGCAATAACGAACGGGCTGATGACGGCTGGAGCGAGTCCCAGTTTTACTTCGGATAGCGAAAAGCTGGCGTTGTCACTGGCAATGGCGATATCACAGCAGCTGACAAGACCTACCGCACCACCAAAAGCGGCGCCTTGCACAACGGCAATCGTGGGCTTCGGGAATGCGTACAGGCTGTGCATGAGCCGCTCAAGCTGCTGCGCATCCGCCAGGTTTTCCTCGCGGGTGCAGGCGGCCATCCGCTTCATCCAGCCAAGATCCGCGCCAGCAGAAAAGCTTTTTCCTTCTGCGCGCAGCACCAGAATGCGGACATCGGGGTCCGCCCTGAAGTCATCGATGGCCTCATTCAGTTCGGCGATCAGGGCATCGTCAAAAGCGTTATGTACCTCAGGGCGATTCAGGGTCAGTGTGGCAACACCGCGTTGATCCAGGCTGGCAAGCAGGGCACTCATCTTTTTCTCCTACATGCGGAACACGCCAAACCGGGTATCCGGAATGGGCGCGTTCAGTGTGGCGGAAATGGCCAGGCCNNTAGTAGGGATGGGCCTCTTTTCCGTATTTGTCGAGTAGTGGTTGCTTGAACTCGGTTTCCTGTTCGGGTGTCCACTCTACGCCCTGTTTGGCGAGTGAGGCTTTCTTCACATCAGTCAGCACGCTGGCGGCCTGTTCACCTCCCATGACGGAGATGCGGGCATTCGGCCACATGAAGAGAAAGCGCGGCTCATAGGCGCGACCACACATGCCGTAATTACCGGCACCAAAACTGCCGCCAATAATCACGGTGAACTTGGGTACCTTGGCACAGGCGACGGCATGAACCATTTTGGCGCCGTTCTTGGCAATGCCGCCTTCCTCGTATTTTTTGCCGACCATGAAGCCGGTAATGTTTTGCAGGAAGACCAGTGGAATCTTGCGTTGGCAGCACAGCTCGATGAAGTGGGCGCCTTTGAGCGCAGACTCTGAGAACAGGATGCCGTTGTTGGCAATGATGCCAACCGGATAGCCCCAGAGACGGGCAAATCCGGTAACCAGTGTATTGCCGTAAAGCGGCTTGAACTCATCAAACTCGGAGCCATCGACCAGGCGGGCAATGATTTCGCGAACATCAAATGGTTCACGGGCATCCTTGGGCAGGATGCCGTAGATGTCTTCGACCGGATACAGCGGGGCCACAGGCTCGCGGATATCCAGACTGACCTGTTTGACACGATTCAGGCGGCCAATCGAGGCACGGGCGAGGGCGAGGGCATGCTCATCATTCTCGGCCAGCTGATCCGTCACTCCGGAAACACGGCTATGCAGTTCGGCACCACCGAGTTCTTCGGATGTGACGACTTCCCCCGTTGCTGCCTTCACCAATGGCGGACCCGCCAGAAAAATCGTGCCCTGATGCTTCACAATGATGGCTTCATCGGCCATCGCAGGCACATAGGCACCGCCAGCAGTACAAGAGCCCATCACGACAGCAATCTGCGGAATGTTTGCCGCCGACATGTTGGCCTGGTTAAAAAAGATGTGGCCAAAATGCAGGTGGTCCGGAAACACTTCGTCCTGTCGTGGCAGGTTGGCGCCACCCGAGTCCACAAGATAAATGCAGGGGAGATGGTTTTCCTGCGCAATCGTCTGGGCACGCAAATGTTTTTTCACGGTCAACGGATAATAGGAGCCACCTTTCACCGTGGCATCATTGGCTGCGATAACACACTCGATGCCGTTCACGCGACCAATACCGGCCACAATCCCGGCAGCGGCTACATCCTCGCCGTACACTTCATGTGCAGCCAGTGGTGCCAGTTCCAGAAAAGGGGAGCCCGGGTCAATCAGGACGTTGATGCGTTCACGAGCGGTCAGCTTGCCACGGCCCTTGTGTCGAGCAATTGCAGTAGCACCACCCCCTTCGCGAATACGGTCGAGCAAACGATTGAGGTCATCACTCAGTGCCCGGTGATACAGGGAGTTTTCCTGAAAGCCCGGCGAGTGCGGATGAATCTTTGATTGAATGACTGGCATGGTATCACTTCGTCTCGTTAAAGAGTTCACGCCCGATCAGCATGCGGCGAATTTCACTGGTACCGGCGCCAATTTCGTACAGCTTGGCATCACGCAGATAGCGGCCCGTCGGGTTCTCGTTGATATAGCCATTTCCACCCAGCACCTGGATGGCTTCCAGCGCCAGTTTCGTTGCATTTTCAGCGGTATAGAGAATGACGGCCGCAGCATCCTTGCGTGCCGTTTCGCCACGGTCGCAAGCCTGTGCCACGCTGTAGAGATAGGCTCGTGAGGCATTGAGCAGGGTGTACATGTCGGCAACCTTGCCCTGCATGAGCTGGAACTCACCAATGGCCTGGCCAAACTGCTTGCGGTCATGAATGTACGGAATGACAACATCCATGCAGGACTGCATGAGACCGACCGGGCCGCCGGAAAGCACGACGCGCTCGTAGTCCAGACCAGACATCAGGACCTTTACACCTTCATTGAGTTTGCCAAGGATGTTTTCTTCCGGCACTTCGCAATCCTGGAATACGAGTTCGCAGGTGTTGGAACCGCGCATGCCCAGCTTGTCCAGCTTCTGGGCCTGTGTGAAACCCTTGAAGTCGCGTTCGACAATAAATGCGGTCATGCCGCGAGGGCCAGCGTTGATGTCGGTCTTGGCGTAAATCACATAGGTGTTGGCATCAGGGCCGTTGGTAATCCACATCTTGTTGCCGTTGAGCACATAACGGTCGCCTTTCTTGTCGGCACGCAACTTCATGCTTACCACGTCGGAGCCGGCATTCGGCTCACTCATTGCCAATGCGCCAATGTGCTCGCCACTGACCAGTTTGGGCAGATATTTCGTGCGTTGGGCGTTGTTGCCATTCTTGAAGATCTGGTTGACGCAGAGATTGGAGTGGGCACCGTAGGACAGGCCGACTGAAGCAGAAGCGCGAGAAATTTCCTCGAGCGCGACGACATGTGCCAGATATCCCATGTCGCTGCCGCCGTACTCTTCGCTGACGGTCATCCCGAGCAGACCCAGGTCGCCGAATTTGCGCCAGAGATCCATCGGGAACTCGTTCTGACGGTCGATGTCTGCGGCGCGAGGGGCGATTTCCTTGCGGGAAAACTGCTCGACCGTATCGCGCAGGGCATTGATCGTTTCGCCCAGACCAAAACTCATACCGGTGTAGCTCATGTCAAATCCTCATCACAGTGTTCTTTTTGGGGGTTGCCCGTCATTGCATCGCGGATGCGTGTTTCCGCCGCATCCAGTTCCAGCTGCATGAGCTTGATGTCACGCAACTGCTGGTCCAGTGCTGCCCGGCGTGCTCCCAGCTTGTCCAGCATGAGCTGGTACTGGGCCTTGTTGTCATGCTCCGGGTCATAGAGATCAAAGAGTTCCCGGCATTCGGCAAGTGAAAATCCCAGCCGCTTGCCCCGCAGGATCAGCTTGAGCAGGACACGGTCACGGCTGGAGTAGACGCGGGTCTGTCCCCGCCGCTCGGGGCGCAGCAGGCCTTCATCCTCATAAAATCGGATGGTCCGGGTTGTGACATCGAACTCTTTGGCCAGTTCTGAAATCGTGTAGGTGGGACTCATTGCATCTCCGGGTCAGGGTCCGGATTATTGCTTACCTTTACGTTAACGTAAAGGTAATGGTGTGCTCGCAGACATGGACGGAATTGCCAGTCAAAAGGAGGGTAAGGGTGGTGTCGTCATTGGCTGGCAGAGCGCATAATTGCACCTCTTTTGTAGTGGGTGAGTGGAAATGGCAGGAAAAACTGCAATCCTGATCGGTGCTACAGGCCTGGTTGGTGGGCATTGCCTGCGTGAGTTACTGGCTTCTCCGGCCTATGACAAGGTCATTGCCGTGACCAGGCGTCCCCTCAAGCTGCGACATGAAAAGCTCCAGACGATCGAGATTCCGTTTGATCACCTGGGTGAGGCGCTGGCAGACATCAAGGCGGATGACGCGTTCTGCTGTCTGGGAACAACCATTCGCCAGGCTGGTACCAAGGCCGAGTTCCACAAGGTGGACTATGGCTATGCGTATGAGTTTGCCCACCGCATGCAGGCCAACGGTGCCGGTCACTTCCTGCTGGTGTCCGCACTTGGTGCCAGAGCGGGTTCTCCGGTTTTTTATAACCGGGTCAAGGGCACCCTTGAGAATGACATCCGGTCGCTGGGATTTTCCTGTCTGACCATATTCCAGCCCTCGTTCCTTCTGGGTGATCGTGCAGAGGCCCGCATAGGTGAGGCTTTGGGGGCGCGGCTCAGTACACTGATTGCCCCGCTGCTTCGGGGCCCGTTGCGGGCTGCACATCCGGTCAAGGGGTCTGATCTGGCGGCCGCCATGGTTGCTGCGGCATTGTCCGGGGGCAAAGGTGTCCGTATTTGCCGCTATAACGAAATCCAGGCGCTAATTGCCTGACCATATTCCTGGCCTGACATTCAAGGAGTTGCCATGAGCTTTGTGACCTGTGACCTGTGTGATGACCATCCCGATGACGTTCGTGTATGCGAGCCGATGTTTGGCAGTTTTGGTGGCCGTGAGGCCTTTGGTGGTGAAATCGTCACAGTGAAATGTCACGAAGACAATTCTCGGGTGAAAGAGCTGCTGGCAACACCCGGCAAGGGCAAGGTACTGGTTGTGGATGGTGGTGGCTCCATGCGCTGTGCCCTGATGGGCGACATGATCGGTGAAAGCGCAGTTCAGCATGGCTGGGAAGGGGTAATCATCTTTGGTTGCGTGCGGGATGTGGATGCACTGGCGCAGCTGGACCTCGGTGTGCATGCCGTGGCGGCCATACCCCTCAAGAGTGTGCGCAAGGGTGTGGGTGAAATCGGCCTGGATATCACCTTCGGTGGAGTGACATTCGTGCAGGGCCAGTATGCCTACGCTGACAACAATGGCGTGATTGTTTCCCCAAAAAACCTGCTTACTTGATGATGAGTCTGGGCTGTGTAGCCATTCGTATGTCTCATAATGCAAAAGGCACGGAAATCGTGCCTTTTGCATTTGTAGTCGGCGCTTCGGTTACTTCGGTTGGCGCGAAAAATCCAGAGTGTCTCCATGTAACGTATTGAGCTCCAGCCGGTCGTCCATGAGCTTGTAAGTGACAACAGCCTCAAGTTGGTTCAGGTAATCCTTCTCAAACTGCATCAAGGGCTCGGGGCCCGCTTGGCGCGTGCTGGCAATCTGTCTGATCTGCATTCGTTGCTGTGTAAGGTCAATAATGGCATTACCCACGAAATGGTTTACGCCGGCATGCCCACTGACGCTAAGTTTCGAGTTGTCGCCTGTAGCGGCATTGCGCAGAATCAGCGTAACGCTTTCTGTTGGCAAGGTGCCCAGCTTGTTGGCTTGCTGCAGGCTCCAGCTGCCTGTCAGGGATTGCTGCTGGGCGGAGACTTGATCCGGTGTTTTCAGTACCTGTGTGCAGCCACCAAGAGGAATGACCAGACTTAGGCCCAGAAGGGCAATACATGCTTTCATTGGTGTCTCCATGGCATTTGTAATGTTGAGCCCGTCAAGGACGTTCGGCACCCAAATTGCCAGTTAGAGCCTTCTTCGTCTATCGAACATACAGAATGCCCACAAAAAAGCCCGGCCGATCTTCAGGATCGGCCGGGCTTTTTTACTTCTGCAGGCGCGTAGATCAGCCCAGCAGATCCTTCACGCCGTCACGTTCTTCCAGCAGCTCGTTCAGGGTGAAGTCCATGCGCTCGCGGGAGAAGGAATCCACTTCAAGGCCTTCTACGCGGGTGTATTCGCCATTGGCACAGGTGACAGGCACGCCGTACATGATGCCTTCCGGGATGCCATAGGAGCCGTCAGACGGGATGCCCATGGTGACCCACTCGCCATTGGTGCCCAGGGCCCAGTCGCGCATGTGGTCGATGGCAGCGTTGGCAGCCGAAGCAGCCGAGGACAGGCCACGGGCTTCGATGATGGCTGCGCCACGCTTGCCCACGGTTGGCAGGAACACGTTCTTGTTCCACTCTTCGTCGTTGATCATGGCCTTAACGCCTTCACCATTGATGGTGGCAAAGCGGTAGTCGGCGTACATGGTCGGGGAGTGGTTGCCCCAGACGACCAGCTTCTTGATGTCAGCCACGGCCTTGCCGGTCTTGGCAGCAATCTGCGACAGGGCACGGTTATGGTCCAGACGCAGCATGGCGGTGAAGTTCTTGGCGGGAAGGTCTGGAGCCGACTTCATGGCGATGTAGGCATTGGTGTTGGCCGGGTTGCCGACCACCAGCACCTTCACGTTGCGCGAAGCGACGTCGTTCAGTGCCTTGCCCTGTACGGTGAAGATCTTGGCGTTTTCCAGCAGCAGGTCCTTGCGCTCCATGCCAGGGCCGCGCGGACGGGCGCCGACCAGCAGTGCGTAATCGGCATCCTTGAAGGCAACATTGGGGTCATCAGTACCCACCATGCCTGCCAGCAACGGAAATGCGCAGTCTTCCAGTTCCATCATGACGCCCTTGAGAGCGGCCTGGGCCTTCTCGAACGGCACTTCCAGCATCTGCAGGATTACCGGCTGGTCCTTGCCCAGCATTTCGCCAGAGGCGATACGGAACAGCAGGCTGTAACCAATCTGGCCGGCGGCGCCGGTAACGGCCACGCGAACGGGCTTCTTCATGATGAAAACTCCTGGGGTTCAAAAGTAAGGGAGCGGGCGCTCCAGCAAATTCGGGCATGCCGGCGGGTAATCCGGATGCCCCCGGGTGCCGGGTAGGCAGCCGAAACAAACGGGGCGAATTGTACACATGCCGAGGCAGGGATGCGACCGCCATCCGGCCACCAGTGGTGTAGAATGGGCGGCATTCCAGAGGTTATCCGTCATGCTCATCCGCAAACTCTTCGGTTTCGAGAACGCCCATGTCGTGCGCAACTGCACCAGCGACCGCTGCAGCCGCTCCATTCACGGGCATAGCTACAAAGTCGAGGTGATTCTGGAAGCGCATGCGCTTGACCATGGACAGATGGTCTACGACTTTGGGCTAATGAAAGGGTATATCAGAACCCTGATAGACAGCTTTGATCATGCCATCTGCTTCTGGGACAAGGATGATGCAGCATATATAGAGGCTTGCAAGGCGTTCAGTGCCCGCTGGATTGCACTGCCCATCTCGCCCTCTGCCGAGCAGTTTTCCCGTCTTTTCTTTGTGCTGGCCGATGCCGTACTGAAACAGACCGACATGCGCAACGGAGAGGCTGATGTCACCCTGCAGTCCATCATCGTGCACGAAACGGCGACGGGCTATGCCCAGTGCTTCCGGGAGGATGTCCTGAATCCCCGTATGGGTGAGATTCCACTTCAGTCCATCGTGTTTTCGGATCAGGTTCGAGCGGAGTGGTCTGATGCGGATCTGTATGAGCGGCTAAAGCGGGGGGAGCGTTTCGTCAATCCAGTGGCGGGCCGGCAGGTACAGTAGGCTGTTAACAAAACCTGCCATAACTGAAACATTTTCCGGCTTTCATCATTTCGTCATCTGGGGCAGTTTTAATGCCACTACAAAGAGACGAAAAGAGAAAAGAGGAAACCCGAGATGGAAATGATTGAGTTTCGTGAAGAGTGGCTGGAGCAAGATGAGATGCTTGTTGATGAGATGGATCTGGGTGGTGATGCCATCGAGATGTAATGATCTAGATAGGTGAAATAAGGTGAAAACCTTATGGATGACAAAAGCCCGCAAAAGAGCGGGCTTTTTGCTGTCTGGCTTGCAGGTCAAAAATGAAACCCGCCAAAAGGCGGGTTTCATTTTGTGCCACCTTGGTATCAGACCGGAGTAGACATCACTACAGCAGCCGTGCCCGCAGTTACCGTTGCAACAACGCTACGGTCAGCTACCGTACGAGCCTCTACGACACCGGGGGCGTAGCCGGTGCCACCAGTGACGAACAGAGTGTTAAGGCGCTTGAACTCGCAGCTCAGTGTCGTGGTGCTAGCAGTAACTACAGCATAGCCTTGTGCGCTTGTATCGATGTGTGAAAGCCATGGGTTGGTGCCTGTGCCAAGTGCAGCCAGTGCCTGACAAAGCCCTTGCAATTGTGCACTGGAGGCAATGCCTGCACCGATGGTTTCCGGAGTTGCCGGAAGCAGGGACTCCGGTATTCCGTTGGCGGCAGCGCCAAGTTTGACTGCATCACGTGCCATCAAGTTCAGGGCGCTGAGGCTGTATGGCTTGCCCATGGTGAAGTCGAGAACAGGAAGAATGACGTCAAACGGCAGTCCAGTCTGGGCCGACGATGCGGTTGCACTTACCAGTGTAACCAGTTGTGCTGACAGGGCGGCCGCAGCTGTCTTCAGATAGTTGAACCATGAGGTCGAGCTAATACCAGCTGTGACCAGGTCCACCATGGCTGCATCGCCGTTGCTGGGCGCGGCAGTTGCCTCCGTACCTCCTGCGGTGATCGTGCGTACTTCGCCTTGGAATTCCGTGTACACGGTTCCGGCAAAAAACGCATGAATGTCACCTGTAACAGCAACCACGTTCTGAATGCTGTTATTCACAAGATACTTCATGAGGTCTGCACGCTCTTTGCTATAACCATCCCACTGGTCTGCGTTCAGGATGAATTTCTGCAGAAAGGCGCGGAGCGGGTGCGTGGGCGTGGCACCAATGCCCTGTACGATTACCGATGCACCGGCAGCTGCACCAGCATTTGCAGCCAGTGTGGCGTTTCCTGTTGCGCCGAATACGGCAGCCTGTTGGTTATATGCTGCGATATAGGCATTGGTGGCGATGGTGGCGATGGCCGTTGTTGTAGCGGTTGCCACGCCACCGCCGAAGGTTGCTGCTGCGGTAGCAATGGCAGCACTCTGCTTGGTGGTATTGCTGGTGTCGGCCCCAATGATGGCTTCAATTTGCAGGGCGCCAGTAGCAGCAGCTGTCGTATCGCTTATGCCCATAGTTCCTGCTGCAACAGCTGCGGCAGATGCCGGAACTTTGTTCAGCAGTGGGCTGCCAGCCGTAGAAGCAGTCTGCAGAATTTGCAGAGTCAGCAGTGTAGTAACCGCATTTGTGCCATTTAGCCCCATGCGCAGCAACGACACTTCGTTACCCCAGACCTTCCATGTGGAGGTGGAGTTAAGCATGGTTGACTTCCACCAGTCGCGCTGGGTTTGTCCCAGAATGGAGATCAGGCCGAGCGGCCCGAGCGGTGCTCCCGCGAAATCCTTTTGCAGCTCGGCGGATTTTAGGGATGCTTCAGGTGCCAGATAGCGGGAGTTGATACGACCCAGCGGCAGACCAGTTGCCGGATTGATGGTGCTTTCCGGGATCAGGTGATCCTGGCGATACAGGCGTTCATCCGTCATTACCAGATGCATTGTGGCGCCGAACTTGAGGTCGCGATACAGTTTGATGTTCTGGAAACCAGGGTCCACTTCCGAGAAGCTGACATCGGCCGGCATGAATTCAAACCAGGCTTGATTGGCATTGCGGCGACGCTGGAACATTGGAGAGTTTGTATTGGTATAGGTTTCAGCCGTCTGCCAGCCGTCATCGGAAAACTCGTGGTCATCCCACACGGCAACTATCGGAAAACGTTCGTGTACTTTCTGGATGCGGGTGTCGGAGCGGTACAGCTTATAGAGGTAGCGGTAGTCAGCTAGCTCCACTGCGTAGTTTCCTCCTGTGGGGAGGGAGGCACCGACAGGCAGGGTTACTGCAGAGTGTAGGCTGGACTCGGCGGCAGCAACGCTGTCGGTTTCATAAATGTAGTCGCCCAGATGTACGATAAAATCAACATCGGGAGCTGCAGGAGTGGCATCATCTGCCACGATCTGGTCAAAGGCACCCCAATGGTTGGCACTCCAGTCCTGGCAGCTCATGAAGATGAATTTGACATCATCGCTGCTGGTAATGGCGGGAGCGGTCTTGAAGCGACCAACATTGCTACGGACATCGCCGGCAATAAACTGATAGTAGTAGACTGATGCCGCACTCAGGCCGGTCAGTTTGTGGCGCACGCTGTTGTCGAAGTCGGCATAGGCGGGAACGGTGACATCGGCTACCAGCGTACCACTCAGTGCGGTGATGGTGCCAATGTTGGCGCTGTTGTCTGCGGCAGTAACAACCAAACGGATTGCTGTATTGACGTTGCTGCTGGCAGTAGCGCCAACCACTGTGGTGGGAACTACGCGCGTCCACAGGATAATGCTGTCAGGACGAGGGTCTGCCGAAGCGATGCTTTGCGGGAATTTCCAGGTGGCGCCAATGGCGGCTGCCGGCATGGCGCGGACAGGTTCAGGAGTGGCTGACGGAAACAAGGAAGATTCATCATCTTCGCCGTCGATGGAGCATCCCGTTAATCCGAGAGTGGCCACGGAAGCCGTTAAAAACCCTCCAATACGAATAAAGTCGCGTCTTTTCATTATATTAACTCCGACAGAAAAATCATTGTTGTGTTTAGCACTATGCCCTGTGGCCAAGACTATGCTCTAAGTTTGTAGCCTAGAGCATATAACCCGTTTCTGCGACTCACTTGGTGGGTGAAAATAATGTGACTGATGATTCACATTTAGGCACCCTATTAGCTGCTCTTATGGTGTTATGGCCTGTTTATGATGCCCGAGCCATCATTTTCTACAAGCCCTGAATGCACAATTCTTGGTCAGAGTAAGGGTTTTTAGCCATTTTGATCATGAAAATATAAGACTTCCAAGTAAGGCAGCTCCAATGTAAAGGGCGAATCAAGCGATGCAGAAAGTGGCTAACAAGGGTGTCGAGATGATAGTCCGATGCGGCGGCGGTAGTCTCCCGGGGTTTCGCTCGTCCAGCGTTTGAAGGCCCTCTGGAAGGCTCCAGGCGTTGAAAAGCCCAATACAAACGCAATCTCGCCAAGGCTCATCTGGGTATCCCGCATATAGCCAAGCGCCAGGTCCTTGCGCATATCATCAAGCAGGGATTGAAAGGTTGTGCCTTCTTCTTTTAGTTTGCGCCGCAATGTCCAGTCTGGCAGGCCCAGACGTTTTGCGGTGGTTTCCAGCGATGGGGTTTGGCCATGGAGCAGGGGGCCAATAATGTGCTGGACGCGCCCCTGGATGGTTTCTGTGACGGCCTGCTTCTTCAGTCGCTCCTGAGCCAGGGCCAGCAGTTGTTGGTGCAGGAGTGGATGAGCGTCAAGAACCGGAAGTCGGGCGGCACCTGATGTCAGGACCAGGCGGCTTTCCGGGCGATCAAATGTAACGGGTGCCTTGAATGTGTCCGAGTACCTGTGCTGGTAGTCCGGGGCTGGAAATTCAATGTGTACCTCCTGAACCAGTCCTGTTTGCCCGGTCAGTGTTTCTGCGAGGGTTTGCCAACTGGCCAGCAGGCTGTCGACGACAAAGCGGTTGTATTCATTGTAGGGAGCGATTGAATAGAAGACGACAGCGGGCAGTTGCGGCACGTACGTGGATACGCCCCGATAGCAGCGACTGGTGAGCGGTTCAAACCGGGTAAGGGTATCAAGGGCCTCACCCAGGGTCGGGCTGGTCATGGCCAGCAATCCCGGCAGACCAAGGTCGGTGACGCGGCAGAGCTCTCCCATTTTCAATCCCAGCGCCGGTTCTCCGGTTTCCCGGATGGCCGTGGCCCCAAGCTTCATCAGATCGGTCAGGCCGATACGGCTTTCGGGGTCACGTAACTGTGCCGGGGTCAGACCAACCCGGGCCAGCAGAAGGTCTGGCTCTGCTCCTTTTGCTTCAGCTGCCCTCAGCAGTAAAAGGACAGTATGTGCAGCAATATCACCAATTTTCATGGCAGGGTGTCCTCCTGGAGAGGATATGAACTTGTCAGATCCGGTTATTGAGGTGGATACGTTGCTGCGACTACCGTCGAGGGTAACGTGGAGTCTTTCGATCCTGAAGCGTGAGAAACCGGTATGGCCGATTGTGTTGACAGGTCGTGATCCCGGCAAGGACAGAAAAGATCTCCTGAATTGACGTTTTCCATCATCCTGTTTAGTGAATGTCGAGGTTTGCCATGTCCGGTCAGCAAAAATACAGTCATCTGTTGCAGCCCCTTGATCTGGGATTCACCCAGCTTCGTAACCGCGTCATCATGGGGTCGATGCACACGGGTCTGGAGGAGGTCAGCATGGAGCGGCAGGCTGCGTTCTTTGCCCGGCGGGCAGAAGGTGGAGTCGGGCTCATCATTACAGGCGGCATTGCCACTTCACCAGAGGGAGGCTTGGCGCCGGGCTCCTCGGGCATGTTTTCCGAGAAGGATGCCGAACACCATTCGATAATTACGCGTGCCGTTCACGAGGCCGGTGGCAAGATTGCCATGCAGGCCCTGCATGCCGGGCGACAGTCTTTTCATCCCCTCATGCTGGCACCCTCGGCCAAGCAATCACCTATTTATCCCTTCCCTCCCAAGGCTATGACCGAGGAGGATGTCGAACGCGAGCTGTACAACTGGGGCAATGCCTGTCACCTGGCCCAGCAGGCCGGCTATGACGGCGTCGAAATCATGGGGTCGGAAGGCTATCTGCTGAACCAGTTCCTTACTACTCGTGGCAATGAGCGTGATGATGAGTGGGGTGGATCCTACGAAAACCGCATGCGTTATCCGCTGGAGGTGGTCCGCCGTGTTCGTGCGGCTACGGGGCCGAACTTCATCATCGTGTATCGCCTGTCCATGATGGATCTGGTGCCGGATGGCCAGAGCTTTGATGAGGTCATTACCTTTGCGAAGCGGCTCGAACAGGCCGGGGTCAACATCATCAATACGGGCATCGGCTGGCATGAGGCAAAAATTCCGACCATTGCGACCATGGTGCCGCGTGCCGCTTTTGCCTGGGTAACGCGCAAGGTCAAGGAGGCAGTGAATATCCCGGTATCCGCCTCTAACCGCATCAATATGCCCTCGGTGGCTGAAGACATTATTGCCCGTGGTGATGCAGACATGGTGTCGATGGCACGTCCCATGCTGGCAGACCCGGACTGGGTGAAAAAGGCAGAGGCCGATCTGGAGCAGGAGATCAATACCTGTATCGCCTGCAATCAGGCCTGTCTGGACCACACGTTTCAGCTTCGACTCTCTTCATGTCTCGTCAACCCGCAGGCGTGTTATGAGACTGAGCTGGTCTATGTCAAAACGGATAAGCCAAAATCTATCGCTATCGTGGGGGCGGGTCCTGCCGGCATGTCATTTGCAACGGTTGCTGCCCAGCGTGGGCACGCAGTCACCTTGTTTGATGCCGACACAAAGATTGGTGGGCAGTTCAATATTGCCAAGCAGATTCCCGGCAAGGAAGAGTTCCACGAAACCCTGCGCTATTACGATGTCATGCTGAAAAAGCATGGCGTAAAACTTTCACTGGGAAAGCGGGTCGATGCCCATGATCTTGCAGCATTTGATGAAGTTGTGCTGGCCACGGGAATTGTACCGCGTCATCTGGATATCGAAGGGCTGGATCACCCCAAGGTACTTTCCTATCTGGACGTGTTGCGTGACAAGAAGGTAGTTGGCAAGAAGGTTGCCATTGTCGGTGCTGGGGGAATCGGGGTGGATACGGCCGAGTACCTGACGCACGACCCGCATCACAAGCCTGCCAGCCTGGATATTCCGACATTCCTTAAAGAGTGGGGTATAGATCCGGAGCTCAAGGCAAGGGGAGGGATTGAAGGGGTGCAAGAGCAGGTCGACCCCAGCCCGCGTGAAGTGTATTTGTTGCAGCGCAAGACAAAGAAAATTACCGGTCCGGGCAAGACGACTGGCTGGATTCACCGTGAGGCATTGCTCAAGAAGAAGGTCAACCTGATGACCGGCGTCAGCTACCGGAAGATTGATGATGCTGGCCTGCACATTTCTATTGGCGACAAGAATATGGTGCTGAATGTTGATAATGTCATCATCTGTGCGGGTCAAGAGCCCAATCGGGAGTTGCAGGAGGGTTTGGCGTCCATGGGTAAGCACGTGCACTTGATCGGAGGGGCGGATTTTGCAGCTGAGCTGGATGCCAAGCGGGCCATTGATCAGGGGGCTCGCTTGGCTGCCGGGATATGAATATTCTGGCTTATAGTTGATTTGTGACCGTTTGTGCAAAGGGCTGCCATCGGCAGCCCTTTGTTTTTGCCTGGCCTGGGGCTATGCTCATGGCGATAAGCATAAGCGCATAAAAAGGAGCTGGCGCGCATGACAAGTCCTCACACGTATCCGGCCCCCTGCCATGTTTGAAACCTATCTGGCTTCATCTGAGCTGGTTTTTTTCTGGGATGGCGAGAGCATCGACAAAAGCATGATGTTCTCGGATTTCGAGGCCACTCTTGACGGATATGTCGGTCTTCTGGCCTATGCCCATGAGGAAAAGCGGGCCGCCTATGTGCAGCTCGATGACAATCTTCAGGTCAATGGCGTCGTGCTGTTCACCATTGCCTTTGATGAAGGGGGCTTCGCAGAGCGAAGCTGGAACCTGCCATTACGCCACATGGCGGAAATTGCCGGTCGTGGCCCGGATCTGGGGGGCGGACCTATCCGGCTTGTTTGCCGGAGCCAGTGCTCCATATCCTGGCATGCGCCAAAGCTGTGGGACCCCCAGATGGGGTCTGCACAAAATACGTTTGCCCAGATCCAGCAAGAGACTGAACGAGCTGCGTCTCGATTCAGCTTGCGTCCGCAACGTAGCGCGGCAGCTCCTGCTGCAACTTATGCTGCGGCTCCTGTGGCACCAGCTGCCTCTGAGGCAGATATTCCGGTTCTGACTGATTCCGATCTGCCTGTGCTTACATCTTCCGCGCCTGCGGCGCCGTTGGCAGCTCCTGTGCCTCCCGCAGAGTGGACGGTGGAACGGGAGAAAATGCTTGCGCGCCTTGGTGAACAGCAGCTTCGTATTACCACTCTGGAAAATGACAAAAACGAGACAATTGCCAGACTTGGATTCCTGCATCAGCAACAGCTGGATATTCTTGAAGCTCAAAACGCAAAATTACTGAGCCAGCACCAGGCTCAGCGTACTCAGGCAGATGCACAACGCGAGCTGGTTGAAAGCTTGCGTCAGCAAATGTCCAGTATGGCTCGGCTTGAGCAGGGCCTTGCCGATGAACGCCGAATGCATGAAGAGCAGCTTGCGGCACTTATGCAGGAGCGTCTGGGCGAGGAAACCCAGAAGCTTCAGGAGCTTATGGCCCAGAGAGAGCGCGAGTTCAGCATGCGTGAACAGCGCCTGCAGGCCGAGTTTCAGCTTGCGCTTGACCAGCGTCTGACTGAAGAGGCATCGACTCATCGATTACAGCTTGATTCGCTACGGGCAGAAGTGGCCTACAGGGATGAAACACTGGCCAACCTCAGCAAGGAATTGGCAGAAATCAAGGCCAGCGTGTCGCAACGCGAGGAAATGGCCGCAGATGCTTTCTTGCATCGACTTGAAGCTCTTGGCATGAGTTTTGTGGTTTTTCATCCTGGTGCTGGTCATGTTTCCGTTCCGGTAGCAGATCTGGAGCGATATGTTGAAAATCCGGTTGGTTATGCTGCTGCCAAGTGCCTTGTGGCCGAAGACCAGTATCGTCTCTGGCTGGCCCACTATGAAAACCCACGGTGCAATGCCCCTCTTGGCGAATCAAAGTGCTGTGATGCGCGACTGATCCGTACGGATTCTCCTACCAGATTTGTGGCCGGGCAGTCTGATCGTTGTGCTCGTCATCAAGGTGCCGATTCTGCGATTGATAATGTCCTCCGGTTCCGCTGAGGCTTTTGACGTGATTGCCTCCTTGTTCCCCGAATTTTTAGCGCCTACTCCTCTACAGGAGCTTCGCGGCTTGACCGGGCAGGGCTCCCGTCGGGTGTTCATGAAGCGCGAGGATCTGCGTGATCCTGAGCTTGGTGGAAACAAGTGGTGCAAGCTTGCAGGACACCTGATCGCAGCCAGGGCAGCAGGTTATACGCGTCTGATCAGTGTTGGTGGAGCGTGGTCTAATCATTTGCATGCGTTGGCACTGGCTGGGCGCCGTTTTGGCTTTAGTACCATCGGCCTTGTAAGGGGCGAGCCAGTGATGACGGCAACATTGCAAGATGCCATTGACGCAGGCATGACGATACAGTTTGTTTCACGTGAAAATTACCGGCAGCGCAATACGGATGAAGGACTTGCCGGGCTGGCAAAGCCTTATGGACCCGCCTGGCTGATTCCAGAGGGAGGGAGCGGGCTGCCAGGGCATGCAGGTGTTGCGCATCTTGCCGCCGAGCTTGCCCAGCAGGTTACTGGCGACGTCCTGCTTGCTGTGCCTGTTGGCTCCGGGACAACCTTCGCAGGCCTGATAAAGGCACTGCCATCAAGATTTCAGGTGTGGGGATTTCAGGCCTTCCATGATGATACCCTTGCATCACGAATTGCCGACCAGTTGCCCGAAATGCATGCCGGAGCAGGTTGGAGATTGCATGAGACACCCGGTATGCGCTCCCATCGCCGGTTGCCGTTCGTGTTGGAGGATCAGTTGAAAAGCTTTGAGGCAGAACAGGGGATTGCTCTGGACCCGGTGTATACCGTTCGAATGATGGCTGCGCTTCAACAAATGTTCGAGAGCCGTGTCATTCCGCGGGAATACACTATTCTCGCCCTGCATACGGGTGGCTTGCAGGGCCGTCGTGGCCACGGCCTTGCAAAGGCAGCTTGAGGTGAATCGTATGGCTGCTCCCCGAATCAGTCGAACCCTGCTTCAGACATTTGTGCCACTCAATGCATTGTCGGCACAGAGACTTGATTACTTGCTGGAGGGGCAGGGTATAGAAGCACTTCCTGCCGGCTCCGAGGTCTGTCGTCGTGGTGAGCGTGACGGCTATACCATCTATCTTCTCAGTGGTGCGGTCACGCTTGAAAATGAAGCGGGAGAGCAGCAGGTACTTGATGCGGGAGACATAGAGGCATCACATGCAATTGCCTCCGAGCAACCCCGAGCGGTTACTGTTCGTGCAAAAACGGCTATCAATATCCTCCGTTTTGAAAGCAAACGACTGGATCGAGTCCTGGCGTGGGATCAGGCAACCGAAACCTTGCAGCGCGAGCTGGCTGCCTTGCAGCCCGGTGAGGACAATAGCTGGATTTCCCGTTTGCTGCAGTCCCGCCTTTTTTACAGGCTGCCACCATCAAATATTGTTGAACTTTTTCGACGGCTTAAGCCGGAGCCTGTTCGCAAAGGGCAAACCATCATCAAGCAAGGCGATCTTTCAGATAGCTGCTACTTTATCAAGGCTGGCTCTGCAGAGGTTCGTTTGCCTGGTGATAAAGGACCTGTGACATTGGCTGTCCTGCAGAAAGGGCAGTATTTCGGTGAGGAAGGGCTTTTAACGGAAGGGCCAAGAAATGCTGACGTAGTGATGGAGTCCGATGGGGTGCTGATGCGTCTGGACAAGCAGGACTTTGATGAACTGCTTAAAGCGCCTTCGCTTGCATTGATCGATTTCAGTGATGCGGTAAACGCAGTGGCAAGCGGGGAGTATGAGTGGCTTGATGTGCGACTCTCAGATGAGCAGGCAAGGGGAACATTGAAGGGAGCCTTGCGGCTACCCTTGCAGGCGCTGCGCATAAAAGCACACATGCTGCCTACCGATAAGCGCTACATAGTTTATTGTGACACCGGACGTCGCAGTGCAGCAGCAGCGTTCTTGCTCGGAGTAATGGGATATGATGCCCGTATTCTTGATGGAGGGCTGACCGCACTAATGCCGTCAGAACGATCCCGCTTTCTGGTTAACGAATAAATGGAACAGTTTCGAAATGTTGGCCTTATGGGCCGCCCCGGCAATATTGGGGTGGTTGATACCCTGGAGTACTTGCTCCAGTTTCTGGAAGGACGTGGACTTAAAGTCATTTTTGATGAAGATACCGCATCACTGATGGAGCGACCGGGACTTCAGGTTTGCAGCCGTGCGATGCTGGGTGAGGCTTGTGACCTCGTTATTGTGGTTGGGGGCGATGGCTCTTTCCTGCATGCGGCCAGATCGCTTGCGCGGTTTAACAAGCCCGTGCTGGGGGTCAATCGTGGCCGACTGGGGTTTCTGACTGATGTTTCACCAGACAAGATCGACACCAAGATTGGTGCCGTCCTGGATGGTGATTACGCCATTGAGCAGCGATTCCTGCTCAGCATGGAGGTCAAGTCTGCTGGTAATCCCATAGGCGAGGGAATTGCCCTTAACGATATCGTGTTGCATGCCGGAAAGTCGGTGCACATGATCGAATTCGAGCTCTATATTGAAGGGCAGTTTGTATATCGCCAGCGCTCCGACGGACTCATTATTGCTACACCTACAGGCTCAACTGCATACGCACTTTCGGGTGGTGGCCCCATCATGCACCCGCGGCTTGATGCCATGGTGCTTGTGCCCATGCACCCGCATACGCTGTCCAGTCGCCCCATCGTGGTTGATGCCAATAGTGAGATCAAGCTGCTGATTTGCACGGATGAGATTTGCCCGGTGGTGAGTTGTGATGCCCAGACCGGTCCCGCCCTGCGGGCTGGAGACTGGGTATATGTAAACAAACACCCGTTCAAGCTGCGTGTCATTCATCCGCCAGGACATGACTTTTATGAGGCGTGCCGTACAAAGCTGGGCTGGAGCAGTCATCTCACCAGTCCGGGTGATTAATTCAGGAGTATTCTGATGTCTGAATCCATGAACGAAACCACCATAAACAGGATGCTTGAGTCGTTGACTCCAGAACTTGTGGAAAGCTTTCGACTTGCCATCGAGACCAGCAAGTGGCCAGATGGTCGCCGGATTACTGATGCACAGCGGGCCACCTGTATGCAGGCGGTGATTGCCTGGGAGCATCATCATCTGCCAGAAAACCAGCGTACCGGTTACATCGACAAGGGTGACAAGCAGGAAGGGGAGGTCTGTGAGTCGACTCATGACGATCACGATGATCATGAGAAGCCGGTGACATTCCGTCACTGATACCAAGCCCGCCTGAAAGTAAAAATACCTGTGGCAAGAGGTAACGATGCAAGGGAACTTACGCAAGTTGCGGGCGGAGCCGGCAGATCCGGTTTGCTATTTTCTGCCAATGGGCGACTTTTCTGTTCCCTTGGCGCCTTTTCTGGGAAATACCCTGCATTTACGGTATCAGGGCATCATCAATTGTGTTGCATGCAATCGCAAGACGCCAAAATCCTATAATCAAGGCTATTGTTTTGTCTGTTTCAGGAAGCTTGCCGCATGTGACATGTGCATCCTGAAGCCGGAAACCTGTCATTACCATCTGGGCACTTGTCGCGAACCGGCATGGGGCGAAACCCATTGCATGATTTCCCACGTGGTATATCTGGCCAATTCTTCCGGTCTCAAGGTTGGTATAACCCGTGAGACGCAGTTACCTACACGCTGGCTTGATCAGGGCGCATCGCAGGCACTTCCTGTCTTTCGCGTAGCAACACGGTATCTGTCAGGCCTTCTGGAAGTTGCATTGGCCCGGCATGTGGCGGACAAGACCAACTGGCAGGCCCTTATCAAGGGGGATAGTGACCCGATTGACCTGATCGCTGAACGTGATCGTCTGCTTGCCCTCTGCGAGCCTGAGATCAATGAGATTATTCAGCAGTTCCCTGGCCAGATTCATTATTTGCCAGATGCATCAGCGGAAACATTCCGGTATCCCGTACTCCAGTATCCGGGGAAAGTGACATCTTTCAATCTTGAAAAATCACCGGATGTCATTGGCACCCTCACGGGAATAAAAGGGCAGTATCTGTTACTGGATACCGGTGTCATCAATATCCGGAAGTACACGGCGTATCAGGTGGAACTTCTGACTGTTTAAGTGGTCTGCCCGTTGTCTTTCCATCTGTTTTTATCATATTGAAATTTCAGGTCACATTAAATGACAACAGTGCCATCGAAAAAAAGTATTTTTCTTGACGATTACACTGCACCAGTCTGGAAAGTAAATCAGGTAAAACTGCAGATTGATATTCATGAGGCATTTACCGAGGTGACTGCTGAGCTTGATGTTCATCGAGTGTCTGGTCAGTCTGAATCACTCTTGCGTCTTCATGGTGTTGGTCTTGAGCGATTGGCGCTGTCGATTGATGGGTGCCCCGTAGCAGAGGAAAACCTCCGGGAGGAGGGCGAGGAACTGGTTATCCGTGGGGTACCGGAAGGGCTTTTTGTCCTGAAGAGCAAGGTTCGTATTTATCCTGAAAAAAACACTGCTCTTGAGGGTCTTTATGCATCCGGCGGGATGTACTGCACGCAGTGCGAGCCAGAAGGATTCCGTAAAATAACCTATTTCCCTGACCGTCCTGATGTGATGTCAAGGTTTACAACCACCCTGATAGCCGACCAGAAACGTTTTCCTGTCCTGTTATCCAATGGCAATCCTGTTGGTGCTGGGGAGATTGAAGGTGGTCGTCACTTTGTGACATGGGAGGATCCGTTCCCGAAGCCTTCGTACCTGTTTGCTGCGGTGGCCGGCGATCTGGTAAGTCTTGATGATTTTTTTGTTACTGCATCCGGCCGGAAAGTGGATCTTCGTATTTATGTCGAGCCCCATGATCTGGACAAGGTAGACCACGCCATGTCATCCCTCAAGCGAGCAATGCGCTGGGATGAAGAGGTTTATGGCCGGGAATACGATCTGGATATCTTCATGATTGTTGCGGTCTCCCATTTCAATATGGGGGCCATGGAAAACAAAGGGCTGAATATATTCAATACGAGTTGTGTCCTTGCGAATCCTGCGACAACGACTGATGCCGGGTTTCATCGTGTTGAGTCAGTGGTGGCGCATGAGTACTTTCATAACTGGAGCGGTAACCGCGTCACGTGCAGGGACTGGTTTCAGTTAAGTCTCAAGGAAGGATTTACGGTATTCCGTGACCAGCAGTTTTCAGCAGACATGCATTCGGCAAGTGTTCAGCGGATTGAAGACGTAAATATGCTGCGTACATGGCAGTTTTCAGAAGATGCAGGCCCCCTGGCGCACCCTGTGCGTCCTGAGTCATTTGTGGAGATCAATAATTTTTATACTGCAACGGTATATGAAAAAGGCGCCGAAATTGTTCGTATGCTCCATACCGTAACAGGGCCCGAAAAGTTCAGGGATGGAAGTGATCTTTATTTCTCCAGAAACGATGGCATGGCAGTCACGGTGGAAGACTTTGTTACCGCTCTGAGTCAGGGTAGCGGTATCGAGCTGTCCTGCTTCATGCAATGGTACCGTCAGCCAGGTACGCCTGTACTCACCGCTACAGGGTGCTATGACGCATCGACTGCTACCTACAGGCTGCAACTGTCACAGAGTGTGGGCCGCATTAACGGCTTCCCTTTGCCGCAGCCATTGCCCATGCCGGTTCGTCTGGCGCTTCTGGGGCCGGATGGATGTGAAATGCCTGTTGCACTTGATGGCAGTGCTCTCACGGAGCATGTTGTAGTGCTGGATGAAGATAGCCATGAATATTGTTTTACCGGTGTTTCCTCTGCTCCGGTTGTTTCCTTACTGAGAGACTTCTCGGCACCAGTGCTGCTGGTGCAGGCCTTGTCACTTGATGAGCAGCTTTTTCTGCTGCGCCATGACAGTAATGGCTTCAATCGCTGGCGCATGGCACAGGACGTACTGAGTGCCGAGATCCTGCGCCTGGCTAGTGATGAGACGCTCAGCTGCCATCCGGAGTGCCTTGCTGTTTTCGCTGACATGTTGCCTGCACTTGCTAACAGCGATGCTGCGCTGGCTGCGCGCCTTATGCAGCTTCCCACTGTCGGGCAATTGCTGGAGCAGGCACGGGGATCTGACCCGGGCCGTTTGCATCGGGCCAGGCAGGCTCTGCGTGCGGCACTCACTCAGGCACTGGAGTCATGGCTGCTGTCGCTCTGCCAACGACCTTGTGAAGAGGCATATGTCTACAGCGCTGATGCGGTGGCGCAACGCAGCCTTGCCAATACCGCCATGGGGTTGCTGGTTGACTATTCGGCATCTCATGCTCACATCGCTGTCCAGCGCTTTCAGTCCGCACGCAACATGACGGATGAGGCAGCCGCACTGACATCACTGGTTCATGCGGGGCTGCCAGAAGCGGGCAAGTGTCTGGAGGACTTTTCACGGCGCTGGGCTCATGAGTCACTGGTTATGGATCAGTGGTTCATGATTCAGGCAAGTGCACCTGTCTCAGGTGTAGTGGCCAGAATAGATCAGCTTATCGGGCACCCGGACTACGATACCACTCGCCCCAACCGGGTCAGGGCCGTGCTGGGCCAGTTTGCCAATGCCAATCCGGTCGGCTTTCACCAGGCAGATGGAAGTGGATATCAATTGCTGTGTGATCAGGTGGCAAGACTGGATGTGACAAATCCTCAGCTGGCTTCACGCTTGCTGGGGGCATTGTCAATCTGGCCTCACCTCGACGATACCCGGCGAGAAGCGGCTTGTCGGGCTCTGCAGAGCATTGATCAGGCAGTTGTTTCGGCAGATCTTGGTGAAACATTGGGGCGCCTCTTGCAAGCCCGCTCCTGAGTATCGATGTGCTTGCCTGTATTTATGAGCCCAAAAAGACGACATTTCAGGGTTTCGGACAGCTGGCGGTCTCTTGTTGATGAACTACAGTTATTACATGAGAGAGGCGGAAGTCGGTCTTGGACCGAATGGTCTGGTCAGACAATTTGCCAGCGTTATCTGGCATTGTCAGACAGGATACGAGTTGTAATCGTCATAAAAGTGTCTAAAGAACTTCAGGGTCAGACTTCCCGGTTTTCTTTATAAAAAACAAAGGGTATAAATGCGCAATTGGACGTATAGCATCAAGGAAAAGCTATAAATACGTCCAGATCAATATTGACATTAGCTAATGTCAATATTGATGCATGAAATGTCACGAATCGTGAGTTCATGGATGCAGTACGTGTTTTTGTGGTGAAGGCCCCAGGCACGTGTATTGCAGACGTATACATAGCTCCAAAAAGCAGCCAAAAAAACAAACACCACAACACAAAACATCTCGTTCGGAGCACCGACATGAAAAAGAAGCATAGTCTGCAGTCACTTAGCATGGCCCCCCGCGCCGCTGGCTTTGCGCTGGCCACGGTTCTGCCGCTGGCAGTAAGTACGGCGTCTGCGTTCGAGCTTAATCTTGGTGCCGTGACGGGGGCACTGGATACCACGGTGTCTTATGGTACGGGTTGGCGTATGGAAGATCAGGACACCAAGTTGGCAACTCTTTACCCCACCTATGCGGCAGCTATTGCAGATAACCGTCGTACCTTCATTAACAAGAGTGACGGCGATGCCAATTTTGACAATGACAGCAAGCCTATCAGCAGTGTATTCAAGATAACCTCGGACCTGGAGTTGAAGGCTGGTAATTATGGTGTCTTTGTTCGTGGCACCGCCTTCTATGACACAGTGCTTGCTGACGAATTCCCCAATCGCTCAAGCACAGGTAACAACTTTCCCAATTCGGCTAGTTGTAATGCCCAGAGTACAACCAATGTGAATGGTTGTGGATTTCCCAAGGAACTGGATGAACGAGTTACGAGTGATGCCCGCTTTCTCGATGCCTATGTCTATGGCAATTTCATGATGGGTGATCGAGCGCTCAATGTGCGTCTTGGTGAGCAGGTGATTAACTGGGGTGAAGCCCTTTTCCTGCAAGAAGGCATCAACAATGCTAATCCAGTATCTCTCTCCAAGCTACGCCTGCCTGGGGCCGAAGTGCGCGAAGCGCTTTTGCCGTTGCCGATGATTTATGCGTCCTATGAGCTGGCTGATAGCCTGAGCATGGAGGCATTTTTTCAGTTTGACTGGGATTACTCCGAAGCAGATGGCGTAGGTACCTATTATTCGACTGATGATGCTTTTGCCGGTGATGGCGCCAACCGGATTCTTGTAAACCTGGAAGGATCTGCGTTGCAAACGGTGGGGCAAATTTACAACACCGTTAAATATGGCGTAACCAGTGCGGTGTTGACCAATGATCGTTACTCTGATCGAAGTGTCGATGCAGGTGGTCAGTATGGATTGGCGTTTCGTTACAACACCGAAAATACTGAGTATGGCCTTTACTACATTAACTACCACAGCCACAAGCCGGTGGCGCAAGCAATTACCGGAGAGGCTAATGGTTACCAGAAGGGTAACCCGGCCGCTGTGGCTGCTGTAAATGCATGTGTTGCTGGAGGTGGTTTGCTTGCAAGTTGTGCTATTGGCATAAATGCGGCGCACTATCTGGACACCACACGCTATCAGCTTGTTTATCCTGAAGACATCCAGATGATCGGCCTCTCATTTAGCACAACAGTTGGCGATCTTTCTGTTTCCGGCGAGCTGGCTTACCGCCCGAACGATGTGATTCTGGCTGAGCTTGGTGATAATTTGGTGGCCTATAATACTTTGAATGCTGCTGTTATAGGCAATGGTGGTACCGCCACGGCTGGTTCAGTGCTAAACGACGGGCAGGCATTCGGTGCCAGTACGGTTGTGCGTGACTGGGTTGAGTTGGAGTCTTATAACTTTGATCTTGTTGCCATCAATAATTTTGGCCCTTTGTTTGCTGCGGATCAAGTAGTTGGCGTGCTTGAAGTGGGTGGTGCATACCTCCCTGATGGCGAAGACAAGCGTTATGCCTCCACGGCTTCTTTGCTGAATCTTGAAGCTCCCTATAGCGCTTCGGTTCCGGAAGAGGGGCCATCCAATGATTATCTGGATAATTTCTCTTGGGGCTATCGCGCAGTACTCTCTGCTACCTATAACGATGCATTTTTTGGTATTGCACTGAATCCGGTGATTCGTTTTGCTCATGATGTAGACGGGAACTCTCATCGTACTGGCAACTTTCATGAAAATCGCAAGTCCGGAACGGTGGGCGTGAATGCTATCTATAATCAGGAGCTAGAGGTTGGGGTTGCATATAACTCATTCTGGGGTGCTGAGGCCAGCAACCTGTTGGCTGATCGTGACAATCTTACTTTGGTGCTCAAATACTCGTTCTGATTTCGTTCTTGGCAATCTGAAAGGATTGCGGGGATGCAGGCAGACATCATGTCTGCCTGCATCCATGGTTTTTTACAGAGATTCTCTGTATTTTTTGAGGGTTGAATCATGTTGAAAAAAATAGCATGGCTCGGAACGGCGTTTGCAGTAGGACTGGCTACTGCAACTTCTGCGCAAGCTGCCGTTTCTGCCGCTGAAGCCGGTAAGCTGAAAACCACTCTGATGCCTGTTGGTGGTGAAAAGGCAGGCAATGCAGAAGGCACCATTCCTGCTTGGACTGGTGGGATCACAAAGTCACCATTTCCAAACTACAAGCCAGGTGACCATCACCCGGACCCGTTTGTCAGCGACAAGCATCTGTTTGTGATTACCTCCAAAAACATGAACCAGTATGCTGACAAGTTGTCGGAAGGGCAGAAGGCCCTGTTCCGGACGTATCCGGATACATACAAGATGTTTGTATATCCTTCACGTCGTACAGCTGCACTGCCTCAGCGTCTTTATGACAACACATTCAAGTGCGCCACAACGGCAACGGTGAGGGACTGGGGTATTGATGGTTGCATCGGTGGAACGCCGTTCCCGATTCCATCAGGTAGCAACAGTGAGCAGGCATTACAGATTCTCTGGAATCACATCACCCGTTACCGTGGTGAGTACGTGGTTCGTAAGGCATCGGAAGTGTCGGTGCAGCGTAATGGCTCTTTCTCGCTGGTAACATCGCAGCAGGAAGTATCCTTCCGCAACTACCACAAGCAGTACAAGTCGCTGGCAGAACTCGACAACGTATTGTTTTACTACCTCTCATTTACAACTGCTCCGGCACGACTGGCTGGTGGTGCAGTGCTCGTGCATGAAACACTGGATCAGCGCAAACAGCAGCGTCAAGCCTGGGGTTATAACGCCGGACAGCGTCGTGTCCGTCAGGCGCCTAATCTGTCGTATGACACCCCGATTGCAGCCTCTGATGGCCTCCGTACTGCTGACGACACCGATATGTACAACGGTGCGCCAGACAAATACGAGTGGAAGCTGATTGGCAAGAAGGAAATCTATATTCCTTACAACAACTACAAGGTTGATCATAACTCGATCACCTACAAGCAGTTGTTGCAGCCAGGTCACCCACACCCGGGGTATTTGCGCTATGAGTTGCACCGTGTCTGGATCGTGGAAGGGACACTGGCCGCTGGTGAGCGTCATATCTACTCGAAGCGCCGCTTCTATCTTGATGAGGACTCCTGGAATATTGCGATTGCTGATCAATATGATGGTCGCGGTGATCTGTGGCGCGTAAGCATGGCATACCTCAAGAACTTCTATGAAATGCCATTGACCTGGTCTGCGCTTGACGTGTTCCATGACTTGCAGGCTCGTCGTTACCATGTTCAGCAGCTGGATAATGAAGAAGACAAGATTGTTGACTTCAGTCAGCCAGTGCCTAGCGATGAATACTTCACGCCGGCAGCACTCCGTCGTCGTGGTACCCGGTGATCATCAAGTAATGTGACTGAGAAAAAGCCGGATCTGATGTTTCCGGCTTTTTCTTGTGTCCCTCGTTTTCCGAGGGCAATCTGGTTACTAATTATCGTCCAAGGTTGGTTATGAAACTCCGAGAAGTTTTGGGTATTACCCTGATGACAATTGGCGGCTTTATGGTATCAGGTGCCCATGCCGCACCTGTGTCAGCCGTTGATCGTCCCGCAATAATGTCAGCAAAAGCCAGTCGCTCCCTGATGACTGATATTGCCTATGCAGGAAAACGCCTGGTTGCTGTGGGGGAGAGGGGACATATCCTTTACTCCGATGATGCTGGAAAAAACTGGATGCAGGCCAAGGTGCCTGTTTCTGCCATGCTTACAGGTCTCAGCTTTCCCAATGCCCAGGAGGGCTGGGCTGTTGGGCACAATGGTGTGATTTTGTACAGCTCGGATGCCGGTGCCACATGGCGGCTGCAGCGCTCGGACAAGTTGATTTCAGATGAGAAGGCTGGTTTTCCGTTAATGGATGTCTGGTTTGCAGATAATATGACCGGGTTTGCTGTCGGGGCCTATGGCTACTTTCTGAAGACTACGGACGGTGGTTCTTCATGGACGGATGTATCAGAAGCAATCGCCAATCCCGATGGTGCTCACCTGAATGCGGTGATGGGCCTGCCTGGAACATCCACTATTATCGTGGCGGGTGAGCGGGGCATTCTTTTCCGTTCACTGGATCGTGGTGCTACATGGTCGGGTCTGACCTCTCCTTTTGATGGGTCATTCTTCGGGATTACAAGTGTGTCGCCCAATATGCTGCTTGTGTACGGTCTGCAAGGTCGCGTATTTCGTTCGGCTGATCAGGGAAATACCTGGCAACAGGTTCCAACCGGCGTGACCTCCGGGATCAACGATGCAGTATTGCTCGACAGTGGCCATGTTATCGCGGTTGGTAATGCCGGTGTGATACTCAATGCCCGTGACAGCGGCTTGAATTTCATTCCGGAAACCAGGGGCGACAGGCAATCAATTGTCGCGGTGCAGCCTCTGCCAAATGGTGGAGCAGTCACAGTGGGTGAGGGTGGTGTGAAAGTCCTGCCCGCGGGCAAGTAAGTAACCGTCAGGAATCGCAAAATAATGAACATTTCGCAGCTTGAAGACATGATTCTTGGCGCTCGTCGCGCCATTGCTGTCGTGTTTGTCCTGGTCACGGCTTTCATGTTGTGGCAGGTAATGGACCTGAAGGCAGAAACCACGCTGGAGAAGATGGTTCCGCTTCAGCATGAGTACATCAAGAATTTGCTCAAGCACAAGGATGATCTTGGTCTCGGCAATGACATCAAGGTTGCCATTGAAGTAAAGAAAGGCGATATTTTTGACCCTCAGTACCTTGAGACGGTCAAGAATGTCACAGACGAAGTATTTTATTTTCCTGGTGTTGATCGCTCAAAGCTGAAGTCGTTGTGGACCCCGACCGTGCGTTGGAGTGAGGTCACCAAGGATGGATTCCAGGGTGGGGAGGTCACACAGGGGTATGACGGGACTGCTCAGGGCATGGATGTCCTTCGTAGCAATATCCTGCGATCTGGCCAGGTAGGCCGACTGGTGGCCGATGACTTCAAATCAACCATCGTCCAGATCCCGCTGCTTGAAGGTGAAAAGATCAACTACAAGGATCTTTCTGAAAAGCTCGAAGAAATGCGTAGCAAGTTCGAGACACAGAATCCGAATGTAGAAATTCATATTATCGGTTTTGCCAAGAAGGTTGGTGACCTCATTGAGGGTGCCAGCAAGATTGCCTTCTTTTTCCTTGCTGCCGCCATCATCACTTTTCTGTTGCTGCTGTGGGATTTCCGCGACTTCAAGAGTGCCGTTGCCATTGTTGCCTGCTCCATCTGTGCGGTGATCTGGCAGCTTGGCATTGTCAATATGCTTGGATTTGGACTTGATCCCTATTCCATGCTGGTTCCCTTTGTCGTCTTTGCGATTGCTGTCAGTCACTCTGTCCAGATTGTGAATGCCATTTCTATCGAGGTTGCCAATGGTGCCGATAACGAAGTGGCTGTTCGCAAGTCTTTCCTGTCACTGTTCAAGGCAGGCTCTCTGGCACTGACAACAGATATTCTTGGCTTTCTGACACTGCTGATTATTGAAGTTGATGTCATCAAGGCGTTGGCTATTTCAGCAAGTATTGGTACGGCGATGATTGCCTTCACCAACTTCATGATGCTTCCAATCATCATGTCCTATGTGAAGATCAGTGAGCCAGCCCTTCATAAGCTGAGAAAGGCTCAGAGCAATCCACCAAAGTTGTGGCAATTAATGTCGGGCATGACCCGGCGCCTTCCCGCAACGATTGGTGTTGCTCTTGCTGTCGTGCTGTTGGCTGTTGGTCTGATAGTGGGTAAAGATGCCAAAATTGGTGATCTTGATCGTGGCGCTCCTGAGTTGCATCCGGACTCCCGCTACAACATGGATGACCTTTTCATTACCTCAAATTATTCGATCAGTGCTGATGTGCTCGTAGTGCTGGTGGAGACGCCAGAGCAGATGTGTGCCAGTTATATGGCTCTGGAGGCAGTTGATCGCCTGCAGTGGCGTCTGGAAAATGTCGCTGGCGTACAATCAGCGCAGTCGTTGACTACAGCAGTCAAGCGGATTCAGACCGGCTTTAATGAGGGCAACCTCAAGTGGTCCACTCTTGTTGATAACGATGCTGTACTGAACGAGTCTGCCAACTACGTTAAAGAGCTTTATAACGGTAGTTGTAGCCTGATTCCTGTGTTTGTCTTTCTTGACGACCATAAGGCCGAAACGCTTATTCGTGTGACCGATGCAGTGAAGGCGTTTGCCAAGGAAAACAATACCGACCAGGTCAAGTTCCTGTTGGCCTCTGGTAACGCAGGGATCGAGGCCGCAACCAATGATGAGATCTCCAGTAAAAACATTCCAATGGTTGTGCTGGTTTATCTGGTAGTTGTAGCGATCTGTTTCTTTGCCTACCGGTCATGGCGCCCTGTGTTCTGTATTGTGTTCCCTCTCGTGATTACGTCGGCACTTTGTAATGCCCTCATGGTGTGGTTGGGGATTGGTATCAAGGTCGCGACTCTGCCGGTAATCGCACTGGGTGTTGGCATCGGTGTTGACTATGGCCTGTATATCTTCTCCAAACTGGAGTCGCTGCTGAAAGAACAGCATATGTCACTCAAGGATGCTTATCTGGCTACGCTGGCCAGTACGGGCAAGGCGGTGATGTTTACAGGTGTGACACTCTCTATCGGCGTGTTCACGTGGGTCTTCTCTCCGATCAAGTTCCAGGCGGATATGGGTATGCTTTTCACTGCAATGCTGATCTGGAACATGGTGGGGGCGCTGTTGCTGATCCCTGCGTTTGCCCACTTCCTGATCAAGCCGGAAAGCTACCGGAACAAGTAATCTGCTCCTGCAGGTTGTGTGAAAGGGGGCCCTCTCTGGAGGGCCCCCTTTTTTCATGGGCGCAGCGCCGGCGACATGATTGGCATATAATGCGCGCCATCTGAATCCGGACGTGTACCTGTCATGCTTTACTCCGTGGCCCGAAGCCTGCTCTTTTCGCTCCCCCCTGAAACGGCGCATCATCTGTCACTGGCAGGCATCAGTCTTGCCGAGAGGGCAGGTCTGCTGCGGCTTCTACCGGCCGTTCCCGAGCAGCGGGTCACGCTGATGGGGCTGGATTTCCCTAATCCGGTAGGGCTGGCGGCAGGGCTGGACAAGAACGGCGACCATATTGACGGGTTGGCGGCACTGGGCTTTGGTTTCATTGAAATAGGCACCGTAACCCCGCGACCACAGCCGGGTAATCCCCAACCACGCCTCTTTCGCCTGCCTGAAGCGACTGCGATCATCAATCGCATGGGCTTCAACAACCTTGGCGTTGACTATCTTGTCCGACAGGTCGAGCAGGCTCGCTATCGGGGCATCCTGGGGATCAACATCGGCAAGAACTTTGATACGCCTGTAGAGCGTGCGGCCGACGATTATCTGGCTTGTCTTGACCGTGTGTATGCCCATGCCAGTTATGTGACGGTCAATATTTCTTCCCCCAATACCCAGGGGCTGCGCAGTCTTCAGTCCGGTGAAGCATTGGCCGCGCTACTGGAGCCACTGAAAAACCGGCAGCAACAACTGGCAACCCAGCATGGGCGTCATGTGCCGCTGGTAGTCAAGATTGCTCCTGACCTGCTTGCAGAGGACGTTGAGACCATTGCCAATCTGCTTCGGCAGTTTGAGATAGATGGTGTAATTGCAACCAATACGACCATCAGCAGGGTCGGGGTTGAGGGCTTGCCTCATGCGGAAGAGGCGGGGGGGCTGAGCGGAGCGCCAGTGCGGTCCTCATCGACACGCGTGCTGCGTGAGCTTGTTCAGGCTCTGGATGGCGCCCTGCCTGTCATAGGGGTTGGCGGTATTACCGATGGTGTGAGTGCTGCAGAAAAAATTGAGGCAGGTGCTGCTCTGGTACAGATCTACACAGGTTTTATTTATCGGGGCCCTGCGCTGATTCGCGATGCGGCAACGGCAATAAATGCGGCCAAACGGGATTAAGACTCCCGTGGGCATGGTCTTGCAGTCGGCAGCAAGGGCTGGCAGCTTGCAAGAGCATGCACATGGGTTAGTGCAGGGCCGGTTTAAACGGCTCAGACGGGAACGAGATGCAGGGCAGAAACGCCACTATAGCCCTCTCGCTCATTGATGCGGCCTTCACGCCAGCCAGCAACCCAGTGTTGTCGGAGATTGATGTCCTGATAGGGGCAGGTATCTACGGAGCGCCCGGTCAACCCGGCCTTGAAGCCGCGGGCAAAAAGCAGTTCGTCACGTTCCCTTTTCTGTCGCTTCATGGTTCACCTTCTGGAGTCCACAGGCGGCATTAGCCGCCAGCTGAAAGACAGGTTGTCATGCTTCACAATCATGACAACACGATTGCGGTACAACGAAAGCCGCTTGATGATTAGTAATACGGATCGGCGATGCTGTCGATGATTAATTCTTCATAACAATGTAACCAAAGCAGTCCAAGTGGCAATACTTGGTTGACTTTATCGGCTTGCGAGCCTAACTGATTGAAAACGTGTGACTTATGATCATTGATGTAGTGGTAACCTGCGGCGATGGCGCCGAAGCCGTGCTGGAGCAGGAGCTGCGGGCGCTCGGCATGACTGATCTGCGTCGTGATCGTGGTGCCATTCTTGCCTGTGGCACCATGGAGCAGGCCGCCAGGATTTGCCTGTGGTCCCGTATTGCCTCTCGTGTGCTGTTGCCGCTGTTCGATGTTGAGTCCACCAGTACAGATGAACTCTATGATGCTGCTGTGGAGTATCCGTGGGGTGATGTTCTTGATCCGCGGGGCACGATTGCCGTTCATACCACTGCCATGCGTGATGTAAAAATTCATACGCAGTATGTCTCGCTGAAACTCAAGGATGCCGTGGTTGATCATTGCCGTGAGCATCATGGTGTGCGACCCAACGTCAGCGTCGATCGTCCGGATGTCCCGTTGCAGGTTCATGCCAGTGCCCGTGGTTTTCAGGTAAGCATTGACCTGTCTGGTGATAGCCTGCACAAGCGGGGATATCGCGTGGCCATGACGGAGGCGCCGCTCAAAGAAACACTGGCGGCAACCTTGCTCATGCAGGCGGGCTGGCCTTCATCAGATCTGAACGCGTTTGTTGATCCCATGTGTGGTTCAGGCACGTTCCTGATTGAGGCTGCCTGGATGTCGGCTGACATTGCCCCCGGCATCAATCGTGATTATTACGGATTTATGGGTTTTTCTGCACATGATCCGGTTGTATGGAAAGCAATCAGGGATGAGGCAGAAGAGCGGCGCCACGAAGGACTGAGAAAAGCGTTGCCATCGATTTTCGGGTTTGATGCAAGTGAGGAGGCACTGCTTTCTGCGCAACGCAACGTGGATGTTGCTGGTGTTGGCAAATTGATTACCTTGCAACGCAAGGCGCTTTACGAGTTGCGCAAGCCCATCACCGACTCACCACTTGGCAACGGCTTGCTGGTTTGTAATCCACCTTATGGTGAGCGACTGGGTGAAAAGGAAACCATGCGTGACCTTTACCGCGCTTTGGGAAGGGTTAGCAGTGAGCAGTTTTCCGGTTGGCAGGCCTGTGTCCTTGCCTCGGATATCCAGCATGCTGATGCACTTGGCTTTTCCCACCGTGCAACCGAGCGTCTTCATAATGGCGCATTGATCGTCTATGCCCGCCATGGAGACATTCCGGCTGCTTCTTCTCGTGAAGTTACTCGTTTTCAAGAGGGAACAGGCACTATTCCACCGGAAGCAGAGGCATTTGCCAATCGTTTGCGCAAGAACCTGAAAGCAGCCCACAAGCATGCCGAAACCGAGAAGGTTTTCTGCTATCGCGTTTATGATGCAGATATGCCTGAGTTCAATCTGGCACTGGATGTGTATGAAGGGCAACTTCATGTACAGGAGTACGCTCCGCCAAAATCAGTAGATCCTGAAAAGGCAGAGGCACGCTTCAAGCTTGCACTTATCGCCATTCGGCATGTTTTCGGTCTGCATCGCGAGCAGGTTTTCATCAAGGTTCGTGCTCGTCAGAAAGGCAATCAGCAGTACGAGAAGAAGGGCAGCAAAGGAAAGTTCATCGAGGTCCGCGAAGGAAACGCCTGGCTTCTCGTCAACATGACGGACTATCTGGATACAGGACTATTTCTGGATCATCGCCCCTTGCGCCTGCGCATGGCGAGTGAGGCGAAAGGAAAACACTTCCTCAATCTGTTTGCTTACACGGGTGTTGCCAGTGTCCATGCAGCACTTGCGGGTGCCGCCAGTACGGTAACAGTGGATTTGTCACCTACATATCTGGCGTGGGCAGAGCGCAACTTCGCGTTGAACGGGATCCCGCCAGAAAATCATTATTTCGAACAGGCGGACAGTATTCAGTGGTTGCGAGACTGCCAGGAAAAGTTTGATCTGATTTTCCTGGACCCGCCCACCTTCTCCAATTCCAAGCGTACCCCGGGTGTGTTTGATGTGCAGGAGGATCATGTTGAGCTGATTGTCCTGTGCATGCGGTTGCTGACGCCGGGTGGTGTGCTCTACTTCTCCAATAATTTCCGCAAGTTCAAGCTGGATACCGATGCGTTGGCACGCTTCCGCATCGAGGATATTTCACCATCCACTATCGGCTTTGATTTTGCTCGTGATCCCGGCATCCACAAGTGCTGGCGCATTACGGCTGGGGATTGAGATGACTGGCGGTGGCTGCATGGATGAGGGCAGGGCGCTTGTTTTGCTGGGCACCAGTGGCTGTCATCTGTGTGACAAGGCAGAGGCGTTACTCACCCAGGCGGCCGCTGCCCGGGCCTTCACATGGCGCTATCATGATATCGCTCTGGAGGATGCCCTGGTCAGCCAGTATGGCGAGCGCATCCCGGTATTGCTGCTGCCGGATGGGCGTGAATTAAACTGGCCATTCTCCCTGCTGGATATCCTGTCTGCTACAGACTGATTGATCCGGCTCAATAGATTGTCAACAATATTGTCGACAATCCCGTTGACACCGTTGTGACTGGGTAGTACTTTCGCTTCTAGTCTAATATTGTCGACAATGTGAGCCATGGCCAGCAGCCCGGACACCAACTCTTTCCGCTCTGACGCCGACACTGGCGGGGAAGCCCTGACGCTGGCGGATCGTGTGTTTACCGAGATCCAGAACGCCATCGTCAAGGGCGAGCTGGCACCCGGCAGCAAGATGTCCGAGGCTGATCTGGCTGCCCGCTACGGGGTGTCACGCGGCCCCTTGCGTGAAGCCTTGCGCCGCCTTGAAGGTCGCAAGCTGCTTACCCGTATTCCCCACGTTGGCGTCCGTGTCATCTCCCTGTCATTTGATGAGCTCATCCAGATCTACCACGTACGTGAAGCCATGGAAGGAATGGCCGCGCGCCTTGCTGCACTGCATATGCCGGCAGAGGAGGTTCAGGGTCTCAAGGATCTGCTGGCCCAGCACGAGAAACAGGCTGAGTTGCAGGAAGGCCGTGCCTACTTTCAGGACGAGGGTGACTTCGACTTTCATTACCGGATAGTGCAGGGAAGTCGCAACGAAGTGCTCAGCCAGATGCTGTGTGGCGAGCTTTATCACCGTGTCCGTCTTTACCGGTACCAGTTTTCGGTAACTGAAGGTCGCCCGCAAAAAGCGTTTGGCGAGCATCACCGCATCATTGAGGCCATCGAGTCACGTGATGCCGAAATGGCCGAAATCCTGATGCGTCGTCATATCAGTTCTGCCCGCCAGAATATTGAACGTCATTTCCGAGAACGAACAGGCTCACAAGGCCCGTCACTCATGCTGGCTGCCGCACAGGGTAGTATCAGCCCCAACGAGGAGTAACCATGACTGCTAAACTCACTGCCGGCGCTCGTTTCCGCCAGGCCATTGCCACCGAAAAACCCCTGCAGGTGATGGGCACCGTTAATGCCTATGCTGCCATGATGGCGACCCAGGTTGGCTATCGTGCCATTTATCTTTCTGGCGCGGGTGTGGCTAACTACTCTTACGGCCTGCCCGATCTGGGCATCACCTCGCTGGACGATGTGTTGACCGACGTTCGCCGCATTACTGCAATGGTTGAAACACCACTGCTCGTGGATATCGACACCGGTTGGGGCGGGGCATTCAACATTGCACGTACCATCAAGGAAATGACCAAGGCGGGTGCTGCAGCTGTTCATATCGAAGATCAGGTGGCACAGAAGCGTTGCGGTCATCGCCCGAACAAGGAAATTGTTCCTGTCGATGAGATGGTTGATCGTGTAAAGGCGGCTGTTGATGCCAAGACCGACGAAAGCTTTGTGGTAATGGCGCGTACCGACTCGCTGCAGAAAGAAGGTCTTAATGGTGTTATCGACCGTATAGGCGCTTATGTTGACGCTGGTGCTGATGCCATTTTTGCCGAGGCCATGACCGATATCACCATGTACCGCAAGGTGTGTGATGCCGTGAATGTTCCGGTGCTGGCCAATATCACCGAGTTTGGTGATACCCCGTACTACACGACCCAGGAACTGGGCGAGCAGGGCATTGCCATGGTGCTGTACCCGCTGTCTGCGACGCGAGCCATGCAGAAGGCCGCCCTGGCTGTGTATGAGGCCGTTCGCAAGGAGGGCACCCAGGTAAACGTGCTGGACCTGATGCAGAAGCGCAAGGAACTGTACGAGTTTCTGAATTACCACAGCTACGAAGACAAGATCGATCAGCTGTTTGCCAAAAAGTAATCTTTGATTCTGCATCCGTTCAGGAGACAAAACGCATGAGCACTACACCAGAGACCACCAACACCGGCTTCAAGCCAAAGAAATCAGTTGCCCTGTCCGGCACTGCAGCCGGCAACACAGCCCTGTGCACCGTCGGCCGCACCGGTAATGATCTGGCCTACCGTGGCTACGATATTCTGGATCTTGCTGGCACCAGCGAATTTGAGGAAATTGCCTATCTGCTGGTACATGGAAAGCTTCCTAATGCAGCCGAACTGGCTGGCTACAAGGCCAAGCTGAAGTCACTGCGTGGTCTGCCTGCCGCCCTGATGACTGCGCTGGAGCAACTGCCTCCGTCTGCTCATCCGATGGACGTAATGCGTACGGGCGTATCCGTGCTGGGCTGCCTGACACCGGAGAAGGATGATCACAACCATCCTGGTGCCCGTGACATAGCAGACAAGCTGATGGCCTCGCTGGGTTCGATGCTGCTGTACTGGTACCACTACAGCCATAATGGCAAGTGCATCGATGTGGAAACCGATGACGATTCCATTGGTGGTCATTTCCTGCATTTGCTGCACGGTGAAACGCCCCGTGACAGCTGGGTGCGTGCGATGCACACCTCGCTGATCCTGTACGCCGAGCACGAGTTCAACGCATCGACCTTTACCTCGCGTGTGGTCGCTGGCACCGGCTCCGACATGTTCTCCGCCATCTGCGGTGGCATCGGTGCGCTGCGTGGTCCAAAGCATGGTGGGGCCAATGAGGTCGCTTTCGAAATCCAGAAGCGTTACGACAATCCCGATGAAGCAGAAGCTGACATCCGTGCCCGCGTCGAGAAGAAGGAAGTGGTTATCGGCTTCGGCCATCCGGTTTATACCGTGAGCGACCCCCGTAACAAGGTCATCAAGGAAGTGGCTCGCCAGCTGAGTGCCGAGCAGTCAAACATGAAGATGTATGATATTGCCGAGCGTCTTGAGTCGGTCATGCAGGAAATCAAGAAGATGTTCCCCAATCTCGACTGGTTCAGCGCTGTCAGCTACCACATGATGGGTGTTCCGACTGCCATGTTCACGCCGCTCTTCGTGATTGCCCGTACGGCTGGTTGGTCTGCTCATGTGATCGAGCAGCGCATCGACGGCAAGATCATTCGTCCGAGCGCCAACTACACTGGTCCAGAAGACCAGAAGTTTGTGCCGCTGAAAGATCGCAAGTAACAGGACTGCACGTTATCGCATCAGTATCAGCAATGACTCCCTCTTAGTGAAGAAGAGGGAGTCTTTTCGGGATTGTCAAAAATGAATACCCAATTTCGCAAGAACCTGCCCGGCACCAGACTCGATTATTTCGATGCCCGTGCCGCGGTGGAAGCCATCAAGCCTGGCTCATGGGCCGGCCTGCCGTACACTGCGCGTGTACATGCAGAAAACATCGTGCGCAAGGCTGATCCAGCCATTATCAACGAGTGCCTGACACAGCTGATTGAGCGCAAGCGCGAACGCGATTTTCCGTGGTTTCCCGCCCGTGTCGTGTGTCATGACATTCTCGGTCAGACCGCCCTTGTTGATCTGGCTGGTCTGCGTGATGCGATTGCCGATCAGGGCGGTGACCCGGCCAAGGTGAATCCGGTGGTGCCGGTGCAGCTGATTGTTGATCACTCGCTCGCTGTGGAGTGCGGTGGTTACATCGAAGATGCTTTCCAGAAAAATCGGGACATCGAAGATCGCCGCAATGAAGACCGTTTCCACTTCATCAACTGGACCAAGACGGCCTTTGATAATGTGGACGTGATTCCGGCCGGCAATGGCATCATGCACCAGATCAATCTGGAGAAGATGTCGCCGGTCATTCACAACCAGAATGGTCTGGCTTTTCCGGACACGTGCGTCGGTACTGATTCACACACACCACACGTTGATGCTCTTGGTGTCATCGCTGTCGGTGTCGGTGGCCTCGAAGCCGAGAATGTCATGCTCGGCCGCGCCTCCTGGATGCGTACCCCGGACATGGTCGGCGTCGAGCTCACCGGCAAGCGTCAGCCCGGCATCACTGCCACCGACATCGTGCTGGCCCTGACCGAGTTCTTGCGTCAGTCCAAGGTCGTTGGCGCCTATCTCGAGTTCTACGGCGAGGGCGTACCCGGCCTGACCATTGGTGACCGTGCCACGATCTCGAATATGGCCCCGGAATATGGCGCTACCGCCGCCATGTTCTCCATCGACGAGCAGACGCTGACCTATCTGCGTCTGACCGGCCGTACCGATGAGCAGATCGCGCTGGTCGAGACCTATGCCAAGGAAGCCGGACTCTGGTCCGATACCCTGAAGGCNNCGCGGCATCTCCGGCAACCTCGCCGCAGCACGCGCTCAGGAAGCCGAAGGCTTGATGCCGGATGGCGCGGTCATCATCGCCGCCATCACCAGCTGCACCAATACCTCCAACCCGCGCAACGTGATCGCTGCCGGACTGATTGCGCGCAATGCCCGCCGTCTCGGTCTGGTGCGCAAGCCCTGGGTGAAGTCGTCGCTGGCACCGGGTTCCAAGGTGGTCGAGCTGTATCTGAAGGAAGCCGGCCTGCTGGAAGATCTCGAAGCACTGGGCTTTGGCATCGTGGCGTTTGCCTGCACGACCTGTAACGGCATGTCGGGTGCACTGGATCCAAAGATCCAGCAGGAAATCATCGACCGTGACCTCTATGCCACGGCTGTGCTGTCCGGCAACCGTAACTTCGATGGTCGCATCCATCCCTATGCCAAGCAGGCCTTCCTGGCCTCGC
>DPJB01000024.1 GCA_003543245.1 Moraxellaceae bacterium | reverse complement strand
TGGTGGCGGCGTGGATGAGGGCGGACACCGGTGTCGGACCGGCCATGGCGTCGGCCAGCCAGGTCTGCAGCGGCAGCTGTGCCGATTTGCCGACCGCACCACCAAGCAGCAGCAAGGTGGCGGCGGTCACCCAGTAGGAGCCTTCGGCCCAGACAGCAGGGGCACGGGTCAGGATGTCCTGGATGTGCAGCGTGCCGAATTCGCGATAGAGGATGAACAGGCCAATCGCCAGAAACACGTCGCCGACACGGGTCACAATGAAGGCCTTGCGTGCGGCCAGGCCATTGGCCGGATTCTTGTAATAGAAGCCGATCAGCAGGAAGGAACAGAGGCCCACGCCTTCCCAGCCCAGATACATCATGAGCAGGTTGTCGCCGAGGACCAGGCAAAGCATGGCGGCCACAAACAGGTTCATGTACGAGAAGAAGCGCTGGTAACCGGCTTCACCACGCATGTACCAGGACGCGAACAGGTGNNTGCAGGCTGAACGCCGGGGCAAAGCCGTCGACCTGCATCCAGGTCCACAGGTGCTGGGTGAAGGGGGCTGCCGGTTGTGCCTGGGCAAGGAATTCGACGCCGGCATTCAATGCCGTCAGTGCCGCCAGACCGATCGAGCCTACACCGACCGCAGCGGAGACATTTTCAGAAAGGCGTCCACGCGAAAAGGCCAGAATGAGGTAGCCCAGCAGGGGAAACAGAATGGTGAGATAGAGAGCATTCATCCGCGCATCTCGCTTGCCGCATCAAGATCCAGGTTATGGAAGCGGCGGTACAGTTGCAGGACGATCGCCAGACCCACACTGGCTTCAGCGGCCGCCAGCGTGAGAATGAGGATGAACATGATCTGGCCATCGGGTTGCAGCCAGCGGCTGCCAGCCACCACAAACGCCAGTGCCGTGGCATTCATCATCACTTCAAGACTCATGAGCACGAACAGCAAATTGCGCCGTACCAGCACACCAATGAGCCCCAGCGTGAAAAGAACGGCAGCCACCAGCAGGCCGTGTTCCATCGGGATTCCCGTCATCGCTTCATCTCTCGAAAAAACTGAATTTGGTTTTGCTTTCTTTCCCCCGGGAAAGAAAACGTAAAATCACATCTCCGGAGCGCCATCGGCAGCCCGGTTTATTCCTTTTCGTCGCGGCGGCCCAGATGGTAGGCAGCGACCAGTGCGGCCAGCAGCAGCATGGACGCCAGCTCCACGGCCAGCAGGTACGGTCCGTAAAGGGCAATGCCAACCTGCTTGGGTGTAATCACGGAGGTAGCGATCAGGGCTCCCGAATCATTGGCGAGCAATGCACTGCCCAGCTGCACCAGCAGGACCAGTGACAGGATTCCCGGAATTACCCACACCGATGGTGACAGCCATTTCCGCTCCTGTGCTTCGGTATGGCTGCCAAGGTTAAGCATCATCACCACAAACACGAAAAGCACCATGATGGCACCGGCATACACAATGATTTCCAGCACGGCTGCAAATGGCGCGCCGACGTAGAAAAAAATCATGGCCACGGCCAGCAGTGACACGATCAGGTTAAGCAGGGCATGCACCGGATTTTTCCCGGCAATCACGCCAAGTGTGGCCAGTATGGCCACCAGTGCTGCGCTGTAGAAAGCGAATGACACGGCAGTCTCCTTAAGGCAGCAGGCTCTTCACGTCCACCGGGGCTGCCTCACTCTGGGCAGCACCCTTGGGTTTGCCAGCGATGGCCATGCCCGAGACGCGATAGAAGTTGTAATCCGGATACTTGCCGGGGCCTGAAATCAGCAGGTGTTCCTTTTCGTACACCAGGTTCTGGCGATTGAACTCTGCCATTTCAAAGTCCGGGGTGAGCTGGATTGCCGTGGTGGGGCAGGCCTCCTCGCACATGCCGCAGAAAATGCAGCGCGAGAAATTGATGCGGAAAAACTCCGGATACCAGCGGCCATCTTCACGTTCGGCTTTCTGCAGCGAGATGCAGCCCACCGGGCAGGCCACTGCACAGAGATTGCAGGCCACGCAGCGCTCTTCACCGTCCGGGTCACGCGTCAGAACGATACGGCCGCGATAACGGGGCGGAACATAAATCGGTACTTCCGGGTACATCAGCGTGTCGCGCTTGCGGAAGGCGTGTGAAAACACCATCACGATACTGCGCAGCTGGCTGTAGATCCCGACAACAAGAGCTTTGATCTGACTGAACATGGTCATGGTCCTCAACCTGCACTGCCGGCTTGCCAGAGCACTACGGCACCGGTCACCCATAGATTGAGCAGGGTGACGGGCAGGCAGAACTTCCAGCCGGCGTCCATCATCTGGTCATAACGCGGGCGCGGTAGCGCGGCACGGATCAGGATGAACATCATGATGAAGAATGCGGTCTTGCCGGCGAACCAGAAGAACGGCGGAATGAATTCGAGATAAGGCAACGGGTGCCAGCCACCAAAGAACAGGGTGACGATCATGGCGGAGACCACGACAACACCGACATATTCACCCACAAAGAACATGCCCCATTTCAGGCCGGAATATTCGGTGTGATAGCCGGCGGCCAGTTCCGATTCGGCTTCCGGCAAATCGAAGGGGGAGCGGTGAGCCACCGCCACGCCGGCGATTGAGAAGGTGATGAAGCCAAGGAACTGGGGCACTACATACCAGAGGTCTTTCTGCGCATCGACAATCTCGCGCAGGTTGAACGAGCCGGACTGCACCACTACACCCATGACGGCAAGGCCCATGAACACTTCATAGGTAAGGGTCTGGGCGGTGGAGCGCACGGCGCCGAGCAGTGCGTACTTGTTGTTGCTGGACCAGCCGGCGAACATCACGGCGTACACGCCGATGCCAGCCATTGCGAGGAAGAACAACAGGCCGATGTTCAGGTCGGCTACACCCCAGGTCGGGGTAATCGGCACGACGAGGAAGGCAATCAGCAGGGCGCTCATGGCAATTGCCGGTGCAATCCAGAACGTCACCTTGTCAACGAACGGTGGCGTCCAGTCTTCCTTGAAGAACATCTTGAGCATGTCGGCCGGCAACTGCAGCAGGCCGAAGTAGCCGACACGGTTGGGGCCATAGCGATCCTGCCACAGTGCCAGCAGGCGACGCTCGACGAAGCTGAGCAGTGCCGCGCAGATCACGCAACCGAAGAGCAGGACGAGGGCCTTGCCGACTGCAATCAGGTTGGCAATGACCTCGGGCGTGAACCAGGCGATGACAGCATCCACGGTCATGCAGCACCTCCAACCAGTACAGGAGCACCAACGGCCACAAACGGCATGCCCGGCAGGCCCAGTGGTAAGCCGACCGTGTTGTTGGCCACTTCCACAATCGACAGTGGCAGGGTCAGCACATCACTGCCGACACGCACAGTCACGTTCTGGCCGGCGCTCAGGCCCAGTGCAGCCGCATCGCCGGCATTCAGTGCCACATAGGGTGCCGGAATGCGCGATTCGGTGACGTCAGCACGCGCAGACAGCTCGTCGCTGCCGAAGATGTGATGCAGCGGTACCAGTGTGCGTTCGCTGCGAAGGGCTGCAGCAGAAGGAGAGGCGTAGCCCAGTGCATCACCGGCGTTGAGCAGGCGCACGCCGGGGTCACCGGCACGCAGGTGGCCACCGACTTCATCCTGGAACTTGTTCCACGCCTGTGGCGAATTCCAGCCTGGTGCCCATGCAAACGGCACCAGAGCGGAGGACTCGTTGGGGCCGGAATACCCTTCCATGGAGAAGGCCAGTGCAGTGTCGTTATCCTGCGGTGTACGCGGCTCGTGCACCGAGATGTTGGCACGCAGCGACGTACGACCGGACCAGCGGCGTGGCGAGCGGGCAATCTTCAGCCCCTTGATGCGGAAACCGGCTTCCGGCGCAGCATCAACGATGCCGGCCAGCAGCGGGAAGGCATCCGCACAGGCGCGGGTGGCGTGATCCAGCTGATCCCAGTCCACCGGGTAGCCATCGCGCGTGGTATGTACGCCACGCAGCCAGCGCCAGCTTTCATGGATGTTGGCATCCGGACGGTAGTAAGTGGCATCAAAGACCTGGAAGAAACGCTGGGCGCGGCCTTCATTGTTGATCACGGTGCCATCGCCTTCAGCGAAGCTGGCCGCTGGCAACAGCACGTTGGCGCGATCAGCAAGGTCCGTGCGCTGATGATCAATGACCAGCAGGGTTGCCTTGGCCAGAATGGCATCCAGACGGGCTTTCGGTGCCTGACGATAAAGGTCGTTTTCCAGCACCACCAGACAATCCGCTTCGCCGTTTTCCAGCTGGGTCAGTGCCTCTTCCAGCGGGTCGGCATCAATCAGTGCCAGGCCGAGGCTGTTCACTTCCGGCACGGTCAGCGTGATCTGCGGAGCCTTGCCGCGTGTCTTGAGGGCGCGGCAGATATTCAGTGCGGCATCCAGTGTGCCGATATCACCGGCGCTGGTGCCCGCCACAACCAGCGGCTTTTCGGCGGCCATCAGGCTGTCAGCGATACGGGTTGCCAGCGCCTGCGTGTCAGCATCCAGACCCGTTACTGCCGGTGCGGCACTGTCGATGGCATGCGCCACGGCAAAACCGAGGCTGGCAATACCGGCTGCGGTACGAACCGTAGTGGCTGCGGCAATATCGTCAAGACGGCTTGGGGCCAGATTGGCGAGGAAAATCGGCGAGCGTTCGTGCTGGGCAATGTTCAGCACAGCTTCTGCCTGCCATGCCCCCACTTTCTTGGCAGCTGCCATGGCCAGTGCCTTGCTCTTGGCCGTCTGGCGCAGGGCGAGGGCAATGCGCGGGGCGGTCTGGGTAACATCTTCACCCAGCACGAACGCGGCATCGCATTCCTCGATTTCACGCAGTGACGGTGTGCGTGCCGGGCCGTTGTGCAGGATGTCACGCACGCGACGGATCAGCGTCCATTCCGCGGCATTCACGCCAGCAAAGAAGTTGCGGGTGCCGACCAGTTCGCGCAGGGCAAAGTTGGCTTCGAGCGAGGCACGGGCAGAGCCGATACCCACCACGCGGCGCGCGTTCTTGAGCAGCGCGCCGGCCTGATCCAGGCCTTCATCAGTGCCCAGCGTGCGGCGCTGGCCGTTCTCCAGCAGCTCGGGCTGCTGCGGACGATCCTTGCGGTTCACGAAGCCATAGCCGAAGCGGCCACGGTCACACAGGAAGTAGTGGTTCACGGAACCGTTGTAGCGGTTCTCGATGCGACGCAGTTCACCGTAGCGTTCGCCCGGGGAAATGCTGCAGCCAACAGAGCAGCCCTGGCAGATGCTGGGGGCAAACTGCATGTCCCACTTGCGGTTGTAGCGCTCGGAGTGGGTCTTGTCGGTGAACACACCGGTCGGGCAGACCTCGGTCAGGTTGCCGGAGAATTCGCTTTCCAGACAGCCATTTTCGGCACGGCCGAAATAGACGTTGTCATGCGCGCCATACACACCCAGATCGGTGCCGCCGGCATAGTCCTTGTAGTAACGCACGCAACGGTAGCAGGCGATGCAGCGGTTCATTTCGTGATTCACGAAGGGACCGAGATCCTGGTTGTTGTGCGTGCGCTTGTTGAAGCGGTAACGACGCTTGTGGTGCTGCGTCATCACGGTCATGTCCTGCAGATGGCAGTGGCCGCCTTCCTCGCACACCGGGCAATCGTGCGGGTGGTTGGTCATCAGCCATTCCACGACGGACTCACGGAAGACCTTGGCCTCCTCGTCATCAATCGAGATGTAGGTGTTGTCCGCAGCCGGCGTCATGCACGACATCACCAGACGACCACGCTTGTCGTCGGCATTGGCGTATTGCTTCACCGCACACTGGCGACAGGCCCCGACAGAGCCGAGCGCCGGGTGCCAGCAGAAATAGGGAATGTCGAGTCCGAGTGACAGGCAGGCCTGCAGCAGGTTGTCTGCGCCGTCGACTTCGAAATCCTTGCCGTCTACATGAATTGTGGCCATTACACATTCACTCCGCTGTTGGCCGGTGTTGCCACCGCAGCCGGAATGCCTTTTTCAAAATCGGAACGGAAATACTTGAGCGCACTCTGCAGCGGTTCCATGGCACCGGGCGCATGGGCGCAGAAAGTCTTGCCGGGGCCGAGGGAACGCGTCATGTGCTCGAGGAACTCGATGTCACCGGCCTGGCCGGCCTTGGCTTCAAGTGCCTGCAGCACCTTTACGGTCCAGGGCAGGCCATCGCGGCAAGGGGTACACCAGCCACAGGATTCGCGTGCAAAGAACTGCTCGAGGTTGCGCACCACCGAGACGATGTCCTGCTTGTCATCCACGACCATCATCAGACCGGTGCCCATACGGCTGCCGGCTTTCATGATGGTGTCGTAATCCATGGCGAGCTTGAGGTGCTCGGGCAGCAGAAAGTCGGTGGACGCGCCACCTGGCAGCCAGCAGCGCAGCTTGAGGCCGTCCTGCATGCCACCAGCGTGCTCTTCCAGAATTTCTTCGCCTGTGGTGCCGATCGGCAGTTCCCACAAACCAGTACGTTTGGCCTTGCCTGAAACGCCGTAAAGCTTGGTGCCGGCATCCGGCGATTTGCCCTGCGACAGACCTTTGAACCAGTCGGCACCGCGCAACACGATGGCCGGAATGTTGTTCAGGCTTTCAACATTGTTGACGATGGTGGGTTTGCCCCAGAGACCGGCAATCTGCGGGAAGGGCGGCTTGGCGCGCGGATTGGCGCGACGACCTTCGAGCGAATTGATGAGCGCGGTTTCTTCGCCACAGATGTAGCGGCCGGCACCGGTATGCACATGCAGATCCATGCCCCAGCCGGAGCCAAGGATGTTCTCACCCAGATAACCGGCGGCCTTGGCTTCGGCGATCGCACGGTTGAGGCGTTCTGCGGCCAGAAAGTATTCACCGCGAAGGAAGATGTAGGCGCGCGTTACCTGCAAGGCAAAACCGGCCACGATCATGGACTCGATCATCTGATGCGGCAGTTGCTCCATCAGCATGCGGTCCTTGAACGTACCCGGCTCCATTTCGTCGGCATTGCAGACGAGGTATTTCGGACCGGCATCCGGGCCCATCGGCACCAGCGACCATTTCACGCCAGTCGGAAAACCGGCACCACCACGACCACGCAGGTTGGCATCCTTGACCACCTGCTGCACGGCAGCAGGCGACATGTCCTTGATGGCCTTGCGCAGGGCAACATAGCCTTCCTTTGCCTCGTAGCTTTTCAGGTCGAGACAGGGATTGGCCGCATCAAGACGCCAGGTGAGCGGGTGGGTGTCTGCGCTTTTCACAATACTCATGCGTAGCGCTCCAGCAGGGAGGGAATGTCGCCGACCGTCACCGGGCCATGGGTATCCTTGCCGATCATGAGCGTGGGGCCCTTGTCGCAATTGCCGAGACAGCAGATCGGCAGCAGCGTGAAGCGGCCATCGGCCGTGGTCTGGCCCAGCTCGATACTCAGGTGCTGCCTGATGCCGTCAATGAGGTTGTCAGAGCCGGTCAGGAAGCAGCCAATGGAGTCGCACACGGTAATCACGTGGCGGCCCACCGGCTGACGGAAAATCAGGTTGTAGAACGTCGCGACACCTTCGACATCCGTGGCAGGAATGCCCAGAACGTCGGCAATGGCGTAAATGGCGCCGTCCGGCACCCAGCCGTGCTTTTCCTGCACGATCTTGAGCGCATCAATCGAGGCTGCACGCGCATCATCATAATGATGAATGGCTTCTTCCATGGCGGTGCGTTCTTCCGCAGAAAGCTGGTAGCGGTCGGTAACGATGAGTTTTGCGTTGGAAGTCGTCATGGTGTTAACGGTCCACATCGGCCATCACGAAATCGATGGACGCAAGATAGGCAATAAGATCGGGAACCATGCTGCCGCGGATCACCGAGGGGATCTGCTGCAGGTGTGGATAGCTCGGTGTACGGATGCGCGTGCGATAACTCATCGTGCTCTGGTCGGACACCAGGTAGTAGCTGTTGATGCCCTTGGTGGCTTCAATCATCTGGCTGGATTCGCCGGCCGGCATGATCGGCCCCCACGATACGCTGAGGAAGTGCGTGATCAGGGTTTCGATATGCTGCAGTGTCTGTTCTTTGGGCGGCGGCACGGTCAGCGGGTGATCTGCCTTGTACGGGCCTGCCGGCATGTTGTCGAGACACTGGCGAATGATGCGCAGGCTCTGGCGCATTTCTTCCAGACGNNCCCCACTCCAGCGCTTCCTTCGAGTTGTACTGGGCCACATCAATGGTACGGGCACGCAGGATGCCGTTCTTCATGGCGGCCTTTTCGTACTCGTCCAGACGCTTCGGCATCCAGTCGAGGAAGTCGCGAACCAGACGGTCCCAGCCCTTCGGCAGGTCATGCGCCACGCCACCGATACGGAACCAGGCCGGGTGCATGCGGAAGCCGGTAATGGCCTCGATCACGTCATAGGCTTTCTGGCGGTCAGTGAACATGAAGAAGATCGGCGTCATCCCGCCCACGTCCTGGATATAGGTGCCCAGGAACAGCAGGTGAGACGTGATGCGGAAAAATTCCGACAGCATCACGCGAATCGTCTTCACGCGATCAGGCACTTCGATGCCGGCCAGTTTTTCCACTGCCAGCACGTAGGGCATGTTGTTCATGACCCCACCGAGGTAATCGATGCGGTCGGTGTAGGGAATGTAGCTGTGCCAGGTTTGGCGCTCGGCCATCTTCTCTGCGCCACGGTGGTGGTAGCCGATATCCGGCACGCAATCGACGATTTCTTCACCGTCGAGCTGCAGCACGATGCGGAAGGCACCATGCGCAGAAGGATGGTTGGGGCCGAGGTTGAGGAACATGTAGTCCTCGTTATCGGTGCCTGTCTTCATGCCCCATTCTTCCGGGTTGAAGCGCAGGGCTTCCTGCTCGGCATCCTGCTTGGCGGCATCGAGCACGAAGGGGTCGAATTCGGTGGCGCGGGCCGGGTAATCCTTGCACAGCGGGTGACCGGTCCAGTTGCGCGGCAACAGGATGCGGGTCAGCAGCGGGTGGCCGGCAAAGGTGATCCCGAACAGGTCCCATACTTCACGCTCATACCAGTTGGCATTAGGCCAGATCGGGATGGCAGTGGGCAGGTTACGGTCATCGGCCTTGAGGGCAACCTTGATGCGCACATCACTGTTCCGCTCGATCGAGAGCAGGTGATAGAAGACAGTGAAGTCTGATTCCGGCTGACCCTGACGATGCTTGCGCAGACGTTCGTCGATGGCCGACAGGTCGTACAGCATCACATAAGGTTGCGGAACATTGCGCAGGAAGCGCAGCACCTCAAGCAGGCGCTCGCGCGGCACCCAGAGGGTAGGAACACGATCCAGCGTGGCCTGCACGGAGCAGACCTCGGACCCGAATTGCGCGAGCAGCTCGCGTACAACGGCGGGCTCCGCCGGCAGGGGAGTGTTGTCAGCCATCATCAATACTGTCGTTTCGGGGCGCACACCATGCGCGCCCACCCATCAAACCTGATCAGGAGTGCGCAGATTGGTCACTGCAATGCGGCTTTCGCACTTGCGGTCACGTTCGGGCTGCATTTCCGGGCGATACACGCCCTGTTCGCCTACCACCCATGAAAGGGGGCGACGCTCCTGGCCAATCGAGTCCTGCAGCAGCATCAGGGCCTGCAGGAAGGCTTCGGGGCGGGGCGGGCAGCCGGGAACATAGACATCGACCGGGATGAACTTGTCGACGCCCTGCACTACGGAATAGATGTCGTACATGCCGCCGGAGTTGGCGCAGGCACCCATGGAGATCACCCACTTGGGTTCCAGCATCTGTTCGTACAGGCGCTGGACCACGGGGGCCATCTTGATGAAGCAGGTACCGGCAACCACCATCAGGTCGGCCTGACGTGGCGAGGCGCGAATCACTTCGGCGCCAAAGCGGGCAAGATCGTGAGGAGCGGTAAAGGCCGTGGCCATTTCCACATAGCAGCAGGAGAGGCCGAAGTTGTACGGCCAGAGGGAATTCTTGCGACCCCAGTTCACGGTGGAGTGTATGACATCCTCCAGCTTGCCCATGAAGATGTTCTTGTGAACCTGATCTTCCACCGGGTCACTGACGCCGGTCTGCTTCTGCTGGATCGGGTAGCGGTCGTTGGCGGCATTCGGATCAATGCGGCTCAGGGTGTATTTCATGCCTGTGACTCCCGGGCGCGACGTGCGGCCTCGCGTTCGGCACGGCGCTTGCGCTGGGCCGGAGCCCACTCAAGGGCACCAATGCGCCAGATATAGACGAGACCGGCCAGCAGCACGCCGATAAAGATGGAAACTTCGATGAATCCGGTCCAGCCCGACTCGCGGACGGAGACGGCCCAGGCATAGAGAAAGAGGGCTTCTACGTCGAAAATGACGAAGAACATGGCGATCAGGTAGAACTTGGCAGACAGGCGCAAATGGGCGCCACCAGAAGGCACCACACCCGACTCGAAGGGCTCGTTCTTGGCCCGGCCCCAGTCGCGGCCACCCAGCCAGACCGGGATGCCAAGCATGAACGCCAGCAGGAAGGCGACACCGCCCATGTAGGCGATCATGGCCCAGAGGCTGCTTGAAGATTCGACGACAGTCGGCACGGCTTTGTACCTCTGGCAGGATTCCGCCTGAAATCAGGGGAAATGACCAACATCGGTCATGATTTTGGTGAGTATGGCCAAAAGTGCCCGCGTTTGCATGCGGGCCGGGGGTTTGGGCGCGCCAATTTTACTCAGTGCCCGGCGGGGCACAAGGAAAATGTGCAAATGACTGGTCGTTCGGTTGCGCTGTATCAAAAAACCGGATGCATGGGATACAGGAGTGCAGGAGTCCGGCAGTTGGCATCCGTGACCCACAAAAAAGGCGCGGAGTCCGCGCCTTTTTGTGGGTCACGCCTAGGCTCAGTCTGGGAAGAGGTTGAGCGTATGCTGACCGCTGTACACCTCGACGTTGTCCGCACCGAAGTTGAAACCCTTCACAATGGCCACGATCTTGGCTTCCAGTACCGGGTTGTTCAGCTGGCTGGAGGCCACTGTGCAACTGGTGACCGAGCCATCCGGAGCAATCGTCAGACTTAGGGTCAAAGTACCCTGAAGGTTCGGATCGTCACGCACTGCGCGTTGATACGCAAGGTACAGACGACTGCCAAACTTATCGAACCCCTTCTCAATGTCTTCTTTAGTGCGACGCGACTTGCCATCCTTGTTGACGGAGCGAGCCGCAGTTTCAGCACCCTTGATGCCGCTTTCCACCGTCTGCATCTTGCCGCCACCGGCCAGCATTCCCTTGCTACCCTTGCCGCCAGCAACACCGCCACCAAAGCCGGAACTGACCTGGCCACTGCCGGCACCGTAGCCAGCAGAAGCAAGGGCGCCAGAGCCTGATCCGGCCCGGCTTGTCAGCATGGCCCGGCTGGTACCGGCCGCCTCGGTGTTGGTGATCAGCGCACCAGATGGTGTGGGGAGATCGAACTCGTCACGCAGTGATGCCAGCTGGTCAAGGCCTGCATCCTGAAGTGCCTTGGATGCCTTTGCCCGGGCCTGTTCAACTTTCACCGGCTTGGCAACGACGGGCTTGTCCGTTTTTTCCTCAAGCTTCGGAGCTTCCTCTTCCTTCTTCGGCTCCTCCTTGGGTTTTGGCGGAGGAGGGGGAGGCAGTTCTATCTTGCGCTCGACAACACGGGCAATGCGTTCAGGCATTGCTTCGGCTGCCGCGCGATCCTCTTTGGGAACCTTGACGAACAGGATGATGCTGCTGAGCAGGAAGGCCAGAATCAGCATGAGAATGGTGATGGCCTTGCGACGCCTGTCATCCGATGGCAGGTTGTCCCACGGCAGCATCCCCTCAAGAGTCATCATGGGCTGGGTCATTTCTTTGCCCCCCCCTTGATGACGCCGAAGGAGATCTTCGAGTAGTCGTTGGCACTCAGTGTGGCCATGACCTTTCGCAATGCCTTGTAGGAAATGTCCTTGTCAGCGAGGATCGTGACCTCACGCTCCGGAATGCCTTCGGCATTAAGTACCGGTGCTGTCTTGGCTGCGCGGTATTGCAGCTCAGCTGCCAGTGCAGGAATCATGGGGGTATCGGTTGTCAGTGCTTCGGCTACGCTTGTCACCTTCATGTCCTGAACCAGAATGTCAGCCTTGGTAACCATGACGACCAGATTCTGCTTGGGCGTTTTCTCCGCGAGCGAGGTAGGCAACTGCAGGGTGTCGGTTGGTGGCAGCTTTGCCGGATTCTCCGAGTTGACCAGCAGAAAGAACACCAGGATGGTGAAAATATCCATCAGCGAGGTCAGGCTGAGCGCCGCCTGGGGCTGATGCCTCCGGGAGCGACGTTCGATGCGCAAGGCGCGTGCATTCTTCTTTTTCATCATGCACCTCCCTTGTTCGGATCTGTCGGGGCATCACCAATGCCGACCTCAGGGAAGAGGGCATACTTGGTTGGCTTGCCATTCACCTCACTCTGGATGATGCGCACGGCATCCATGGTGTGAATCAGGTTGTCATAAGACGTTTCCTGCTCCAGAAGGATCGTGGCTTCATTTACGGTGGGGTGCTGGGTTTTTACTTCCCGAAGGTAGTCATTCAGTGCCTTGAAATCATGGCCCTCTGCTGCCTTGGGAATGATTTTCAGTGGGCCAGTCTGACGATCCGCCACCACAAAGCGGTCACCGTACACCATGACCTCCAGGACCAGCGGTTTCTTTGGTTCATTGCCGGCCGCACCTCCGCCGTCCTTCGGCAGGGAGACCTGCAGGACCGCAACCTGGGTGAAGACGGCATTCAGCAGCAAAAACGGAATCAGGATCACCATCAGGTTCATGAATGAGGTGATATTCAGTTCCGCATCCGTGCTGCGCCTTTTGCGCGAGCTCATTCTCGGCTCCTCTTAATGCTGGTTCAGGGCCGATTTATTCAGGTTTGGTGACGCTGAGCTGACGCAGCACATTGAGGAACTTGATCGAAGCCATCTCCAGGCTTTCCACGACGGAGTTGGTCTTGTTCTGCAGGAAGGAGAATGCCAGCAGCAGGGGAATGGCAACCACCAGACCGAACAGTGTCGTGTTCATGGCAACAGAAATCGAGCTGGAGAGCAGGTCGCCCTTGATGGCCGGATCCGCATTGGCAACGGCATCGAAAGCGGAGATCAGGCCCTGCACCGTGCCGGTCAGGCCGAGAAGGGTGGCAATGTTGGCAAAGGTGGCAACGTAGGAGGTGCGGGCCTCAAGGCGGGGCATGACTTCCATCAGTCCTTCTTCCATGGCGGTTTCCACATCTTCCACCCGGCGTGCACTCAGACCGCGGGTCAGACCATTAGTCAGGATGCGGGCAATGGCGGCATCGTTATCCTTCACCTTGTCCAGGGCAGGTTTGAGCTGGCCCTTGGACAGAAGCGGGAAAACATCATTCCAGACTGTCTTGTTGCTGCTGACGACCTTGGTCAGGTAGAGGGCGCGTTCAATAACGATGCCCATGCCCAGAAAAAGGACGAGCAGGATGGGGTACATGAAAAAGCCGCCTTCCTGAATGAACTTGATGACCGACATTGCTTGAAACTCCTATCACAAAACCAAGGTTGTAAGTGTTATGTCAGAGTGATGCTGCCTTGGATAGCACCAGCCCTGCTTGTACCAAAAAAATTTCAGCGTTGCTCGGTGTTACGATGAAACTCGATTTCACGCAACAGGATATCCCGGTCCAGCGGCTGCAGGGTTTCGCGCAGGATGGACGTGCCCACTTCCTTTTTCTGGGTCGGGCTGGTCTTGTCTTTCCAGGGCACGATGTTGAAAACTCCCGGTGCTTCCTTGCTGCCGATCACGTCAGACTGGGTGGCCTCGGATGACGGGCTGCTACCGGTTGACACGGCTGCCGCCGAGTCAGTCTTTTGGGGTGCTTTCTGTGTTGTTGCCGCAACAGCATGTCCAGCCGACAGCAGTGCCAGGCATGTGAGGAAAAGCATGTTCTGTCTGTTCATGTTCAGGCTCCGTCAGCAGCTGCTGGCGTGGTAGCGGGGGCATCGGCACCTTCTGCCATCGGCTCTTCAACAGGTTCCGGCGCGCGTGGCGCAGGCGGTGGAGCCTTGTATACGCCAGTACGTTTCTGCAGGTCGACAACCCAGTTGGCAACAGCAGGATCCGGTTTGCTTTGCAGTGCCTGATAGCGCTCGTAGTGAGTCAGCGCCAGCGGCAGGTCCTGCAGGTAAAGATCTGCCAGTACGCCGAAATTGAAGTGGGCTTTGGCATAGTTCGGATCAATGCCGAGGGCCGTTTCGTAGGCGGCACGTGCATCCGCAAACTTGCCCTGCTCGCGCAAGGCGATGCCCAGCAGGTTGTGTGCATACGGGTTGCTGGCATTGATCACAAGTGCCTGCCGTAAAACCTTTTCCGCCTCAGCAAATTTTTTCTGCTTCAGAAGGATGACGCCCTGATTGATCACTGGGCCAGCAAAGGATGGCTCTTTTGCGGAAACCTTTTGCAGCAGGGCCAGTGCTTCATCGTTCTGGTCGGCAGCCATCAGGCTGATGGCCCTGGTGTAGTCAGCGGAGACAGCCATGGCGGCCTGCTGGCGGGCGCTGGTTGCGACCAGTGCGGGGGAGCGAGAGGTGTCACCGGCCGCTTCGCTGGGTTTCTTGTCTTCGGCTTTTTCCTGGCGCTGCAGGGTTCCGGCCGCCATGCGCTCACGGAGTTGCGCAACCAGATCGGGCTCGTTTGCGCCAGCGATCTGTTCGGCCTCGGGCACGGCCTGCTTTGGCGCAGAGGCGCAACCCGCCAGCAGGGTGAGGGCGGCGGCAATCGCGCTCAGGGCTATTGTGTGTTTGATGCTCATTGTGTGCCGCCTCAGTAAATCACGTCGACATAAGGCTCGGACTGCTCGCGCTTGTTGTAGCGGCCGGGCGAGAGTCTGGCCAGAGCGTCAAAGCTCTGTCGTACAAAGTCGTCATAAATATTCTGCTTGGCCAATCCGGCGTTGGCGATATAGAGCTCAAGCGCCTTGTCTTCGAACGGCAATGCCTGTTCCTCGAGCAGAATGCCGTATTGCTCCAGCTCCAGCTCGTTGAGTCCCTTTGGTCGCTCGCTTGCCATCAGATCCGCTGCCAGCTTGCGGTAAATCTCGGCAATCTGGTAATTGGAGGCAGTGGTGAACTCGGCAACGCCGATGGCGGCAACCTTGCTGTAGGTGTCCAGTGCTTTCTGCATGGCCTGACGCTTGCGTGCCAGAGACTGCTTGAGCGGTTGCTTGAGCATGATGCCGGCAAACTCATCATACACAGGCTTGCTCAGCCTGAACTTTGCCATGGCGCCAAGATAGCTGGTACGGGCGGTGTTCTCTGCGCCAGCACGATCAAACGAACGGGCCAGCTCGCGCAGCATGTTGTCGCTTTCCACCGTATTGCCCTGTTTGCCGTAGGCGGTATAGAGGCGGAACTGGGCCTCCATGTTTACGTCCACCGGTTTTGGGAATGTGGCAATGTATTTGCGATAAACACGCAGCGATTCGTCAGTACGCCCGGATTTTTCAAACATTTCTGCCGATGTCAGCAAGGCCTGGCGTGCCAGTTCGGGATTTGTTTTCTGATGGCGGGTGGAAATGCCTTCGTACTCGGTGGCAGCCTTGTCCAGCTGGCCGGTTTTCTCGTAAGAGAGCGCAAGCTTTTCAGGAATGGTGTCGTTCAGCTCGCTTTCCGGGAAGTTGATGCGGAAGGCAACGAGCAATGGAATGGCATCGGCGTGACGCTCGGCATTCAGGTACATCGTGGCCGCGTCAAACTCGGCTCCAGCCTTGAAGCGGGGGTCGGCTGTGACGCTGGCGGCACGCTTGTAAGCTGCAACGGCGCCATCCACATCCTTGCTGTCACGCAGTTTTTCAGCCTGCTTGTAGATGGAGGCTGTCAGGCGCTCCTGATACTTCTTGCGCTGGGCGACATCCAGATCCTGGTAAGCCAGCACTTTGCCGTAAGCAAACTCGGCCGCATCCGGGCGACCCAGGTCAAACTCGCCATCGCCGACAACCATCCAGGCCTCTTTCTGGATGGCATCCGGTGCGGGCGGGTTCAGTTGCAGTATCAGGCTTGCTGTTTTCATGGCGCCAGCCAGATCCTTGTTGCCGATCTGGTCGTTGGTCAGACCCTGAAGAACGAGAGGAGTGTTTTTATCTGCCGGGAATTTTTCCGCATACTTGTGCGTGCTGGCAACACGACGAGCCCACCATGATTTCTGGATGTCAGGGGACTTCGTACCAATATCCTTTTCCTGCTCAAGGTAGGAGAGCAGGGCAAGATAGGCAGACTCGCTGGCCTTGGTGTTGCCTGGGTAATTGTAGGCAGTCTTCTCGAATTCGATGATGGCATCGTCAAACTTTCTGGCAGAAAAAAGCGCCTCGGCCAGCAGCTGGTTGATTGTCAGGGCCTCAGGTTCTGGCGGATTCAGTGCGAGGAACTGACGGTACCATGAAGCGGCCTTCAGGTAGTCCTCGTCCTTTTTTGTCTGCTGCGCCAGCGCGTGCCGGTGCCGTGCCAGATCAATGATGTGCGACTGCAGCAGGGGCATGATGTCCTGCCGTGTTGTTTCATTGGCACGAGCCCAGTATTCGCTTGATGTGTTGTAGCGCTTTACGAAGTTTTCCTTGGCCGGGATGACTTCCGACGGAAAGCCGCCATCCATGTATGCCTTGATGGTGGCAGAGCTGAATTCTGGTGCGCGCGGGTCAAACGGATAGGTTGCAACAAAGTAATCAAATGTCTCGGCCGCATTGCGGTACAGACGCTTGCCCAGGTAGGTCTGGCCAAGGTTCATGTAGACATCAGGTATGTAGTCTTTCTTGCCGGCCTTGCGGAAATAGGCATCGACAGATTTCGCGCCATCCTGCTGGATGAAACTCAGGCTGATGATGTTGAATGTGTCATCCAGCAGTTTGAGGGCGTTGCTGGCCTGAGCCTTGTTGGCAGATTGTGTTTTTGGCTGCCACTCTTCAATCACCTTGAAGAACAGCGGTTGCGCTGCGTCATAGTCAGACGCCTTGTAGAGCGACCATGCCTGCTTGTAGATCGCCTGGTCCCGGAACTCTTCATTGTCCTGTGATGCGTATACGGCGGCATAGTTGTCTGCAGCTGCGACATAGCGACCGGTAGAAAATTCGTGCTCAGCGATACGGAAGCGTGCTTCGGTGTTGTACTGGCTGCCCGGGTACTCATAGACGAGCTTGCGCAGTGCGGTAATCGAGTCTTCACGCTGGCCATTCAGGTCATACGCCTTGGCAAGCTGGTAGTAGGCCTCAGCGCGATCAGGTCCGGGCTTGGCTCCCTGCAGTAACTGTTCATAAAGCTTTACGGCCTGGCCATAATCCACCCGTGACACCTTGCTTGAGGGCAGTTTGGCGTTGGCTCCAGGAACCCCGTCACGTGCCGTAGCCATTCCCTGCATAAAGCTTTCATACAGGGCTTCTTCGCTTTCACCTTTCGGTACGGCAGTAGTTGTCGTTGCCTTGCTGCTTCCGGCGTCTGCAGCATCCCGGGCCATGGAGCTTTCCATGGTCAGTTCGGCCATGCGGCGCAGTGTTTCCAGACGATCATTCGGGTCGCGAAAGAGGGTAAGCGCCGTCTGGTAGTTGCTTAATGTCTCTTCTGCGGTCTGCGGTGTGATTTCACCCGCATCAACCACGATGTCGCGGCCCTCAAGATCAGCCAGTGTGGCCCCACTGAAACGGTTCTTGCCTGTAGTTGCGGCAGCGTTCGGTACTTCAGGTGGTGGTGTGGCACACCCGCTCAGAATGGCGATGGCAATGGCCAGCGGAGTGAGGCGAACAGCAAGTGACATACGAATGCTCATGGCTTTGGTGTTGCGGTCGTGCCGACCGGCCGGTTGTCGCGATTAAGTGCCGCATCCTGAAGTCGTGCGATATTCAGGTAGGCCTCTGCAAGATCGTTGTTGATACGATTGCGTTTGTCTTCCAGTACGGCAGCCGCTAAAAGTCCCAGATAATCAGTATGCTCAGCGATGGATTTTTCAAGTCCCTTGCCGACGTCATTCAGCCGCTTGTCAAAATCAACGGTCTGCGTGGTTATGTTCGTTGAGGTAATGGTTTTGTTGTCGTTCAGCAACTGTCGCAAGGCCTCCGAGCGATTTCGTACTTGCGTCAGCTCTTTCTCATAGCGTGTCAGTTCCGAATACACCTGATTCTGGGTGCGCGGCGCGCGGTTGGCGACGTTGAATGAGTGGAGACCTTTCAGCATCCTGATGCGGTTCAGCGTGTTGCTTCCGGATGGGCCGGTTGGCAAGCGGGCAGCAGCTGTTTCCATGGCATCAATACGATCCATGATTTCGCGATCCTGAGGGCTCATCGTTGCCGCGTAGTTACGGGGATTGCGGGCAGCCGCTCTGGCCCGTGATTGCAGGATGGGCCAGTGGTCATTCAGGGCCTGAATGCGTTGTTCGATGGCAACTACACGTTTCTGCTGCTCTGCCAGCAGGTTTTGACGACGACTCATTACGCCTGCCATGTCGCGCATGGCCAGCAAGTCCCGCTTGCGCTGCTCTACTATCGATTGCAGCCGGCGCAGTTGCTGATACTGCTGATAGCCTTCTGTAAAGGTGTGGCTGGCAAACAGTGATGACAGGAATGCAGTCTCTGCCGGGTTGGTGGGTAATGCCATGCTGGGGGCTTCCAGCGGATCAGCATTCACTCCTCCTTCCGCGCTTGGATTCAAACGGTCAAGCCAGCCGTTTTTTTTGACATCGGTACTGATGCGTTCCAGAACAACAAGCTGGTCGCTCATGGTCTGGGCGGCGAGTTTGTAGCCAAAGAATGCCTGTTGATTTGCCTGCAGCGCTTCATAGGCGCGCGGAGCCAGCAGCATGGCCTCCTGCACAGAGCTGTCCGAAGGGTTGCGTGTCATCAACTCCAGCCAGAAGGAGAGTGCACGCTTGTAATCTTCGCGCAGGAAGTGTGCGTAGCCTAGCGACAGCATGGCAGGGTTGCTGAACGGACCTTCTAGCCGAACGTTGATCAGTGCTTCGCGGGCTTTTTCCGGCGACTTGGACTGCAGGTAGCTGTATCCGATTGCCAGTGCGGCGCGATCTTTCAGCGCATTGGTTTCATTGTCGCTGACGGGCAATGTCATTACCGACTCAAGCAGCGCGATACCCTCTTCCGGACGGTTTGCCCGAAGATGCGCAACGCCCATGTTGTAGGTGGCATACATGCCTAGCGCATTGCTCATGGGGATTGGTGCAAGAAGGTCGCGCGCGCGATCAAACTCGTTTCGTGCCATCAGGACATTGGCAAGCATGACCCGCCGCTCAGCCTCCAGCGGGGTGATTTCCAGTGTGCTGATAGGAACGTTGAGTACACGCTCCGCTTCAAAATATTCACCCTGACGATACTTGAGCCGGCCTTGCCGGAACCAGGTTTCATTGCGGGTATCACTGCGCATGTCGCGGGTAATGATGCGTGAAAAAACGTTGTCAGCGGCTTCAGGCATGCCGAATGCCGTGTATAGGTCACCAAGCAGGATTTCTGTTGCTGTCACATTATCCGACAGCAGGCCTTCTGCTTTTGCAGTGAGGATGTTGTTGAGTGATGTGAAGCCTTTACCGAGATAAAAGTCATACATGATCTGACCCATGATGACTTCGGTGACATCCTCCTTGACCTTGAGCCGTTTGTTCAGGTCGGCGGCGGCCGCTGGCAGGGCGGTCGCCACTGCAACGGCCATCAGCAGGATGCGCGGCATGCAACTAAAGCGGGACGAATGTTTCATAGGTCCAAGTGATCCTCAAGTGGCGACAGCGGTAGGGTTACTGGATTTCCCATTCCCTGAAGCGAAAATCACCTTGAGTGCGAGTTGCATTATCACTCGCCTTGAGTTCGACCACCTTGCGTTGGGCTCCTTTTGAAAAGGTATAGGTGACCGTGCGCTGGAAGTCCTTGCCGCCTGGCTCATAGCCGGTGATGACAGCCTTGATCGAATGCTGGCCGCTGGTCAGGTTGCCTGCATAAAGACGGTGCATGCCGCCCTTGCTCAGGGCGGCAAACTCGGTGTCGGAGTAGTAGTAGTAGCCGGCGCTCTTGTCATCAATCATCAGGTTGATGTCGACCAGCCTCATGCCTGAGCCTGCCTCTACAGAGACCACCACGGCAGTCTCGGCGCTGGGAAACATCAACTCGTTCTCAAGCTGGGTGATTTCCCTGTTGAGCGTGATCAGATCCATTTTCAGGGATTGCAGGTCACCGGGGAGCTTGGCTTCCGATGCTTGGGCCAGCGGAAAAATACCGGCGGTAGTCATGCCCAAAACAAAAAGGGCGAACAGGCGTCCACGAATCATTATGGTTAATCCACTGACAGATTGAGGGAAATCTGAGCCATCCGTGTGCTCGGGCGCTGCGGTTCTTCTGCCGCTTGCGAGAGACCCTGCGCCAGGGCGCGAGTCATTTATCAACTTATTAACGCACATCGCCAAAGACACGTCAAAGCCCTGAAAACATTGGGATTCCATGGCGATGTCGGGGCTGCAAGGCGGTGTGCGATCCTGGGCTTTCTTCTGGCCTTTATTGACGGGATACTGCCCTAAATGCATGGCTTTTCAAGCGGGAAGATTCGTCACTCCGGGCAATTTCAGGCTACTCGTCAGTACTGCAGTGCCGTCTGGCGGATTGTTGTTTTTTCGTGGCCATTTTTCCCACCGGTGTGAGGTTTACGTCAGGCTCTTGTCACCAGCCATGGACTTGCCGCAGAGTCGCAGCACTCAGGAGAGGAACGGTCCGGAATGCGAATAGTTGCTGATGAGAACATGCCACTGGTCGATGCCCTGTTTGCCGCAGTCGGGGAGGTGGTGCGGTTGCCGGGGCGGCAAATAACGGCGGCCGATGTGCGTGAGGCCGATGCCCTGCTGGTAAGGTCTGTAACCCGTGTCACTGCGGACCTGCTGGCAGGCAGCCGGGTCCGTTTTGTTGGTACGGCGACCATAGGAACGGATCATATTGATCTTGCTGCCCTGCAGGCCCAGGGCATTGTCGTGGCATCTGCGCCTGGCTGTAATGCCCGTGCAGTGGCCGAGTATGTGCTGACATGCCTTGTCTTGCTGGCTAATGAGCAGGGCTGGCAGCCGCAGGCACGTTTGGTGGGCATTGTCGGACTGGGGAATGTAGGCAAGCAGGTTGCGCTGCTGCTCCAGGCTGCCGGTTTCCATGTGAAGGCGTGTGACCCTTTTCTGGAGGTGAGCCCTGTTCCAGGGGTTGAACTTGCGAGCCTGGATGAGCTGATCGACAGCTGCGACATCCTGTCCCTGCATGCCCCGCTGACCCAAACGGGGTCATATCCCACCTTTCATGCCATGACAGCGGCTCGCCTTGAACGCTTGCACGGCAGACAGGTTCTTCTGAATGCCGGGCGTGGCGAGGTTATCGACAATGCTGCCTTGCTTGCCCGGCTGGAGAGGCCTGATGCACCGGTTGTCGTCCTTGACGTGTGGGAAGGGGAGCCGGTCGTCATGCCCGCCTTGCTGGCCCGGGTACGGCTGGGGACGCCGCATGTGGCAGGCTATAGTCAGGAAGGAAAGTGGCGCGGCACATCCATGGTGCATGAGGCATTTTGCCGCTTTGCCGGTATTACACCGGTCGTCTCCCTGGCAGCGCTGGAGTTGCCCCGGGGCCCTGTCCTGGATTGCCCGCCGGCTGACTCCCTGACCGGATTGCTGGCTGAGCTGACATCCCGGCTGTGTGATGTCGTCCGCGATGATGCCTCTCTGCGGGCGAGTCTGGCAGAGTCCAGCCCTGCCCTGGCCTTTGATCGTTTGCGCCGGGACTATCCGCCACGGTTCGAGTTCGCATCCTGCACCATCACGGGGCTACAGCGGCCTGAGTGGCGTGCTGCCCTGGTGGCACTGGGGTTCCGGCTGGCCTGAGATTGTCGCCGGCACGGTCAAACGGATTGTGTTTGGCATGATGACTTTCTAGAATCGCGCCTTTGCTGCCTACACACAGACCACCCAGAAAATGGATGTTGCCATGTCCACACTGAACATTTTCGTCATCCTCTACCTGATGGTAACGATCGGTATTGGTCTTTATGCAGCCCGGCGTGTGCGCAGCTCCAGGGATTATGTGGTGGCCGGTCGAAGCCTGCCGCTCTACATCACCACTGCGACAGTGTTTGCGACATGGTTTGGTTCCGAAACGGTACTGGGGACGTCCTCCACCTTTCTGGAAGAGGGCCTGCTGGGAATTGCGGCAGACCCGTTTGGTGCTTCGCTTTGCCTGATTCTTGTTGGCCTGTTCTACGCGCGCAAACTTTACCGCATGAACCTGCTGACCATTGCTGACTTCTTTCGCAACAAGTACGGCCGCACGGTCGAAGTTCTGACCTCGATTGCCATCATGATTTCCTATCTGGGTTGGGTGTCGGCACAGATGGTGGCACTGGGGCTGGTCTTTAATACGCTATCGCATGGCGCCATTCCGGAGTCCTCCGGCATCGTACTGGGTGCCGCAATCGTCATTATCTATACCACCTATGGCGGCATGTGGTCGGTAGCACTGACTGACTTCATGCAGATGATCGTGATTGTGGTTGGCATGCTTTTCATCGGTTATTACGTGACCGGTGAGGTGGGCGGCGTTTCTGTTGTGGTGGATCATGCGGTGGAGTCCGGCAAGTTCAACATCCTGCCGGATGCGACACTGGCGGCCTGGCTGGCCGTGCTGGGCCCATTCATTACCATGGCGCTGGGTTCCATTCCGCAGCAGGACGTGTTCCAGCGTGTGATGTCGGCCAAGGACGAGAAAACGGCGATGCTTGGTGGCGTGCTGGGTGGGTCGATGTACCTGTTGTTTGCCTTTGTTCCTATCGGGCTGGCGTACACGGCTTTCCTGATTGACCCGCAGATGGTGGAGGGTTTGCTGGCGGATGACAGCCAGAAAGTGTTGCCGACCCTGATTACCACACATACCCCTTTGATTGCCCAGATCCTGTTTTTCGGGGCACTGCTGTCTGCCATTCTGTCCACGGCGTCCGGTACCTTGCTGGCACCGTCCACCATTTTTACCGAGAACATGCTGAAACCGATGCTGGGCAATATCAGTGACGAGAAATTCCTGTGGGTGATTCGCTCGGTCGTTATCGTCTTTGGCTTTCTGGTGATGGCTTTTGCACTGAACTCCACCTCCAGCATCTTCGAGATGGTCGAAAACGCCTATAAAGTGACGCTGGTTGCAGCCTTCATTCCGCTGACCATGGGGCTTTACTGGTCCCGCGCCACTACACAGGGCGCAATGTTCTCCATTGCACTGGGGGTGACAACCTGGGTCTTGCTGGAGATCGGCAATCCTGACGGGGTGTGGCCGCCACAGATAGTGGGGCTGATCATGGCCTTCATCGGCATGCTGGTGGGCTCCCTTGCTCCTCAGGTGCTGCATCACGACAAGGACGTTATCGACGAGCCATCTGTCTGATCATGAGCGCAGTGGCAGGGCCGGTTACGGTTCTGCCACTGGCCAAATCCTTGCCGGTTCCTTACACTCGTCCGCTGTCCCGGAAGGGACATGCTCTCAGATAACAACAAAGCCGCCGGGCCAACGGCATCGCGGCGGTCACAGGATTGCGCCATGCGCCAGATTACCAAGCCCCTCGCTATTGCCGCCCTTATGGCAATCACTCCATTTGCCCAGGCTGATGCCGGTCCGGATGATGTTTACGTAGGGGTTGGTTTTTTCAATGACCTGCTGAATGTCAACGTGGAGTACGTGTCCGAGGAACTGGGTAACTTCGTGGTACGCGTCGGGCAGTTCCAGGACATTAATCATGGCGTGTCCGGCAATGTCAGCTGGCGCAAGCCCATTACCAGCGACAATCCGAAAGAGGATGGCTATTTCGTTGGGGTCTTTGCCGGGCAGGTGGTGGGCGATACGCTGGACGGTGAATACAAGTACCGTCTTGGCGGTGGTGGCGAGATTGGTTACCACTGGGTCAGCGACCACACCCGCAAGGTGTTTTCCGTCGGTATTGGTGCCGCCGAGGAAATGGAAAGCGAGTATCAGACGTTATCGGCCGAACCCACCATCTTCTTCGAGTTCAGTATCGGTCTGGGTTACTGAGCATTTCCCCACAGAGTTATCCACAGGGGTGACTGACCAATATTCGCGACAAAGGCTTGTTTTTCGTCTTTAAGGGTATTTTGCCCCTGCCTGTGCTACTCAATCCCATTAAAGACTGGCGTGTCGTCGTGCTGATGGCTTGCCCAGGCCATTTTTGTCCACAGCCCCCTTGATCGGGGGGTGATGCCAGTTGCTGCTCATGGGAATACAATGGGCCGGTGGCTGCATGGCAGCGGCTCCGCTTCCGGAGTCGCTGGTGGGTTCGGGGCAGGATGACAGGGAATGCACAAGGACGAACAGGGCCGCAGGCCATTGCACAGTGAGGAAATCCAGCGCTTGCTGGACTCGCCTCCGCGCGCCGGATATTTTCGCGAATCACTTGAGACCCTGTACCAGCAGGATCAGGCGGCTCGCCGGGAGCCCCAGTTGCGCGCCGGACTGGTGCTCGGGCTTGCCATCTATACCCTGTTTGGCGTGATTGACTGGTTGTTGATGCGTGATGTGATCGGCAGTGTCTGGTTCATCCGTTTCGGTGCCCTGGCCCTTGTGCTGGTGCTTCTCGGACTGTGGCCCCGGCGCTGGCATGGGCCGCAACCTGGTCAGGCCCGGTATCTCTCCACGCTTCTGATTGCACTTGCCATTGAAGGGATTATTGCCCTGGCACCTGTAGCCGGGCGTGATGCCTACCTGATGACGCAGGTTCTGCTTTTCCTGTTCAGCTTCATTCTCTTGCGTACGCCGTTTCATTTTTCCCTGCGCATTGCCGTCATCATCACCATGCTTCATAACCTGGTGCTGACTGCTGTGGTATCTGCGCCTGCGCTTGAGATCATCATTCACAATGTCCTGTTGTTCAGTGCAGCGGGCATTGCGCTTCTCACCAGTTACCTGCTTGAGGGCAATGAGCGGCGCTCATTTCTGCAGACGTTGCTGGTGCAGCGCCAGAAGGCGGAGCTTGAGGAGATCAACACAAAGCTGGAGCGTCTTTCAGTTGAGGATCCGCTCACCGGCTTGGCCAACCGGCGTCGTTTCGAGGCCATTCTTGACGAGGAGTGGCGGCGTTGCCTGCGTCAGGAGTTGCCGTTGGCAGTGATGATGGTTGATGTCGACAGCTTCAAACTCTACAACGATACGTATGGCCATCAGGCCGGCGATGAGTGCTTGTCACGGATAGCCCAGGAGTTGTGCCAGTTTGCCCGCCGCCCTGGAGATTGTGTGGCCCGCTATGGCGGCGAGGAGTTTGTCATTGTCTGGCCAGGTGCTACTGCTGATGAGGCTTATATTGAAATGCAGAAGCTGGTGATCCAGATCCGTTCCTTACGGATTCGTCATCATGTTTCGCCAGTCACGGATGTTGTGACCGTCAGTGCAGGTATTGCTGCCTGCGTACCCGGCTCGCATGACAGCCCCTACCGGCTGGTTCGTGACGCAGACATGGCGCTTTACAATGCAAAGCGACAGGGACGCAATCGCTGTGTCCAGGCGGTAGAGCAGGCATCGCCGCCCAGTGCCGATATTGTTATCCTGAACGCTCCCCGACCCTGAGTGCTCAGCCCGCATGAGTCATCCTCCACCCGCTCCGGGTGATCGCGCCATTCTGGAGTCCGTGTGGGACAATCGCCGCCGCAGATGGTGGTGGTTGCCATTTCCCCCGGTTCTTGAGTCCGCCTTCCAGGCATATTATGCGCAGCGCTATCGCGCGCATATGGCGCTGGGTCTTGGCGTTGGCATACTGGCAATACTCGTGACGGTTTTTGAAGAGTTCATGCTGCCGGAGGCCGATCGCGCCATTCCGCTTTTCATTCGTCTTGGCCTGCTCCTGCCTGTCAGCGTGCTCCTGTTTTTGTTCGTGCAGGCAGGGTGGTGGCCGCGGCGTCAGCAAAGCATGCTCATGATGGCAAGTCTGGGTGGGGCAATGGGATTCATGCTGATGGGCTTTTATGCGCCTGCCAGTCATTCCGGGCTTTATGTAGGTACCGTGGTGCTGACCGAGATTTTTGGTCTGATACTGCTGAGGCTGCAGTTTTCCTATGCGCTGGCGAGTGCCGTGGTGATTGGTGCGGGTTCGGCAGTGGTGTTGTTGTGGAGCCCTTTTCCCGGGAGTGCCCTGGATAACTTTGTCGATCTTGCCCTGATCGTTTTCGCCGGCGCGCTTTGTCTGATCGGCAACTTCATGATGGAACGTTCGGCGCGCTCCGATTACCTGCAACTGCGCCTGCTCGAGTTTCGCCAGCAGGATCTGGAGGCGACCAATGACCACTTGCAGCTTCTCTTGCGTAGCGATGCGCTGACCGGGATCGCCAACCGGCGCTACTTTGATTTGCGACTTCTGGAAGAGTTTCGTCGAGCTGAGCGCGGGGTATATCCGCTTGCCCTGCTGATGGTCGATATTGACTGCTTCAAACTGTTCAATGACACCTATGGTCATCAGGCGGGTGATGAGGCCCTGAGTCGCGTTGCAGGCATATTGGCAACATTTGCCCGGCGCCCCGGTGATGTTGCTGCCCGTTATGGAGGTGAAGAGTTTGCGCTGATTCTGCCTGGCTCAAAGGAGCAGGATGCCAGAGCAATTGCAGATGAACTGGTTGAGGCGGTTTTTGCTCACGGGTTAACTCATGGTGCATCCCATGTGTGTGACAGGGTAACGGTCAGCGTGGGGGTTGCCTCGATTTTGCCCGGCCAGGACGGGCTGGATGAAACTCGTCTGATTGCCCAGGCGGACAAGGCCTTGTATGACGCCAAGATGCAGGGCAGGAATCGCGCAGCAAGCTGGTCGTCAGTCACATCATGATGTGACGTAATGCCAGTGGTACAATAAAAAACGGGGTGCCTGTCAAGGCACCCCGTTTTTGTTTCAGCAGAACACGACCGTATCAGCGATTGCCGAAGCTGTCATCGCGTGGAGCGCGGTCACCAACGGGCTTGCGCGGCGCACTGGCGAAACCGGCTTCACGTACCGGGCGATCGCCGAAGCTGCGGCGCTCACCAAAGCCACCCTCAGGGCGTGGCTTGCGGTCAGCAAAGTCACGACGCGGTGCTGCAGCAGCGCGATCACCAAAGCCTTCACGCTTCGGGCGGTCACCAGCATAAGGCTTGCGCTCACCGGTAGCTGCGCCTGCATAAGGCTTGCGCTCTCCTGTGGCGGCACCGGCATAAGGCTTGCGTTCACCGGCACCGGCAAAACCGCCGGTACGTGGTGCACGGTCACCAAAGCTGCGGCGCTCACCGGTTGCTGCACCTTCGGTGCGCGGCTTGAATTCGCGACGCGGGTACTGGCCAAAACCTTCCAGCACAGGGCGATTGCTGTTGTCGGTAGGCTGACGTTCGTCATAGTTACGTGGCTGGCGATCGGCGGCAGGTGCACCATCACGCCGTGGTCGATCAGCAAAGGCAACATCACGGGCCGGACGGTCGCCAAAGCTGCGACGCTCACCGAAACCACCCTCAGGACGTGGCCGGCGCTCGATCTGGTCTGCGCCGGCAGCGGCGCGCGGTGCGCGTTCGCCATCACGGTCACGGAAAGACGGACGACGGTCATCACGCTCGGCACGGTCCTTGTGAGCCCAGCGCGGCTTGTCACCCGTGAAGGGACGACGCTGCTGCGGGCGATCATCGGCACGGCGCTTTGGCTCCAGGCCTTCGATGACCTGTACCGGCAGCTTCTGGTCGAGGAATTGCTCGATGCGGCGCAGCACGCCACGATCACGCGGGCCGACCAGCGAACAGGCGATACCGGTACGACCGGCACGACCGGTACGACCGATACGGTGCACNNACCTTGGTGCGGCCGGTGCGCAGGCCGTTCAGGGTGCGGTTACGGGCAGTCTGCTTCATGTCGCCATGCAGGGCGTCGACAGCAATGCCGAACTCGGCCAGTTCTTCGGCGAGAGCGTCACTGTCCATGCGGGTGCCGGCAAACACGATGGCCTGGTTGACATCGGCCTGACCCAGCAGGTTCAGCAGCAGCTGCTTCTTGTGGGCCATGTCGTCAGCGTAGTAGGCGCGCTGCTCGATCTGTTCGTGCTTGGTGGTGTGGCCTGCAATATCAATACGGATCGGCTCTTTCAGCAGGCTGGAGGCCAGCTTGGCCATACGGTCTTCAAACGTTGCCGAGAACAGCAGGGTCTGGCGATCAGGCGGGCAGGCTGCAGCAATCTGCTCCACGTCATCGATAAAGCCCATGTCCAGCATGCGGTCGGCTTCGTCGAGCACCAGCAGTTCAAGACGGTCAAATACAATGCGGCCACGGCTCATGTGGTCCAGCAGACGACCCGGAGTGGCGACCATGATGTCGTAGGGGCGCGACAACAGACGGTTCTGGGCAGGGAAGGGCATGCCGCCCAGTACGCTGACGGTGCGCATGTCTTTCAGACCGCTACCGTATTTCTGGGCAGCAGCGGTGACCTGCTGGGCCAGTTCGCGTGTTGGTGTAAGAACGAGCACGCGGGGGCCGCGACCGACCTTGCGGGGGTCATCGGCAATCTTGGACAGNNAAGGCAGCGGTCTTGCCGGTACCGGTCTGGGCGGAAACGATCAGATCCTTTCCTTCCATTGCCGGAGGAATGGCCTGGGACTGGACAGCAGTAGGTTCGGTGTAGCCGGCAGCTTCAAGCGCGCGGGATACGGATTCGTGCAGGTTAAGCGAAGAAAAAGACAAAGAAATACTCCGGGGCGTAATTGGCCCTGATGGATTCAAACAAATGCAAGCCGGAATCAGGGGCGATGGGCCCCGGGGGACGGCTGGCGCGGAATCGTCGCCAACCGAAATTCACTGCACGAGGGCAGGAGACAAGGTCAGGAACGATGAGAAAGTTCCTGAGCCTTTGAGAACTGGCTTCCTGGAGCTTTCAGCAGGATCAACAAGGCATCAATGCCGTTGTCCTGCGCCCGGTACAATCCGGGCAAGCAGAGGGCCTTCAATATCTGGCCATGCAATCTCTTTTACAAGAATCTCTTCAAAAGAGTGGTGGGCGGTACTGGGATTGAACCAGCGACCCTTGCCGTGTGAAGGCAATGCTCTCCCGCTGAGCTAACCGCCCGTCGCGTTGTGTGCAACGAGGTGGCGTATCTTACTGATTTGTGGCGAATTGGCAAGCCCTAGGCCGTACCTTTCGGGGGTGGATCGGGTCACGAAGGCCCGGAAACCGGGCATTTCGCGGCCAGAGCCACCTTCTGTACAGCCTGGCGTGATCAGCGTTTGACGTTGCTGGCAAAGAAACTCATCAGCTCGGCGCGCTCGATTTCACGTGCTTCCGTATCGCGACGGTGCTTGTATTCCACCGTGCCGGCATCCAGTCCCTTTTCACCCACCACGATGCGATGGGGAATGCCGATCAGCTCGACATCGGAGAACTTAACGCCGGGGCGTTCGTTGCGATCATCAAAGTACACATCATACCCGGCAGCCGTCAGCTCATTGTAAAGCTTTGTGCTTTCTTCCTGGATGCGCTGCGACTTGACCCAGTTCATGGGGATCAGTGCGATATGGAAGGGAGCAATGGCGTCTGGCCAGATAATTCCCTTCTCGTCATGGTTCTGTTCGATGGCAGAAGCCACCACGCGGGTGACGCCGATGCCGTAGCAGCCCATGGTCACGACCAGCGGCTTGCCGTCTTCGCCCAGTACCTTGCACTGCAGTGCCTCGGAGTATTTCTGGCCGAGCTGGAAGATATGACCGACTTCGATGCCGCGCTTGATGATGATATGGCCCTTACCATCCGGTGACGGGTCGCCCTCCACCACATTGCGGATATCGGCAACGAGTGACGGTTCGGGCAGGTCGCGACCAAAATTCACGCCGCGCAGGTGGAAGCCTTCCTTGTTGGCGCCACAGACAAAATCACTCATGGCGGCCACGGTGCGATCGGCAATCACGCGGACCTTGTCACTGACATTCACCGGGCCGATGAAACCCGGCTTGCAGCCGAGGAATTCGACGATTTCGCCTTCGGAGGCCAGGCGGAAATCCTTGAGGCCTTCCAGCTTGCCGGCCTTGATCTCGTTCAGGTCATGATCGCCACGTAGCAGGAACAGGGTGAAGTGCTTCTCCACCGGCGCTTTGGCATCGGCCGGAGTTTCCGCTACGACGGCAACGGCTTTCACCATACGTGTGACATCAATCCCGAGCAGGGCTGCGACATCGGCGCAGACCGTCTGCGTCGGTGTGCTGACTTCCGTCATGGGCTCGCTGGCCGCAGCGCGCGCCGTGGCCGGTGCCAGGGCCTCGGCCATTTCAACGTTGGCGGCATAGTCACTGGTATCAGAGAAGGCGATGTCGTCCTCGCCCGAGCTGGCCAGGACATGGAATTCGTGCGAGCCGGTGCCGCCAATGGAGCCGGTGTCGGCCTGCACGGGACGGAAGTCGAGGCCAAGACGGGTGAAGATGCGGCAGTAAGTGTCGTACATCACGTCGTAGGTTTCCTGCAGCGAGGCCTGGTCGACGTGGAAGGAGTAGGCGTCCTTCATGATGAATTCGCGTGAGCGCATGACGCCAAAACGCGGGCGGATTTCGTCACGGAACTTTGTCTGGATCTGGTAGAGGTTCATTGGCAACTGCTTGTAGCTCTGCAGCTCGTTGCGGGCCAGGTCTGTAATGACTTCCTCGTGGGTAGGTCCGAGCACGAAGGGGCGATCATGGCGATCCTTGAAGCGCAGCAGTTCGGGGCCGTATTGCACGTAGCGGCCTGACTCTTCCCACAGCTCGGCAGGCTGGGTGACCGGCATCAGCACTTCCTGGGCATCGGCGCGGTTCATTTCCTCGCGGACAATGGCTTCCACCTTGCGCAGTACCCGGTTGCCCAGTGGCAGCCAGTTGTAGAGGCCGGTAGCGACCTTGCGCACCATGCCGGCACGCAGCATGAGCTGATGGGAGATGACTTCGGCATCGGCGGGGGTTTCGCGCAGGGTGGCAAGCAACAGGCGGCTGACGCGCATGGGAGTTCCTGATCAGGCAGAAAGTGGAAAGGGCAGAATTGTACGGTAAGGAGGCGGTGACAGGCCATGCCACGGGAGGGGGATTATGGAAGGAAGTGCAGTGCAGGTGACTCGGCAGGGGTGCCCTGCCCGGGGTACACTTGCGGCGTGCACCTGCCCAGACGGGTGCCCTGGCAAGGATTCATTCCGCATGACGCTTACCCCCTCCGACCTGACAGCCATTATCCGGCAGGGTGTACCTGCATCGGAAGGCAGCGGGTTTCTTGTGGAGACAGTAGAGGCGGGAGGCGTGCTTTGCCGCTTGCCGTTCAATCCGCAACAGATTCGTCCGGGCGGTACACTGTCCGGGCCGACCATGATGACGCTGGCCGATGCTGCCATGTATGCCGCCGTGATGGCGCAGCTGGGGCGGCTTGAGATGGCAGTTACCCAGAGCTTCAACATCAACTTTCTCAGCCGTCCGGCACAGGCCGATCTGCTGGCGCGTGCAGAAATACTGAAGCTGGGGCGCCGCACCGTTGTACTGGATGTAAAGATATTCTCCGAGGGCAGCCCCGTTGTGGTTGCCCATGCCACTGGAACGTATTCCCTGCCGCCTGCCGGCCGGGAATGATTTTTATCAGGACGTTGCGATGGCGACTGCAAAACCACTGGCATTGAGCCAGCTCTACAAGGCCTGCAAGGCCTCCGATTTTCCTTTCCGTACCACGAAGGACTGTGAGCCCTTCAATGACTTTCTTGGCCAGGAGCGGGCCAAGGAAGCGGTGGCCATGGCCGTGGCCCTGCCGCATGATGGCTACAACATTTTTGCCGTGGGCACGAGTGGTCTGGGCAAGCGCACCATGATCAAACGCCTGCTGACTGAAGTGGCGGGCAAACGCTCCGCACCGTCGGACTGGTGTTATGTCAATAATTTTGCCGAGCCACGCTATCCGATTGCGCTGCAGTTTCCGGCCGGCATGGGACCGGAAATCAAGCGCGACATGGCCAAGCTGTGGCGTGACATGTCGATGGCCGTGGTGTCAGCCTTTGATAGTGAGCAGTATTTCGAGCGGATGGAAACCCTGAAGGGCGAGCTGACGCGCGCCCAGCAGGAAGCATTGAGCAGCCTGGCCGGTGAAGGTGAAAAGAAGGGTGTGAAGCTGGTGCTGCGCACGCCGGGCGGCTACGGCTTTTCGCCCATGAATGATCAGGGCGAGGTGATGAGCGTGGATGCGTTCAATCAGCTGGCCAAGAAGGAACAGGAGCGGCTCAAGCGCGTGATGGGGGATATGGAAACCCGTCTGCGCAAGGTGGCGCGTGGATTGAATCAGGCGGAAGAACAGAATCGCGACAAGGTACGTCAGCTCAATGATGAAGTGACGTCGCGTGCGATTACGCCGCATCTGGACAAGGTGCGCAGCAAGTACAAGGCGCATCCGAAGTTTCTGGAATATATCGCTGCCTACGACAAGGATGTGATCGACAACGTTGATCTCATCCTGAATACGCAGGAGGCCCAGCAGGACGTGGTGGCAACCGTCAGCACCGAGAACGTGAATGCGATTCCTTCACGTTATCAGGTCAATGTGGTGGTTACCAACGACCCGAAGAAGGGTGCGCCGGTGGTGTTCGAAGACCTGCCGACGCACTACAACCTGATGGGGCATGTGGAACAGGTGACCTACATGGGTACGGTTGCCACCGACTTCACCCTGATCCGTGCTGGTGCCTTGCACCGGGCCAATGGCGGCTACCTGATGCTGGAAGCCGAGCAGGTACTGGAACAGCCCTATGCCTGGCAGGGCCTGAAGCGCGCCTTGCGCTCCAAGTCACTCAAGCTGTCATCACTGGAGCAGATGCTCACCCTGACCGGCACCATTTCGCTGGAGCCGGATGGCATTCCTTTCAATCTGAAAGTGGTGTTGCTGGGCGATCGTGAAACATTTTATCTGTTGCAGCAGTTTGATCCCGAGCTTGGCGAGTTTTTCAAGATGCGTGCCGATTTCGAGAATGTGATGCCGCGTACGGTGGCAAGCGAGCTCAAGTACGCGCATTTCCTTGCGGATTTTGTGCAAAAGGAAGAGCTGTTGCCGCTAGACAAGGGTGCGGTGATGCGACTGGTGGAGGAGGCGTCACGTGATGCCGAAGACCAGGAGAAGCTCTCGCTGCATGCCGCCAGTGTGGGTGACTTGTTGCGTGAGGCCAATTACTGGGCGCAACAGGACAAGGCAAAGCTGATTCGCAACACCCATATACAGGCGGCACTGGATGGACAGGATCGCCGTCATGAGCGCCTGCGCAACCTGTACATGGAAGAAATTGCCAAGGGCACCCAGTTGTTCACGGGTGAAGGTGAAATGGTCGGCCAGGTAAATGGTCTGACGGTGGTGCAATATGCCGATGCCGAGTTTGGCATGCCGTCACGCATCTCCGTGACCGCGCATTTTGGTCATGGTGAAATTACCGACATCGAGCGCGAGATCGATCTTGGCGGGGCAATCCACTCGAAAGGTGTACTGATTCTCTCCAGCTATCTCAAAACCCTGTTCGGCGCTGAACGTGCGCTGCGCTTTGCTGCCAATATCGCTTTTGAGCAGTCTTACGGTGGCGTGGATGGTGATAGCGCCTCTCTGGGCGAGTTGTGCGGATTGTTGTCGGCCATTGCGAAACTGCCAGTGCGTCAGCACATTGCCATTACCGGCTCCATGAACCAGTTTGGTGAAGTGCAGCCGATTGGTGGCGTGAATGAAAAGATCGAGGGTTTTTACGCGGCATGCCGCCTGAAAAACCTGAAGGGTCCGCAGGCCGTGATCATTCCGGTGCAGAATGTCCGGCATCTCATGTTGCGTGAGGAAGTGCTGGCTGCCGTGAAATCAAAGCAGTTTGTGATTTATGCGGTGTCTCGCGTGGAGGAGGCCGTTGAACTGCTGATGGGCATGCCGGCAGGCAAGCCAGACAAGGATGGTGTGTTTCCGGAGAACTCCGTGTTCGGCAAGGTGGCTGCCCGCATGGCGGTCTGGCACCAGGCGGAAAAGGATGATGAAGAGGATGATGAAAAGGGCACGGACAGCAAGGTGACCGTGCCGCTTGCACAGAAGCAGGCAAGGGCTTCGCGCCGTCGCTGATTGTGTGTGCCATAAAAAAGCGGCCAGTACGGCCGCTTTTTTATTGCGTGGAGTTGTCTGTCAATGATCAGGGAAGTGTGAACTGGAATACGCCGAAGTAGCGGCTGTTACCCACATCCGTGCGATCAAAGGCATGCGTGGTATGACCCTCACTGTCGCGTGCCACCACCTGCATGTAGTAGGTGCCTGATGCCGGCGCGGTCGTGGTTGCGAGGGTGGTCGACAGGCCTGTCTTGCTGAAGATCACTGAGCCCGCAGTAAAGGCTGGATCAGTGGCTACCTTGACGGTGTAGGTCACCGGATTTTTTTGCAGATCGAACGATGCATCCCACTCAAGCACCAGCTTGCCACTTGTGGTGTCGATGGAGGCTGCCTGCCAGTAAGGCATCGGGTTTTGCAGGCGGCTGATGAAACGGTCGTAGTTGGTTTGCACCGTTGTGGTCAGACGCTGGTATTCATCAGCCCATTGCTGCGCATCGGTGAGTGGTGATGCCGAGTAGGTGGGCAGGTCTTGCAGGTCCGGTGCACTGGTGATCAGTGTTTCCACCAGCGACTTGTAGCTGTCGATACGGCTCTGGACCTGTGCGGCCAGCAGGTACTGGTCGCGGACTTCCTTCACGGCGGCCTTGATCAGCGCAAGATTGCCGGGCTCCTGCATGAAGCGACGGTGCAGGGGGCTGCCCCACCAGTTGGCAAGGCCCAGCTGCCAGTCGTCATACAGGTCGCCTTCGGCGAGTTCGTTGGGCTGGTCTTCAAAGCCGAGTGAACCGTCGTAGTCCCATGGCAGGAAATAGAAGCGGTTGCCACTCGCTGGCTGGTACAGCGCAAAGTTCTGGGTGAGGGTGTCATGGTTGCCGAGCAGGATGTTGGTGGCCAGCCATGTCAGGTAGTTGTTGCGGTTGAAGTAGGTGTCAAACGTGGTGTTGAAGTCGACGCTGTCATCATTGAGTGCCGTGACCATGGCACGCAATGCCATGTGATCCCCCGATGTGTTTTCAACTTCAAGCACGCTTTCAAATTCAGAGCCGGAGACCGTTGGGTCCACATCCAGGCGGGCATCGGACTCGAAGTAAAACTCGTTGGCCTTGTAGATGTTGGATGTTGGCGCATAGCCACGGTTGAGCAGGTATTCCTTGCCCATTTTTTCAACATGCGTGAACAGGCCAAGGTCGGAATCTGCCGAGCCGTCATTGTAGGTGATATGGGCAAACTGGGTGCGCAGGCTGTTGATGTGGGGAATGTCGCGCATCAGGTCGAAGGCTAGCTTGTTGCGCACGCGTGCCAGGTCATAGGGGTGCTTGTTGAACTGCAGGGTGATTTCGTCATTGCGCCAGCAAGGGACAGTGCTGGTGATGCAGGGAGATTTGCTATTCAGTTTGACTCAATAGGATTTCTGGTCGGCCAGACGGGTACTGCTGCCGCGCATGCGCATTTTGGCATTTGCTGTAGCAACAACAGGATAGCCATCTGCCTGAAAATTGACCTTGATCTCCGGTACGCATGCATCTGTGTCGTTGACGTCCAGATTGACTGTATCGAGCGTGATCAGGTTGTCGACGGCAGGGGTGTTCGGATCATCAGGATATGAAGCTGGTGGTGATGCCAGGTACTCGCATGTGTTTTCATCTACCAGGTAGTAGCCGGCACCGGAGACATACGTTGGAGAGTACGTGATTTTGACGTTGGCCACAGAGGGATCCGTGACTGCTGTAGTGGCATTCGGATAAGTGTAGTGGCTGTCCGGATCTGTTACGTCGCTGGCGCTTGGTTCAAACGGCACCACCGGCTCGACAGGATCAACAGGTGGTGTTGTGCCACCGTCACTGCCGCCGCCGCAACCGTTAAGCAGCAGGGCGGTGCCAAGAAGTGCTGCTGTAGTCAGGTGCCAGTGTTTCATTCCGTTTGATCCTCATGGTCCATGTTCATGGTGTTGTCGATGCGGAGAATGATCTCCAGCAGCTTGCCCGACTCAAGATCGAGCCTGGCCAGTTCGTGCTCGGCCAGTGGATGAATGTGGCAGTTTCCCGGCAGTGGTCGGCCGGCATCCATCAGGGCCTGTGTGCGTGGCACAAACACCCATTGCAGCCATTCATGAAAGCGCAGGGTGTCATACATGAATGGCATGACGGAGCTCATCGCCTCTGCACTGGGCGGCATGCCGGACCACAGGCCCAGAGTACGCATTTCCTGTTCCAGCTCGCGCATGAGCTGGAACATATGCTGATTATCCATGTTTAAATTGTCGCACCTTTACAGTCCATGCTCATTGAGGTGAAGCAGGAATTCGTCGGAGTTTGTCTCGCCAACCAGTCTTGCCGAGACAATTTCTTGTCCGTCGGGGCCAAAGAACAGCATGGCGGGTGGTCCAAAGAGTGTGAAGCGCTTGAGCAGCTCGCGGTCATCCCGGTTGTTGGCGGTAATGTCCGCCTGAATCAGATGAAGCTTGCCCAGTCTTTCTGCAATGCGCGCCTCGCGGAACACCTGGCGTTCCATGACTTTGCAACTGACACACCAGTCTGCATAGAAGTCCAGCATGACGGCCTGCCCCCGGGCGCTGGCCGCAGCGATTTCCCTGTCCACATCCGCTGTGTTACGTACCGGCACGAACGGCGTGGGTTGGGCACTGGCGGTGCGGCTGTCAAAGCGGGCCAGTGGTTTGAGCGGATCATCTCCGCCACTGGCGGCACCGATCATCAGGGCTGCCCCGTAGAAGAGGGCTGCAATTGACATGCCCCGGATGGTGAGGCCAAGACCATTGCGATTGTGGCCGATGCGCCACAGCCACAGGCCTGCGGCGGCGGTGATGACGGCATAGATGGCGAGAGCGACGGGTGCGGGCAACAGGCGGGTGACCAATTCGCCAGCGACGAACAGCAGTGCAAACCCGAAGAAGGTTTTGACTTCCTCCATCCAGGCGCCCGTTTTTGGCAACAGCCGCCCTTCGGTTGCTCCCAGAATCAGCAGGGGAACCCCCATGCCCAGCGCGAGCAGGAACAGGGCGCTGGCGCCGTAGACGGCATCACCAGTGCTGGAGATATGCAGCAGGATGCCGGCGAGAGGGGCCGACACGCAGGGCGAGACCACCAGTGCGGAAAATACGCCCATGAGCCAGCTGCCAAAGAGTGCGCCACCGCGTTGGCGGCGGCTGAGCGCATCAACATGTGCATGCAGGGCTTGTGGCAGGCGAAGCTCGAAAAGGCCGAACAGGCTGAGTGCCAGGGCGACAAAGAAGGCGGCAAAAAGCCCGATGATGACGGGGTGCTGAAACCAGAGGGGCAGGTTGGCTTGTGCCCCGAGCAGCCCGACCAGGGCACCGGTCAGGGCATAGGTAGTGGCGACGCCGGTGACATAGGACAGTGCCAGCAGGAATCCGCGCAGGCTGGAGCTGGTGTGCTGGCGGGCGATGATGCCGGCCAGAATGGGCAGCATGGGGAGCACGCAGGGTGTAAAGGCCAGCAGCAGGCCGGCACCGAGCATCAGCCAGAGACTGGTCCGGACACTGGCTTCTTGCGGAGTGACTGACGGGAGGGGTGAAGCAGCAGGAGTGATGGGGGAGGACGCGCGTGAATCTGCGACTTTCCCATACCTGAGCTCGCTATTCTGTGGTGGATAGCACAGTCCTGCATCCGCACATCCCTGCCAAACAACCTTTAGTCGACCGTGACCTTGAAGTCGAATGTTAACAAACACACTCTCATGAAAGACGCGGACGCGGCCAAAACTTGGATCGTCCTTCCACTCACCCTCAAGTGAAAATACTGGTTCTTCTGCTTTCAACGAGCCATCGAGGGGTTCAAAGCGGAAGCGGTCCTTGTAGAGGTAGTGCCCGGGTGCGACCAGAAATTCAAGGCGCATGCCGTCGGGCTCTTCGCTATCGACAAGGCGAAATGCTTCTTCGGCCGGCAGGAAGGTCTGGCTGTTTCCTGGCAGGAGCTTTTTCAGCTCGGCCTGTGCTGATGTAGAAAGCACGAGCAGCAGAAGGCAGAGAAGGGCGCGAAGGGAGGGGGGCATGGCCAGACGTCACTCAGTATACTGAGCGGTGATTGTCCCGCGAGGCGGGGGCTGGCTACAAGAACCGGGGTTGTCGCTTTTTGTGAACCGGGGAGGCGCGGATACGGTCTGGTATCTACACTGCGCATAGAGCAAGACAGTTACAAAAAACGGATACGGTCGTCCTGGAGCTGAGGGTAAACGTAGTCAGGGACGGGTCGGATACAAAAAATGAAAGTCCGGAGGTAACTCATGGTGTTGGAAAGACTTGCTGGGGCATGCTGCGCGATCTTGCTGATGACCGGTAGCGTGTTCTCGTGGGCAGCGGCAGATGCCAGACTGACCGTCCGTGAACTTTATGATTGCGCCATTCATCAGCACGAGATGCTGACCGCGTATCACCTGTATGCCTCGGACCCCAAGGATCGCACGCTGAATGCTGATTTTCAGGCGGCCCGTCAGCTATCGACCAGTTGTGCGGTACGTGCCGGGGATGCCCTGGCGGCAGCGGGTCTTTCGGCGCAGGCTGCTGAAGTCCGGTCGTTGAAAGACAGTTTGGCCCAGAATGCCCAGTACAACTCGGACAGTATTGCCAAGTCAGGTGTGCCTGAAAATGCAGTTCTGGCCGAGATGGTGATGCATGAGCTGAAACTCGTGTCGACACTAACGCAGTCAGCCAAGGATTTGCAGGTTTCTGCCAAGCTCAAGGAGGTCGCAGAGGCACGGCAGGCCCGCGAGCTGGCTATCCTGATCATGTATGCGGATGCGCGCTACGTTGAGCGTACAACCGAGGTTTATCACCGGGATGACAGTGCCGAACCGACGATTGACCAGCTGGGAATGAATTTTTACAGTGGCCTTTCCAAATTGCGTGCCAGCAAACGTTTGACTGCAGAGCAGAAAAAAATGCTGGATAATGTGAACACCCGCTACCGCTTCATTAATGGCTCCCTCAATAACTACACACAGGATGCCGTACCTTTTACGGTTAACCGGCATGCCCGCTCGATGGTGACGTTACTGAATCAGGTTGCAAATGGTCTTGATGGCATAAAATAATCACCCATGGTTTATGCGAAAAAGCCGGTTTAATGCCGGCTTTTTCATGTCCCGGTTTTGATCAGTCTGAAAACAGAAATGGAGAATGCATATGCAAATGAATGCAGCACGAATAGTCGGCGGGATTGTTGCGCTATTGCTGGGAGTCTGGATTTTCAATCCCTTTGTCATCATCGGCCCGGGTGAGCGCGGTGTGGTGATGAACTTCGGTGCGGTGCAGAAGGACATCATGGGGGAGGGGCTGCATCTGCGCATTCCGATCATGCAACGGGTGGTGATCATGGATGTGAAGGTGCAGAAAGGTGAGGGGCAGGGCGATGCCGCTTCCAAGGACCTGCAACAGGTAACCACCAATGTCGCCATCAATTACCACCTGGACCCGGTTCGGGTTGGCGAGACCTTCCAGACGGTGGGCACGCTGGCCGCAGTGGGGGATCGCATCATCCTGCCGGCAGTACAGGAGTCGGTGAAGGCAGCGACGGCGTTGTATACGGCTGAAGAACTGGTGTCCCGGCGCCAGGAAGTGCGTGACATGATCCGTAACCTGTTGCGTGAGCGGCTGGCCCATAACGGCGTGATCGTTGACGAGTTTTCAATCGTCAATTTTGCGTTCTCGCAGGAGTTCAGCAATGCCATCGAGGCCAAGACCACGGCGGAGCAGCTCAAACTGAAAGCCGAGCGTGATCTGGACCGCATCCGCATTGAGGCCGAGCAGAAGATAAGCAGTGCCAAGGCAGAGGCCGAAGCGTTGCGCCTGCAGAAGGAAATTGTGACCGAGAACCTGATCAAGCTGCGCGAGATCGAGATGCAGCAGAAGGCTATCGACAAATGGGATGGCCGGCTGCCCCAGGTCACCGGAGGTGCCATGCCCTTCATCGACATAAAGCCCGAGACGCGGTAACCACTACCCTGAAACATGCCCTCTGGAGCCCCGTCGGGGCTCCTTTTTACCCTCCGGCTTGTCAGTCGTCGATGTCATCGTGGCCGTTTGGTCACACATTGCGTTAACAAATGCCTCGCAGATGCATACACTTGGGCACCCTGTGCACCCCCCGCCTGCCTGACAGGTCGGCCGGGCCCCACAGTGCGCCGCGGCTGCCGGCTGCCCCGTTCCCCAGGGGGTCATCGGCCGGCTGCCACGTTCCTATCCATAACGGAGATCACACAATGATTTATTCGGGATCTGCCATCAGCGTCTCGCTGCTGAGCGATGGCATCGCTGAACTGAAGTTCGATCTCGCCAACGAATCCGTCAACAAGTTTGACCGCACCACGCTCGGTGAGCTGGCCGCGGCAACTGACGCGATCAAGGCGGACAAGAATGTGAAGGGCGTGATTGTCACGTCCGGCAAGGGCGTGTTCATCGTCGGNNCATTTGAAGACCTGCCTGTTCCGACAGTGGCGGCCATTAACGGCTTTGCCCTGGGTGGCGGTTTTGAAATGACCCTGGCTTGCGATTATCGCGTCATGTCGACTGCGGCCAAGGTCGGGTTGCCGGAAACCAAGCTGGGCATCATGCCGGGCTTTGGTGGCACGGTGCGTCTGCCCCGTGTGATCGGTATCGACAATGCCGTTGAGTGGATTGCTGCCGGCGCCGAAAAGCGCCCCGAACAGGCACTGAAGGATGGTGCCGTTGATTCCGTGGTGGCCCCAGAGTTGCTGCAGGATGGTGCCATTGCACTGGTGAAGCAGGCGATTGCCGGCAAGCTGGACTGGAAGGCCAAGCGCGAAGAAAAGCTGGTGCCGGTCAAGCTGAACAACATGGAACAGATGATGGCGTTCAACACTGCCAATGCAGTGGTGGCTGGCCAGGCTGGTCCTAACTACCCGGCCCCGAAGCTGGCTGTGCAGAACATGCAGGCCCAGGCCAACTCCAAGCGTGATGAAGCCATTGCCACCGAAGCCAGGTTCTTCGCCAAGGCTGCCGTGACGCCACAGGCCAATGCGCTGGTGGGCCTATTCCTGGCCGATCAGGCCGTGAAGAAGGCTGCCAAGAAGCACGAGAAGGGCAGTGCCAAAGACATCAACATGGCTGCCGTGCTCGGCGCCGGCATCATGGGCGGCGGTATCGCCTACCAGACTGCCAGCAAGGGCACACCGATCATCATGAAGGACATCGCCTCCAAGGCGCTGGACCTGGGTATGGGTGAAGCCACCAAGCTGCTGTCCAAGCAGGTTGAGCGTGGTCGTCTGACCCCGGCCAAGATGGGCGAGACTCTGTCCCGCATCCGTCCGACGCTGAACTACGGTGACTTCAAGGAAGTCGACATCATCATCGAAGCCGTGGTGGAAAATCCCAAGGTCAAGGCAGCCGTGCTGTCCGAAGTTGAAGGTCTGGTGAAGGAAGACACGATTCTTGCGTCCAACACTTCCACCATTTCCATTTCTTTCCTGGCTGAATCGCTGAAGCGTCCGGAAAACTTTGTCGGCATGCATTTCTTCAACCCGGTGCACATGATGCCCCTCGTTGAAGTGATTCGTGGCAAGAAGTCTTCTGATGCTGCTGTTGCCGCGACCGTGAAGCTGGCTGGCAAGATGGGCAAGACCGCCATCGTCGTGAACGATTGCCCGGGTTTCTTCGTGAACCGCGTGCTGTTCCCGTACTTTGGCGGCTTCGACATGCTGGTGCGTGATGGCGCCGACTTCCAGGCCGTCGACAAGGTCATGGAAAAGTTTGGCTGGCCCATGGGCCCGGCCTACCTGCTCGACGTGGTGGGTATCGACACTGGTGTGCACGCTGCAAAGGTGATGGCAGACGGTTTCCCGGAGCGCATGAAGCCCGACTACAAGTCCGGCACCGAAGTCATGTTTGATAACAATCGCTTTGGCCAGAAGAACGGCAAGGGCTATTACGTTTACGAGCAGGACAAGAAGGGCAAACCGAAGAAGGTTGTCGACCAGACCACCTACGATCTGCTCAAGCCGATTGTGGCTGACCGCAAGGAATTCGACGCCGACGAAATCATCGCACGCTGCATGATTCCGCTGGTCAATGAAGTGGCTCGTTGCCTGGAAGAAAACATCGTTGCCTCGCCGGCTGAAGCCGACATGGCCCTGATCATGGGTATCGGTTTCCCTCCGTTCCGTGGCGGCGCCTGCCGTTATGTGGACCAGATGGGCGCCGCCACCTATGTGGCCCTGTGTGAGAAGTTTGCTCACCTCGGCAAGGCCTATGAAGCACCGCAGCTGCTGAAAGACATGGCAGCCGGCAACAAGAAATTCTTCGGCTAAGGCCCTGAACGAGATTGGAGAGTTAAAAAATGAGTCTCAATCCGCGTGATGTAGTGATTGTGGATGGCGTNNGAAGACGTGATCTGGGGTTGCGTGAACCAGACCATGGAACAGGGCATGAATATCTCCCGTAACATCGCGATGCTGGCAGAACTGCCGCGCACGGTGCCAGGCCAGACGGTGAACCGTCTTTGCGGCTCCTCGATGCAGGCGCTGCACACGGCTGCTGCCCAGATCATGACCGGTCAGGGTGACGTGTTCGTGATTGGTGGTGTGGAGCACATGGGCCACGTCGGCATGATGCACGGTATCGACCTGAACCCCGCTGCCTCGAAGTACTACGCCAAGGCCTCCAACATGATGGGCCTGACGGCCGAAATGCTGGGCATGATGAACGGCATTTCCCGCGAAATGCAGGACCAGTTCGGCCTGACCTCGCACAAGAAGGCCTGGGCTGCCACACTGGAAGGCCGCTTCAAGAATGAAATCATCGGCATTGAAGGTCATGATGCCAACGGTTTCCGCGTGCTCTGCGAAATTGACGAAGTGATCCGTCAGGATGCCTCGCTGGAGCAGTTCGCTGCACTGAAGCCTGCCTTCAATCCGAAGGGCGGCACAGTCACCGCCGGTACATCGTCGGCGCTGTCTGATGGTGCCTCTGCCATGCTGATCATGAGTGCCGAGCGTGCCAAGGCTCTTGGCCTGACACCACGTGCCAAGATCCGCTCCATGGCTGTGGCCGGCTGCGAAGCTGCCATCATGGGCTGGGGTCCGGTGCCGGCAACGCAGAAGGCGCTGAAGCGTGCCGGTCTGGCCATTGACGACATCCAGACCATCGAGCTGAACGAAGCCTTTGCTGCCCAGGGCCTCTCGGTGCTCAAGGGCCTCAACATCCTCGACAAGGCCGAAGAGCGTGTTAACCACAACGGTGGTGCCATCGCCCTGGGTCACCCGCTTGGCTGTTCCGGTGCCCGTATCACCACCACGTTGCTGAACGTGATGGAGCAGAAGGACACCGAACTCGGCCTCGCTACGATGTGCATCGGCCTCGGCCAGGGCATCGCGACCGTTATCGAACGTCTCAAGTAATCCGCGCTTTCTCCTTATCCCGGAGAAGACGGACCAGTGA
>DPJB01000021.1 GCA_003543245.1 Moraxellaceae bacterium | reverse complement strand
CGTCGGTGTGGGGCGCATTATAGGGGGCTGGCGGAGGGTGTCAACGTTATTTCACGATTTTCGTTCTGACTGCCTGAAATTCCACCAAACACGCACTCCCAGCAGCAGAAACAGCGCCAGTGCATAGGGCCAGATGCTGGCAAGCCCCAGCTTGTTAACCCAGCTGAAGTGCAGCAACACCAATAGCGAGGCCACATACACCAAGCGGTGCAATCTCACCCAGTTATGGCGCAGCCGTCGCTGCCACCCTCTTGTAGAGGTCACACCAAGAGCAAGCAACATCAGCAACGCCAGGCTGCCAATCATTATATAAGGCCGCTTGGTCAGCTCGGTGGCCAACTCGCCCCAACGTGCTCCGAACAACAGGAACACGTAGACCATCGCATGGGATACAGCATAGAACAATGCGAACAACCCCAGCATGCGGCGATACCGCATCCAGAAGGAGCGCCTGGTGATAATCCGCAGCGGCGTCATGCAAAGACTCAGCAGAAGGCTGCGAAAGGCCCACAAACCGGTCTGATCCACAAGCTCCTTGGCCGGGTCTGGACCCAGCTGGTTTGTGATCGCCAGATACAGCAGCCACAACGCCGGCATGAGCATGACCCAAAACAGCAGCCACCTTGCACGCGCATGCCCGTCTGGCATTTGTGTATTCATTCCTGCCACGTGCCGCCTAGAAGTAACGCTTAAGGTTGAGGCCGCGGTACAGGCCGGCCACTTCGCTGGCATAGCCATTGAATGGCAAGGTGTCGCGCCAGTTCGGGTTGAACAATGTTGCGGGCAGTCGCCGCTCCCGAGCCTGGGTCCAGCGCGGATGATCTACTGCAGGATTCACGTTGGCAAAGAAGCCGTATTCTTCCGGCGCCATGGTGGCCCAGGTTGTTTGTGGTGCGGTCTCGGTAAAGCGGATTCGTACAATTGACTTGATGCTCTTGAATCCGTATTTCCAGGGAACGACCAGTCGGAGCGGCGCACCGTTTTGCGGGGGCAATGAGCGTCCGTACACACCGACAGCCATCAGGGCCAAAGGGTGCATGGCTTCATCCATGCGTAAACCTTCTACATAGGGCCAGCGCAGATTGCGGGTTCGCTGGCCGGGCATCTGCTGTGGGTCCTGCAAGGTCGTGAACTCGATAAAACGTGCTTTGGATGTTGGTTCAAACCGGCGAACAAGGTCTGCCAGCGAGAAGCCCAGCCATGGCACAACCATGGACCAAGCTTCGACACACCGGAAACGATAGATACGGTCCTCTAGCGCATGTGGCTTGAGGACATCCTCAAGGGTATAGGTACCGGGCTTGCGGCATTCGCCATCAATACGAACGGACCAGGGCTCAAGCCGCATCGCCTGGGCATTGGCGGCCGGGTCCGACTTGTCGAGACCGAACTCGTAGAAATTGTTGTAGGTCGAAACCACATCAAACGGCGTCAGTGGTTCTCCTGTCGGGTTATTGCCCGCCTTGCGAAGCCGCAGCTTGTCGCGCAAATACCGGGGTACATTGCCTCGATCTGCGGCAGGGGAATAAGCAGCTGGAGCAGCCAGTAACACTGGCGAAAAAAAAGCCGCAGTGCCGAAAAGGCCTGCGGCTTTCAACAAGTCACGCCGTTGCTGATACACCGTTTCGGAGGTGAGCTCACTGGAAAGGGGCTCACTGGCAGAACGTTCATGTATCAGCATCGTGCAATCCTCTTTGGTGGCGGACTACCTCAGCCCCTGGCTTGAGGCTCCCCCGGGGTCTTGCGCCGGCCCCAGACGGTAGAAACAGGGCCGGACACAGCATAGACAAGTGATACGGTCAGCAAGCCAATCGGCAGGTCGTAATTAACAATGCCGAACACCAGCACGACGGGCAACATGACAGCAAACGGGACACGCGAACGGTCCAGCTCCTTGAAGCTGTAATAGCGGAAGTTGCTGACCATCAGGAAAGCCGAGAGCACGGTAATGACTGCAATCGCGATCGCAAGCTCCTGCTCCCGCCCGGCGATGCGGTTGTCAAAGCCGGCCCATACCATGCTGGCGATGATGGCGGCAGCCAGCGGACTGGCCAGGCCGGTGAAGTAGCGCTTGTCTGCCACCTCCAGCTGCACATTGAAGCGGGCGAGACGAAAGGCTGCCGCCACGGCATAGATGAAGGCGCAGATCCAGCCGATCTTGCCCAACGACTGCAGACTCCAGGTAAACACCACCAGTGCCGGCGCTATCCCGAAGGAGACCATGTCCGAGAGCGAGTCATACTCGGCTCCAAACGGGCTCTGCGTGTTGGTCATGCGGGCAACACGGCCATCCATGCCATCAAACAGGGCAGCGACAAAAATCGCGATGGCAGCAGCCTCGAAGCGGCCATTCATGGCGGCAATGATGGCGTAGAAGCCGGAAAACAGGGCGGCGGTCGTGATCAGGTTGGGCAACAGATAGATACCTTTGTTGCGGACCTTCTTGCCGCCTTCGTCGTGCTCTTCCTCAACCACCTCGAAAGTGAGGCCGTCGTGGTCATCTTGATCGTTGTGTGGCGTGGGCATAGCCTTGACTCATGGCATGGCGGGAGGGGAATGATAATCACACCCGCTCCTCTTGACCATTGGAGTTGGGTGACTGCCATCCTGTTACAGCATGGCATAAAAAAAGCGCGGGCAAGCCGCGCTTTTTAGCTGACCCTGATCCGCCCGTTGCCGGGCGGATACTGGCGGAATCAGTTTTTGGTCTTGTCGACGATCTTGTTGGCTGCAATCCACGGCATCATTGCACGCAGACGCTCGCCAACCTGCTCGATCGGGTGAGCTGCATTGTTGCGACGGGCCGCCGTCATGGAAGGGTAGTTGTGGGCACCTTCGGCGATGAACATCTTGGCGTACTCGCCGTTCTGAATGCGCTTGAGGGCATTGCGCATGGCAGCACGGGATTCGGCATTGATCACTTCGGGGCCGGTGACGTACTCGCCGTACTCGGCATTGTTGGAAATCGAATAGTTCATGTTGGCGATGCCGCCTTCGTTGATCATGTCCACGATCAGCTTGAGCTCGTGCAGGCATTCGAAGTAGGCCATCTCGGGCGCGTA
>DPJB01000022.1:43129-43279 GCA_003543245.1 Moraxellaceae bacterium | reverse complement strand
AGAGCTCCGGCAGGTGCAGGGTGGTCGCAATCACGAGCTCAATACAGCCTTGGCCCCAGGCATCCAGAACGGCCTGGACGCGCTGGTGATCGGGGATATGGGCCAGCAAGCCCTCATACAGGAATGCCCCCCAGATCGCCGCCACCTCAA
>DPJB01000022.1:0-43051 GCA_003543245.1 Moraxellaceae bacterium | reverse complement strand
CCTTCAGCAAGCCCGACTTCATCATCCATTAGGGCGACGGGCACTTGACCGGCATCGGCAGCAGCTCTCTGAAGTACGACGCGGGTTGCAAGGGTTGAAGTACCGCGAGGGGTCACGTTCACTTGGCAAGGTTGGCAACGCCCTCTCGCTCCCGCATACCGGACCTCCACGAGGGAGATCTGCAATGAGCGTAGGGAGCGCATCAGGACAGTCAGGTTGTGCCGGAGCAGTACAACGTCGGGAGCATCACGGTTCAGTGGCATGGACGGTCCTCACGCCAGCGCGAGGGCCTGTTCCAGCGCCTTCTGCTTGAGGGATGCCCCCTGACCAAACCAGGCTGAGTCCAGACGATGGTCCGTACTGCGTGCGCGGCGCTCGTGATCCACGAACTCCGTGACCGCATTCAGCAGGCCATATGCTGTCGCCCTGGCAGACGGCAGCTCTGCCCCACGACCAGCACCCTCGTACAGCGAGAGCGCCTTGGCTATGGCCCGGTCGCTGGTGACACCCGGCCCCTTGTGCGAGAACTCCGTGAAGACATTCAGGAAGTAGCGCTGCACTTCCGAGTGCTTCATCTTTCGTTCGCTAAGCGCCTTCATGCGGTACATGAAGTCATCCCAGGTCGACACTGAAATGCCGAGCTGTTGCTTCACGGCCTTGGGATCAAAGGTGGTGCTGTGCGGCACTTTTACTGCTCCGTTATTGGACCCAAGGGCAATGGCCAAGGTGTTATTGCAGACCACGCGTATGTTGGTGAACTGCGCCGTGGTAGCGAGCGTACCGTCACACCCTGTCGCTAACAGCACATAGCCATGACTGACATCCTTTCCCTTGAGCGATCCTGTCTGGCCCGTCCGGGCGAGAGCCCAGAACTTGCGACCGCCTTTGAGCACGCCCGCTGTCTCCAACTCGAAGCCGGAGACTTCGGTGAGGTCGCGGTAGAACTCCAGGATCTCGCGGGGCTGCACGACCTTGTAACGGGCGCTGACCACGGAGAGCGGGGCATGGGTATCCGAGCGGAACAGCACCTTGCTGTCTTCGAAGGACATGATGGCGCCAAGGTTGCCAGCAGACTCGGTGACATAGCGGACCGGGGTCTCGCGAATGTCCCAGTCCATGCCGGCCTGCTTGGCCCAGACCTGCAGTGGTTGATGAGTGGTGAGTTGGTTGCCCAGGCCGTGCCACGGGGTGGCGCCGACATAGGCCATGGTTTCGACGAGATGAGCCATGAGAGTGTCCTTTGAAAATGAGAGGAAGAAGGTGAGGCGAATGTCGTGCCGTGAAGGAAAAAGAGCAGAGCGACGGTGGGGGATCAGGATTCGCCGGTGAATTCCTGACGGCAGCGAAGGCACTGGTAGTCATTGAAGATGTGTTTATCAATAGCATCGCCAACAGCTGCACCAGTAGCACAGCCAGCAGCAGCGCCGACGAGCCCGCCGAGAATGGCCCCAGCCAAGGTGCCGGCCGGCCCGACAATGGAGCCGACTACAGCGCCGAGACGAGCGCCGACCATGGCCTCGGTGGCACCACCGGCAGCCCCGGCCAAGGCGCCAAGCGCGCCGCCGACCTTGCGGCCGTAGTGTTTGCAGAAGACGGCGTCAGAGCCGCAAAACGGACAATGCATGTGAAATCTCCAGTTTGAGGGCATAAAAAAGCCCGCGACCGAGTGAGCGGTGCGGGCTTTGTAGAGGAGCTTTTAAGCGACCCTGTGGGGTGGGTAGCTATCTCATTTAGGTGATATGTATCTGAAAAAAAGTGGGGTATCTCCTGTCGTCAAGAGATACTAATTTTCCATTATGTTCATCTCTGCCTCTGTCACTCCACTATAGGGGAGCGGTGATCAGTTCTGCAAAGGACGAATCAGTTTCCCATCCCACTCCATGAGCTTGTACGAGACATTGAATGTTGTCCTAGCTCATCGAGTAGCAATAGCTTTGGATGATTTCTAGGGAAGTTGGGGTGAGATGAAGTCTGATATAGAGCGATTCCCCTTGTGGCCAGTACAAACCGCAGTGGTTGGTGAGACTGCGGAATGGCTTGAATGTTTGCGTCTAGGCGAGACAGATTGACATTTGGTTGGTCAACCAATTATGATCTGGAGATCAGACTGGTGAAAAGCTCTTTCAGGGCCCGAATCCATAATGGAGAGACTTATGAATATGACGCCTATCCAGCCTCGCAAGGTTGTTTTTGATGTTACGGCCGTTCCCCGCCACTGGAACGGTGGCGATCCGGTTCTGACCCGCTTTTTTGATGCGCTCTCGGTACATTTTCCTGAGGGCGAGAGATTCTTTATCCAGTCGGTTCGCAACTTTCAGGATCAGGTAACGGATGAGCGTTTGCGTGACGATATTCGCCACTTTATCCGTCAGGAAGGCCAGCACGGCATAGTTCATGACAGATTCAACCAGGTGATGGCCGGGCAGGGCGTTGATGTCGAGAAGGCCACGGCCAATTTGCGCCGTTTCATTCGTGTCTCACAGAAATACCTTCCGAAAAAATATCAGCTGGCGATGACTGCGGCCTTTGAGCACTTCACCGCGACCTTGGGCGAGGCCATGCTAAAGGAAGATTCCGATATGTTTCGGGACGCAGATCCGGTAATGCGTGCCTTGTTCCTGTGGCATGGGGTGGAGGAAGTGGAACACAAAGCGGTGGCTTACGATCTTTATCAGACGGTGGCTGGCGGTGGGTATGTGACGCGCGTATCGGCTCTGGTAGTCGGCACCCTGATGATTCATCTGGTGGTAGCGCCAGTGTTCTGGAATATGCTGAAGATGGATGGCGTGACCCGCCAGCCCAGAGTGATACTGCGCGGTTTGAATCGCCTTTATGGTCGCCGAGGTATTCTTGTCCGCATGATGCCGGAGTTTCTTGACTGGTTCCGCCCTGGGTTTCACCCGTGGGAAACCGGGATGCCTGAGAAAGTGTCTGCCTGGCTTGACGAGTATGGTCGTCACGAGGATCCGATGCGAGCCTCTGCCGCTGTTTACGGCGGCGTGCATCTGGAGGAGGCGGCCTGATGAAGGTGACCCATGCAGAGATGGAGTCTGAAGTCAGCAGTGTTGCGCTGCTCAGGCAGCACTGCCACAGGACAGGTGTCCACTGCGGCAGCTCGGCGATACGTGATCTGCTGGAGTTTCACGGACTTGAAATGACCGAGGCGTTTTGCTTCGGTCTGGGTGCAGGGCTGGGTATCACCTATGTGGAGATTCCTGATTCCGCCACTCCTATAATTGTTCACGTGCGTTCAATGGGCTTTGAGGAAAAAGTCTTTCACACACTGGGTGTGCCGTTTGCATGGTCAAGCTATCCGGATAAGGGCGCGGCAACAAATGACTTGCATCAAGCGTTGCGTGATGGCGTGCCTGCATTGCTGCTCACCGACATTTACCACTTGCCCTATTTCGGCAGTAAAACCCATTTTCCGGGTCATGCCATTGTCGCATGGCAGCTGGATGAAGCACGTGACGAAGTATTGGTCAGTGATACTGAGCGTCCCGGATTGATCCCTGTGCCGGCAACCAATCTTGCTGATGCGCGCTTTTCAACCTCGCCGCCATTTATTCATTACGGAAGCCTGTTTGCCCCGCAGTCGTTGAAGGTGGAAGTCAGTGCGGAGCGGGTGGGAAACGCCATTATTGATAATGCCAGTGCACTGGCAAACGGCGGGCCGTATAGCGGTCTGGCCGCACTGGATACCTGGATCGCCTCGTTGCCTCAGTGGCAAGCAAATGACAACTGGCGCTGGTTGTTGCGCTTTGCTTATCAGGTGATTGAAAAGCGAGGTACCGGTGGTGGTGGTTTCAGGACGATGTATGCCGAGTTTCTGCTCGAGGCTGGCGAGATGCTGCCAGCCGTGCGGGCTGCGAAACTGGTGGAGCTGATGCAGCGCTCAGCTGCGGCCTGGTCAGGTCTGGCAGCATTACTCAAGATGGCGTCGGAGTCGGATTTGTTTCCCATTCGTGAAATTGAGGATGCCATTCGTCATGTCAGGACACTGGAGTCGCAGTATGTTCACCAGGTAATAAGCAGGCTGTAACGCGTATGCTTCAGTTAGCCACCATGTTGGCGGTCTGGGCTATTGGTTTTTGCATTTGATGAGGGGGAGAAATGATTGCCCAATCCGAGGCCGCAAACCGCTACTTGACCATGGCTAAAACGTTCTTTGGTACCTCACATCCGTTATTCAACGCGTTCGGAATTGAAGTTGAAGAGATTGGCAAGGGTCGCGCCGTTATGAGGATGCCTTGTCGTGTAGCGTTATCTGATCGCAACGGGGGGCTACATCGTGGCGTTGTGGTTACCTTGCTCGATACCACTTGCGGTCTTGCCATATTTTCTCGTCTGGGCGATATGCGACCGATTGCAACGATTGATCTGCGTGTGGATTTCATCAGGGAAGCACTTCCGGGTGAGGATGTGCGTGCCGAAGTGGAGTGTTATGCGGTGCAGGGCGATATTGCCTATGTAAAGGGGAAGGCGGTTGATTGTTCAGATGATTCGCTGTTGGCTTCAGTATCGGGGTCTTTCGCTGTCGGGACACGTGGCCCGGCGTTTGATACGGCTGTGACGCATGGAGCTGAATAAAGTGACCGCGTATGGAGCCGAGCCACGAGCAACCGAATGTACCGGGTTGAGTGAACTGCAGAAGCAAGTTCTTGAAGGTACACCCTATTTGCATTTCCTAGGTCTTGGGGTCAGCCGCGAAGATGACGGCACTGTCTGTTATCAATTGTGTTTCCGCGAAGAGCATATTGGCAACCCGCTTCTACGCACTTTTCATGGCGGCATTCTTGCGAGTTTTGGCGAAGTCGCTGCCTCCTTGCATGTGGTGGAAGAGACCGGGATGCAGAAGCAGCCATTGTGTACCAGTTTGACGTTTGATTACTTGCGACCGGCCTTTGCCGGAACGATTCGTGCTGTGCCTCTAATCGTGCGTGCGGGCCGGCGTTTTATTGTCGTCTCTGTCGATATTTTTCTGGATAAGACTCATGTCTCGATGGGGCGTTTTATCTACGCACGCTGATGACGTTTTATTCATCTGGCATGTTTAGGCTGTCAAGGAGGTTGATATGTTCATTTCCCAGACACTTCGTCGGGCGGCCCAGCTGAACCCGAATGGTGTGGCCACAGTCTACGCTAATAGGAAGCAAAGCTGGTGTGAATTTGAGAAACGGGTAGCTTGTCTGGCAGCCGGCGTTCGCTCACTGCGAGTTGCTAATGGCGATCGTATAGCAATTCTTTCACTCAATAGCGATCGTTACCTGGAATATTTCTTTGCCATACCTTGGGCAGGGATGGTGCTCAACCCAATTAATATCAGACTGGCACCGCCTGAGATTGCCTATGCGATAAATGACTCCCAGTCATCGGTTCTGTTCGTTGATGATGCGTTCAGTGCGATGCTGCCGATCCTGCGACCATTGATGGAAAGCGTCAGTCATGTGGTGTTCATGGGTGAAGGTGACTTGCCGGAGGGTTGTATCGCTTATGAGTCGCTGATCGACCAGAACAAACCCATGGCCGATAAGAGCGAAGGTGGTGCGCAGCTTGCCGGCCTGTTCTATACCGGCGGCACGACCGGGCGATCAAAGGGCGTTATGCTGAGCCACGACAATCTTGTGTTTAATGCCCTGAACGTTGTCCCGGAAATGGGTTACGGATCTGACACCATCTATATGCATGCAGCGCCGATGTTCCATCTGGCCGACATGGCAAGTACCTTTGCCGTAACCATGGCTGGTGGCACCCACGGTATTGTGCCGCGTTTCGATGTGGGTGATGTGCTGTCGTTCATTGAGCGTGAAAAAATCACCCATACATTGCTAGTGCCAACCATGATCAACCTGCTGGTGTCTTCTGGAAAGATAAGCAATTTTGATGTCAGCAGCGTCAGGCGAATGCTTTATGGTGCATCGCCGATGCCTGAAGCAGTGTTGATCAGTGCCATGGAGCAGATGCCAGATGCTCATTTTGCTCAAGGGTATGGGCAGACAGAGGCGTCGCCGATTATTACTGCGCTGGCGCCAGAGTTTCATGTACCGGGCGGCGCCAAGCTACGCAGTGCTGGCAGGGCAGCACTGGGCGTCGAAGTTGCCATTATGGACAAGGATGATGTCGAGCTACCGCGTGGTGAGGTAGGTGAGATATGCGCCAGAGGTCCGAACGTAATGCTGGGCTATTGGGGGATGGAACAGGCGTCTGCCGAGACGTTGCGCAATGGCTGGCTGCATACCGGTGATCTCGGCTATATGGATAAAGACGGGTTTGTTTTTATCGTTGATCGTGCCAAGGACATGATCATCAGTGGCGGAGAGAATATTTTCTCGGTTGAGGTAGAGGGTGCGATCTACAGCCATCCCGCGGTGCAGGAATGTGCGGTTGTGGGGATTCCCCACAACGAGTGGGGTGAAATGGTTCATGCGATTGTCGTTCTAAAGGAAGGGCATGGTCTCAATCAAGGCGAGCTTCTGGCCCATTGCCGTGCGCTGATTGCCGGGTACAAGTTGCCGCGAAGCATCGAGTTTCGTCGCGAGCCGCTGCCGGTAAGTGGTGCCGGCAAGATTCTCAAGAACGAACTGAGGTGGCCTTATTGGGAAAACAAAGACCGTGGGGTCAACTGAATGACTTTTGAAAACGGCGCTCGATGGCAAGCAAGAGGTGATAAACCGTGAATCTGGATTTCACTCGGGAAGAGCGGGAGTTTCAGCAATCAATTCGCAGCTGGATGCGGGAAAATGTTCAGGATGATATCAAGCGTTCCTCGGCGCTTGGTGAAATGCTCGCTAAAGAACAACAGCAGAAGTGGGAACGTTTGCTCGGTAAACAGGGCTGGCTGGCACTGACGTGGCCGAAACAGTATGGCGGGCCAGGCTGGACGGCGACACAGCGTTATATTTTTGATCTGGAGCGAGCCATGGCAGGCGCCCCCCCGACAAGTCCGTTCGGCGTGTCGATGGTCGGGCCGGTGCTTTATAACTTTGGCTTTCAGGAGCAAAAAGATCGCTGGCTGCCAGGTATCGTCAGTGGTGAAACCCTCTGGTGTCAGGGTTACTCCGAGCCCAATGCCGGTTCGGATCTGGCGTCCCTGAAGACTCGTGCAGAGCGCAAGGATGACCATTATCTAGTGAATGGCCAGAAGATATGGACGACGCAGGCCCACTGGTCGGACATGATGTTTTGTCTGGTCAGAACCGATCCGACGGTCAAGCAGCAGAACGGGATTTCTTTTCTGCTGATTGATATGAAAACACCTGGCATCGAGGTGCGGCCGATCTACTCGATTGACGGCCATCATCATCTTAACGAGGTTTATTTCACCGATGTGCGGGTGCCGCTCGAAAATCTTGTGGGTCAGGAGGGCATGGGATGGACTATTGCCAAGTTCCTGCTGACGCACGAGCGTACCACCATCGCCGGCGTGGCGGATAGTCATCACGAGATATCACGACTGAAGAACGCTGTGGAGGAATCGCCGGGCTTTCTGGACAAAAGTCAGGCTCGGCTTCGTATCGCCGAGCTTGAAATCGAATTGATGGCGCTGGAGTACACTAACTTCCGTACCGTTGCCGCGACTGATGAGGGCAGGCCCTTAGGGCCGGAATCATCCGGGTTGAAAATAAAAGGGACCGAGCTTCAGCAAAAAGTGTCGCAGGCTATGGTGGAGTTGGGCGGCATGATGTCGTTAACCTGGGACAACCCGGAAACAATTGGCAGTGATATTTTCAATCGCGCCACGCGACGTTACAACTTTCTCCGTGCCTGCACCATTTACGGTGGATCCAACGAGATCCAGAAGAATGTGCTGGCCAAAATGCTGCTTGGCCTTTGAGGCGAGATGATGGAATTCAACCTCCCGGAAAATACAACCCTTATCGCGGATACCGCCAGCCGGTATCTTAAGGATAACTACAGCTTTGATATCTATAGGAAGCAAATCGAGCAACAGGACCCTTTCGGCGCGTCACGCTGGTCAGCAATGCAGGAGCTGGGCTGGTTCGGTCTGCCCTTCGCTGAATCCGGCGGTGGGTTCGGTGGTACGCTCCTTGATGTGGCGATGGTTGTCAGGGAACTGGGCGCCGCGTTATGTCTGGATCCCTACGTTGATACGGTGGTAGCTCCTGGCAAGCTGCTCGAATACGTCGGCTCCGATGCGACCTTGGCCATGTTGAGCGACGTCATCGAGGGACGGGTGAAGCTTGCCTGTGCACTGTACGACTTTCACGCCGGTTATCAGGTGTTAACGCCTTCCATGAAGCTTAATGGAAGACGCCTGTCAGGTCAGAAAAACTTTGTTCCGGATGGTGGTTTTGCCGATACGCTACTGGCGACTGCACTTGCCGATGGCGAGCTTGTTGTGCTCGCTGTGCCGCTTGGTATTTGCGAGACGATTCGTTATCGGGCTCTGGATGGAGGTCGTATCGCTAACGTCCTGTTTGATGATGTCGATATTACAGACGGGATGATACTCGCCTGTGGCGAGAAAGCCGAGCAAGCGCTGAGCAGGTTGCTGGCTTATCTGCGCGTGCTCGACTGCGCGCGGATGTATGGCGCCGCTGGCGCGCTGTACCGGCGCACCCTGGAATATGCCAAAACGCGAAAGCAGTTTGGTGTAGCCATCGGTAGCTTTCAGATAATTCAGCACTACCTGGTGGATATGTTCATCGATCTCCAGCAGCTCGAGTCAATGCTGTTTATGGCGGCCGTTAAGGCGGAGTCCGAAGATGTCTCCCAGCGTGAGCGCGCCAGTACGGCCGCGAAAGCCTATTATGCGGACAAGGCGGTACGCATCGCGCAGCAGGCGATCCAGATTCATGGCGGGATTGGCGTTACCGAAGAGCTTGATATCGGCCACTACTTTCGTCTGATCACCCACTGCTCATTGACCCATGGTGACCGTGCTCACCATATAAAGAGTTTTTCCCGGCTTGACGAGGTGCATCAGGGTGAATAATCGTGAATTTGACTTCATCATTGTAGGTGCTGGCTCGGCGGGCTGTGTGCTGGCAAACAGGCTTAGTGAAGGTGGCCGTTATACCGTTTGCGTGATTGAAGCCGGGCCCCATGATAACAGTGGCTTTGTCAATATCCCGTTCGGGCTGATCGGGCTAATCAAGGAGGGTAAGCGTAACTGGGGCTATAATACCGCTCCTCAGAAAGCCCTGCTTGAGCGACGACTTTACTGGCCAAGAGGGAAAACCCTCGGCGGTAGCAGTTCGATCAATGCCATGGTGTATATCCGCGGGCAACATCACGATTACGAAAGCTGGGAAGATGCGGGGGCAAAGGGCTGGGGCTGGGAGGATGTGCGGCCGATATTTACTGCCCATGAAAATAACGAGCAGTATCCGGTAGATGCCTGGCATGGTCGGGGCGGTCCACTGAACGTTACTCGAGTACAGGACCCCAACCCGTTGACCGAGCTTTTCATTCGTGCTGGTCAGGAGCTAGGTGAGCCGCGGAATGATGATTTCAATGGTGAAAATCAGCGCGGGTTTGGCCGTTTTCAGGTAACACAGAAGGAAGGACGGCGCTGGAGTGCGGCGCGAGCGTTTCTCGATCCTGCGAAGGGCCGGGGAAACCTCTGCATCATGACTGATACGCTGGTCACCCGGGTTCTGCTAAGTGGCGACCGGGCCAAGGGAGTCGAGTACATTGATCAGCAGGGTATAACCTGTGTACTAACTGCCAATCGTGAAGTGATTCTTTGCGGTGGCGCGATCAATTCACCCCAGTTGCTGATGCTCTCCGGTATAGGAGATCGTGATCATTTGAAAAGCGTCGGGGTTGCTTGCCATATCCACCTTCCGGCGGTTGGTCAAAACCTTCAGGATCACCTGGATATGACGGTTTCGATTCATGACAGTAGCAGACAGGCTATTGGTTTCTCGCCATACTTTCTGCCGCGGTTGATACGTGCCTTCTATGATTACTTTCGCCATCGGCGGGGGCTTCTTGCCAGCAATGCCGCTGAAGCCGGGGCTTTTTTCAATGTCGGGGGAGGTGATCGCCCGGACGTTCAACTGCATTTCCTGCCGACTTTCCTGCGTGATCATGGCAGGGAGTTGACGTCGGGTTTCGGTTGTACCATCCATGTGTGTCAGTTGCGGCCGAAGAGCAGGGGCTTCGTCCGCCTGTCCGATAGTGATCCGCGCAGTGCGCCCTTGATTGACCCCTGTTATTTTTCCGATAGTGATGACATCCGGGTGTTACGGGAGGGTGTGAAGTTGGCTCGCAGAGTGTTCCGTACCGAGGCTTTTGCTTCTATCTTTGGCGGCGATGACCTGCCTGCCACGGAAGTGGTGACCGATGAGCAGATTGACGCGGATATACGCCAGCGTGCGGAATCCATCTACCATCCGGTGGGAACCTGCCGCATGGGCGAGGACGAGCTGGCTGTGGTGGACAGCCGGTTGCGGGTCAGAGGAGTATCCGGGTTGCGCGTCGCCGATGCGTCCGTCATGCCGCTGTTGATCAGTGGCAATACCAACGCTGCCTGCATGATGATTGGCGAGAAAGCTGCCACCTATGTGCTTGAGGATAATGCCTGAGTCGATGCCGGCAGTTCGAGTGTGCTGTCGGCATCGGCCATAATCTTTGTTCCACGTTCCGGTCAGGCAATGCGATAGATCATTGTGCCATTGGCGATCAGCTTGCCTGAAGCTTTCTCCCGAATCGAGACCTCCGAGAAAATCAGCTCTCGCCCGCGTTTTACCGCATTCGCAGTAGCTATGATGTCCTTGCCCAGCGCTGCGGCAAGATAATTCACGGTCATGGATACGGTAGCTGCCTTCATGCCGTTTTTCGGGTCATGGCCGGACCAGGCCGCTAGGGCGCCGGTCAGATCCAGCAGGCTGCTGATCGCGCCGCCGTGGAAGGCGTTGCCGCCACCAGCCAGATCATCGCGGTATGGCAGGCAAACAACGGCCCGGTCGGTGACGACATCGACGATTTCGATGCCAAGCAGCTTCTGAAAAGGGACATTGGGAAACATCTGGATAAGCGAGTCAACCAGCGATTCGGTCATGCGTTACTCCTTGATGGTCGAGAGTAATATGGCTCTCGAGCAGCATATAAGTGCTGGCGATACCGGGGCTTTGCCAGAAACATCAATATACAGGATGAATGTGGCAAAGCCCGGGGTTTGCATTACAAGTCAGGCTACTCGGTTCTTGTAAACGTCAAACAACTCACCGCCTTCCGCAAAAAGCCGCTCACGCCATGTCTGCTCCAGGTGACGGGTGTCATGATTGCCAGGGTGAAAGTGTCGCTGAGTGAACTCTGGCAGACGAGGCAGGATCTTTGAGACAAACCCTTTGCGGCCAAATAACATGTTCAGGCCCTTGGCGTTGTCCCTGATATTCCCGAGCTTGCCATCTCGTGCCAGCATCCATGCCCAGGTGACACCCAGCATGGGCAGCAGCACGACAAGTGAGGCCGCAGCGGCGGCGACCCGTTCACTGTGCCGGTTCCCGACTAGTTCATAGACGTCATAAGCGACAGACTTGTGTTCTAGCTCTTCCAATGCATGCCATTGCCATATCTTGATCATTTCAGGGTCCGCCAAACCCTGAAAATCCTTATCCTCGAGCAGCTGCTCTGCCAACAGGGCAGTAAAGTGCTCCATGAAGGTGGTGGCCGCGAGTTTGGTGCTCGGAGGAAGCATTTCCAGTACCTTCAGGCCAAGCTTCACGAAACGGTCTGGCGTACCCATGTCAAAGCCGCGCTCGGCAAGCAGCTCGTTCAGACGATCATGTTCGCGCCCGTGGATGGCCTCTTGGCCCATAAATCCGGAGACGGCAGCACGCTGTGCTTTGTCGGTGACATGGCTTCGGAAGTGACGTACCGAATCCATGAAGTAGCGCTCGCCCGGCGGGAAAAACCCTGACAGCATGGCGAAGAAAGTGGTCGCCGTGGCATTCCCGGCATAAAAGTACGTCGGGATGCTTTGCGGGAAATTAAAATCGATATGACGCGGTGGGATGCCCACCGAGGCACCGTTGAGGCTGTTGCTTGTTTTCGCGACTGTCGTCATTGCGATACTCCTTGAAGTTCATAGCCGGAATGAATAGTTAGACGGTGGTCGATTTTGCGCTGCGACCTCTGTTTATCCGAAAAAGAGTTTCCAGAACCCGCTGATATGCGGTGGGCATGAGCCGCTGGGTGGTGTCCATCAGCACCGCGTCAGCGCCAATCAACACGCGCCTTTGATTCTTTTGCACCCCCCGGAGGATCGCTTTTGCGGCCTGTTCGGGGGTAGACATGGCAATGCGATCAAACAGGTCGGCAATTTCTTCCTGGTCACCAATACTCATGTTTCCCATCTCACCCATCCGGCTATTACGGGCAATGTTGGTTTTGACTCCGCCGGGATGGACACAGGTGGCGCTGACGCAGCCGCCCTCGATATCAAGTTCTTCGCGCAACGCTTCGGTGAAGCCTCTGACTGCAAACTTGGACGCATTGTAGGCAGCCTGGGTTGGTACACCGATGATGCCGAATATGCTGGAGATGTTGACAACATGACCGTCGCTGGACTGCTTCAGGTGCGGAAGAAAAGCCTTGGTGCCATACACTACACCCCAGAAGTTGATATTCATGAGCCATTCAAAGTTTTCATAGCTCATGGCCTCTACCGTTTCCCCCAGACCAACGCCGGCATTGTTGATGATCAGGTTAACCTTACCGTGCTCTTTGACGCTGTCCTCGGCGTACTGATAAACCGCAGCACGATCACCGACATCAACATGATGCACTGTTACCTTCACTGGATAGGGCCGGAGCTTGTCCAGAGTTCGCGCCAATCCTTTGTCGTTGACGTCGGAAAGTGACAAGTGACAGCCCTTTCCCGCCAGGGCAATCGCGGTGGCCTGACCGATACCCGATCCGGCCCCCGTGATAGCGGCAACTTTTCCAGAAAAATTTTTCATGGTACTCCTCCTTGTTAAGGCTATCGTTCAGGCGCCGAGCAGAGCACCGAGTATTCCCTGCTTTTTTTTCCTGAGGTTTTTACCCTCGAAACTAAGATAACCATCTTCGAGATTTCCATATCGCAAGGCAGGAAGATCCCTCAGGTAATCATCCAGATTCTGCCAGGGCACCTTGCTTCCCTGACGCGGCAGGCGGTCATTGGCTCGTTGAACATAGCCGGAGCGTAGATTGAGGAAGTTGAGATCGGTACTACAACCTTGCTCATCGATGGGAGTGACCCGGGTGGCACCAATGTCGCGCATATGGTTGAGCAAGCGGCAGACAAATTCGCAGGCAATGTCGGCTTTCAGGGTCCAGGAGGAATTGGTATAGCCGAATACCAGCGCCATGTTTGGCACACCTTCAAGCATCAGTCCCTTGTACAGCAATTTGTCTGATACGTTAACTTCGCGGCCATCGACACGCAGCGTAGCACCACCAAAAAGCTGAAGGTTGAGGCCGGTCGCGGTGATCAGTACATCCGCGTCCAGGTGATTGCCGGACTTGAGTTGAACGCCGGTTTCCGTAAGCGTGTCGATATGGTCCGTGACGACGGATGCTTTACCTTCCCGGATAACCTTGAAGAGGTCTCCTTTGGGTACCGCACACATCCGCTCTTCCCAGGGGTTGTAACTTGGCTGGAAGTGGCGCATGTCAACCTTTGGACCTAGCTGCCTGCGCGTTGCTGCCAGTAGCAGTCTGCGTATTGCTTTCGGATTGCTGAGAGACAGCCGGTAAACAGCGCGTTGAAGCAAGATGTTACGTGTGCGGGCCATTCGGTAGACCGTCATTTCCGGCAGAAAACGGCGCAAGTTCTTGGAGATCAGATCCTCTTCGGGGACGGTTGCAACGTAGGTCGGCGAACGTTGCAGCATCACTACGTGGGCGGCCTTGTCTGTCATGGCCGGCACCAGCGTCACTGCTGTTGCTCCACTACCCATAATGACTACACGCTTGCCGCTGTAGTCATAGTTCTCGGGCCATTGCTGTGGGTGAATGACATCACCCTTGAATTTGCTCAAACCTGGTATTTCCGGCGTATAGCCCGCGTCGTACGTGTAGTATCCGGTACAGTTGAAGACGAAGCCGGCACTGAAGGTTTCTTCTTTTCCTGTTTTTTCATTAAGGGCTGTGACAGTCCAGTGATACTTCTTGCTGTCCCACTCCTCTGAAATGACTTTCAAGCCGAAATGAATGTATCGTTTGACGTCATGGTCGCGTGCGGTGTCTTCAATATAGGTTCGAATTGACGGGCCGTCGGCAAGCATTTTGGTTTGCGTCCAGGGGCGAAAATTGTAGCCGAGTGTGAACATATCGGAGTCTGATCGAATGCCGGGATAGCGAAACAGGTCCCAGGTTCCGCCGATTCTTTCGCGCCGCTCGATAATGCCGAAACGCACGTTCGGGCACTTCTTCTGCAAGTGGCAGGCTGCACCAATTCCGGACAGGCCGGCGCCGATGATCAGTACATCCAGATGGCGATGTTTCATGTCAATGCTCCATGGTCGAAAGTCGATGAGGCATGGCGTCTAAGCGCGGCGTTAGACCCTTGCAGAAAGTCCAGCACTGCCTCTGTGAAGATTGTGTTCCTGTCCCCGGCTACCATATGGCCAGCCTGCTTTAGCACGACATAGTGCGCATGGGGGGCTAGGTCGAGCAGCTCTCGCGCACCCTGGTCGCTGAGCACGTCGCTCTGGTATCCGCGAATAAGTAGTAGAGGCATGGACAGCTTGCGGGCGGCACGCTCCAGCCTGACTTGTTCGAACATCCCGTTGTTGGTTTCCGTAGGCAGGCGTGCGTGGTCCAGAAAGGCAGGATCCCAGTGCCAGTAAAGACGGCCGTCATCCCGTTGGCGCAAATTCTTGCGCAATCCTGACAGGTCGCTCGGGGGAGGGCGTTGCGGATTGTAGGCGGCGATTGCATCGCGCACCTGTTCAAGGCTGTCGAATCCGTCCTGATGGCGGCGCATGAACTCGATGATGCGGCGCACGCCTTGTTGCTCCAGTCGCGGGGCCACGTCTACCAATATCAGCGCGGAACAGGGCAGCGAGGCGTTTTCGCCAAGCGCCAGCATGCTGGTAAGGCCCCCCATGGAAGCACCGACAATGATCGGCGCCGTGGGCAGCGAGTGAATCACAGCATTGAGGTCCGCTACCAAGCTTTCGGTGCTGTAGTCACCATGCGCACACCAATCGCTTTCGCCGTGCCCGCGCGCATCCAAAGTGATTGCACAGTATCCCGCTCCGGCGAGAGTGCGAGCCGTATCGGCCCAGGCATGGCGCGTCTGGCCTCCGCCGTGAAGCAGCAGCACGATAGGGGCCGTGATTTCACCGTATTGACTGGCCTGTAGCATCAGATCATTGGCACCGACAAACAGTGTCGGCACCGCTGACGAAGTTGACCAATCCTTTTGCCCGGACGAACCGGTGTACAGGGTGTAACTGGATGTCATGGCCACCTCTATTTTGTTTGAGCACAACAATTAATGATTGGTTGACCAACCAAATAATAATCCAAGGCATGTCAGATGGCAAAGCGTTTCTACCGGTCAGGCTGGGAGTTATTCAGAGCATTCTCAGGGGCCAGGTTGCAGGGTGTCTCGTGAACTGAAACGCTGCCTGTACTGCTCGGGCGGATGGCCGAACCAGCGTTTGAAGGCACGCCTGAAATTGGCGCTGTCGTGATAGTTCATCAACGCGGCGATGGCCTCGACGGACAGTTTGCTGTCACACAGGTAGCTCGCTGCCTGCTGGGACAGGATGTCGTCACGAATTTGACGAAAACTGCTGTGCTCCTGTTTCAGCTTGCGTGCCAGGGTGCGTTTGTTCATGAACAGGGTGGCCGCAGCTTCTTCTTCACTGAGCGTGCCGGGGGGGCGGGACAACATCATCTTCTTGAGCCGGGTCTGATAGCTCGGTTTCTGGGTTTGAAGTTGCGCAAGCATGGCTTCGCACTGCTGCAGGGCCAGACGATAGTTTTCATGATTGGCGGAGGCGTTCGGCTCCTGGCACAACGTCATCGGCAGTTTGAGCGTCAACTGATTACAACCAAAGCGAATCCGCCCGGACAAATACTCGGAATAGATCGCGTGGTATTCGGGCGCCGGATGGGTAAAGCATATTTCAGCCTCATACAGAGGACGGCCGACAATGAATTCGCCGAATTCGAGCAGTACCTTGATCATCGTGTCAGCCAGGCAGCGCTGGAGGTCGGCGTCTAGCGGTACCTGGAAATCCAGCCTGCATTCCAGGTGCTCTTCAACCTGCCGTAAATGCAACTGGATAACGCTGGCGCGGGTGGGCAGGAAGGTTTGTATCGCCCGTAGCGCGCTGAGCAGATCCGGGCTGCTGGAGGCGGCAAAGCCCATCGCACCGTGGGTTGCCGGGGTCAGTCGCTTGCCAAGCATTAGTCCGAATGCCGGCTGGCCTGACAGCAACAGCGCATTACGCAGGATCCGTACCTGCTGAGCCGGCGTGAGCAGGCCGTCCTCACTCAGGAACTGTTCGACGTCAAGACCGGTGCCACGCAGTAAAACGGGCAATTGCCTGGTCGTCATGTCCAGCTCACGGGCGATAAGCCGCGAATAGTTCGACGGAATATCGGCTGCCAGATTTTGCCAACCCTCTGCCTTTTGTTTCATCGGCGCGGCCCATTGCACAGAGGATATATTGTCTTTAAATGACCCGTGAATGTCAAGAAATGACCTCGCCGTCATACCGGCGTGGAATCACTATCCGAGCATAAGTTATTCGCAGGAGAGAGAAATTGGGCAAGATCACGTTTATTGAGCATGACAACACTGAACATGTCACAGAGTTTGAGGCTGGCGCCACGCTGATGCAGATTGCCGCCGATAACGCCATTCCAGGCGTCGACGGGGATTGTGGCGGGGAGTGCGCCTGCGGCACCTGCCACATGATCGTTGCGGATGAGTGGTTCGGCAAGACCGGATCGATCGGCGACGCTGAAGAACAGATGCTGTCCATGACCCCGGAGCGGGCGAAAACCTCGCGCCTTGGCTGCCAGGTCAAAGCCACCGAGGCGATGGACGGCATGACCGTGCATTTGCCCGAATTCCAGATGTAAGCAGAGAGAACGCCATGTCAACGAAATCAAGCGCAACTGGTGCGATCCAGACAAAATTGATCAACACCACATCCAGAGTGGTGCCTATGCACTTGCAGATCAAGGCACTAAAGGTGCTGATGAAGGCAAAGAGAAAGGCCGTCGGAACGAAGATACCCCAGATCAACTTTGTCGAAGTCCCTTTGCCTGACGTCAACACTCTGGCGCTCGAGAAGATCGATATCAGCAACCCTTTTTTGTATCGGCAGGGCCAGTGGGGCGCCTACTTCAAGCGGCTGCGTGATGAGGCGCCGGTGCACTATCAGAAGAACAGCCCCTTTGGGCCATTCTGGTCGGTGACGCGCTATGAGGACATTTTGTTCGTTGACAAGAATCATGAGCTTTTTTCCTCCGAGCCGCAAATTATCCTGGGTGATCCCCCGGAAGGGCTATCGGTCGAAATGTTCATTGCCATGGATCCGCCCAAGCATGACGTGCAGCGCCGAGCGGTCCAGGGGGTGGTGGCACCGCAGAATCTGAAGGAAATGGAAGGGCTGATTCGGGAGCGCACCGGTGAAGTGCTTGACAGCCTGCCTCTGGGCAAGCCCTTCAACTGGGTGCCGACGGTCTCGAAAGAACTGACAGGCCGCATGTTGGCGACGCTGCTGGATTTCCCTTACGATGAACGTCACGAGTTGATTGGCTGGTCGGATCGATTGTCCGGCGCATCATCGGCGACTGGCGGCGAGTTTACCAGTGAAGATGTGTTTTTTGACGACGCCGCAGATATGGCTTGGGCTTTCTCCAGGCTTTGGCGCGACAAGGAGGCACGCCGCAAGGCAGGCGAAGCGCCCGGTTTCGACTTGATCAGCATGCTACAGAGCAGTGAAGACACGCAGGATTTGATTAATCGTCCGTTGGAGTTTATCGGGAATCTGGCGCTGCTTATCGTTGGTGGCAATGACACTACGCGCAACTCTATGAGCGGCGGTGTACTGGCTTTAAATCAGTTCCCGGAGCAATTCGCTAAGCTAAAGGTGAATCCGGAGCTGATTCCCAACATGGTCTCTGAAATCATCCGTTGGCAAACCCCGCTGGCGTATATGCGCCGGGTCGCCACGCAGGATGTGGAATTGCATGGCCAGACCATCAGGAAGGGAGATCGCGTGGTGATGTGGTATGCCTCGGGCAACCGGGACGAGCGCAAATTCGAAAACCCAGATCAATTCATCATTGATCGCAAGGACGCGCGAAATCATATGTCGTTTGGCTACGGCGTTCACCGTTGCATGGGCAACCGTCTGGCTGAATTGCAACTACGCATCCTCTGGGAAGAATTGCTCAAGCGCTTTGACGACATCAAAGTTGTCGGCGAGCCTGAGCGAGTGCAGTCCAACTTCGTGCGGGGCTATTCTAAGCTGATGGTTAAACTGACGCCTAAGAGTTAATGAACCGGCTGACCAAGATGGCGTCTGAACAATTCGATTATGTAGTGGTCGGCGCGGGCTCGGCCGGATGTGCCGTCGCCAACCGCCTGTCCGAGAGCGGCCGCTATTCGGTACTGCTGCTCGAAGCCGGTCCTGAGAGCCGCCGCAATCCTTTCGTGAACATGCCGCTGGGTTTCCTGCAATTGATGTTCAGCCGCCGCTACAACTGGCAGTTCAATACCGAACCACAGCGTAACATGTACGACCGCGCGCTGTTCCAGCCGCGGGGCAAGATGCTCGGCGGTTCCAGCGGCATGAACGCGCAGGTCTATATCCGCGGGCATGCTTGGGACTACGACGAGTGGGCGCGGCTGGGTTGCGACGGGTGGTCGTACGCCGAGGTGCTGCCGTACTTTCGCAGGTCCGAACATTTCGAGCCGAAGTTGACCCCGGCCGAAGCAGTATTTCATGGCCAGGGTGGTCCGCTCAATGTTGCCGAGCGCCGCTATACCAATTCGCTGAGCGAGGTGTTCGTCGAGGCGGCGACACAGGCGGGGTACCGGCGCAATACGGATTTCAACGGCAGTGAGCAGGAGGGCGTGGGTTTCTACTATGCCTACCAGAAGGACGGCGCGCGCTGCAGCAATGCGCGCGCCTATCTTGAGCCCGCAGCGGGGCGTTCCAACCTGACTGTCCGCAGCGGTGCGCAAGTTACCCGTGTGCTGCTCGAAGGCACCCGCGCCACTGGTGTCGAGTACCGCAGCGCGACCGGGCTGGTGCAGGTCCGTGCCGGGCGCGAGGTTGTGCTCTGCGGCGGCGCGTTCAACTCGCCGCAACTGCTGATGCTATCCGGGATCGGTCCGCGGGAGGAGCTGTCCCGGCACGGCATCAAACTGCATCATGCGCTGGAGGGTGTTGGGCAGAATCTCCAGGACCATATCGACGTGTTCGTGCGCGTCAGAGCGCGCAGTCGCCAGAGCATCTCGATGCATCCGAGCTACTGGCTCAAGGGCCTGCGGGCCCTGCTGCAATACCTGAGTAGTAGACGCGGAGTGCTGTCGAGCAACGGCGCCGAGGCCGGCGGGTTCATCCGCTCCCGGCCGGAGGAGCCGATACCCGACCTGCAACTGCACTTCGGGCCAATGCTGTACGCCGATCACGGGCGGGACATGAAGACCGCGATGAGCGGTTATGGCTACATTGTCATGATCTACGGGCTCAGGCCATTGTCGCGTGGCCGCGTCGGTCTGCACAGTGCCGACCCATTTACGGCGCCGCTGATAGACCCCAACTACATGGCCGAGTCCGCCGACGTTGAGCAACTCGTTCGCGGCGTTCACCTGTTGCGCAGGATTCTGGCGCAGTCGGCCTTCGCCCCGCACCACGAGGTCGAGATGTCGCCCGGGCTGGCGCTACAGAATGACGACGACCTCGCCGAATGGGTGCGGCGCAGCGGTGAGTCGGCATATCACCCTGTCGGCACCTGCAAGATGGGTGTGGATCCGTTGGCGGTGGTCGATTCGCGTCTGCGCGTGCATGGACTGCAATGTCTGCGGGTGATTGATGCCTCCATCATGCCAACGCTGGTCGGCGGTAACACCAATCAGCCGGCGACCATGATCGGCGAGAAGGGCGCCGCGATGATGCTTGAGGATGCCGAGACCTCCGGCGGCTGAGAGCCGCGTGCGGGGTGTCGCGGGGCGCGGTTGACATCACCGTGCCAGCCGACCTTGTGCTCGTCTCGGTTGGCATTTTCCTGAACAATCCGATCCCAAGGCACAGCTAAAGAGAGAGGCTATGGTAAACAAACGGAAAGAGACCACAGTCATCGTTGGCGGCGGGCACGCAGCAGGTGCGCTCCTGACAACCTTGCTGCAAAAAAAATATCAACATGAGGTGGTTCTGGTGGGCGAAGAACCCCATCCACCATATCAGCGGCCGCCTTTGTCCAAGAATTACCTGGCAGGAGATGTTGATCAGGAGTCGCTTTACCTGAAGCCGCGCTCGGTGTACGAGAAGGCAGGCCATCAGTTGCGGCTCGGTGTGCGCGTTGAACAAATTGATCGAGACAACAAGACCATCAGCTTGTCGGACCAGAGCACGTTGAAATACGATCGACTGGTCTTGGCCACGGGCTCACACGTCCGACGTCTGAAAGCGCCCGGGGCTGACTTGAAAGGCATTCATTATCTGCATGACATAGCTGACACAGATGCCCTGCGTGAACAATTAGTCCCGGGGAAGAGTCTGGTCATTGTGGGTGGCGGTTTTATCGGCCTTGAGGTGGCAGCCAGCGCTATCAAAAAAGGCGTTAATGTCACGGTGCTGGAAGCCGCAGAGCGTCTTATGCAGCGCGTTACGGGCCCGGAGATGTCGGCGTTCTTTTACGCCAAACACAGTGGCGCCGGCGTGGATGTACGCCTGAACACAGCGGTAACCGGCTTTGAAGCGGATGATCAGGGTCGTGTGGCTGGCGTGATGTTGGCGAATGGAGGCACTTTGCCGGCCGATATCGTGCTCGTCTCGATCGGCGTCATACCGGAAACCACTTTGGCTGAGGTCGCCAGCCTGCCCTGTGATGACGGTATTGTTGTCGACGAGTTTACCCGCACCGGCGATCCCGCCATCCTGGCGATTGGCGACTGTACCCGTCACCGGAATCTTTTCTTCGAGAAGATGCAACGGCTTGAGTCTGTCGCCAACGCTGTCGATCAAGCTCGTACTGCGGCGGCGACTCTGATGGGAGAGGAGAAACCTTACGATAGCGTCCCATGGTTCTGGTCGAACCAGTATGACGTACGCCTGCAGATGGTGGGGTTGTCGCAAAATCATGATCAGCGTGTGATGCGCGGCAGCCCCGAGGATAAGGAATTTGCGGTGTTCTATCTCCGCGAGGGCTGTGTCATTGCTGTTGACGCGGTCAATCTGCCCATTGCTTTCATGGTCGGCAAGCAGCTGGTCCAGCACCGCAAGAGCGTCAGCGCTGAAGCATTGAGTGATTCGGGTACCGATTTGAAGTCTCTGGTCTGAAATATGCTCCCGTATCTTTGCTCTTCAGGAACAAGTAATTGTCCATTGGCAGGTGCTTCGCCCGCCACAGCATCTCCACCGAGGTCGAGGGGCGAAGCATGGGCGCGTCGCCATGGTGGTCGAAATAATAGCTGTTGGAGAGTGCGCAGTTGTGGTTGAGAAACACGGTGTTCTGCTGACGTTGCTGAATGTTCTGAAAGTAGCGGTCATGCACGATCTGCCGGATTTCCACCCGGGTTGCCTTGCGCCGGTGGGCCTCGCGGATGCAGCGTGAAAGATGAATGGCATTTCCCTCTACCATCTTGAAGTAGGAGGTACCAATCAGTGCATAGGGGCCGAGCATGATGTAGAAGTTCGGGTACCCCGGAATGGTCAAGCCTTCGTAGGCCTGATAGCGGTTATCGTGCCAGAACTGGCCGAGATCAACACCATTGCTTCCGATCAGCTCGAATGAGGGGATATTGCCCTTTTCGAAGGTCTTGTAGCCGGTGGCAAGCACCAGTACATCAATGCGTCGCGACTTGCCGTCACTGGTGGTGATGCCCTGTCGGGTGATGCGACGGATGGGCGTGGTGACCAGCTCGACACTGTCACGAGCGAACGTTGTGAAGTACTCGTTGGAAAAGGTGGGCCGTTTGCAACCAAAGCCATAGGCCGGGCTGAGTTTTTCCCAGAGATCCTGTCTGCCGGGGAGTTGTTTTCGCATATTGTCGAGTGCGGCCTTCTCGCAGGCGCGCACTATCCAGGGGGCCTGACGGTAGTAGATCGCTGACAGTACCATCAGGGTTTCGCTGGCCACGTCGGTTATGCCGCGAACACCACCTTGCAGGGCGGGTAAGGCACGAAACAGGCTTTTCAGCCAGCCGGGCAATATCCGGTCCGGTTTTTTCAGAACCCAGATCGGGGTGCGCTGATAGACATCAAGCTGTTTCGCTTGACGGGCGATCTCCGGAACCAGTTGTACGGCGGTGGCGCCGGTGCCGATGACGGCAACACGCTTGCCCGTCAGGTCCAAGCCTTCAGGCCAGCGGGCAGTGTGGATAACTTCTCCCTCGAAGGCGTCAAGACCTTCGATGTCAGGCAGCTTGGGTGAGATCAGCCCGCCGCAGGCGGAGATCAGATGTCGGCCGCGCAATGTCTCGCCACTCGCCAGGCTGACTACCCAGAGATTGTTTTCCGTGTCGAATTGCGCCCGTTCCACCTCAACGCCGAAGCGGATATGGCGGTAGATGCCATATTTGGATGACACCCGCCGGGTGTATTGATACAGCTCGTTGCCCGGAGCGAACACTCGTGACCAGTTAGCATTCTGCTCGAACGAAAAAGAGTAGGTAACCGAGGTGATGTCCACGGCAATGCCGGGATAGCGATTGTCACGCCAGGTGCCACCGACATCATTGTCACGCTCAAGAATCAGGATGTCGTTGACGCCGTCTGCTTTGAGCTGGATGGCGGCACCGATGCCGGAGATGCCGGCGCCGACAATAATCACCTCGTGATCAGGACGAACAGGAGGATGGTGCCGGGTCTGATCGGCAGTGAAAGCAGTCATGTTCATGCAACAGCCTCCTGCGTGGTCGATGGTGTGTGCAAGTCACCGGATCCGGCACGGTGGTTGGGTAGATCGTTATGCCGTCGATTATCCAGACGGGACTGCATAAAGCGGATTATTTTGCGTGTATCCTGACGGGCTTCTGGCAGCAGCAGGAAAATTGGCCAGATGTGGGGCATGTCCTGTCGCGATAGCAGCGTGACCGGCACCCCCGCATGACGCGCTTGTTCGGCAACGACATAGGCATCATCGCGCAGGCATTCCTCTTCACTTACCGTCAGCATCAATGGTGGCAGACCCCGATAGTCTCCCCGCGTCGGGGATGCGTAGGGATGGAACGGATCGGCACCTTGCAGGTAGATCCTGACGGCGCCATCGATCATCACCCGTGACAGCATCGGGTCGCTCTCATTATTGGCATCCCGGGACATCAACTCGCCGGTAGCGTCAGCGCCTGGTGAAATGGCTACGGCACACACCGGCATGGACAGTTGCTCGTCGCGGGCACGCAGTAACGTTGCCAGGGTCAGGTTGCCGCCGGCGGAATCGCCGGCCACGATCAGCGGCAGGGATTCTTCGATCAGCTCGCTGTACGCGGCAAAGGCATCATCGGTTGCCGCCGGGAAAGGGTGCTCCGGTGCCAGTCGGTAATCGGCGAGAAAAATGCGGGCGTTGAGTGCCTTCGTCAGCGTGCCGCAGAAGTGGTGATAGGTATCCAGACGACCGCCCACGAAAGCCCCTCCATGGAGGAACAGTATGGTCGCCGCAGGATGGGCGGTACTCAACCACTGGCCGGGTACATCGGCCACGCGGCCATGGCGCAGACTGACGCCGCGGGGGATCACCGAAGGCATCAGCGGGGCATTCATGACCATGCGTAAATGACGGACCAGATGATCGGGGTCCTGAATGTCGCGCTTCATGATCGCGCGGAACAGGGGCTTGATGATTCTTGCAGGGAGTGATGCCATGAGAGTCTCCTTGATCAATTGGCCAGCAGGCGATAGGCCTCGCCAACGGTACGGGCATACAGGCGCGGCATCAGTCGTTTGAAACGCCAGGCGAGGCGCCCATCGATTTGCGGCAGCATGTAAAGCTCACCACGATCCAGCGCATCAAGTGTTTGTCGGGCTACCTTGTCGGCGGTGGTCAGGGCGAAGCGCGTCATGGCGGACCGCGCAAACTCGCGGCGCTTTTCCGGTAGCTTGCCGTCGTTGACGATGTTGGTGGGTACCACGGTTGGGCACAGTGCCGTGACTCTCACGCCGGTGCCGGTAAGCTCAGCAGCCAGGGTTTCCGAGAGCGCCAGTACACCGGCCTTGGTGACGTTGTAGGTGCTCATTTCCGGCGCTGCACCGAAAGCAGCGGCGGAAGCGACATTAATGATGCCGCCATAGCCAAGATCCCGAAGTTTCGGCGCGAAGAAATGGCAGCCGTGGATCACGCCCCAGAGGTTGACGTTCATACACCATTGCCAGTCTTCCAGTGACACCGCGCCGATTGGCCCGCCGAGACCCACGCCTGCATTGTTGATCACCAGAGTCACCGGACGGCCGAGCAGTTTCTCGGCCTCATCGCTGAGGGCTTCCATCTGCTTCGCATCGCCCACGTCACAGCGATAGGCAATTGCCTGGCTGCCGAGGGCCTGCAGGCTTGCGACGACCTGCTCGGCTCTCTCTTCATTGATGTCGACGCAGATCACCGCACCGCCACGACGAGCCAGCTCGTAGGCAAAGCTGCGGCCAATGCCGCTGCCAGCTCCGGTGACGACAGCGGCTGCATTGCGAGAAGGTGGTAAGGGTTGTTTTTTCATGAGAGTCCCTCAGGCGGGTGCGCAACTGTACGGAGACCTGTCCGGATACCGGGCTGGTGTTTGACCAGTGCCTCGAATGCCTTGTGGGTGTCGCCGGTCTGCTCGTAGGCGCGCTTCCAGATCCTGATGGTCTCCCGATTGTCATCGTCCCAAGGATGGAAGGTTGGCGAGAAATAAGGGAAGACACCTGCCAGCACTTTGGAAAGAATGCCGGGCTTGACGAACAGCACCTTGAGCATATGCGTCGCCGAACGCAGATTGAGGAGCTGTTTGTCTCTATAGAGCAAAAACGCCTGATTTCCGATCATGATTGGAAAACCGAGCGAGATGGCCAGCATCATGCCACTGATGCGCAACCGGTAACTGCGCAGACCGCCGCCGCTTGCGTCGACGAACACATCGAAACTGACACTCTTGTGCTCGGTTTCCTCGACGAAGTGCCAGTACAACATGGCACGTAATTCAGGATGTGTTTCGTCGAAAAGTTCCGCGTGCTCCAGCAGCACCGAGGAAATGATGGCGGTGAAATGCTCGAACGCCGCAGCGATGGAGCTTTGCATGTCATCGCTCAGGCGATGCTGGAGTTCCTTGCGAATGAGCTTGAAGGTGGTTTCGACCTTGTCAATAGGGACGCCTTGCTGTACGCAAATGGCATTCATCTCGTCATGCTCGCGGGCATGAGTGCGTTCTTGGCGTATGAACTCGCCAGCAGCCTTGCGCACCTCCGGGTCGCGCAATTTGTCGAGTTGTCGGCGGGCCGAGTTCATCACCCAGCGCTCTCCATCCGGCACGGCCGCCAGAATGGCGTTCATCCAGTGCGTGCACCAGGGGTCGTTGTTGAACCAGTGGCGGGTGACCGTCTCACGGTTCATCGAAAAGTGGAGGTCACGCGTTACAACCTCGCCGTAACCGATCTTACGATTTGCCAGGGCCATTTGGATTCTCCCGCTGTAGCGACCATGGCAATCAACGTAATTGGTTGGTCAACCAAATGTCAATCCTGCCATATAAACATAGACCTGAAATTTGTATCAGGCGCCGTCGGCGCCTGAGCAGGCAGCGGCGACAAGGTTGTAAAGACGCTGATCGTGGGCGTGACGGGATCGAATATAGGCGTGCCGAGCGGTACTCAGGCTAGAATAGCGTTTCCGTTGCTCGGGAGGATGCCGTGAAGAAAAGTCGTCAAGTCAGGCCGGTTGCCCAGTCTGATCGTGATTTCGTGTTGAGTTCTGCCGCGCGCCTGTTCCGGGAGCAAGGTTATGACCGGACCACGGTCAAGGAGATTGCTGAGGCGTGCAACATGCTGCCCGGCAGCCTTCATTACCGTTATCAGGCCAAAGAAGACATTCTCGTCGATTTGATGCGGCTGGGTCTGGAGCAGGCCTCGATAGCCGTCACCCAGGCTGTGGCGGGTGCGACAGAGCCTGCCGAGCAGTTGCGCCGCGGCATCAATGCACACCTGCAATTGCTGGTCAGTGGTTCGGATATGGTCTATGTGCTGTTGTTCGAGTGGCGCTCCCTGCGTGGCGAGGCGCGCAGGGAAATGATAAAGCTGCGTGACCGCTATGAGTCGTTGTGGGCCGCGATGCTTAAACTGCTGGCTGAACAGGGAGTGATTCGGAAGGATATGGATCTGGAGCTGCTGCGTTTGATCGGCCTCGGGGCGCTCAATTGGGTGGCAACCTGGTTTCGTGAGGAAGGTCGCTATTCGCTCGAAGATATCGGAGATTTTGTTTGGCGAATGATCCGCAGTGCGGTGCTTGAAGAGCGCGAACAGCGTCGTACCAGCTGATCTGCAATGTTTCGAACTAGTTGCGTAGAATGCAGTGTTGCTCGAGGCGAGCCGATTCGGCTGGCCGTGCAAGGTGAATCGGTGCTACGGGACACGCTGTGCAGGATACGTCGACGCTTGGCACGCCGGAGGACCAGGCTTTTTCCTGATCATTGATTTACACAGTGGTCGATGTGGATGGCAATGCCTTCATTTCTCCGGGCACTGGCGCGGCCAATACGGTGGGGATGAAACTGGACGGTCTCGTCAAGGTCGCCTCAAACAGCAGTGCCTGGAACAGCGGTAGTTACTTCATGATTGCCGAGTCCGGTCGTTAGGATGTGAACATTGGCCTGACACAGATTACCGGCAATCTGGTTATGCAGATTGGCCGTGTCGATGTGCTGTCAGAGGTTGAAACCACACGGAGAACTGCCCAGCTCATGATTGGGTCTGCATCGTGTTTGGACGCACGAAAAGTGGAGGGGCGCCTATGCTTGTTAACGCGTTAAAGCTTGGTGCGGATAGTCTGGGCAGTGTGGTCATGCCTTCAGATCAATGGTATACGTTTTCGCTGATGAAGCAGCGCTGAAGATGCGTCAGGTGACCGCCTTGGCCATGAGGCTGTTTGGGCAAGAGGCGTTCTGCTCATCGTGACAGTACCAAGTATGGAATCGTCATCTGCGGTGAGAAAATGTCTTCTCTGCTGAGGTGCATGCATTCGCTTGCATCTGTACGTATGAAAATGTCCCGTTTCCGCGGTCGTCGTGGAGGAAGCGGTGTGGAAGGCTTCTTAGGCAATCCTGACAGTGTAGCAAGGCCTCCACGGGGACTATTGCGGTCGTGCTAACGTAGCGGTAGGCAGCTCTCCACAAGCTGGCCCAGTTGCTGAAGGCGCAAAGGTTTTGATATGAAGTCATCCATGCCCGCAGCCAAACACTTCTCGCGATCGCCCTGCAGGGCCGAGGCGGTCATGGCGATGATGGGCACGTGGCGGCGGTCGCCTTCCAGCCGACGGATTTGCCGCGTGGCATCGAAGCCGTCCATCACCGGCATGTTGCAGTCCATGAAGATGAGGTCGTAGGGCAACTGCTGATATGCCGTGACGGCTTCGCTGCCGTTGCCCACTACATCGACCTGACAACCCATGCGCTTTAGTACCTCAGCGGCCAGCAGCTGGCTGACGGAATTGTCCTCCGCTACCAGCACGCGGCCACGAAATCTGCCATCTGCCGTACTGTGAAAGACAGCCTTGCTACTGTCCGGCAAGGGGGTGTTTTCCGAAGGCAGTCGTTCAAAAGGCAGCTCTACCCAGAAGACTGTGCCCTCGCTTGGTCGGGGGCGATAGCCGATTTTACCGCCCATGGCCTCGGCCAGGCGCCGGCAGATGGCTAGTCCCAGCCCGGTGCCGCCAAAGCGGTGGGTAATGGACGCCGCCTGCACGAAGGGCTTGAAAAGATTGGGACGAATCTCCTGGTTTAAGCCAATGCCGGTATCGCAGACCTCGAAACAAAGGCGCACTGAGTTATCTTGCCGCCCCAACTCCGTACAGCGGAGCAGGATGTGCCCCTCTGGGGTGAACTTCACCGCATTGGAGAGCAGGTTCAGCAGAATCTGGCGCAGGCGGGCCGCATCGCCCCGCAACCGATGCGGCGCGGCCAGGATACGGCGGAGTTCCAGACCTTTGGCCTCGGCGCTGGGCCGTACGAGCGCCAGCACCTGGTCCACCTCCAGATGCAGGTCGAACGCCACCGGCTCCAATTCCAGGCGGCCAGCCTCAATCTTGGAGAAATCCAGAAAATCGTTAAGCAGGTGCAGCAGGGATTCGCCGGATTGACGTGCGAGTTCGGCAAAATGACGCTTACTCTCGTCCAGCGGGCCGTCAAGCAGCAGCCCCGTGAAGCCGATGAGTCCGTTCAACGGGGTGCGAATCTCATGGCTCATGGTGGCTAGGAATTCGGTCTTGGCGTGGTCGGCCGATTCTGCCTGTATGCGTTCGGTGACGTCCTCCGCCACCGCTAGGCTATACAGGTAGCTGTCCGCCTCGTCGTGCACTGCGCTGAGGCTGACCCGCAACCATACAGCATGGCCGAGCTTGTGTGGAAACTGCCGCTCGATTTTTACCCATGGCACTTCCCGTTGCAGCAACCGCTCATGCTCGATCAGGTCCTGCTCACGGTCTTCGGGATAGGTGAGCCGGCTGAAGGGCTGCCCGAGGAGCTCATCCGCCGTATAGCCCAGGAGTTCGCAAAGTTTGCGATTGATGCGCAGCAGGTGGCCATCAGGCGATAGATGCGCAAACCCCACCGCGGCCTGCTCGAACGCGGCCGTCAGCGCGCTCTCGCTGCGGCGCAGGGCAAGCTCCGCCCGCTTGCGCTTGCTGATGTCCGAGAAGAGCATCGTGACGTCACGGTGCTGATGGCTGTATACGAAGACGTCGAACCATTGGTCGGTATGCGGCAGCCAGACCTCAAGTTGATCCTCGCCTCCTTGCAGCGCCACCCGGCCGTAGCGCTGGATCAGGTCGGGCTTCAGGTGCTCGGCCTCGGGCCAGACCTCGGTCAAGCGCTTTCCGGCGATCTCAGCCTGAGGAAACCCTAGCATCTTTTCATAGGCCACGTTGACGGAGACATGGCTGAAATCCACGGGAACGCCGGCCGTGTCCGTAATGAGGCGGCAGTGCGCGACGGCGTTGAGCTTGTTGTTGAACAGCGAGGTATAACGCTGCTCGCTCTCGGCCAGCGCTGCCTGGACACGCTTCAGGTCGTCGATATCGGTGCAGATTCCGAACCAGCGCATGACCGTGCCGACCTCATCACGTAGGGGCAGACCACGGGCATGAAACCAGTGATAGCTGCCGTCGTGGCGGCGGATGCGGAGTTCGATCTCGTAGTTGTGTTGCGTGGTATGGGCGGCGTGCCAGACGGCGGCCGCGCGCGGCCGGTCCTCGGGGTGCAGCACGGACAGCCAGTCGTCGCCGCGCAAGGTAGCCGGATCCACGCCGGTGTAGGTCAGCCATTGGATGCTGTGAAAATCCGGGAACCCGTCGGCCCGCGCTGTCCACACCAGGCCGGGCAGGCCCGCGATCATCTGGCTCAGCTCATGTTCGCGCTTGCCCAGTTGCTGCTCCAGCCGCAGGCGGTCGCTGATGTCGCGAAAGACAACGGCAAAACGCCCGGGCTGGGGGGAATAGCAGTACAACTCAAAGTGCCGGCCCGTATCGATGCTGAAGCTTATGAAGTGCTTCGGTTGGCCGCTCAGGGCGACGCCACAGTAATTCTCCCGCCAGATGCTTTCCTGCCGGGCCGCCCATTGCAGGGAGGGCCGGCCGAGGCAGTCGCGGGGGAAGCCGGTCTGGGTGAAGAAGGCCTCGTTGACATCGAGGAGTTGGAAGTCTGTGGCCTTGCCGCGCTCGTCCAGCAGGGCCTCACCCAAGGCAAAGCCCTCCGTCATGTTGGCGAAGAGGTTGCGGTATTTCTCGAGCTCATCCTCTCGCTTCAAGGGAGGCCGTTTCGCGTTGGCCATCGGATGCCTGTGCGTTTTCATGACAAGTAGTATAGTCGCTATATGCGGTGAGGCACTCCGGGATGGAAGTAGGCAGCACCGCATCCTGGGTTTGGTCAGCGCTCCGATGGAGCAGGTCGCGGACTCAACGAAGGCTTTCGGTCAGGCGGCCGCACAACATGTGCGTGGCGTCATTGGCGTCAAACTGAAGCCGTCACACGCAGGTGCCAATTCGTCGTTGTACTGATGTGGCCGGAGCCAATTGTATCGGTGCATCATAATGACCAATGTCGCGATGTGCTTCTTGCGCCGTCATATACCCCGTACGTGGCACCCATTCAGACTTCAAGTTCCTGAAAAACCTTTCCATGAGGGCGTTGTCTCAGCAGTTGCCACACTGCACATGGGCCATGTTCAACGCCTTGATCACCAGGGCAGTGTCCGGTCTGGTAGCGAGTGTCCAACCAACAATACGGCGCTTGTATAAATTCAGTACATCGGCCAAGTAGTGCCACTAGCCATGTGTCCAGATGCAGGTGATGTCACCACACCAGACCTGATTCGATCATGTGACCTCAAACTCCCGATTCAGCAAGTTAGGGGGATGTCTGGCCTCCCAACGGTTGCCTGTTAATAGGCATGCGAGCCCGGTTATTTGCTGACCAGACCTAACTCCTGCATCAGGCGACTGACCTTGAAGCGGCCAATCTAAGTGCCATCCACCAGCATCATACCCATGATGCTGCGGTTGCCCTCCGAGCTACGGCTTTTGGTAAAGATTTCGTTAACCCTGTTTCGTAACTCCAGGCGTGGTACCTCAAGCATGGTGCATGGGTAGCTCAACAGGCTCTTGTGTACTCAACTGGACTATCAATGCATGCGATCGAGATCGTCCGACATCAAGAGCGCTGTATCACCGGGGGGGGGGCTGGAGGGCACGGTTTCAAGACATGGTGTACTACTTGCTGGTGGCACCCGGGCCACGTCAATGCCGGCCGATACAGGCCAATTCTTTGGTCAGGCGATCATGGAGGGGGTTGACAGAGGGGTTGGTTGGGTGACCAAATGGCTGGCAAGTGGTTTCACTACACACTTTTTGCCACTGCATTGAAACCGGCGTCCACAGGAGTACTGCATGAGTGTCCCCCACGCCAGCGCCCAACGCTGGACGCGTTTCGGGCGCGCCGACCACACCGCAATGCCCGGCTCGTGGAGGCGATCCGGGAAACCGTCGACGCCCGCACCATGGTGAATGACGTAGTTCCGCAACATCATGTTTCAGCGCTTGGTGCCCAACCTAGAAGACATCGGACTGCTGTCCGACCGTATGCGCAGCTACTACGACGAGGCAGGTCTTCTGGTCTATGCCGGTGCCAAGAATGCGAGCCAGCTGTCGGAGCAGAACCTGCTTTGCAACAACGACGAGATGGCCGCCAAGGCACTCGCGCAGTAAAAGGCAGCTGCCTGAGAAAAAATGTCCCTTTCGTCTCACTCATGGAAACTACATTATGAAAACATTAATGCTTCGAATATTCCGGATTCGCTATTCCTGTTTAGCATCGACAGCTCTTGTATTATCATTCATTTCAGCCACCTCTGTGGCAGAATCCACATACCCCACTACCTGTGCAATTGCACAGTATGAGCTATTGTCTGCCTATCACGAGCTTAGTAATTCACCTAAAGATAAAAAACTCAAACAGAATGTGAGTACAATCAAAAAAACACTGTCGGAGTGCATTCAGTCGATTGGCGGGCGACTGAATACTGATATAGCCAACAACCTCAAAGCCGCTAATGCTGGCATGAATAGTGAACTTGACTTCAATCTGAATGCAATTGAGAAAACAGGGGCGGGCCAAGGACAGTCCGTCAGCAACATGGTAAATCATGCACTTGAGACAACCAGAATCTTGGGTAAACAAAAATCAGGTCTGAATTCATCCGCAATTTCCATCAGAATGCTTGCCGTTCAAGCCGCCTACCTTAAAAACCGTTATCTCGAGCGCATATACTCATTAGGAGGAGAAGCCAATCGAGAGACCAGTGCAGAACCCTCTATTGAAAAAATAGTTGTCGATTTTTCGGAAAATCTGGATGTTCTGCGCAAGGACCAGTCCCTGATAGCCAAGCCAGAAATAAAAAATAAATTGAATGGCGTTTATGTCCGGTTCAACTTTCTGCGAAAATCGATTCTGAATTATAATAATACGGCCGTACCATTTGTGGTGGCTCATCACTCTTCGCTCATTATAAAATCCCTACTGGAGATCGCTGAAGCTGCCGAAATTAATATGTAGTAGGGCGGATTCATATACTAATCGCAACACACCCAACTGATGATCTGTGGGTGATCTTGGATAATGCTGTTTTCTCTTCTCCGTCAAGATTAGGGACCACAGCATGACGTACCACCAGATCACCGTAGCCGAAAGGATAGCCAGTTCTACCCTTCGTACTAAATTCCAGCGAGATAGCCCCGTCGTTACAGTCTCTCGCGAGGTCAAGCGCACCCGTAAGCCAGGGATCATGGTTGCCGCCGGTGAAGGCTCATGGCCGCGCAGTGTCACTGCAGGCGCATGGCGCACAGTCAAAGCCCTTTTCATGAAGGGCATTGACGCAGAGAGAAAGAGCTTCTGGCTCAGCGCTCAACCTCTTTGCCAGCAGGCCTTCTACGCACCAGTATTGCGCTGACGTATGCTGTAACCCCCGCCGTGTGCGCCAGCGCCGCCCATTAGTACGGCGCTGTGCCTTGGTAAACCGGTAGGCCCCGTCATAGGCACAGATGTTACGCTGCAGCACCCGACTGATTGCTGCGGTGGCGGCCCAGTCGCCGGGCAATCGCCGCAGCACAAAGGCTCTCCTTCCGCAGGGTGCTTATCGCTATTCTTTCGTCCAATGTAATCTGGTGATATCTCATGGCTGCTTCTCCATTCTTGCCGGGACAGAGAAGCACCAGTATTCCAGATCACTCCCTAATTCTGGGAGCTGGCGTGTTGCACTTAGTTTATGAATTCGCCCCGCGTGATACTCAAAAGTGGGGGGGGGGAGTCGAGTACGCACCCACCCTGAACAGTTCCTGAATTTCGGGAAATGGCATGAACAGGAGCAGCGGACTTTCAGGAGCTGGCTGGAAGCCGAAGGCGGCGTAGAAGTTGGCAGCCTCAGAGTCTTTCGCATCCGCGATCAGTCCCACGCAACCGGAAGATTCTGCGACGGAAAGCACCCTGCTCATGGCTTCGATGAGGAGCAGTCTACCCAATGTGAGGCAAGAAGAGGGGGAGGGTAGCAGACAACCGACAATTTAATGTGGGTTTTTATGTGGGGTAGAGTTCATTATTTGTCGTAGCTTATTGATTTTATTGGTGTGGTGGCGGAAGCGGTGAGATTCGAACTCACGGAGGGCGGAACCCTCGGCGGTTTTCAAGACCGCTGCCTTCAACCACTCGGCCACGCTTCCACAGGCCGGCAAGGATACTTGATGAGCCGATGCAGTCAACTGTCAGGGTAGCCATCTCCCGGTTTTTTTGCGGGCATTGACGGTTGACTGTGACGGTGACGTTGCCGCAGGTGCCAGGCACGGGCCAGCAGCCATACAGCCAGCCAGAGGCTGACCATCGCCATGGGTATTGCCAGCACACGCGGCCAGTACAGGCCGATAGCGGCAAAAACCAGCAGGATCATTCCCATCATTGCCATCAGGCCTGATTCGGCAGCGCCCAGAACCCGCTGTTGGCGTAGCGCGGTAGCAACGGTATTCCCCAGTCGCATAGCGGTGGTCATGCCGGAACCCTTTTCACGAAAGGCACGAGGCGTGGGGCGCCTGTGCATTGGCTCCACAGGCTTTACCGTGTGGCCCGCCAGCATGATCTCGGTGGCATTGTCGAGATCGGCCAGATACATGGCTTCCATCGTCTCCGCAAACTCGTGGTCTTCCACCGCAATGTCCAGTTCGTAATTGCTGATCCAGCTTGCAAGGTTAAGGTTGCTGGAGCCAACTCGTGCCCAGCGGCCATCGGCGACGGCGGTCTTGGCATGGATCATTGATCCATTCCATTCAAAGACGCGAACACCTGCCTCCAGTAACGGGCGGTAACTGGCGCGCGACAGTGGTGAAATGAACGGGATGTCACTCGTGCTGGGCACCAGCAAACGTACATCCACACCGTCCTGCGCGGCCGCACAAAGCGCCTGCACATATACCGGCGTTGCCACAAAATAGGCATCCGTCAGCCAGAGTGTTTCATGGGCAACAGCGGCAATCAGCTGATCCAGACGGTACATGCCGCTGGTGCTGGGTGTGCTGGCAATGACGCGCAGGTTGATGTTTCCAGTTGCCTCGAATGATCCGGGCAGGGGTATTTCATTGTCGGGCAGTGCGGTGCCACACGTGGACCATGCCTGGGCAAAGGCCGCCACGATGTCGGCGACGGCGGGTCCCGTGACTTCTATGCCGGTATCACGCCAGGGGGCGATGCCCCGGGACGGGTCGCCAAGCCAGCGTGCACTGATGCAAACGCCGGTGACATAACCGGTGTGTCCATCAATGGTGAGCGACTTGCGATGGTCCCGTGTGAGCCAGGACAGCGGGTTGTCAAAGCGCACCGGGTTGAACGTACGAACCTCGCCACCGGCCTGCTCGAGGGGGCGGAACAGGGCGGCGGAGTTCAGGGAAAATCCACCCATCCAGTCGTGCAGTACGCGAACTTTTACACCGGCACGGGCTCGCTCGGTGAGTGCGGCCATGAACTCGCGGCCGATGTGGTCATTCTCGATGATGTAGTTTTCGAGATGGATGCAGTGTGTGGCGTTGCGGATGGCGTTCAGCCAGGCGGGGTAGTGGCCGTCGGCATCACGTAGCAGACGTAAACGGTTTCCAGCCAGCAGCGGTGCGCCGGCAGCACGTGAAAAAGCCTGTTCAGCCAGCAGGCGAGGGCGCGGCGTACCGTAAGGCGTACTGGTCAGGCGGTCGAGAGGGTTCGCTTCCCGTGACATTGGTCTTTTCCATGGACTCTCGGTCCATGGTAGCACCCCGACCGTGCCAAGGGCACAGGTCGGGGTGTGGGGTGTTTAGCGCTTGCTGACCTGTGGGGTGAGGCTGTCAATCAGGATGCGACCCGCCTCAAGGGCAAAGGCCTCGTCTTCCGGCTTGTCCTTGGCCGGGTCNNCCCTTGGCGGCACGACGGCGGTTTTCCATGGCCAGTCGCTTTTCATCAAGCTCCTGCTTCTCTGATTTTCGTGTCGACTCTTTCAGCGAAAGCGTTTTCTGCTTCTTGAGTTCACGTGCAAGGACAATGTTTTCATTCAGATAGCGGAAGTCGGGGTCTGCTGCCTGACGTGTCTGTGATGCCTGGCGCAGCGTGGCGAGCTGTTTGCTGAAGTCCTGATAGGGAAAGTAGCGTGCCGACGGAATGGTGTCCCATGGCATTGCATTTGGCAGTGCCGATTCGCCGACATCGGCTTCATCAAAAATATTCGGGAATGTGACATCCGGCACTACACCACGATGCTGTGTGCTGGCACCGGAAATACGATAGAACTTGGCTTCGGTCAGCTTGAGCTGGCCATGCTCCAGATCACGCAGTGACTGCACGGTGCCTTTGCCGAACGTGGTGCTGCCCACCACGAGTCCGCGGCCATAATCCTGGATGGCGCCGGCGGCGATTTCAGCGGCAGAGGCGGACAGGCGATTGACCATGACCACCAGCGGGCCGGCATAGGTCACAGATGGGTCCGGATCACCCATCAGCTCGATACGATCACTGGCATTCTTGACCTGAACAGTGGGGCCGGTGCCAATAAACAGACCGATCAGCGAGTTGGCTTCTGACAGCGAACCGCCACCGTTGTTGCGCAAGTCCAGCACAAGGCCGTTGATCTTTTCTGCCTTCAGTTCATTGATCAGTTTTTTCACATCACGTGTAGTGCTGCGGTAATTCGGGTCGCCCGCCTGCATGGCCTGGAAATCGGCATAGAAGGTCGGCAGCTTGATGACGCCGATCCGCAGTTCCTCTTCACCACGCTTGATGGTCAGGACTTTTTTCTGGGCAGCCTGGTCTTCCAGCTTGACCGTGTTACGCACGATGCTGACGGTGCGGGTCTGGGTTTCATCCACGGCACCTGCCGGAATGACCTGCAGGCGTACGGTGGTGCCTTTCGGGCCGCGAATCAGTTCAACGACCTCATCAATGCGCCAGCCGACCACGTCCACAAATTCCTTGTCGCCCTGTGCCACGGACACAATGCGATCACCGGTCTTGAGCTGCTTGGCCTTGTCGGCAGGGCCGGCGGGGACCAGTCGGACGATCTTGGTGTATTCGTCTTCACCCTGCAGGACGGCACCAATACCTTCCAGGGAAAGACTCATGTTGATGTTGAAGTTTTCCTGCGTGCGCGGCGAAAAATATTCGGTGTGCGGGTCGTAGGTTTCGCTGAAGGAGTTCATGAAAACCTGAAAGGCATCATCACTCTTTGTGCGTGTCAGGTTGTTGAGCTGGCTGCGGTAACGCTTGCCCAGTGTTTTCTCGATTTCTGCATCGGTCTTGCCGGCCAGTCGCAAGCTGAGGGCAGCTGCCTTCAGGCGCTTGCGCCAGAGATCATCAAGCTCGGCCCTTGTGGTGGCCCACGGTGCCTGCTCACGATCAATTTCCATGGTGTCTTCGGTGGCGAAGTCCATTCGGGCAACGCCCTTGTCAATTTCGCCGATGACAAAGTTGAGGCGTTCAACGGCGCGCTGCTGGTAGCGATTGAATATGGTGAACGGTCCCTTGACGTCGCTGCGCTTGAGCGCGTTGTCAAAGCTGTTGCGCCAGGGTTCGAAACCCTGGATGTCGCTGGCGAGGAAATACAGGCGCTGTCCATCCAGATCCTTCAGGTAACGATCAAAGATCTGTGCGGAGAGGGCGTCGTCCAGCTTGCGGTGTTCGTAGTGAAGCTCGTCGAGCAGGTCGACCACGGTGCGTGATGTTTGCGCCTGCATGCGGGTGGGCTGCAGTTCGCTGCGACTGGTCGGTGCGGTTGCCTGTTTGGCAAACACAGCTGAAAAAACTACTAATCCACCAACAGCTACGGTGGCAACAAGGCGTTTGCGCGTAAACAGGCCAGACATGGTCAACCATCACAGGGAGGGGCCGGCACTGCGCCGGTTGCGAGGGTGAGTGTAGCAAAGTCGGCCAGCCCCTTGCAGATCAATGCTTTGTCTTTTCGTTGCTGTGTATTGCAAGGCGACCAACGGGGGACGGATCGGGATGGGTGTCCTGCGTCCGGTGGGTCGACCGGATTGACCAGTCCCGTATGGTCTTGCTACTGTCGCCATCAATATATACATTGTGTATACATTTTTTAAATGATCGCTGGCAATGAGCCCTCGGACAGTTCCAGGGAGGAGCCAGACAAACCCTTTGTCGTCACAGGAAACAGGTAGTTGCCATGGCCCGCCCGGAAGAGCTTGTACGTATTGCCAGAGGTCCGAAAACACCCCAGGAGCGCATCTGGTGGGACAAGTATTCGCATGAAAAGCTCGATGCCTGGCGGTTTGTCTGTGATGAGCCGGCCGACGCCTGTGCACGTGAAATTGCCCGCCAGAAGCCATCAGGCTTGCTGGAGGAGGTGGAGCTGCGGGCAAAAACAGAAGGTGGTGTGTTCCAGGCATTCATGGATCAGGCGTATGCCGTGCCTGCCTGGGTGGATTTTGAGTCCATGGAGCTGGGACGTCGTGTGCTGATGCGGCACGGTACCTTGCAGGGACTGGTCCTGCTGTGCAGCTCACTGGTGGAGGGGTATGCCTTTGCCAAGCCCAGCCAGGTGCTGGTGCAGACCGGGCGCTTGCAGAGGGATGTGTCGCGTCGCATCTACGAGACGGGCCAGTTCCTGCACAACATGGTGGGACCGGACGGCTTGCGTCCGGGCGGAGTCGGACATCGCACCATTCTGGAGGTGCGTCTGCTGCACGCGTCGGTGCGCCATTATCTGGACATGCATCCGGGGCGCTACCCGGAGGAAAAATACCAGCGCCCTATCAATCAGGAGGACATGGCCGGCACCATTCTTGAGTTTGATTTCATGGTGGTGCGTGGTCTGAAATTGCTGGGACTGGAGCTGACCGAGGCGGAGCGTGTGTCCATCCACTACTTCTGGCGCTACGCAGGCTGGCTGCTGGGGGTAAAGGAGGGGTTGCTGTCGACGTCGTACCAGGAGCAGGAAATCATGGCGTTGCAGCTGCACACGCATGGCTACAGCCCGAGTCCTGAGGGGGCACAACTGGCGCGGGCCCTGCTGCGGGACATGAGCAACAAGCCGCCGTTCATGATGCCGGAAAAAGTGTTGCACACGATCAGCCGCTACCTGATCGGTGATGATCTGGCGGATGAGTTCGACATTCAGGCCTGGATGCCGGTGGAAGTGGCCATTCATCTGGCCCGTACGGGGGTTCGTGTCGGCAACATGGGGCTGCGCCTGCTCCCGGATGCGGGCCGGCGCCGGCTGGAAAAGGCGGCTCATGCACTGAGTAGCCGGACGCTGCGGCGGGGCCTGGGTGATGATCCGGCGACATGGGGATTCCGCTCCATGGCGTGAGCATGACAGTCATCAGAAAAGCCCGGAATTCCCGGGCTTTTTCATGTGTGTGGCTGCTTTGACTTGGGCGTGCAAACGGTGTTTAGTGTCGCGCATTCAGGGACCTCCACCTGCCTGGGATGATGTTATGCGCCGTGTTCTTCTTCGCTGGTCATTGCCGTTTTTACTGGTTTGTCTGCCTGGTTGTGATGCCATGGACCTGTTGCTGCGCAACACCGTGGATAGCGAGGAGGGAGAGGTTCGTCTGGCAGGTCTGACGGCACCGGTGACGATCCAGCGTGACGAGCTGGGCGTGCCACGCATAGAGGCCGCCAGTGAAGGTGATCTGGCCTTTGGCATGGGGTATGTCATGGCGTCGGATCGTCTGGCGCAAATGGTGTCTTATTCTCTGGTTGCGCAGGGACGCATGTCGGAGATGGCCGGACCGGTTACACGTGATCTGGATGTCTATATGCGTACGCTCGGGGTGCGCAGGAATGCCGAACAGCAGATGGCCCAGGTGTCGCCTGCGCTGCAAAAAAACCTGCAGCGGTTTGCCGACGGGGTGAATGCCTGGGTGCAGACACACAAGGATCGCTTGCCGCTGGATTTCAGGCTGAGTGGTTATACGCCGGAGCCATGGACACCCGTCAACTCGATGGATGTGTTTGCCATGCTCAATCTGGGTTTGTCCCTGAACCTGCCGGAAGAAATTGCCTTTCTGGATCTGGCCGCTGCGGTGGGCCCGGAAAAGGCCGCTTGGCTGGTTCCCTCCGGGCCGGGTGAGGCGCTGCCGCTGGAAGAAGCCGGCAAGCTGAAAGACTTTCCGTTCAGCAAACTGATGACGGTGACCACCGCGCAGGCAGCCATGCAGAAACAGCTTGGCGAATTTTTTGTGCCGCTGCGTCAGGCGGCATCCAACAACTGGGCGGTGGCACCACAAAATACCCTCGGAAAAGCCAGCATTCTGGCCAATGACACGCACCTGATGCTGGAACACCCACCCGTCTGGATGTTGATGCAACTGGCGGCTCCCGGCTACCACGCCGGGGGGGTGGCAATTGCCGGTATTCCCGGAATAGTGGCGGGGTACAACGGTCATGTTGCCTGGGGCATGACCATGGTGATGGCGGACTCGCAGGATGTGTTTGTCGAAAGGCTCCGGCAGCAGGACGGGAAAACCCTGTATCAGTACCGGGATGAGTGGCGGCCAGTGCAGCAGCGCGAGGAAATCATCCGCATCAAGGGCGAAGCTGATCACAAGGTCGTGGTGCAGGAGACCGTGCATGGGCCGTTACTGAACACCGCACTGCGGGGCAAACAGGTTAACGAGATCATGCTGCCGACGTTCAAGGTGGCTGACGGCTATGGACTGGCGGTGCAGACCACGGCATCTGTCGCGGACAAGAGCATGGAGCGGTTTTTCATGCTGGGACAGGCGCAGGACTTCAAGGCTGCGCAGGCAGCCCTCGAGGGGATTGGCTTCATTCACCTGAACCTGCTGTTTGCGGATGCCGGCAACATTGGCTGGCAGGTGACGGGTAATTATCCGCAGCGTCGCAAGGGCCGGGGTTATCTGCCTTCGCCTGGATGGACCGGGGAATATGACTGGGAAGGCGTGGTGCCGTTTGCCAGTCTGCCACGCGAGGTCAATCCGGCCGCCGGTTTTCTGGCAACGGCCAATCACCGTACGGTTGCGACAGATCATGTGCCACACCTGACGGACTCCTGGTATGCACCGGAACGTCATGAACGCATTGTGGAAAGCCTGCAGGAGAGCCGTGAGCAGACACTTGCCACGACGGTCGGCCTGCAGAATGACATCAAGGATCTTGCTGCCCTGAAGCTGGCACGGCTGCTCAGGGAGAAGGATGGCCTGCTGCGCGAACGCTTGGGCAAGATGCCGGAGGCGGCCCGGGAGTCGGCAGAAAAATCATTGCTGATGCTGCAGCAGTTCGATGGCCAGATGGGTATTTCGGCACCGGGCGCTACACTTTATGGCATTTTTCTGGATGACCTGACGCGGCAGGTATTTGCCGATGAGCTGGGTCCCCGGGATGGCAGTGCCTGGCAATCCTTTTTACTGGCCAATCTCATTACCTACTCTGCCCAGCAGGATCACATGCTGGGCCGGGAAGACAGCCCGTTCTGGGATGATGTGAACACGGCAGGACTCAGGGAGGACAAATGGGATATTGTAGTGCGCACCCTGGCCATGAGCTGGCAGGAGTCCTTGCTGAGGCTGGGTTCTGATCCCCGGCAATGGCGCTGGGGCAAGGTGCATACGTATGCCTGGGAGTCCGGTTCCACCAGAATGAAGCCGCATCTGCCTGCTGTTCCGGCGATGGTGGTAGGGCTGCTGGGGCGCTATCTGGACCGTGGGCCTTATCCGGCTCCCGGCTCTACCAATACCGTTAATGTTGCCGGCTATACCATTGGCGAGGGCTTCAAGGTGTGGAATGTCCCGGCCATGAGGCTGATTGTGGATTTCAGCCAGAAAGAGCCGCTGCACCTGATCAATGCGGGCGGGCAGAGTGGCAACCCGGCCAGCAGGCATTATGATGACGGGATTCCCCTGTTCCTTTCGGGCAGTAATCGTGTGATGGCGTTTCACGATCCTGTGCTGGTTAACCAGCAGTTCAGCAGGAAGCTGGTGTTACAGCCGGCTGAAAAGAATTTTGACAAGAATTGATGTGAGGAGCGGTTCATGGCGATTGGCGCCCTGATGCTGGATGTTGAGGGGCTGACCCTCACGGCAGAAGAAAAAGTATTGCTGGCTCACCCGCACGTGGGTGGGCTGATCCTGTTTGCACGCAATTTCCAGAGCGTGGTGCAGGTGACGGCGCTGGTGCAGGAAATCCGTGCAGTGCGCCCGGAAATCCTGATTGCGGTTGATCAGGAAGGTGGGCGGGTACAGCGTTTCCGTGACGGCTTTGTGCGTCTGCCGTCGATGAAGGTGTTTGGCGACCTGTATGCAGAAAACCCGGGCGAAGCACGTCAGCAAGCCTTTCAGTGTGGCTGGCTGATGGCAAGTGAAGTGCTGGCGGTGGGTGTAGACATCAGCTTTGCACCGATTCTGGATGTGGACTGCGGCATTTCGCAGGTGATTGGTGATCGCGCGTTTCATGCAGACCCCCGGATTGCGGTGACGCTGCTGCGCGAGTTCATTCGTGGCATGCACGAGGCCGGCATGGCCGCCACTGGCAAGCATTTCCCTGGACATGGCTCGGTTGCGGCCGACTCGCATGTTGCGTTGCCGGTGGACGACCGTCCGTGGGCCGACATCGAGGCGCACGATCTGGTGCCGTTTGCCGAACTCTCGCGTGAGCTGCAGGGCATCATGCCCGCCCACGTGATTTATTCGAAGGTCGATCCTGATCCTGCCGGTTTTTCGTCTTTCTGGCTGCAGGACATCCTGCGTGATCGCCTTGGTTTTGATGGTGTTATTTTCTCTGACGACCTCAGCATGGAAGGTGCCGTGGCAACCGGCTCCTTCAGTGATCGTGCCAATGCAGCACTGGATGCCGGTTGCGACATGGTGCTGGTGTGCAATCACCGTGCGGGTGCCCTGGAAGTGCTGGCTGCTCTGGAAAAACGTGGCCAGTTTCCCGAGCAGCGCCGCTTTGAGGCAATGAAGGGAAAGTTCCGTCAGGACTGGCAGTCGTTGCACAATGACGATAACTGGAAAATGGTTGCTGCCCGTGTGGGTGTGAGTGCCACCGCGTGATGTCGGCTATATGATGATGGTGAATTTGCGCGGATGAAAACCCCGAAACGACTTGAACCACTGCTGGAAGACGGACTGATTGACGAGGTGATTGCCCAGCTCAAGAGCGGCAAGGAAGCCACTGTTTATCTGGTGCGTTGTGCCGGTGAATTGCGCTGTGCCAAGGTGTACAAGGATGCGCATCACCGCAGTTTCAAGCAGGCATCCACCTATCGTGAAGGCCGCAAGGTCAAAAGTTCGCGTGCGGCGCGCGCCATGGAAAAGGGCTCGCGCTTCGGCAAGCAGGAGCTGGAAGAGGCCTGGCAGAACTCGGAGGTAAATGCCCTGTACCGTCTGGCCGATGCCGGTGTGCGCGTGCCGACGCCGCATGGCTGCTTTGATGGTGTCCTGATCATGGACATGGTCTCGGATGGTCATGGCCGTCCGGCGCCACGTCTGAGCGAGGTGGCCTTTACTCCGGAAGAAGCGGTGGCCTGTCATGACCAGCTGATTCGCGAGGTGGTGCGCATGCTGTGTGCCGGCCTCGTGCATGGTGACCTCTCCGAATACAACATCCTGATCGACCCCAAAGGCCCGGTAATCATTGATTTGCCACAGGCGGTGGATGCCGCTGGCAACAACAATGCCTTCACCATGC
>DPJB01000029.1 GCA_003543245.1 Moraxellaceae bacterium | reverse complement strand
TGATGAGCGCCCGGCCGAGATAGAAGGGCGGCGCACCAAGGACCATTGGGAAATCGACACAGTCATGGGCAAGGGCGACAAGGACTGCATTGTGACCCTGGTAGAGCGCAAAACCGGGTACACCGTGATTGGAAAGCTGGCCAACCGGACAACAGCAGAGCTGAACAAGCGGGTGATTAGTCTGATCAGGCAGCACGGCGCAGTCTTCAAGACAATCACGGCAGACAATGGCACCGAGTTCCACGGCTATAAGGAAATAGAAGCTGCCACAGGGGTACGGTTTTACTTTGCGCACCCACATCACTCGTGGGAGCGGGGGACCAATGAAAACACCAATGGATTGATCAGGCAGTATTTGCCGAAGGGCAAAACCATGGCCTACGTATCACAGTGGGACTGCAAGTGGATTGCGGATGAACTGAACACGAGGCCACGGAAAAGACACCACTACAGAACACCAGCGGAGTGCTTTTATGAACTATGACCTTTGTTGCACTTCGTGGTTGAAACTACGTGCTCACGACAACAGACTATTATATTTCTCTGGGAGAAGTGCAAACTCTCCCCATTTCAAGCGCTCTATACACAAGCCGATGCCACTCCCTGTGACTTTTCCATACATTAGAACAATTCGTCCTTTAGAGTCATCAGAGATGCCTTTCTCTTGTGATATCTGGTCGGTGGCTTTTAAAAAGAAGTCATGAACATTTTCATGGCATAAAAGCTCTGTCATTCGAATGTTGCTTGGTTTTGGGTTTTGGCCGGCATTATATGATTTAACTATAGTCCCATAGTAAAGCTGTGGCTTTTCATCTTCGACCTCAACGCGATCAATGCTCTTTAATAAGTCTAAGAGACGTATCGCATGTTGATGCCCAGGGAAATAATAATACTTATATAGGTTTTCATCGAAGTTCCTACAAATGCCAGCCACAGTTGTAATTTTGCTTGGCAGTTTGAAGGATTCGCCATTGTGCCTCCCAATGGGGACATTAGATATTGGTCCTTTTTTGTCCTCTACAGGGGTTTCGTTGTATTCGGCTTCGCCGTTGCCTAGCGCTTCGGGCTTATCCTCTAGAAATCCAGATACAATAACTAAGTTTTCATCATCAATGGCTTTTTGTGCTTCTTCGTAAGTATCGAATCTTTTCCCTTCCGGTTTTGAAGATCTTAAGTCGCACTTAACATTCTTATACTTTTTAATATGAGCAAAATACGCGGCTCTTCCATTGGAGGAGTGTTCTTTATTTTTTGGCACCCTAATGAGATTGGTGAAGCACGCTGGGCAGAAAATATTTCCTTCCATGTCATGGATATATTCTGATGGAATGACTTTCAAGGAGTGCTTCTGTAGAAAGGATTTTTCTCCTTCTTCATATGACCAGCCATGAGAATGAAGAGCATACTTAATTCTACGATTGGATTCTTCCTGGCTCATAACGCCCATCTCGAATTTATTGGCACATAACGTTAACTAGGCGTCAAAAGTAACGTCTTCAAATGCGCCACTTTTGACGTCTAATCGGGTTGTTTCTATCCCAATTCCTTGGTTTCTAGAGTGGAGGCGTCGAGAAAGACGTACTAGCTCATCTTTGCAATTGCCTTGCCAGTCCTTGGTTTCATCAGGCGTTGGTTTGTACTGAACATACTGCATGTTGCAGGTGTTGGTCTATCCGGTCCCGCGCATCCATTCGGCATTGTCGCTAACGCAGGATTGGGCGAATTAGCCCTGCCTGTAACCTACCTGTTTAACGCTGGCGGGCAGAAGCTACTCCCCCTTTGAGGGCGTTGACCTCGTCCTGGCTTTAGGGGCGAAGGGGCAGAAATAATCGAAAAAATGAAAAACAGCCGTTTTTTAATCGAAAAAATGAACTTTTAATCGATTCTAACGGGAAAGGATGGTGTTTTAAGTGGCATCCTGGTCCGGATGTCGGCTGGTTGGATGTCATCCATGAGGTGGGCTACCGCAGCCCTCTCGTGTGAGGTCTATTCAGACCTGCCCCTTGGGCGGTCAATCTGGCTCGGAAGGCAACTCTGGGATCGGCTGCAAGAAGCAATCAGTGGAAGGGTCAAAAAATGGCTGTCTCACAGTGGGCTTGTAAAGCTTTTCACGATTCCCGATGGGCATTAGGCCCCGCCTTTGGCACACTTCCCCGATGCTAAATCTCTATCAGTCCAACATGCTCGATGCGCTGCTCAGGCTTTATCTGGCAGTGCGTGAACCCGCGTCAGATCCCTTGGTCCCCGAAACTCTACTGGTGCCCTCGCTGGGCATGCAGCGCTGGCTGCAGCTGGAGCTGGCCCGGGAGCAGGGCATTGTCGCCAATCTCGATTTCAAACTGCCGGCCTCGTTTGTCTGGCAGCTCATTACCCGGGTGTTTCCGGACGTCCCCCGGCGCTCCGCGTTCGATCCCGAGGTGCTGGCCTGGCGCGTGCTCACGGCCCTGCCCGAGGTGAAAGAGCTGGAAGGGGCCGCACTGGCCGCCAATTGGCAAGCGGCTGATCCGGCGGGCCGTTACGAGCTGGCCTGGCGCGTGGCCGACCTGTTNNCAAGCTGCTTGGCCTGGGGGCAGACGAGGCGTGGCAGGCGGCCCTGTGGCAAAGGCTGACCAAGGGGGGTGAGCCGCACCGTGCGCGCTTGCTGGGCGATCTGGCGCAACAGTTGCGCAATGGCAAGGTGCCCGGCCTGCCGGCACGGCTGGCGGTGTTCGGCGTAAGTTCGCTGCCGCCCATGATCTGGCAATTGTTGCAGGCACTGGGGGAGCACATCGAGATCAATCTCTTCCTGCTCAATCCCAGCCAGGAATACTGGGGTCAGTTGCGCCGTGGCGATGCGGGTGAGGGCGGTCATCCCCTGCTGGCCTCGCTGGGGCAGCAGGGCCGGGATTTCATCAATACCGTGGCCGCCAGTGGCGTGAACGAGCCGGTGCAGTCGCATGCCTTTGTGTCGTCGCACGGTGGCTCGGTACTCGCAACACTGCAGTCCGACCTGTTGCAGCAGCATGTGCGTAACGAGAGCGACCGTCTGCCCTTGCAGGCAGATGACGACTCCCTCCAGGTACATGTTTGCCACAGCGCCCTGCGTGAAGTGGAGGTGCTGCACGATCAGCTGCTCATGCAGTTTGAAAAGAATCCGGGCCTCATGCCGGATGATGTGCTGGTGATGTGCACGGATATCCAGCGTTATGCACCGTTGATCGAGGCGGTGTTTGCCACGCGCCACACCCCGGCCGCCATTCCGTTCACGATTGCCGACCGCCGTCTGGAAACAGAAGAGCCCTTGTTGCGCCGCTTTGCCGACCTGCTCGCCTTGCCCGGTTCGCGCTTCGAGGTCGAACGCGTGCTGGCGCTATTGGAAGAACCATCCCTGCGTGCACGCTTCGAGCTGGATGAGGCCGATGTACCGGTCATCCGCCGCTGGTGTGAACAACTGCACCTGCGCTGGGGACGTGATGCAAAGGATCGCAGTGAGCGTGGTTTGCCGACCGATGTGCCGCTCACCTGGCAGGATGCACTGGCGCGGTTGCGTCTGGGCTTTGCGCTGCCGGTGGCACTGGCGCCGGCCGATGATCACCGTTTTGCTGGCCGTGTGCCGCTCGATGCCGTGTTCTCGGTAGGGCAGGCACAAATCCTGTCGCGCCTCTCCCTGCTGATCGAGGCCCTGATTGGCTGGGAAAATCGCCTGTCGCGTCCGCGCAGTCTCAATGACTGGGCCGATAGTCTTGATGCCCTGCTCGATGATTTCTTTGCAGAAACGCCCGAAAGCCGTGACGCGCTGCAATACCTGCGTGATGGCCTCACCGAACTGCGTGATCAGGCGCGTCGTGCCCCCGAGGCCGGGCCGCAACCGTTTGCCGTGATCCGCCGCTGGCTTAACCGTCAGGTGAAAGGGCTGGAGAGCCGCCGTGGGTTCCTGCATGGTGCCGTTACGTTCTGCGCCATGGTGCCCATGCGCAGCCTGCCGTTTAAAATGATTGCCGTGCTGGGCATGGACGATGGCGTGTTCCCGCGCCAGCAAAAACCATGGCCGTTCGACCTGATGGCAGAAAACCCGGCAGCGGGTGACCGTTCGCGCCGTCAGGATGACCGCTACCTGTTTCTGGAAACGCTGCTCGCCGCGCGCGATACGCTTTATCTCAGCCATGTCGGTCTGAGCGAGGTAGACGGCACGGCAAGGCCACCCTCACCGGTATTGTCCGAGTTGCTTGATCAGGTGCGTGCGACCGTTGCTGTGCCGGATGAAAAAACGTTCCGTAAGAAGTTCATCACCGAACATGCCCTGCAGCCTTTCAGCCCCCGTTATTTCTCGGGTGATGAAAAGCTGTTCTCGTTCTCATCGCGTTTTGCCGCCGCCAGCCGGCTGCTCGGACTGAAATCGGGTGACGTCACCCCGGCATTCAGCCAGCCCTTGCCACCGGCCCCGGATGATCTGCTCAGTGTGACCGTGCAACGCTTCGAGCGTTTCCTTGCCCATCCGCAGCGTTTCTTCCTGCGTGAGCGCATGGGTGTGCAGATTCCCTATGCAACGGATGCATTGCAGGACGAAGAGCCTGTCGACATCACCGACAAGCGCGAATTGCGCCAGCGTCTGTACCACCAGTCCACACTGGGCGTTGCCAGCCTGCGCGCCGAAGGCCTGCTGCCATCGGGCATGTGGGGCACGCAACTGTTCGGTGAACAGGCCGGGCAGGTGGATGAAGTCCGCACAAAGGTAGAGGCCTTGCAGGCAACACCGGTGGAAGCTGCCCCGGTACACCTGACAGTGGATGGCGTCACATTCACTGGCGTACTGGATGACCTGACCAGCGTTGGCCTGGTGCGCGTCTCGCTGGAAAACAAACTCTACGCCACCGACGTACTGCGTCTGTATTTTGCCCACCTGCTGCTGTGTGCCACCAAACCTGCCGGTGTGGAATTGCGCAGTTACCTCATCGGGCTGGACAAAGAAGTAATACTGGAGCCGGTTGCGGACCCGCTCAAACTGCTGGCCGATTTCGCCGCCGCCTATCAGGAAGGCCTCTGCCTGCCCTTGCCCCTGTTCCGGCGTGCGTCACCAGTCTGGATTAAAAAGCAGAGTCTGGATGAGGCCCGCAAGGCCTATGAGGGCAATGACTACAATACCGGTGATGGCGAGGATGCCTGGATAAACATGCTCTGGCGCAATGCCGATCCCTGCGACGAACGTTTCATTCACTGGGCCGAACGCCTGTATGGCCCGGTGGCAGAGGAGGTCGGCAAGCTGTGAAACATTCCGATCACATACTCAAGCCACTCGATCTCTACACGCTGCCGTTGAAAGGCGTGCAACTGGTCGAGGCCAGCGCCGGTACCGGCAAGACCTGGACGATTGCCGGTCTTTATCTGCGTCTGCTGCTGGAAACCGAAGAAACCATCAGCCGCATTCTGGTGGTGACCTTTACCAAGGCCGCCACCGCCGAATTGCGCGACCGTCTGCGTTCACGTCTGGTCGATGTGGAAGGTGCCCTGTTGCAAGGGCAAAGTGACGATCCGTTCTGCCTGTGGGCGCTTGAGCGTTTTACCGGCGAAGCGCGTGAGGCTGCGATTAAAAAACTGGGCGAGTCCATCCGCCAGTTTGACGAAGCCTCCATCTACACCATTCATGGCTTCTGCCAGCGTGTGCTGAATGAGGTGCAACTGCCGGCGTTGTTAAGCGAGCCGGAGATTGTGCCGGATGAGCGCGAGTGGCTGCCCGGCCTGTTGCAGGAGGCATGGATTCGTCATTGCGATTCACCCCTGCTGGCCGAGCTGCTTCGCCTCAGTACACTGACGCCAGAGGTGGTGCAGCGCGATATTGATGTGCTGCTGCTCAAGTCCTACCTGCATGTCACCACCAGGAAAAAGAAAGTGGCGGTAGATGCCCTGCTCAAACAGCGGGAGCACTTGCGGGCCGAGTGGCTGCGCGAGCGGACGGATATCATCAAGGATGTGAGCGAAGCCGACGCACTCAGTCGCGCCAAGGACCAGTACAAGGATCTGGACAACATGCTGGCCCTGCTGGAGGGCTGGCTGTCTGCCGATGTCGGGCTCGACAGGAAAATCCGGCAACTCACGCCGCTGAAGTTCGAGGAAAAGCGCAAGCAGAAAGGCCGCATGCCGCAACATCCCTTCTGGGAAAAGCTTCAGGACTGGTTTGCCGAGGCCGATCTGCTGGTCACGCATTTCCGCACAACGGTGATTGATGATGTGCGTGCCGGCCTGATGGCACACAAGCAGGCACAGGGTCTGCTCTCGTATCAGGATTTGCTGGCACTATTGGCCGAGGCTGTTGAAGACGACGCCATCGCGCAAAGCATTCGCGCCAGTTACGGCGTTGCGCTGATTGACGAATTCCAGGATACCGATCCGCTGCAGTTCAGGATTTTCGACAAGCTGTATCGTCAGGGCCATCTGCCGATGTATCTGGTCGGTGACCCCAAGCAGGCCATCTACAGTTTCCGTGGTGCCGATATTTTCACGTATCTGCGTGCCCGCCAGCATGCCAACGGACGCTACACGCTCGGCACCAACCGGCGCTCGGTGCCGGCACTGGTCAATGCCGTCAACGGCCTGTTCACGCGGCATTCCAATCCCTTCCTGCTCTCGGACCTGCGCTTCCCCAAGGTGGATGCAGTAGAGCCCGAAGCAGTGCTGTCCATCAAGGAGCCGCCGTTCAAGTGCTGGCTACTGCCCGCGCATGAAGGCAAGCAGCTAGGCAAGGAGGCCGCGCATCGTTTCAGTGTGGGCACCACCGTCGCAGAAATTGTGCGGCTGTTACAGGACGCCGCTGCCGGTGAAATTGCGATTGGCGACAAGCCGCTTCGCCCCGGCGACATTGCCGTGCTGGTTCCCAAACACAAGGATGGTCGCGCCATTACCGAGGCACTGGCCGAAGCGGGCGTGCCGGCCGTCATTCGCAGCCAGGATTCCGTATTTGCCACCGACGAAGCGCATGATGTGCTGTCAGTGCTGGAGGCCATTGCTGCACCGGGCCGGGACGGACAGGTGAAGGCTGCGTACCTTTCCAGACTGTTGGGCGGCACCGTTGAATCGCTGTATGCCGAGCAGGAGGATGATGCACGCTGGTCATCCCTCATCGAACAATTGCTGGAGGCCCGCGAGCGCTGGCTCACGCAGGGCTTCATGCCCATGTGGGAAAAGTGGCTGGCCGCATTCAATGTATATGAGCGCGTGCTGACGGGTGCGTATGGCGAGCGCCGTCTCACCAACCTGCGTCATCTTGCGACCCTCATGCAGCAGCAGGCCGACCTTGACCCGGTGCCGGAGCGTCAACTCGCCTGGCTGCGCGAACAGGTCCGTGACGGCGAGACCACCGAAGATACGCAACTGCGTCTGGAAAGCGATGCCGAGCGCGTGCAGGTGCTGACCATTCATGTCAGCAAGGGCCTCGAATATCCCGTCGTGTTCTGTCCCTTCCTGTGGGATGGCGCGCTGTTGCAAAAAGCCGATGCCCACCGTGCGGAATATCGTGCGGGTGACCAGTCGCTGCTCGATCTGGGGTCCGACAAGTTTGAGCATGCACAAACCCGCATGGCCACCGAACGTCTCGCCGAAAAACTGCGTGTGCTCTACGTTGCGCTTACACGCGCCAAGTACCGCTGCTATGGCGTGTGGGGCTGGGTGAAGGAAAGCGAGCAGGCCCCGTTCAGCTGGNNGAAGGTTTTGCCTGGCAGGCGCTGGATGCCGACATTCCGCAGCTGACCATGCCGACTGCGCTGGCCGCAGAAGGCGAACCCTCAATGCCATCGTTCAGCCGCTCCCTTATCCGGCGCTGGCGCGTGAGCAGCTTCACCGGCCTTTCCGAAAGCGCGCACGACCAGTCGCACAAGGGCGAAAGTCCCGACCACGATCTTGATCTTCCCGAAGGTCTTGCACAGACAGTTGTTGCACAGGAGGTTACCGCGCCCGAAACCGTGCAGGAGCCGCAAGGCATTCACGCATTTCCGCGTGGTGCACGTGCCGGTGTGTTCTGGCATGCCGTGCTGGAGGATTGCGTAGGTGTGAATGTGCCGGACCGTCTGGCTCTTATCACCGAGCGTCTGCAACAACATGCCTTGCCGGTTGAGTTGGCCGCGCAGGTAAATGAAACGCTTACCAGTCTGCTGGAAACCCCACTGGATGCCGAAGGCGCCCGCTTGGGTGCCCTCGACGCCGCGCGCGCCGAAATGGAATTTCTCTATCCCGTGCAGCAACTGGCACCGCAACAGTTCCTGAGTCTGCCGGATGTGCCGGAACGTTATCGTGAGGCACTCAAGGCACTCGATTTCCCCACGCTCAAAGGCTACCTCAAGGGTTTCATCGACCTGATCTACCGTCACGACGGACGCTATTACGTGCTCGACTACAAGACCAACTGGTTGGGCCCGGATGATCGCGCCTATACCGCCGAGCGCATGGAAGTGGCCATGGCAGATTCGCATTACTACCTGCAGTACTGGCTATATGTGCTCGCCCTGCACCGGCATCTGCAAACCGTGAAAGCCGATTACGACTACGACCGTGATATTGGCGGCGTGCGTTATCTGTTCCTGCGCGGTATCGCGGCGGAAACCCGGGGCGTATATGCCCGCAAGCCATCGCGCGCGTTGATTGAATCGCTGGATGGCCTGATGCGTGGCAAGAAAACAGATCATGAACATCAGGCACAGGGAGTGACAGCATGAACCATGTGATCTCTCCTCTGATGCAATCTTCACGAACCTGGCTGGCGCGTGAAGCCCCTGATCTGCCCGCTGATTTGCTTCTGGCCATTGATGCCCTGTATCAGGCAGTAGAGGGCGGGCATGTCTGTATTCGTGTAGATGTCGAACATGCCGACGCATGGCTGGCAACCGGCTGGGTCGGTCGTCCCGGTGCCTATTGCCCCTTCATTCTGGAGGCCAGCATTCTGGAAACCAGCGGGCGTTTTTATCTGGCGCGGTATCACAGCCATGAAGAAGGTGTTGCCGCTGCACTCAAGTCCCGCGCTTCGCAGTTGCTCACGCCCCGTGATCCGGCGCTGTTGCAGTCCGATCTGGATGCATTGTTTACCGGCGACCCGGAAGATCGCCAGCGCCTTGCGGCATTAGTGGCGCAATTCAAGCCGCTCACGCTGGTCAGCGGCGGGCCCGGCACGGGCAAGACCACCACTGTGGTGAAAATGCTCGCGCTCTTGCAGGCACAAGCTAGTGATGCGCCGTTGCGGATTTTGTTGGCAGCGCCCACAGGCAAGGCGGCACAACGCTTGTCCGAGTCCATTCGCAACGCCAAGCAGGCACTCGATATTCCGGATGATGTAAAAGCCTGCATTCCCGAAGCAGCACAAACCCTGCATCGCCTGCTCGGTGCGCAAGGGGATACGGGCCGCTACCGTCACGATGCCGGAAATCCGCTGGCCTGTGACGTGCTGCTGGTTGATGAAGCCTCCATGATTGATCTTGCCCTCATGCAGGCCGTACTGGCTGCCTTGCCGGATGAGGCGCGCCTGATATTGCTGGGAGACCGTGATCAGCTGGCCTCGGTAGAGGCGGGTAGTGTGTTCGGCGATCTGTGTGCCAGCGAGGGCATGAGTGATGCGCTCAGTCAGGCACTCGCACCCTATGACGTGGCGGTAACAGCCGGTGCCATCAGCAGCCCGCTTGCAGATTGCCGCGTAGAACTCACCCGCAGTTACCGCTTTGCAGCCGACAGCGGCATTGGTGCGCTGGCACGTGCCGCGCGCGCGGGAGATGCCACCGGTTTTCTGGCTACACTCGACAGCAGTCCGGGTCTTTCACGCTGCAGCACGGCCCGGTTGCGCGAACAGATGCAGCAGGGCTATGCAGCCTATCGTGATGCAGCCAAAGCCGGTGACACTGCCGCAGCATTTGCCGCGTTCCTTAACTTCCGCGTGCTATGTGCTCATCGGCATGGTCCCGCCGGCGTCGAAGGCCTCAATGCCCTGATGGAGCCGGCAGGCACCGTCTGGTATGCCGGCCGCCCGGTGATTGTGCGCGCCAACGACTACGCACTTCGCCTGTTCAATGGCGATATCGGTCTGTGTTTGCCCACCGCAGAGGGGCTGCGTATTTTCTTTGAGGCTGCCCCCGGGCAATACCGGGCACTGTCGCCCGGACGTCTGCCGGCACATGAGTCCGCCTGGGCCATGACCGTGCATCAGTCACAAGGTTCGGAGTTTGATGAGGTGCTACTGGTGTTGCCCGAGGTGGTGACACCCGTGCTGGACCGGCCACTCATCTACACCGCAGTCACGCGCGCCAAATCACGCTTCGCCCTGTGCGGCGCTGCGCCTGTGCTGGAAGCGGCACTGGCCACGCTGCCACAACGGGAGTCGGGACTGGTGGAGAAGCTGGGTTTCTGAGAGGCAACAAAAATCCCGCTTGCTCATCCATAACGGAAGGGCAGAGCGGGATTGATGAATGGCTGATGCGTTACGGTAGTTCAGTGACCGGCAATTGTTACCATTGAGCCGGAAAGATTAAGACCAACAACATCCACATTGCCGATAACAGATGCTGCGGTATCACCCAGCCTGAGCCCGGTGATCTTTATATCCGTGCCGCCAGTACCAAACGTCACGACGGAGGTTTGTATCCCGGTTGGCACCAGATCAATCTTGAAGTCCACATCCAGTGCAGATGATGCGCCGGCATTATCCAGCAGAATGTTGCTGGCACGGAAACCCGAGCCACCTGTACCGCCACCATTGGCATCTTTCAATGCAAAGTTGGCAATGCTCAGTCCGGCAGCCATGGACGTGGTCAGACGGATCATCTGACCGCCAGGCGCTTCATTGCCCAGTGTCATCAGCAGCGACGATGCCCCGAGGGTAATGGCAATGTTATCCAGGATGACGCCGGTCTGGTTGGTGACGGCATTGCCTAGGCCATTGCTCTGTGCGGCTGAAATCGAACCGGTATTGATGACAGTGTTGGCCGGAATGGAGATATTGACCTGCAGTGCTGCCTGGCTGCCGGCAGTGCCAGCGTCAATGTCGCCTGTTGCATCAACAAGCATAACGATGGACTGGCCGACAGGTGTGGTAATGCTTGTTGCCGTGTGTCCGGCAGCAGAAAGGGGATTGCCGATGACAATGGCGCCATCAACAACAGGGTCGGAATCATGAAGAATTGTCGAAAAAGAAACACCACCTGCTGCAGGCGTATACGTGACGGTAATACCGTCCTGGCCTGTCATTTCAGAAAGGGTTTCATCTTCCAGTGATTCCAGTCCGAATGCGGATGCAGACATCGCAATGGAGGAGGCCAGAATCAACCGTGTGGCGTGCTTCATTTTTTCACCATGTTTATTCTTCTTGTGACTTCATGGTTGAACGTTATGTATCTGATCAAACCCTGTAACACTAATGCAAAACTTTTCCTGTCTGTATCTGAACCGATCAGACCACTGCATGCACAGTGCATGCAGTGGTCATCCATCCGGAGATGGCGATTTATCAGTGACCGGCAACCTTGATCAGGGTGCCAGCCAGGTTCAGGCCGATCACGTCAACATTGCCGATGGCCAGGTTGTCGGTCGCCGAGGTGCTGCCCAGACGCAGGCCGGTAATGCTCATGTCCATGCCGCCAGTACCAAGGGTGACCATGTTCAGCTGCAGGCCGGTTGGTACTACGTCAATCTTGGCATCAACAGCGAGGTCGGTGCTGGCACCGGCGTTGTTGATGGAGATGTTGGTGGCGCGGATGGCAGAGCCACCGCTGGCTGCCGTACCGTTACCGCCGTTGGCGTCACGGAGGGCAAAGTTGGCCAGGGACAGGCCACCGGTCATGGTGGTGTTCAGGCGCATCATCTGGCCGGTGGTGGCCACTTCGTTACCCAGAGTCATGTCCAGGGTGGTGGCACCCAGGGTAATGGCGATGTTGTCCATGATGGCCGAGGTCTGGTTGGTCACGGCAACGCCGGCGCCATTGCTCTGTGCAGCCGAAATGGAACCGGTGTTGATGATGGTGCCCGCCGGGATGGCAACGCTGACCAGCAGCGAGGCCTGGCTACCGGCAGTCACGGTATCTACATCACCAGTGGCATCGATCAGGATGTTGATGGCCTGGCCAACCGGGGTGGTGACGCTGGTCAGGGTGTGACCGGCGGCAGACAACGGGTTACCGATAACGATGGCACCGTCGACAGTCGGGTCGGTGTCATGAATCACGGTCGACATGGTGATACCACCAGCCGGCGGGGTGATGCTGATGGTGACGCCGTCCTGACCAGTGGTTTCGGCCAGTGCTTCATCTTCCATGGCTTCCATGGCAAAGGCAGAGGAGGACAGTGCAATGGCGGATACCAGTGCGAGTTTGGCGAAATGCTTCATTATCGGATTCCCCGGTTTTTGTTATGCGTCTTGTTAAATTTGAATTGCTACAACGGTTACATCGTTTTACTGCTTTCTTGCGAGCCCTGACCGACGAGTGAGTTGTGGGTCAGACGCAAGGAAATTTCTTCATGCGACTCAGTGCCCGTAAAGCCTCAGCACTGCGCCGTTCATGTTAAGTCCAAGTATGTTCAGGTTGCCCATGGTTGACGTTGTGGTGTCACCCATGCGCAGGTTGGTCATGCGGATATCAACCCCCGACGCCGCAGAGCCAAACTGGGTCAACGTGGTTTGCAGGCCGGTAGGCACCACATCAACCCTGGCATCCACGTTAAGGTTGGCAGCACTTGCGTTTGTCACGGCAATGGTGTCTGCCCGGATGGCAGTGCCATTGGCATTGACAGCATTGGCATCACGAATGGCAAAGTTGGATACCGACAGACCGCTGGTCATGTTGGTGGTTACACGCATCATCTGGCCGGTGGTGGCCACTTCGTTACCCAGAGTCATGTCCAGCACTGTGGTGCCGGGCAGGGTAATGGTCATGTTATTGATGATGACGCCCGTCTGGTTGCTGATGGCAACCCCGGGGCCGTTACTTTGTGCAGCAGACAAGGTACCGGTATTGATGATGGTGCCTGCAGGGATGGTGATGTTGATGCCCAGCGAGGCCTGATTGCCTGCGGTCACCGTGTCTACGTCACCGGTGGCATCCAGCAGGATGGTAATGGGGTTGCCGCCAGTGTTTATGCTGGTTGCGATGTGATCCGCAAGGGCAAGGGGGCGACCAATGACAATGGCGCCGTCAATTGCGGCATCGGAGTCGTGAATGACGGTAGAAAACGAGATGCCGCCAGCTGGGGGAGTCACGCTGATGGTGACGCCGGCCTGACCCAGTGTTTCGGCCAAAGCAGTATCGTCCAGCGACTCAAGTGCCAGTAGGGGGGCTGAAAACAGGATGGATGAAGCAACTGCCAACCGGGTTAGGCGTTTCATTTTAATGATAACCGGCATTTATTTTTATTGATTGTTGATCCTTGCATATATGTTTTCCACCGTCAATCGCCCCCGGACGAGGGGGGATTGACCCCCGTTCAGGCCGCCCAGGCCACATCCCTCCATGGCCCTGGTCTTCTGGCTTCCACACCGCGCAGCCACTCCTCCAGCAAAAGCAGGCCTTCCGGCCAGTCGCCCAGGCCGGAGTCGGCATTTATATGGCCTGCCCCATAGGCAAGATGAAGCTCGGCGCCCCATTGATCTGCCAGCTCTGCCGCACGCCAGGCATCGCAGCAACGATCGTTGTCGCTGCCAATCAGCAGGGCAGGAAAGGGCAGGCGGCCTGACGGGATAGGTGCAAAGCGGCGCAATACCGTGGATACGGTGCGGCGCTCCACATCAGCGGGCGCCACCAGCAGGGCGCCCGCCACCCTGTGCCGGTGCTGCCTGGCCCAGTGCGCAATGGTGATGCAGCCCAGGCTGTGGCCGATCAGCAGGACGGGCTTTTTGCACTCGTTTATGGCTTGGTCGAGTGCGGCAATCCAGTCTTCGCGCTGAGGGGTGTCCCAGTTGTCCTGCTGCACGCGGCGAAAAGTCGGGAACAGTTGCTCCCAGCGGCTTTGCCAGTGCCCGGCCCCGGAGTTGTGCCAACCCGGCAGAACCAGGACATCGTACTGGTCGAGGGTTGTGCTCAACCCGGATCTGCTTGCCATGATTGGCTCCATGTCTGGTGCTGTTGTGCGATGAGGAGAGCCTACGGCATGGCTTTTATTCTTAAAAATAATGTTTTTATATTTTCATATAACCATTTTTGTGTTTTTGCCATTTTTTGCCTCAAATGTCCCTTCGATCAGGTAATGAGTCATTGGGGTGGTCGGCTTAGTGCCATTACAATCAGCGCCTTGGTGCTTCCCGTCCCTGATTTGGCAATTGAGGCTGTATGAGCAAGTTCTTTGACCGTCCTGTGCGTTTTTATAAGGCCAGCTCTGCGTTTGTGAACAATGCCGTGCAGCGACGGGTGAACAAGGCGCGGTATATCCAGGCAGACAAGTCGGACTATGAGGTGATCTGCGCGGATGGGCTGATGACGGTTCGCCATTACAAGCCACTCCCTGCCGGTTCTACCGTACTGATCGATGGCAAGCCCTATGTGGCGCGTCAGCGCCGCTTTGCCATACCGCTGGTGCTGGTGCCGCCACTGGGCGTGTTTGGCTGGATATTCGACCTGCTTGCCGATCGCAGCATGGTGAGGTATTTCCTGTCGCATGGTTTTGATGTGTACCTGATCGATTGGGGTGCACCCCGTGCAGACGACAGTGATATCTCCCTTGAGGACTACGTTTGTCGCTGGTTCCCCAAGGCGATGGCTGCCATTCGCGAGCACAGTGGTAGTGAGCAGCAGTCCTTGGTGGGTTATTGCATGGGCGGCTTGCTGGCCCTGATGTATCTGGCCTCCAGTCAGGATGACAAGGTCGAGAATCTGGTGACGATTGCCTCACCTGTGGACATGCACAAGATGGGGTTTGCAGGCCCACTGAGCCGCGTGCTGAGCAAGCCGGCATGGGCCATTGGCAAGGTGACGGGACTCAAGATCACGGAAATGGAGCGCCGGTTTTTTCATGTGCCGGGCAAGCGTCTTTCGCTCATGTTCAAGATGACCAATCCCATGGGGACGGTTTCCAGTTATGTGCAGCTGGTGCGCAACATGGCTGACGATGAGTACGTGTCGCGTTACATGACCATGAATGAGTGGTTTACCAACATGCCGGATTATCCGGGTGCGACCGTGCAGGAAATGATCCGCAAGATGGGCTTGTACAACCGTATGGCCAAAGGGCGTTTCCGGATTGGTAATCGCGTTGCAGAGTTCGCCACAATCCGTTCTAATCTTCTCGCTTTTGCCGGAGATAACGACAAGATCGTGCCTGTTGCTGCTGCCGAGGCCATCATGGGAGTGGTCAGTTCAACGGACAAGACCTTTCATGTCGTGCCCGGTGGCCATGCCGGGGTTTTTACCGGCAGCAAGGCTGCCCACACCACCTGGGCCATCAGCAAGGACTGGCTGGGTGAGCGTTCCCGGCCTCTGGCTGCGGAAATTGCAGCCTCGACCTGAGTTATCCGTTCCCTGATGTCAGTCACCAGCAAACCGGGGACTGACATAATCGCTCAGTCATGACTGTCATTGCTGTCGCTTGCTGTCATGCCATCTGTCCGCATGTCTGTATAGAATCCGGTGACTTGCTGTTCACGGATTATGCCAATGAGAACCCGTATCACCGAATTGCTGGGGATTGCCCATCCCGTACTGTCTCCCGGCATGACCTATGTATCCAATGCTGATCTGGTTGCGGCCGTGTCGAAGGCCGGTGGGCTTGGTATTCTGGCGGTTGGTCATCTGTCACCGGAAGAAACCCGTGCCGAAATCCGTCGTGTACGCTCGCTGACGGACAAACCGTTTGGTGTGGGAGTTGCCCTGATCATGCCGGGTGCGGCGCAAAATGCCGAAGTTGCCATCGAGGAAAAAGTTCCCATCCTGAATTTCTCGCTGGGCAAGGGCGACTGGATCTGCAAGCGTGTGCATGCCTATGGCGGCAAGGTGATTGCTACCGTGGTGAATGAAAAACATGCGCAGGCAGCGGAGCGCTCCGGCGTGGATGCCTTGCTGGTGACCGGGCATGAAGCTGCTGCTCATGGTGGTGATGTCACCTCGCTGGTTCTGATACCGGCCATTCGCCAGATTTCATCGTTGCCCATCATTGCGACCGGAGGCTTTGGCACTGGCGGTGGCCTGATTGCGGCATTGGCACTGGGCGCCGATGCAGTAGCGATGGGGACGCGTTTTGCAACATCACAGGAAAGCCCTGTGCACGCCAACACGAAAAAACTGATCACGGAGAAATCCGTGAGCGACACGCTCTACACACCAAATTTCGACGGCATGCCCTGTCGCATCATGAAGACACCGCCCGGTGTTGCTGCAGCAGCAAAGCCACTGTCATTGCCTCGTGTCATGATGAAGGCCCTGCAGGCGGCGAGAGAGCTTGGCCGTCCGTTGACGGCCCTTGTCCGGGACGTACTGAAGCAGGGCTTTGCGCAGACCTTGCAACTCGCTTATTTTGGCGCCGCCACCTTGCAGATCCGCAAGGCCGTTATTGAAGGTGATCATGTCACCGGGGTACAACTTGTCGGCCAGGTGCAGGGACTGGTAAAGGATGTGCCCAGTGTTGAAGTCATCATGCAACGCGTGATGCAGGAAGCCTCGGCTGCTCTGGCCGAGGTCAATTCACGGGTGCGGGTCTGAGCGACGCAGCTCAGCAATTCGTGCCAGGGAGTCATTTCATGGATGCCATTCAAACCATGCTGACACGCCGTTCGCGTGGCCAGCTTTCGAGGCCCGTTCCTCCTCCGGAAGTGCTCGACAAGGCTTTTGCCTGTGCCTTGCGTGCACCGGACCATCGCATGCTGCGCCCATGGCGTTACCTGATCATTCAGGACGACGCACTGGTTGCACTGGGCAATGTGTTTGTAAAAGCCTCTCTGGCAGACAAGCCCGGGCTTGAGCACCCGGAGATTGAGCGTTTGCGCAACATGCCGCAACGTGCGCCGCTGATTGTGGTTGCCATTACGCGTCATCACGATGATGCCAAGGTGCCACGTGACGAGCAGGTGCTCTCTACAGGGGCTGCGGTCCAGAATTTCCTGCTGGCGTTGCATGCGCAGGGATATGCCGCCATGTGGCGTACGGGGCCGCTGGCAGCGCACCCTGTTGTCATGGCGGCGTTGGGCCTGACAACAGGGGAGTCGATTGCCGGATTCATTTACACCGGTACTGGCATGGCCGAGGCCAAGCCACAGTCACCACTGGTAAAGGATGATTTTGTTCTGGAGTGGCGCGGATGAGTGATTCTTCACAGCGTGCTGCGGATCTGGTTCGGGTGTTGCACGCAGATATTCCGCTCACCGCAGCCATGCAGTTGTCACTGCAGTCTTTTGACGGAAAAACCCTGATATTCAAGGTTCCACTGACGCCAAACATGAATGACAAGGGCACGGCTTTTGCCGGCAGTATCACGTCACTGGGTTGCATTACCGGGTGGGCATTGCTGACGCTCTGGAGTGAGCAGGTGTTCGGTCATTGCCAGTGCGCGGTATACGACGCGCAGTTCCATTTCAGTCAGCCACTGCATGGAGATTTTACGGCAACTGTCTCGTTGCCCGACATGGCGCACATCACCGACAGCATCCGGCGCAAGAACAAGGGCAAGGTGTCGCTGGATATCGAGTTGGCAGACAGCAATGGCGTGGCAACACGGCTGCATGCCCGCTATGCGGTGTGGCGCGGCTGACAGGTTGATTGCCCGCCAGTTTGGCTGAAGCCGGGCCTCAGGCCCGGATGCCTGCCAGGCTGAAGCGCACGATGTGTGTGGCCAGCTCGTCGATCTCTTCCTCGGTCCGCGGAATCTTTATACCCAGTCGCGTCAGCATCGGTTCGGCCAGACCGTAATAGAAGCACTGGCTGACCAGACTGATGGCAAGCCTGCTCAGTTCCTCTTCGTCCAGTTCGCGGCCTGCAACCACCATCACCACAGAGCGTGTGATGCCGTGCTGCGGGGTCACGATCTCTTTCACCAGATAATCCAGTGCCTCGGTTGGCTCGACAAACTCTCGCACGCACATGCGGGTCGGGCGCTCCTTTTCATCACTGCCCAGTACGCGGTGCAGGATGTTCTTTACCAGCCAGTAGAGTCGCTCTTCCGGGGCGGCCTGCGTGGTCTCTTCGGTTTCCAGCGGATAATTGGCAATCATCTGCTCGGACTGGGCTTTCATCACTGCCTGATACAGCCCCATCTTGCTGCCGAAGTGGTAGTTGATCGCCGCTACATTGGCCCTGGCACGATCGGCAATGTCACGAATACGCGTGGACTCAAAGCCAAGGTCGGCAAACAGGGGCTTTGCCGCCTCAATGAGTGCGGTACGTGTGGTAGTGGCCGGGTCTGTGCCGGCGGAGGCAAGGGGGCGGATACGGTACATGGGGCTTCCGGGCGTAGAGGATGGAAATGGTCGATTAAAACGACTGTTTAAATTAATCGATTACAGTCCCGGTTGGCAAGTTCATGGCGTGACCAGGCTGGTTTTACCTGGTGGTATGTACGCCATACTCGCCGGTATGGTAGAACGTCACTCTTATCCGGTATCCCTACCCTCACAGGCAAGTCGACATGAGAGATGCATTGCTGGCGGCGCTGCGTGAGGTTGCCCAGAGGCAGCACCCAAAACGGCCCACCGAAGACGATGTGGCGCTGGCGGCAGGCGTTGATGTGGCGACTGTGAGAGAGCATCTTGGGCCGGCAGACAATTTCATGGCATTGCTGGCGTATCAGACGCCGGCATCTGATACGCGTGAGCGGATCATTGCCAGTGCCGCACGCGTGTTTGGCCAGAAGGGCTTTCAGCGGGCCAGCCTTGATCAGGTGGCCGCAGATGCAGGCCTGACCAAAGGGGCCATTTACTGGCATTTCAAAAGCAAGAATGACCTGTACTTTGCCTTGCTGGACTCCCGCTTTCAGCGGGACACCAGCAGCATGCTGGGGTCGGTTGCCCGGATGGCCGCCGGTCCTGCAACTGCCAGTGTCGTCAAAATGATGGCGGCTGTGTTCAGTTCCGGGCTTGAGCAGGCCACGGCGGACCCGGACTGGCCACGCCTGTTTGTCGAGGTGATGGGGCAGTCGCGTGAGCCCGAGGTGCGCGACCGAATCGCCCAGTTCTATGAGCAAGGCTGGGAGTTTGTCGGACGCATGGTGCGTGACATGCAGACGGCCGGACTGGTGCGCAGTGATATTGATCCCGACCTGATGGCAACATTCTGGTTTGCACTGGGCGACGGCCTGATTCTGGCCTGGCTTTCACAGCCGGACCGCATTGATTTCTCGGTTCTTTCCGAAGGCATTCTGGACATGATGTGGCGCGGGATTGCGCCTGTTAATTCTCATTCAACTCCCGATAACAACGATACCGGAGCTGTTGCAACATGACACACCTGACCCGTACCCCGACCACTGTGGCGCTGCTGGCGCTGGTCTCTGTTTTTGGTCTCGCCGGTTGTGGTGACAAAAAGGAGGAGGCTGCAGTCAAGACGACCAGTGAGGCACCGCTGGAGTTGCTGCCTGCCGATGTTGCCGTGGTCAAACGTGGCGTGCTGGCGGGCGGACTGCCAGTGACGGGTGCCTTGCAGGCGTTGAACCAGACAACGGTACAGACGCGTGTTGCTTCGGATATTTCGGCCGTGCTGGTGCGTGAAGGCGAGCATGTAGAGAAAGGCCAGGTATTGGCACGTCTGGGCGTGCAGGATCTGGAAGCGCGTGTCAAACAGGCCGAGGCACAGCTGGCCAGTGCCAGTGTAGAGGCCCAGTTGTCGCGTGCGCTCGTTGATCGCAATCGCAAGCTGTTTGAAAAGAACTATTTTTCTGAAAATGATTTTGCCCGCAGTCAGGGAGAGGCAGAGGCGCGTGAAGAGGCGGTACGTGCACAGCAGGCTGTTGTGGATATTGCCCGCAAGGCCCTGAACGACGCGGCCGTGCGTGCGCCCATGAGCGGTATCGTGGCAAAGCGTTACGTAGAGCCAGGCAGCAGTGTCGGCATGGATGCCCGGCTTTTCGATATCGTGGATTTGCGCGAGATGGAACTGGAGGTTTCGCTTCCCGCATCCGAAGTGCCGCGGTTACGTGTTGGTCAGCCTGTCAGCTTTACGGTTGATGGCTTTGGTTCCCGTGGCTTTGAAGGGCAGATAGCCCGTATAAACCCTGTGGCAGATGCGGCAACGCGTGCCATTGCCGTGTATGTGCGGGTAAAGAATTCTGATGCGGCACTCAAGGGTGGCATGTTTGCCCGTGGCGAGATTGCTTCCGGTACGGGGCAGACGGCCGTGATCATGCCGCTGAATGCGGTCCGTCGTGGTGACGCCGGCTCCACCGTGTTTGTCCTCAAGGATGGCAAGCTGGAGCTGCGGGTTGTAACGCTGGGTACTATTGATGAGCGTGCCGGTCAGGCGATTGTCATCAGCGGTGTCGCTGATGGCGAGACCGTGGTGGTGGCCAGCCTTAATGAGCAGGCCGCCAATCATCCTGCCAAAGTGGTCACCCTTGGCAAGTAAGCCACCCGACTGGAGTTAATGGCTATGTGGCTTACCCGCGTCAGCATCAACAATCCCGTCTTTGCTGCCATGATGATGTTTGCGCTCATGGTGCTTGGATTATTCTCCTGGAAGGATATCGGGGTTGAGGAATTTCCCAATGTGGAGTTTCCATTTGTCATCATCAACACCAATTACATTGGCGCCTCACCTGAAGTGGTGGAGTCCGATGTCACGCGCAAGATCGAGGACTCCGTTAACACCATTGCCGGTGTGAAACGAGTGTTCTCTACCTCTTACGAGGGCCGTTCGTTTGTGGCCATCGAGTTCTATCTTGATGTGCCTGTTGCGGTGGCTGTGCAGGATGTGCGCGACAAGATTGCACTGATCAAGAACGATTTTCGCGATGAGGTCGACGACCCCATCATCGAGCGCTACAACCCGGGCTCCGTGCCGGTAGTCTCGCTGGCGTTCACGTCGTCAACGCTGACGCCGCGTGAAGTCTCTACCTGGATTGAGCAGAAGGTGAAAAAGCGCTTCCAGACCGTGCCGGGTGTGGGCAAGGTGGAAGTCATTGGCGGTGTGAAACGAGAGATTCGTGTCTTTATCCGCCCGGAGCGTCTGCGCGGGTATGGCATCGGTGTTGATCAGGTGGTGCAGATGCTGCGCACCGAGAATCAGGAGCTGCCGGCCGGTTCGCTCACGTTGAACAATGTCGAGCAGATTGTCCAGATCAAGGGGCGCATCGCCAACCCGAAGGATTTCCGCCGCCTGATTGTGGCGCAGCATGCCAGCGGCCCGGTATATCTGGAGCAGGTTGCCGATGTGGTTGATGGTGAGCAGGAGCTGGAATCTGCCGCCATGATTAACGGCGAGCGTGCCGTATCGGTTGATGTCATCAAGTCGTCGGGTGCCAATACCATCAAGGTGGTGGACAAGTCGCACGAGGTGATGGATGAACTGAGAAAGGAGTTGCCTGCCGGTGTAAAGATGATCGAGGTGGCCGACAGCTCCCGGTCGATTCGTGCATCGCTTGAGGATGTACAGAAGACACTGGTCGAAGGTGCCTTGCTCGCGATCCTCATTGTTTTCCTGTTCCTGGGATCGTGGCGTTCCACCGTCATCACGGGTCTGACGCTGCCCATTTCCTTGCTGGGTACACTGTTTGCTGTTTATTTCTTTGGTTTTACGCTCAACCTGATGACCTTGATGGCGTTGTCGCTGTGTATTGGCCTGTTGATTGACGACGCCATTGTGGTGCGTGAAAACATCGTGCGTCATGGTGCCATGGGCAAGGATCATCGTACGGCGGCAATGGACGGCACCAGGGAAATCGGTCTGGCCGTTCTGGCGACCACGCTGGCGATTGTGGCGGTGTTTCTGCCGGTGGCATTCATGGGTGGCATCATCGGCCGCTTCTTCTACCAGTTTGGTGTAACGGTATCGTCGGCAGTATTGCTGTCGATGTTTGTGAGCTTCACGCTCGACCCCATGCTGTCATCCATCTGGCCTGATCCGGATATTCATGGACGCAAGAAAACCTCGTGGCTGGGCCGCATGCTTGACCGGTTCTCGGACTGGCTGGATGGCCTTGGTGATCTTTATGTGCGTCTGGTGGCGTGGGCGCTCAAGCATCGGGCAACCACCATGGGTATTGCGTTGGCCAGCCTTGTCGGGGCTTTTGTGCTGGCAGCCAATATCGGCGGTGAATTTGTGCCAGAGCCTGACATGTCGGAAATCGGTGTGAAATTCCAGACGCCGGCCGGGTCCTCCCTGGAGTACACCCAGCAAAAAGTGCTGCAAGTGGATGCCATTATTCGCCAGTATCCTGAGGTGATTGCCAGCTATGCCACCATCAATACCGGCATGAATGTAGGCAAGGATCATGCCGGTATCCGGGTAAAGCTCAAGCCGAAGTCGGAGCGTGAGCGCAGCCAGAAGGAACTGACACGGGATTTGCGCCAGCGTTTGTCACGTGTTGGCGGCATTACCCTTACTTCGGTGGCGGCTGCAAAAGAGGCGGTGTCTGGCGGCCTCAAGCCCATCATGCTGTCTGTGCAGGGTGATGACCTTGAGCAGTTGCGCAAGATATCGGACGAAATTGTTGCGGGCATGCGCAAGATCAATGGCCTGGTGGATATTGAAACGTCGCTGCTGGCACCCAAGCCGACAGTGGCGGTAAACATTGATCGAGAGCAGGCTTCCGACCTGGGACTGAGTGTTGGCCGCCTTGGCGCCACGTTGCGCCCCTTGCTGGCCGGCGATGATGTCACTACCTGGCAGGATGCCAGCGGTGAAAACTACGATGTGAATGTGCAGTTGCCCCGCATGGAGCGCCGCACCGTCAGTGATCTTGGTGCGTTGCCTGTTGCCAGCGGCGTGAGGGACCCGGTGACGGGTGCACAGAACATGGTGACACTGGGGCAGGTTGTTCGTATTTCGGAAACTACCGGTGCCGCACAGATCAATCGTCGTAACCTGTTCCGTGAAGTGATGATACAAGCCAACGTTGAGGGACGCCCTGCGGGTGATGTGGGGGCAGACATCAAGAAACTTCAGGACAGCATCAAGCTTCCTCCAGGATACCGTTTTGAAACGGAAGGTCAGAACAAGGACATGGCCGAGTCAATCGGGTATGCGGGTTCTGCACTTTTGCTGGCCGTGATTTTCATCTACATGCTGCTGGGTTCGCAGTTCAACAGCTTCCTGCATCCGGTGTCGATCATGACTTCGTTGCCGTTGTCTCTTATTGGTGTGTTTGCGGCACTGTTCCTGTTTGGCAGTACGCTGAATATTTTCTCGATCATCGGTGTGATCATGTTGATGGGGCTGGTGACCAAGAACGCGATTCTTATCGTCGACTTCATCAATGTGGCTGTGAAGGCCGGGCAGGAACGTTCCGAGGCCATCATGAATGCCGGCCGCACACGCTTGCGCCCCATTCTGATGACAACCTCTGCCATGGTGATGGGTATGGTGCCGCTGGCGCTCGGGTTGGGCGAGGGTGCAGAACAGCGCGCCCCTATGGCCCATGCAATTATCGGTGGCGTGATCACCTCCACCTTGCTTACCCTGATCGTGGTGCCGGTGGTTTACACGTATCTGGATGACCTGAAAAAACTGACCTTCCGCCTGCTTGGTGGTGGCAAGACGCATTGAGCAAGCGTGTCTGATGCAGCATTGGCGACCATTTTGGTCGCCAATGAAAAAGCCCCGCAATGCGGGGCTTTTTCATGCAGGGGATACAGCCTCAGTTCATGGCGTTGTTGTCAGGGCGCTGTGATGCCTGTGCCACTGTCGGTGTGCAGTTGAGAAAGCGGGACTGGCTCAGCCATTTCTTGTCCGGGTAATACGAAAAGACAAACTGGCCGCCTTTAAGCGTATCAATGATCTGGCGCGCCATGCCTTCGCGTACCGCCGGGCAACCCCAGCTGCGCCCAAGACGTCCCAGTTTCTGGACGGTTGACTCATTCACATAGGGTGCGCCATGCATCACGATGGAGCGCTTGAGGGCCTGATCGTTGAAGCCTGGCTCAAGGCCGTCCATACGCATGGAGTAGCCGTTGCCGCCATTGTAGGTGTCCATGGTGCGAAACAGCCCCAGGCTGGATTGCAGGCTGCCTTCAATGTTGGAAAAGTCACGGGCAAGGTTGTCGCCGGTGTGCTTGCCGTGTGCAACTAGCTCACGAAACAGCAGGCGGGCCTCGCGTGTATCAAATACCCAAAGGCGCGGCACGGACGAAGGGCGGGAGTAGTCAATGACGGCAAGGCGGGATGAGGGGGCCATGCCGTTTGCTGTGGCGCAGGCCAGTGCACTGGCGGCCAGTTTCAGTACGGCAGGACTGGCATCCGGGGCCGCAGCAAGCAGTTGGTCCGAGAGGTTGTTTCCTGCCAGTGCAGGCGATGCCAGTGGCATGGCGAGCAGGGCAACTATAGAGAGCAAACGGCGCATATGGTACTCCGCGAGGACAAGTCAGTTACTGCTCCACCAGAAGCCAGGAGCGTTGCATGGCGCAATCCCTCGCAGAAGCACTGCGTTATTCAATAATCCTGACATCTCCAGGGCGGGCCGACAAGGTAGAATCGTAACCATCTGCAAACCCCTTTATGGGGATGAGCGCCGGCTGTAACAAGCCGATGGAGAGGGAGTCGGGGATGAGTGGTTCTATGGGCCGTCTGATGGTGCTGATGCTCTGGCTGACGTCGGTTGCCTGCTTTGCACTGGAGCCGGAGGCAGAGACTACCCCGGTGCCTGATGAGGTGGCACTGGCTGCAATGGCCGAGACCATGGTTATTCGCGATGACAGGGTACTGCGGGCGGCCGTGTCCAGCTTTCAGACAGGTTATGAGGGGGGCACTTTCTGGCTGGACCAGCAACGATTGCCGCAATTGCTGGGAGCGCTGGATGAGCTGGTGACGGACGGGCTGAATCCTGCCGATTACGGGGTGGAGTCGCTCCGTGCATGGCAACGTCGGGGCGGGCAGGATGCGGCCATGGAGAATCTGGCCACACGCGCCTATCTGCTGGCCTTGCTGCACCTCTACCGGGGCAAGGTTGATCCGGTGGCGCTGGATGCCCACTGGAACTTCGCCCCCGCCACGCCTGACTTACAAGGGCTGCTGGCCAAGGCACGTGAAGCTGTTGATGCCGGGCGGATTGCTTCTGCCTTCACGTATGCCCGTCCGGTGCGTCCCGAGTACAACGTTTTGCGAGCAGCACTGGCCCGTCTGCGGGGACAGGTATACGAGGGTGGCTGGCCTGTGGTGCCGGCCGGCAAGCCGCTCAAGCCTGGAATGACGGATGCCCGTGTTGCCATCTTGCGCAGTCGCCTGCAGCAGGCGGGTCTTGCCAGCCGGGTGCTTACGGGGGAGCCGACATTTTTTGATGATGAGCTTGCCCTGGCCCTCATGCGCTTTCAGCGCGAGGCCTATCTTGAGCCTGATGGCGTGGCAGGCCCTCAAACATTGAAGGTGCTCAATGTTCCCCTGCAGCAGCGGATTGACCAGCTCAGGGCCAATCTGGAGCGCATGCGCTGGGTGCATGACCCTGGCATGGGGCCGATGGTTGTCGTGGATATTGCCGGCTTCCGTATTGTTTACATGCGGGAAGGCAAGGCAGCCTGGGTGTCGCGGGTACAAGTAGGCAGGGCGTACCGGTCAACGCCGGTATTCCGCGCGACAATCACGCATCTCACCCTTAATCCGACCTGGACGGTGCCACCAACCATCATGGCGAAGGATGTCCTTCCCAAGGTGCGCAAGGACCGGGGTTACCTGAGGAGGAATAACCTGAGGGTTTTTACGCGGGATGGTCGTACCATTCCGGAAGGGTCGGTCAACTGGTGGCGGCCAGGCAACATCATTCTGCGTCAGGATGCCGGAGAGGGTAATTCACTGGGTCAACTGGCCATCCGTTTCCCCAACCCTTATGCCGTGTACCTGCATGACACTCCCCACAAGGAGCTGTTCGAGTCTAGTCAGCGTGCCTTCAGTTCAGGCTGCACCCGTGTCGAGAACGTACATGAGCTGGCGGTTCTGCTTCTGGATGATCCGGTGAACTGGAGCCGCGAGGCACTGGATGCAGCTATCGCCGAGGGTAAAACCCGCCAGGTTGATCTGGTCGCACCAATTCCGATCATGCTGGTGTACTGGACGGTAGATGTAGCTGCAGATGGGTATGTCTCTTTCAAGGTGGATATCTACGAGCGCGACCAGCCGCTGGTCAGTGTTCTGGACCGCGCCGTAGTGATGTAGTGCTGCTCAGAACCGGCCTTCCCGGTAGTCCTGAAAGGCCTGGTGGATCTCGTCCTGGGTGTTCATCACGAAGGGACCATAACGTGCAACGGGTTCACGGAGGGGCTGGCCGGCAATCAGGAGTAGTCGTGCCCCTTTGTTTCCGGAACGTATCTTAATGGTATTACCACTTCCGAGAACCGCCATTTGTCCTTGTTCTGCATGATGTCCATCATTTGGTCCTACCATTGCATCTCCCTGAAAAAAATAGAGAAAAGCCTGGTGAGAGTCGGGGACCAGTGGTGAGTACGTGGTGTCGGGTGCCAGGCTGATGTCCCAGTAGAGCGGGCGTGTGGCAATGCCCTGTACCGGGCCTGTGGCGCCAGCAAGTTCGCCTGCGATCAACTTGACCTCTGCGCCGCTTGCAGGTCTTACCACTGGAATGGATTCGGGTGGGAACTCCTGGTAGCGCGGTGCATTCATCTTGTCTTGTGCAGGCAGGTTGACCCAAAGCTGAAAGCCCCACATCAGGCCGTCTTCCTGCTCCGGCATTTCCGAGTGCACGATGCCCCGGCCTGCAGTCATCCATTGCACCGAGCCAGGTACCATCAGGCCGCTGTGACCATGGTTGTCCTGATGACGCATTCGGCCGGCCAGCATGTAGGTCACTGTTTCGAAGCCGCGGTGCGGATGGTCAGGGAAACCGGCGATGTAGTCCCCGGCCTGGTCCGAACGAAACTCGTCGAGCATGAGAAACGGGTCAATGTCCGGCACAATGGATGTGCCGATGACCCGGTTGAGTTTGACGCCGGCACCATCGGAGGCTGGCACGCCGCGGACAATGCGGGTGACCGGGCGGCTGATGACGGCAGGATTGGCGGTGGACATGGCAATCTCCTGTTCTGATGCTGGCAGTTTCCACTATTCGTGGAAAAGGAAAAATAAGCCTGTCGCTGAAACTGTGTTGCCCTGGGGGCAACAATGGGGTGAGGGACAACCTGGTGTGGATCAGTGTGTGGGTCTGGGCGTGGGCCAAAAAAATCCCCGCCGTGGCGGGGATTGGGTATTCGTCAGGGCTGGCATGTGGTGCCAGCAGCCGGTGAATCAGTTTGCCGTGCCGGGAAACTGCCAGAGCTTCATCAGCTCGTCGCAGGCCTGCATGATCATTTCTTCGGTAATCGGGATTTCTCGGCCCTGTTCATCCAGCAAGGCAGCGCCATGAAACGGATTACCGAAATTATCGGTCATCAGGTTGTCTTTGGCTTGCATCATTCACCTCGCTTGGCCATCGTGTGGCACTGGCTGGATCGGCCCATCGTCAGGACGATGGTTTTTGTGACGTGACGCTGATCACTTTTCACTCAGTCAGTATATGGAGCCACCTTTCCCGCGTATCGTGGCAGTCGCTGTAATGTGTAACGAACTATGAAAGATTTGACTGAAAACAATTCTCATCTGCAGCCAGAGCCATTTCGCCTGGGTCTCCTTGTTAACCCTCTGGCGGGGCTGGGAGGCACTGTGGGACTCAAGGGCAGCGATGGCGTGTCTGAGGAGGCGCTGGCACGTGGTGCCGTGCCACAGGCACCGGCACGGGCGCATGCCGTGCTGGAGCAGTTGCTGCCATGGCGTGACCACATCGTGATTTTCACCGCAGCCGGCGGGATGGGTGAGGATATTGCGAACCAGCTCGGGTTTGTGACAAGGCTCGTGCACCGGCCCGTCACGGCGACTTCAGCTCTGGATACCGAGGCAACGGCTCGTGCAGTGCAGGTGGCAGGTGCCGATTTGCTGCTGTTTGCCGGAGGGGACGGCACGGCCCGGGATATTTGTCGTGCAATTGGATTGTCGCTGCCGGTTCTGGGTGTTCCGGCCGGAGTGAAAATGCATTCCGGCGTGTTTGCGGTGACGCCGCGTGCCGCCGCTGAAGTGGTGCAACTGCTGCTCAAGGGTGAGCTGGTGCTGATTGATTCTGCCGATGTCCGGGATATTGATGAGTCTGCCCTGCGCGCTGGACGGGTGCAGGCCCGGCATTTCGGTGAGATGCGTGTGCCGGCAGAGGGTCGTTACCTGCAGCAGGTCAAATGCAATGGCAAGGAAGTCGAGGCACTGGTGCTGCAGGAAATTGCAGCGGATGTGGTGGAGCGCATGGAGGAAGCGGGGGGCAGCTGGATTATTGGTCCCGGCACTACACCTGCGGCCGTGATGGAGTTGCTTGGCTTGCCAAACACCCTGCTTGGCATGGACGTGGTGCGCGATGGCGAGGTGGTGGCTGCTGACGCGGACGCTGCCACGCTGGAGCAGTTTGCACGTGGCGGCAACTGCCATCTTGTCATCACGGCGACCGGAGGCCAGGGCATGTTGCTTGGTCGTGGCAACCAGCAACTGACACCGGCCGTACTCCGTGCCATCGGGCGTGAGCGCATGCTGATTGTGGCGACTCATGAAAAACTTGCGGCCTTGCAGGGAAGGCCTTTGCTCATGGATGTCAGTGATCCTGAGCTGGAGCAGTTACTGCAGGGGTTTGTCGAGGTCGTGACCGGCTACCACAGCCATGTTCTGTACCGGCTTGCCACTCATGCCTGATTCCCCCCGCCTGAAACACCCTCGTCATGCTGGTTCAGGGGCGCGTGGGCTTACAAAAGAAACTCTGGCATGGGACTGGTAGCAAAGGTAGTCGCGACGCCTGTAAAGGCCGCCCAGACCTGGTTGCGCATGCCTGAACCTCCTTGTGCTGCCTGAAGTATGGCGGCCATGCGATTGCTGACGCCCAGCTTGGCAAAAATGTTCTTGAGATGCCATTTGGTGGTGGAGAGAGCCACACCAATGCGCGCACTGATTTCATTGTTGCTGAGGCCGTTGCGCAACAGTTGCAGTACCTCCTGTTCCTTGGCGGTGAGTAGCGAGTCTTCCCGCCCCTCTGTCTGTGTGGATGGGCTGTCCTGCAACAAGTCCTTGAACATCTCTACGTAAATGGCGGGCAGTGGAAGATTGCCGACCTCGTGACAGCGCCGGAGGAATGTTCCAAGTCCCGGTGCTTCATCAAATACTGTCCGGTTAATGCAGATGATGCTGTAGTAGTCGACCATTTTCTTCAGGCGGTGCAACGCTACATTGTCATCGCCCATCAGGTGGCGTGTCAGCACCAGATTGGCTTCAACTACGACGGCACGAGAATTGGCGCCACTTTTTTTCAGGGCAGCCAGAATCACTTCAAGAATGTGCTCTGCTTCTTCAAAACGCTGCTTGCTGCATAACCAGAGAGAGGTGGCGAGTCCGTAACGCTCCCAGCCCTCATCATAGGCGCGGGTACGCCTCCATGTTCCACTGCCCAGGCGCTCCTGCAGCTGGTTGGCTTCGGCAATGCGGTCCATGGCATCCGTGTCGTTATCCGCGTGTGCCTGGCGCAGTTCTTCGTATACCACCTGACTCATGAAGCGGTCGTAATTGCCCATTTGAAGGATGCGCTTGAGTTGCGACAGCAGTCGCGCAGCCCTGGCTTTCTCATGACGCAGGCTCAGCAGGCGAGAGAGTGTCAGGTATGTGTAGGCGATGATCTCGGTGGCACAGGACGAGTTGACGAGGGGAACCAGTTCCTCGAGCAGGTTGAGCGAATCCTGTGTCCGGTTCTGTTCATACCGGACGACGGCAGCAGCCGTTGCTGCGTTGATCCATGTTGGTGTATGAGGAAAGTCGCGCAGTTTTTCAAAGTTGCTCTCGGCATTCTGCATGGCCTCGAACATGCGTCCTGTGTTGCGGTCGCAGAGAATCTGGATGAGGTCTGCATAGCTGCACAGGTACTCGTAACCCAGCTGCCCAAGAACCACTCGTCCTTGCTCGGTATACTGCATTGCATTGCCGAACTCACCGTGCAAAAGGTAGTGATACCCGAGAATGGTCAGTGAAAAGGCACGAATGTCATGGTGCTGGCTGGAACTGATCAGTATTGCCTGGTCAGTGTTAAGCCTGAAATCGGTATCGTGCTGGAACAGCTGCAGCATCATTTCCAGGAAAATCTGGGTGGATTCGTCAGGCTGGTGTCTGTTTTTCTGCTGCTGCAGTGCATCAAGGTAATACCGTGCCTGATTGAAGCGTCGCGACAGGATGAGGGCGCTGATGAGTGCAATGAAGAGGTCACGATCGGTCAGCACTTCTTCGTCTGGAAGGGGGTCCAGCCAGCGGATAATGCTGATGCAGTCACCCTTGCGTGACCAGCGATCACAGCTGGTGCGCAGTATTTCAAGAAACAGTCCGGGCAGTCTGGCCAGCTCGGCGTGCTCCAGTGCCATTTCATCTTCGTTGTGAGACAGCCATTCACGGGCGGCAGCTTCGTGCAGTACCGGAAGGCTGTCCGGAAACTCGATTCGCAGCCGGTTGCGCAGGAAATCCTGGAACAGGGGGTGATAGCGGAACCAGCCCGGGCGCTGTTCGATCATCTGGATAAAAAGGCCTTGCGACATCAGGCGATCAATCAGGCGGGCAGAGTCGTCGCGTTTCAGTACGGCATCACACAGGGCTGCATCAAACCGCTCAAACAGTGACGAGTACAGCAGGAATTCGCGCTGGTCCTCTGAAAGCCCGCGCAATACCACGTGGGCAAAATAATCGACCAGTTCTGGCTGTGAGCCACTGAACGCTGTCAGTGCGGCATCCCCGGCACGGGCACAAGCCAGCAACGCTATTTTTACGCCCGCCATCCAGCCTTCTGTTTGTTGCAGCAGCTGACCAATATGCTGGTCATTCGGGATATCAAGGCCCATCTCTGTGGCCAGTTCACGAACCTGGGCTGGCGTAAGGCGCATGTCATGCCCGTCAATCAGCAGCAGGCGGTTGGCCAGTTTGAGACGGCTCAGTGAAAAGTCCGGGTATTCACGGGTGGCGATGATGAAATGCACCTGCGCTGGCAGGTACTCGAGCAAGGCAGAAAAGGCATCCTGAACCAGTTGGTGACGGGCTAGCTGGAAATCATCGAGCACAATGAACAGTTCATCTTCTACTGCCTGAAAGGCTTGCAGCAGTGACTCGGCTACGCTGTGCGCGGGCAGGTGGATGTCGGCACCGAGTGGCGTGTACGACACCGTGTCAAAGTCAGGGACAACCTCACGGAGCGAATCGGTCAGGTGGGCAAAGAAATGCACCGGGTCGGCATCGCGAGGGTCGAGGATCATCACGACAGTACGCCGCTCCGGTAGTTGCCATCGCCATTGCTGGAGGAGGGTGGTCTTGCCGAACCCGGGGGGGGCAAGCAACAACGTCAGGGCATAGTCGCCACTGCGGTTCAGCAGGCTCAGCAGTTCTGGACGAGCAATTCTGTTACCCGGCTCGCGGCCGTGGCTTTTCTTGCCAGGCATGGCCATCTCCCTGATTTTTATTGTTTTTATGGATAAACGGTAGCGGGTAGGCGATGAAAAAACTAGCACAGAACCGTTAGGTGGTAAACACGATGTACCTTTTTCCCCTCCCAAGGGGGGGGGAAGGGCTGTGGCGGGATGTGCATGATTCACTAGCCGGAGTCCAGAGTGCCGGTGCCAGGAGGGTGACCATCATGAATACAAAAAGAACAAGAAAGGCGCTTGGGCTGTCTGCCCTGCTGGCGCTACCGGGTCTGGGGCTTGCGGCTCCGAGCTTTCCCGAACAGGAAAAAGTCTGTAACTACGATGCCACACGTGAGTTCAAGCGGGCATTATCGGCCACATCATTCCCGACCCCGGTCGCCAGCAGCATGCTGGTCAACGGTGTACAGGTATGGACGGCGGGATCGACGGCAGTACCCACCATCAAGCCGGGTGACACCATCACCTTGCGCGGGACCGGTTTTGGCCAGGGCACCGATATCGACTTCAGCAAGATCATGATTGGCAACAGTCGTGTGCTGGAAACCGACCTGAGCATGTACAAGCAGTCGCTCGACATCATCGCCCAGGTGAACTACGAAACGAGCAGCACGCACAGTACCTGGCCCAAGGATATCGTTAGCTGGACCAATACCGAGGTCAAGTTCAAGGTGCCGGTGCATGTGAGTGCCGGCCCGATACAGCTGCAGGTGCAGAAGCGTGTTGGTCGCCTGTCATCACTGACCAAACCGGGTCAGGCCCATAACGTGATTGATGCCCAGACAAAGCGCATTACCAGTGATTTTTTCACACACAAGTGTGATGTGGTATCCGAACTGGGCAGTGAAACCAAGTCGATTACCCCGATCAAGGTTGCTGTCAGCAATACCGGCTTGCCCGGTCTGCTGACACAGGGACGCAAGATTTTCTGGTCCTACGATTTCAATATCGGTCTGGCTCACAAGATGCGTGAACTCGACTGGGCCAAGATCTTCTCCTACAAGACAACAGACCCGATCACCCGCCAGCCGGCGGATCCGCGCAAGCTGTTTGGAGCCTACAAGACGGTGGCGGGCGAAGTGCCGGCTGAAGCGATCAATGACGTCTATTTTGATCCGTATCCGATGCCCAATCCGATTCCCGGGCTGTTGCTGGTGACGCCGCAAAAAACCAAAGGCAACACTAAAAATACGGGATGGGTTGGCTACCGTACGGCCGAGTCCAGCCATCCCTACAACGGTAATGGTGCCTGGGCCGGCTTTAACTGTGCGTCCTGCCATGGCTATCGCATCAGCTATGAAAAAACGCCGGGCCAGCAGGTTACCAAGGTGGTGCCGGGTTTGCCCAATCCCGAATGGAGCATGAAGTGGACGGTACTGGGTGACAAGACCGGTGCGACCACGGCGACCTTCGACAGTATCGACATGAGCGAAGAGGGTCCTTCCTGGGCGCCGGGCAAGGCGGATATCGACAAGACCACGCTGCTGTACTACATGCCTGCCGGTGCAGGTGAGCACAACATCGTGCGTGGTGCCGGTGAAGGCAGCGAGACCGACAACGATTACCAGTTCTCGCCCATCGCGATTCCGAACGTGACCAATTACATGGCAATCCGTCGCTCACTGTCGCACACGGAATCGTATGTCGGGTTTGAAGGCTCCTACATCCATTCCGAGGAGCCGGATGGTGCCATGGGCTCCATGCGTGCCGAGGACCTGAAGGCGCTGACGGCCTACATGACCACGCTGGACGGAGATGACAAGGACCTGCGTAACGTCGGCATTTATCGCTGGCTGAAGGCAAAAGGCAAGTTGGGCGCACAGACCGGTAATGCTGCACTGACCGAAGGCCAGTTTGTACAGAATGGCTGGCAGTCCTATCCCGGTGTTGCCGCGACGGTCAATCAGGGAAAGACGGCCTATACCCGTGATTGTGCAAGCTGCCACAGCGACAGGCTTGGCGCCCACACCAACGAGCGCATGTTCCGTCTGGATCAGGTTGGTCGCTTCTTTGCGCCAACGATCTATCAGAAGGACCAGCAGTCCATTCGTGCCACCTTCCTGCGTGACATGTACTGGGTGCAGTCGCGTGGGCTGCTTTCTGATGGTCACGTCCGCAATATCGAGGATCTGGTAAACCCGGATCGTTGCACGGAAGGTACCGGGCTTTATAACCAGTACTACACCCTGCACTCTGCAGTACGTCCTGAACTGGGATCGCCGGATCAGCCTGCTGCCTGGCCTGATCTTAACCGCAAGGGCGATGTGTTCCGTGTCTACAAGAATGTGGAGTACAGCACCACGGACCCGTCCACCAAGCGCAACCGTTTCATCGAGCGGCACAAGTATTTTGTGACAGTGCCGTGGGATAATGGTCATTACTACTGGGATTACCAGAAGATGCGTCGCGAGTACGGTCCTGCGGAAATGGGTACGGCCCAGCCGATTGGAATGCCGGCTGCACCACATCCCTGGTGTGCCGCTAACGGTGGTGATGTTGATGACCTGACGCAGTATGTGCTGACGCTGTAAACAGGCCTGCTAGGGAGACTTTTCCTGAGTGATTCATAAAAAAACCTGCCTTCATGGCAGGTTTTTTTATGCCTGCAAGAAAGCAGCATAAGTACAAATCATCATGGCTGGATGGTTGATGCAGAGGTTTAGGGTAGTGATGAAGGTCGGCATGAGTGTTTGTGAGATGTGCGCATGACTACAACGGACGCGTGCGTCATCCACATGATGCCAATGGTGATAAGCATCCAGACGTAGCCAGTGATACAGGGCTGCGGGTGAGGAGAGGAGAGGAGCGGAGAGAGGGCAGTGTGGTTATAGGGCAAGATGGGTATCTGCAATGGATGTTGCATGAGCAGAAGTGTGGTGTTGCAGTCGCCGGTTGTAATTGTTGTTTGCCGCAAGGGGCTGTGCAGGAGGGCAGAAGCAGGAAATTGATCCGGGTACAGGAAATAAACTGGTGTGAGGTTGATTGTTGGTGACGGTTTTCTAGCAATCAGCAATCAGCTGTTGGTATGTTTGCTCCGGGCAAGTGGCAGCGTGATTTCCGGCCCATGAAAAAGCCCCCTTACGGGGGGCTTTTTCATGGCATTACACCAGTGTTGAGACTTACTTGTCTTCGCTACGCTGGTGCTTGAAGAACACACCGTTGTCACCGAAGGCCGACACGATCAGCGGCGAGGTCAGTTCCAGTTCGCCAATCTTCTTGGCACTGGCACGACGGTCCTTTGCATACTGCGTGTTGATTGACGGGAAGATGGAGGTCTTGATTTCCATCGAGGTGGCGTACACGTCATACAGCTTCGAGCCGGCACCCAGGGTGGCCAGATCGTGACGGAAGTCGTGCGGGGTAGTGGCAAACTTTGTCTTCACTTCCGGACGCGGCACAAAGTAGATCTGTGTCGGAGCCTTCGGTGTCGCCACAGTGGCGCCAGCCTGTGTCACTTCTGCCATGTCGTTCATGATCACGAGTGTCGGCTTGGTGCTGACAGCCGAGAACAGGATGGTGGAACCCAGTTCGTTGGCGTCGGTTGACACATAGTTCGACAGTTCGTTGGCAAAGAAATTGTAGTTGGTGCCCTGACCCGCCAGTGTGTAAAGAGCAGACACGTTTTCTGACGGCTTGCCGTTCACGAAAGCTTTCCAGGCCAGACCAGGCTGGAACTTGTTGCTGGCAGCCGGGTTTTCAGTGACGGACAGACGCAGCAGGCCG
>DPJB01000034.1:287-50157 GCA_003543245.1 Moraxellaceae bacterium | reverse complement strand
GTCGGTGTGGGGCGCATTATAGGGAGCTACGGAAAGGAGTCAAACCCTTTTTGACAGTTTTCAGTGCAAAGCTGCTCGACCGCTGCTTTTTTGTGCAAAAACGGCCAGAGCTGATCACTTTTCCAGCGATACGCGTGCAATGGCCTTCTTGCCCGCCTGAATCACATGCTGGCTACCGACCCGCATACGGAAGTCTGCCGACGCCTGCTGTCCGTCTATATACACTCCACCACGGGATATCACATCTTTGGCTGCTGCCGAGTTCTTCGTCAAGCCAGCACGGTTGAGGATGGCCATGAGCGGCAGATCGGCCTGACCATCGGCAGAGATGGTTATGGCTGGCACATCTTCGGGAATCTCGCCTTTGGCAAGGACGTTGCCCGCTGCCTTATGGGCATTGAGCGCAGCCTCTTCGCCATGGAAGCGGGTAATGAGCTCTTCGGCGAGGATTTTCTTGATGTCCTGGGGATTGCGACCACTGTCCACTTCCTGACGAAAGCCTTCCACTTCCTCGATCGCACGGAAGCTGAGCAGCTCAAAGTAGCGCCACACAAGCGCATCAGGCATGGACAGCAGCTTCTGGTACATCTCGCCCGGGGTATCGGCTACACCTATATAGTTGTTCAGTGACTTGGACATTTTCTGCACGCCATCCAGCCCCTCGAGGATTGGCATGGTCAGGATGCACTGCGGTTTCTGGCCATAGCGCGTCTGCAGGGTACGCCCCATGAGCAGATTGAACTTCTGGTCGGTGCCGCCCAGTTCGACATCTGCCTTGAGCTCGACGGAGTCGTAGCCCTGCAGCAATGGATAGAGAAACTCGTGGATGGCGATGGGTTGCTGGTTGTTGAATCGTTTGGTGAAGTCGTCGCGCTCCATCATGCGGGTGACGGTGTACTGTGCAGCCAGACTGATCAGGTCGGCGGCACTCTTCTGACCCATCCACTCGGAGTTGAACACGACGCGGGTGCGTGCAGGGTCCAGAATCTTGAATACCTGCTCTTTGTAGCTTTTGGCGTTCTCCAGTACCTGCTCGCGGGTGAGCGGCTTGCGGGTGACATTCTTGCCTGTGGGATCGCCGATCATGCCGGTGAAGTCGCCAATAAGGAAAATGACGTCGTGGCCAAGCTGCTGGAAGGTGCGCAGCTTGTTCATGAGCACCGTGTGACCCAGGTGAAGATCCGGTGCAGTGGGGTCGAAGCCCGCCTTGACGCGTAGTGGCCGGCCTTCGCGAAGGCGCTCCAGCAGCTCTTCTTCCTGGATGAGCTCTTCGCAGCCGCGTTTGATTAGGGCAAGTTGTTGTTCCGGCGTCGTCATAATGGCGGGACCCAAGGCATGGAAAGCCGCGGATTCTATCACTATCACGCCCGGCCATACGCTACCCTAGCAAGTCAGGAGGAAGGCCGTGATGAGCGAGCTCTACATAGGATTGATGTCGGGGACCAGTCTGGACGGCGTTGATGCCGTGCTGGTGGACTTTGCCGATGGCGTGCGCCTGGTCGGCACCCACACGATTGCCATGCCGGACGACTTGCGCGCCAGACTGATGGCGCTATGCCAGAGTGGCCCGGAAGAGATTGAGCGCATGGGCCGGGTGGATAGTGAGCTGGGGGAGCTGTTTGCTGCGGCGTCCATGGGTGTCCTGCGCAGCAGCGAACACAAGGCCGCCGAGGTACGGGCTATCGGCAGTCATGGCCAGACGATCCGGCATCGCCCCTATGGGCAGCACGCGTTCACCTTGCAGATTGGCGACCCAAATGTCATTGCAGAGCGCACCGGGATTACGGTTGTGGCCGACTTCCGGCGACGCGACATTGCCGCCGGCGGGCAGGGTGCTCCGCTCGTACCGGCATTTCATGCGGCGGTATTCGGCCATGATGTACGCAACCGGATCATCCTGAATCTGGGCGGGGTGGCCAATATTACCGTATTGCCTGCGGGACAGCCGGCAGCCGCTCGCGGCTTTGATACCGGTCCGGCCAATCTGCTGATGGATGCCTGGAGCATGGCCTGCAGGGGACTGGCCTTTGATGCAGGTGGTGAATGGGCTGCGTCCGGGGATGTCAGCCTGCCGTTGCTGAATCGTCTGCTGTCGCATCCGTTCCTTGGCCGCGAAGCCCCCAAGAGCACAGGGCGTGAGGAATTCAATCTGGACTGGTTACGTTCCGAGCTGGACCTGCTGGCCGAACGGGTAAGTGATGTGGATGTACAGGCAACATTGCTGGAGTTCACCTGCGAGACAGTGGCAGAAGCAATCGGGACGCTCGGCCTGACGAGTGGCGATCTGTTCCTGTGTGGTGGTGGTGCGCTCAACACGGCGCTACAGCACCGACTGGCACAACGCTTGCCGCAATGGGCGCTGGACAGCACCAGCACACTGGGAATTGCGCCGGGCTGGGTCGAGGCGACTGCATTTGCCTGGCTGGCGCGCCAGCGCATGGAGCAGCGTCCGGGCAATATGCCGGCTGTTACAGGCGCGTCAGGCTACAGGTTGCTGGGCGGTATTTACCCGCCCTGAGGACACCCCGGCAGATCAGACCGAAAAGGAGGAGCCGCAGCCGCAGGTGCTGGTAGCATTGGGGTTGTTGACCACGAACTGTGACCCCTGAAGGCCTTCCTTGTAGTCAATCTCGGAACCCGCCAGATACTGGAAGCTCATTGAGTCCACCAGCATGGTGACGTCGCCGTTGGTGAACAGGGAGTCCCCTTCCTTCACTTCACTATCGAAGGTGAACCCATAGGAGAAGCCCGAGCAGCCTCCACCGGTAATGTAGACGCGGAGCTTGAGATCGGGATTACCTTCGCCCTCGCGCAGCTTGCGAACCTTGTTGGCGGCGCTGTCGGTAAGGTTCATGGCTTGTGCCATGTCATTCATGGGGATCACCGGATACTGGACGGTTGTCGGTGCTGATTATCCTAAAGACCAAGCAAAATGGTCAACCATTAGTTTCGGCTGGCGGCGCTGATTGCCCGGTACCAGGCTTGTGCTCAATGCGGGGAATGGCATTTTCGCTGTGCAGCAGGCTGCCGTTGATCTGGGCACCCATCACCATTTCCATGGTCTTGTAGTAGACGTTGCCGTTGATCTGGGCATTAGCGGCCAGCTCGATGTGCTGGCCTGCATAGACATTGCCATTCACAACACCATTGATGACGATGTGCGGCACCCGGATTTCGCCCGTTACTTCACCATGCACATGCAGGCTGCCTTCATCCGACAGGATATTGCCGTTTACCTTACCCTCGACATGCAGCCCCCCGATGAAGGTGATGTCTCCGGTCACTTCGGTATTGCGCGCCACGTAACTGTGGTCTTTGTAGTTATTGGCCTTGTAGGCACTTCCTGTCTTTTTCTTGCCGAGCATGCTGTGCTCCTCAACTATTCGGATTAGTGGCTTATCCCTGGCCCTGTATTTCCCATTTGAAACTTTTCTGGATGCGCTGCCCCTTGCTGGAGGTCAGGACGATATCCACGCGTTCCGGCCGCAGGCCGGCCGGTAATTCCCATTCTCCGGAAAGACTCTGGAAGTACTGGAAGCCGAAGTGGCTATCGCCCACCGGAACGGTGATGCTACGGCCTCCGGCAACAAGCTTTGCCTCGATTTTTCCGGCGATTTCGGCCGAGTTACTACTGACCTGGGTCAGCAGCAGACGATACTGAACCCGCCCCGGCTTGCCCGTGGACTGCAGGTTAAAACGCTCTACCGTCAAACCCTGTGAGACCCCCTTGGGGGACAGGAGGCGCTTGTAGAGCGCAACCTGCTCCTCGAGGGAGTTCATGCTGGCGAGCAGATTCTTGTTTTCCTGGCGCAACTGTTCGGTTGCATCCAGAACAATCTCGCGATCATGCAGCGCGACTGCCGCTTCGTCACGTATGGCCTGGGACTGGTCAGCATACATACGGACCGTCTGTCGCAAACGCTGCACTTCTTCGGGAGTGGCCCCCGTTGTCTTGATGCCGTAACGGGAGCCGGCGTAAAAACCGCCAACCCCTGCGGCAATGATCAGGATGACACCGCCGATGCCAAGCGAAAGGTTGCGAAACGGGCGGTATGGCACCAGCACCAGTCTCTGCAGGGTCTCTCGCTCGCGTCGGAACATGCATCAATCCTCAGGGCAGAAGTGCGATCTGCGTCAGGCCCGCTGTTTCGGGCAGGTCACACATCAGGTTCATGTTCTGGATGGCCTGGCCGGCAGCGCCCTTCACCAGATTATCGATGACCGACAGCACAACAACAGTGTCGCCGCCTTGTGGGCGGTAAACCGCGATGCGGCAGGTGTTGGCGCCCTTGACACTGCGCGTCTCCGGCGTGGAGCCGGGCGGCATGACGTCAACAAACGGTTCGTTGGCATAGGCGCTCTCGAACAGCGCCTGCAAGTCACCAGCATCCTTTACCAGCGTGCCGTAGAGGGTGGCGTGGATGCCACGGATCATGGGCAGCAAATGAGGAACAAAAGTAAGACCGACCGTCTCTGATGACATGCCGGCAAGACCCTGGGAAATTTCCGGCAAATGCCGGTGTCCATTGACGCCATAGGCCTTGAATGACTCACCGGCTTCGGCAAACAGGGCATGGACCTCGGCCTTGCGACCAGCCCCTGAGACACCGGACTTGGCATCAGCCACCAGCCGCGATGCGTCAATCAAACCCGCCTTGAGCAGGGGCATGAAACCAAGCTGCACGGCAGTGGGATAACAGCCGGGATTGCCGACAATGCGGGCCGCCCTGATGGCATCCCGATTCACTTCCGGCAGCCCGTAAACCGACTCGGCGAGAATGTCCGGGCAGGTGTGAGGCATGCCATACCATTTTTCGAAGGTAGCAAGGTCCTTGAGGCGGAAGTCGGCACCCAGATCAATGATCTTGACTCCCCGCGCCAGTAACTCGGGAGCCTGCTTCATGGCGACGCCATGCGGTGTTGCGAAAAAGACGACATCGCAGGCACCCAGTGTTTCCAGGCTGGGCTCACTGAACGCCAGATCGACATGACCGCGAAGACTGGGGAACAGCTGTGCCACCGGCATGCCCGCCTCGGAGCGGGAGGTAATGGCCTGAAGCTTGACGTCCGGATGCTGCGCCAGCAGACGCAGAAGCTCTACACCTGTATAACCGGTACCGCCGACGATGCCTGCCTTGATCACGTGTCCACCTGCTTGTCACTAATGGGGGCTAGGGGCGCGATTATCGGCCATGACCCCGGATGGGGCAAATCACCTTCTTGTGTAGCAATGTAACCCAAGTATTTGGCAGACTTGCAAAATATCCTCTGGAGCCCTCTTGTCATGACGCTGCTTTGGCTGAAGGCCTTACACCTGATCGCTGTCGTGTGCTGGTTTGCCGGCCTGTTTTATTTGCCGCGACTGTTTGTTTATCACGCCCAGGCAGGGGATGTGGATGGGCGTGAGCGCTTCAAGATAATGGAGCGCAAACTGTACCGGGGCATCATGTGGCCATCGATGCTGGCAACAGTGGTGCTGGGTGGCGGGATGCTGGCCACCAACTGGGACATTTACCGGACACAGGGCTGGATGCATGCCAAGCTGACACTGGCAGTGCTGCTGATCATTTATCACTTCCTGTGCGGCCATCACCTGCGCGCACTGCGCGATGACCGCAGTACAAAATCCCATGTGTATTTCCGGGTATTCAATGAACTGCCTGTACTGGCACTGGTTGGCATCGTCATCCTGGTCATTGTGAGGCCGTTCTGATGCGCCCCGTCGTGATGTGTTTTTCGGGGCTTGATCCCTCGGGCGGCGCCGGACTGCAGGCTGATATAGAGGCTGTTGCTGCACTGGGCGGACATGCCGCCGTGATATGCACCGCGCTGACCATTCAGGATTCGCAGCAGGTTTACGGCTTTGAGGCGGTTTCGCCGGACCTGATCCGGCAACAGGCGGAAAAAGTGCTGGCTGATTTGCCTGTCGCTGCGATCAAGCTGGGCATGCTGGGTTCTGCTGCGATTGCAGCGGTTGTTGCTGATTTGCTGATCACGCACCCAGACATTCCCGTGGTGCTGGACCCGGTGCTGGCCGCCAACTCGGGGGGAAGCCTGGCGAGTGATGATCTGGCCCAGGGGCTGCTGCGGCTGTTTCCACTGGCGACCGTGATCACGCCCAACTCGGTAGAGGCGCGCCGGCTGGCTGAAACCGACGATCTGCCCCAGGCCATCCTGAAGCTGCGGTCCTACGGGGCGCGGCACATCCTGCTCAAGGGTGGGCATGAGCCCGGCACGGCAATAATCAACGAGCTTCATGGTGAGGGGGGGCTACTTTCATCAAGCCGGGTTGCCCGTCTGAGCGGGGAGTTTCATGGGTCCGGCTGCACGCTGGCCTCGGCGCTAGCCACAGGGCTGGCAAGCGGACTCACGCTGCAGGCCGCAGTGTCGCAGGCAGAAAGCTTTGTTGGTGCTGCCCTTGCCCGGGCTGACCGTCCGCGGCACAACGGACAGTTCCTGCCCGTCAGGGTGTTGCCTCAGCCCGCCGCCGGCGCAACAGGCGAACCGGCATGAATCTGCAGCGCGGGCTCTACGCCATTACCGATACAACACTGCTGGCCGGGCGACTGGCCAACGCGGTCGATGCTGCCCTGAAAGGAGGGGCTGTTCTGGTTCAGTACCGTGACAAATCCGCTGATACTGCCCGGCGACTGGAAGAGGCCATGGCGCTGCGCATGCTGTGCCGCCAGTACCATGTTCCATTACTCATCAATGATGACGTTGAGCTGTGTGTGGCTGTGGGTGCTGACGGGGTTCATCTGGGCAGAACTGACGGCTCGCTGCAACAGGCTCGCGCCCGCCTGGGTGAAGACGCAATCATTGGTGCCACTTGCCATGACTCGCTGGAGTTTGCCGCCGAGGCGGCGTCCAATGGCGCCAGCTACCTGGCCTTTGGCGCCATGTATCCCTCGGCTACCAAACCGGGGGCATGTGCCGCCTCCTTGCAGACACTTGCCGATGCCCGCAGGTTTGGTCTTCCCGTAGTGGCGATTGGCGGGCTTAACATTGATAATGCCGCGCCCGTGATTGCCGCCGGAGCCGACTGCGTCGCCATCATCAGTGACCTTTGGTCAGCGACCGACATTGCCACCCGTGCCCATGACTTTTCCCAACTATTCTGACATGCATTTTTGCCGAGCCCGCCATGAGCCGATCTGACGAACTATTTTCCGCCGCCTGCCGTCACATTCCTGGTGGCGTGAACTCTCCTGTGCGCGCTTTTCGCGGCGTGGGCGGCACACCGGTATTTTTTGCGCGGGCCAATGGTGCCTATCTGTTTGATGCCGATGGCCGCCAGTACATTGACTATGTTGGTTCATGGGGCCCGGCGATCCTGGGGCATGCCCACCCGGACGTGATCCGCGAAGTGCAGGAAGCGGCAGTCAACGGCCTGACCTTTGGCGCACCCACCGAGCTGGAAGTACGGATGGCTGACAAGGTGTGCGAACTGCTTCCCTCCATGGACATGGTGCGCATGGTGAGCTCCGGAACAGAAGCGACCATGAGTGCCATCCGGCTGGCCCGTGGGTATACCACCCGTGATGTGCTGGTGAAGTTTGAAGGCTGCTATCACGGCCACGCGGATTCTCTGCTGGTCAAGGCCGGATCCGGCGCCCTCACACTGGGTGTACCAAGTTCGGCGGGTGTACCCGCCAGTCTGGCGCAACACACGGTCACGCTGGAGTTCAACAACCTCGCCCAAACAGAGGACTACTTCCGCCAGAATGGCGAGAAAGTGGCCTGCATTATTGTCGAACCCGTCGCTGGCAACATGAACTGCATTCCGCCTGCCCCGGGCTTTCTTGAAGGTCTTCGTGCCCTGTGCGACCAGTATGGGGCCGTGCTGATTTTTGATGAAGTGATGACGGGCTTTCGTGTTGCCCTCGGCGGGGCGCAGGCACATTACGGCGTAACACCTGACCTGACCACCCTGGGCAAGGTGATTGGCGGTGGCATGCCGGTTGGTGCATTTGGTGGAAAGCGCGCCATCATGGAAAAAATTGCACCACTGGGGCCGGTGTACCAGGCCGGAACACTCTCGGGCAATCCGATCGCCATGCGTGCAGGACTAAAGACGCTGGAGCTGATTTCTGCTCCAGGATTTTTTGAGCGCCTGACTGAAAAAACAGCCTCCTTGTGCCAGGCCATCGAACACGCAGCGCAGGAAAATGGTATCGCACTCACCACCAATCAGGTCGGCGGGATGTTCGGACTGTTCTTTACGGACAAGAAAGTGGGCAGTTATGCCGATGCCATGGCCTGCGACACCGATGCCTTCAAACACTTTTTCCATGCGATGCTGGACGAGGCGGTTTACCTTGCCCCCTCTGCATTTGAGGCTGGCTTTGTATCTGCCGCCCATACCGCCGACGATATTGCCGCCACCCGCGCAGCGGCAACAAAAGCACTCAAGAGACGCTGATCTCAATGCGCGACAGGACGGATAAAAAAGGATTTTTCCGACGCCGGCTGACGCTGGGCAATGCCGTCATCCTGTCGCTTTTCCTGCATCTGGTCTTTGTGATTGGCAGCGAGCTTTCGCTGCCCGACTTTTATACACCACCGGATGAAATCCTGGACCGTAAAAAGCCCACTGTCGTGCAACGCGTGCGGATTACCGCGGCCCCGAAACCGCCAGCGCCGCCACCAGGGCCGCGTTTCATCTCCTCTCTCACTCCATCTGAAAAAAAACCGGCAGCACCCGCACCCGATAAAAAAACGGAACCACTGCCGCGATTGCCCCAGGAATCCGCTGCTGACGTGACGGAAGATGCCAGCACGCAGGCTGATAATGCCGTGGCAAAACCATCAGAGGATGCAGCCCCCATACCCGCACCTGCAGAGCCCGCCCCGGCGTTTCCGATCCAGATACGCGCCACCCTGGAACTGCGCGTGAACAGCCTGACCGCCTCTGCCGAACAGCGTTGGGTAATGGAGGGGCTTGATTACTCGATCACCATGAATGCCAAGAAGTTCGGCTTCAAGGCCCAGCTTGAAAGCGAAGGTGAAATTGGTCCTGACGGCGGACTGCTGCCCCGCGACTACCGCATGAAAATCAATGACCGCATACGGACTTTTTCAGAGTTTCGTAATGGCACCTTGCGTTATGGCAAACCATCCGGCATCAAAAGCGCCTCTTTACCAGCAGCACCACAAGACATGATCAGTCTGCCGTTTCATGTTGCCGTGACCTTCAATGGCTCACCACAAACAATCATGGTCAGCAGCGGCAAAAACCTGTACGAAATCCGTCTGGTGCTGGATGCGGAAGAAACACTGAAGCTGCCTGTCGGAACATTGCGAACACTGCACCTGCGTGGAGAGCGATTCAATCCTTCAGATGGCACCCTGCTCACTGGCTATGAAGTATGGCTAGCGCCTGACTACCTGAATTATCCGGTGAAATTTGTTGGCCGCACAGGCAACGGGGATGTTGTTGAGTATCGAGTGACCCAACTGGAGATTGAGGGCAAAAGTGTACTCGGTGACCCGACCGATCATGTCATTACACCGGAGGGTGACGACATTCCTGCATGGCTGAAAAACCGTGTCGACGAAAGCGGCGATGACATACCGGCACCATCACTGACAACACCCTGACCCGGCATCAGAGCGGCTCTGCTGCGGCCGCCTCAAGCTCTGCCGCCCGGCTGTCCGCCGCCTGTGCCGCATCATGCTGGCCCTGCTGGCGCCGTGCTTCGGCAATCAGGCGCCAGCATGCTGACTGCGCTGCTGCCCCGGAAGCAAACCCGAGACCCTTGCGGGCAAACTGCTCTGCCTCCGGCCATCGTTTCTGTTGCAGCCGCACCTCTGCCAGACGCTGGTAGATCAATGCCGATTGCGGCGCAAGACGCTGTGCCCGCTCCAGTGCAGCAGATGCGGCATCCAGCCTGCCTGCTCGCCTTTCTCGCTCGGCGGTTGCAAGCAAACCCTGCACGGCAGGGACACGACTGCCATCAGCCAGTTGCCGGGGAGGCTGGGCCGGAGCCGGCCGGGTAACGGCTGGCGGAACCAGCTGCTCTGTCGCAGCGGGCGTCTCGCTCCCGATCCGGGCAGCAAGAGTTGGCTGGGTTGGCGACGGCGCCGCTTGCACAACCACTGGTGCAGGCACGTGCGTCGAGCACGCCGCCATCGGGAGGAGGATAACCAACAAAACCAGACTGTTATGACGCATACACCTTCCTGTCACCCGGCTACCGGTCAGAACCAGCTCTTCACGCGATCAATAACACGATCCAGCACCGCCGGAACACCGCCCTGAGCACACGGAACCACTTCTTGCGGAACCGTGTCCGTGCGGAACGGGACATAGACCGAATCAGGGCACTGCTCTGCCGACAGATTACCTGTCATACGATCTGCCCACTGCCACTGCACATTATCCGGCTGTACCGGCGCCAGTGACACCGGATGCAGCCGGGCCATGAGATCGGTCCACACCGGCAGGGCCCCACTACCGCCAGACAGCCCGGTCGAACGGTTGTCATCATGACCCAGCCAGACCACTGCCAGATAATTTCCGGTGTATCCGGCAAACCAGGCGTCACGCAAATCGTTGGTGGTGCCGGTTTTTCCGGCCATGACCAGATCGGCAGGCAGCGTCTTGTAGGCACTGGCGCCCGTTCCCTCGCGCATGGTCGCCTGCAGGGCATGATTCAGGAGGTACAGCGGAGTGGGATCAAACACCTGCTGCACATCCAGACCATAACGCTTCAGTGGCTTGCCCTGACTGTCCATGACCTCGCGGATACTGCGCGGCGGCGTACGGAAACCACCTGCGGCCAACGTCTGGTAGAGCGTCAGCACCTCAATGGGGCGCATATTCACTGCACCCAGCAGAAGCGAGGGATAGTTGGCCAGCTTCTGCTTTACGCCAAGTCGCTTCAGGGTGTTGATCACCGCCGGCACACCAACAGTCATGCCAAGACGGATGGTGGCCTGGTTATAGGAATGTGCCAGTGCCGAATAGAGTGGCACAACGCCGTGATCCTGCTGGTCATAGTTTTTTGGCTCCCATATCTTGCCGCTCTGACTGAGCAGCTGCACGGGGCCGTCATCCAGCGGTGTCACCAGGGTATACATGCCTGACTCGAGCGCAGTGAGGTATGCCGCCGGCTTGATCAGCGAGCCGATCTGCCGGTCCGCATCAAGCGCACGGTTGTAACCCGTAAACGTGCCGCGCCCGCCAACAATGGCCAGCAACTCGCCGTTCTCCGGATTGGACACCAGCACGGCACCCTGCAACCCATCCATGCGCTTGCCATAGGTCTTGTGCAACCGGGCAAGGGATGCGTCAAACGCCGCATCCGCCGCATTCTGCACGCGCGGATCGAGTGTCGTGAAAACACGCAACCCTTCCGATGCAAGATCTTCTTCCTTGTATTCTGTTTTCAGCTGGCGTTTGACCAGATCAAGAAACGCGGGATACACCATGCTGGCTGCAGTGGGACGGGTTATGACACCCAGTGGTTTTGCCTTGGCAGCATCACGTTGTGCTGCAGAAATCTTTCCTTCGGCGAACAGGTTGTCGATCACAATATTGCGTCGGCCTTTTGCCCGCTGCGGATTGCGTCGCGGATTGTAGAATGACGGCCCCTGCACCATGCCGACCAGCAACGCCACCTGATGCAACTGCAATTCGGAAATAGGCTGGCCAAAATAAAACTGGGAGGCAAGACCGAATCCGTTGACCGAGTGCTGCCCGCTCTGTCCCAGATTCACTTCATTGAGATAGGTCTCGAGAATTTCATTCTTTTCATAATGCACCTCCAGCAAGACCGCCATCGCGGCCTCATTGAGCTTGCGTGACAGCGTGCGCTCGTCGGTCAGATAAAAATTCTTGATGAGCTGCTGGGTCAGCGTACTGCCACCCTGGCGCCAGCCACCGGCGGTGAGGTTCACCCAGACCGCACGCAAAATGCCACGAATGGAAATGCCGTGATGGCGGTAAAAAGAGCGGTCCTCGGTGGCAAGCAGTGCCGGCACCAGCAAGGGTGGCGCCTCCTTCAACTGCATCAGGACGCGGTCTTCCTTGTGCTTGGGATAAATGCCGCCAATTGCCAGAGGCTCCAGCCGGACCACACCACGCTCGTTGGGAATGGTGCTGGCCACATCAGCGAGCGCATTGCCGCTGAAGCGCAGACGGAGGACCTGGGCTTTCTCGATACCATCACTGAACTGGAAGCCCCGGGTATGGACATAAAGTTCCTGGCCCTTTTGCTGCCAGGTACCCGGGGTACTGGTACCCTGCTGCCGGTAATTCAGGATGGCCAGCTCTTCCCGCACATCGGACAGCGCCAGCGGCGCTCCGCCATACAGCTCCAGCGGACGTGCGTATACCCGGGCCGGAATCGCCCACCGTTTGCCTTCAAATTTCTCGCGCACCACCGTATCCAGACTCACCAGCCAGAGACCCAGTGCAATGCAGCCGGCCAGGAACAACACCAGCAGGACCAGGATGGCCGTCAGGATGAAACCGCGGGAGCGCACTCGGGATAACGGCATGGGAATTTTATGCAGGACCGGAAAGCCGACATTCTACCTGCTGGCTACCGGGCTCGCTGCCCCTATAATCGCGGCAATTTCGTAACGGAGTCCGTCATGACCCACTTTGATGTCTACGCCATCGGCAATGCGCTGGTGGACACTGAATACCGCGTCACCGATGACTTCCTCAGCCGGCACGGCATTGCCAAGGGCATGATGACGCTGATTGACGAGGCCCAGCAGCAACAACTGATAGCCTCGCTGGACAGCGAGTTCGGACTGGAAAAGCGGGCCAGCGGTGGTTCGGCCGCCAACAGCATCATTGCGGTAGCGGCCTTCGGTGGCAAAAGCTTCTATTCCTGCAAGGTTGCCAATGATGGTACCGGCGACTTTTATGTGCATGACCTGCATGCTGCAGGCGTTTCCAGCAACCTGAAGCCCGAGCGCGACAGTGGCACCACCGGCACCTGTGTCGTCATGGTAACTCCGGATGCCGAGCGCACCATGCACACCTTTCTGGGCATCACGGCAGACGTATCGGTCACCGAACTGATCCCGGACGCTCTGACTACCTCGCGCTGGCTCTACATTGAGGGGTATCTGGTCAGCTCGGACTCTGCCCGTGCTGCCGTGAAAGAAGCCCGCCGCGTTGCCCGTGCGGCCGGCGTCCCCATTGCAATGACCTTCTCCGACCCCGCCATGGTGCGCTTCTTCAAGCCGGGACTGGCCGAGATGCTGGATGATGGTGTCGACCTGCTGTTCTGCAATGAAGAGGAAGCCTGCCTGTGGTCAGATGCCCTGACCGTGGAACACGCCATTGACGGCCTTAAAAAGATTGCCCGCCAGTTCGTGATCACCCGAGGCAAGGATGGGGCCCTGTTCTGGGACGGAGTACGCGAAATCAGCATCGCCCCCACGCCGGTCACCCCGCTGGACTCCAACGGCGCCGGCGACATGTTTGCCGGGGCGTGCCTGTTCGGCCTGTCTCGTGGCTGGACACCGGAGCGTGCCGGCGCACTCGCCAGCAAGGCTGCAGCTGCCGTGGTCGGCCAGTTTGGCCCGCGACTGCCACTGGAGACACATGCCGCCCTGTTACGCGAATTCAACGCCGGCTAGCAGTTGGGTACTGGCAACCTGGCGACGCGCCCCTATAATGCGTCGCCTTTTGCAGGATTCATCCGATGATCCGCCTCTGTGAGCTGGGTGACATTCCCGATAATGATGCCATCGGCATAAATACCGAACATGGCGAAATTGTTGTGCTGTCGCGGGATGGCGCAGTCCATGCCTACCGCAACAACTGTCCGCATCTGGGCATAGACCTGAACTTTCAGCCGGATGTGTTCATGGACCTGGATGGCCACTACATCCAGTGCGCGAATCACGGGGCACTTTTTCAGGTAGAGGATGGCCTGTGCGTGCATGGCCCCTGTCAGGGGCAGTCGCTGCAGGCTGTTGCTATCGAGGTGATCGGCTCGACCGTCTGGATGCGGCCTGCCGGGACCACCACTGATAGCCAATGATGCACCGGTACACCATGGCGCGGTTGTCCGGGCGATGCGTTCTTGATATAGATGGCGTTCTGGGCTTCATTCACATACAGACGATTTTTACAGCAAGGGAACAGCACAATGGCCACTTCCGCTGACCGCACACAAACCAAGAAAAAAACGCCAGCGACCGCCACCGGAAAATCAGAAAAGCCCGCGAAGACGCCAGCAAAGAGCCCGGCAAAGCCCCCTGCTGCGAAAACGCCAGCCAAACCGGCTGCCAAGAAACCTGCGCCGGCAAAGACACCGGCCAAAGCACCAGCGAAGGCCCCTGCCAAGCCTCCGGCAAAAGCACCCGCCAAAGCGCCTGCCAAACCGGCAAGCAAACCAGCAGCAACCCCGGCCAAGCCAGCTGCCAAGAAGCCTGCTCCAGCCAAAGTGCCAGCAAAATCACCAGCCAAGGCACCGGTAAAAGCACCTGCAAAGCCCGAAAAAGCGCCAGCCAAACCGGTCGCAAAGGCGCCGGCAAAGCCTGCCAAGCCGGAGACTGCTCCCAAGCCCGCAGCCAAACCGGCAGCGAGTCCGGCACCAGCATCCGCAAAGACAGCCCCTGCCAAGGCTGTTCCAGCAAAGACAACGGCCGCCAAGGCACCGGCCAAACTCGAGACCCGTCCCGCCGCAGTCAAGGCCAAGGACACTCCTGCCCCTTCCACCCCTTCAGTCAGTAAACCCGCACCTGTGAAAACCGAAACCGTAAAACCTGCAACACCCAAGGCCGCTCCGAAAGCTTCCGTGAGCAAACCCAAACCGCTGCCTGCGTCCACTGCACCGATCCATGGTCAGGCGCCCTATCAGGAGAGCAAGGACGAAGAGTACATGAACGCAAGCCAGCTTGAGCATTTCAAGCTGATCCTGCAGGCATGGAAGCGTGAGCTCATGCAAGAAGTGGATCGCACCGTGCATCACATGCAGGACGAGTCCGCCAACCTGCCTGACCCGAATGACCGTGCCACCCAGGAGGAGGAATTCTCCCTGGAACTGCGTACGCGTGATCGCGAGCGCAAGCTGATCAAGAAGATCGACCAGACCATTGATCGCATCGAAAAGGATGACTACGGTTTTTGCGATGACTGTGGCGTTGAGATCGGCATTCGCCGCCTCGAGGCCCGTCCGACTGCCACGCTGTGCATTGATTGCAAGAGCCTGGCGGAAATCAAGGAAAAGCAGATCGTGGGCTGATGGCCCCGCCCTGCCATGCAGAAAAACGCGCCGCTTTAAGGCGCGTTTTTCTGCATGGCAACCACGAAATGCAAGTCTCATGACCGAAACTGTCGGCCGCTTTGCTCCCTCCCCGACCGGCCCGCTGCATGCCGGCTCATTGCTCGCTGCCATAGCCAGCTATTGCTCGGCACGTGCCGCTGGCGGCCGCTGGCTGGTCCGCATGGAGGACCTGGACTCTCCCCGGGAAATGCCCGGTGCCGCCAGCCTGATCCTGCATCAACTGGAGGCCTGTGGATTCGAGTGGGATGGCGATATCCGCTACCAGAGCAGGCGCCAGGATGCCTACGAAGCTGCACTGGAGCAGTTACATGGTCAGGGTGATATCTTCTGGTGCCGCTGCTCGCGGACCGATCTTGCACGGCTTCCGTCACCGGCCTATCCCGGCACGTGCCGGCATTTCACTGCTTACCGTACAGATGCCGCCATCCGCCTGCGCGTCCCGCACGGAGTCATCCAGTTCAGGGACACCGTTTTTGGCATGCAGCACGAGGATGTCAGCCAGAGCATTGGTGACTTCATCCTGAAGCGACGGGACGGCCCCTACGCCTATCAACTGGCTGTCGTCGTGGATGACGCCGATCAGGGCATAACCGAGGTTGTCCGGGGAGCCGACCTGCTGGACAACACGGCCCGCCAGATAGTGCTGCAACAGCGTCTGGGACTGGCGACACCCGGCTACACACACCTGCCGCTCCTTGTCCACGCCGATGGCAGCAAGCTGTCAAAGCAGACTTTTGCACCGGCATTGCCGCTTGAAGACACTGCACCACTGTTGCTCAGGGCCCTGCAACAGCTTGATCAGGAACCTCCACCCGATCTGGCTGGCGAGCCGCCTGCCGCCGTTCTGGCATGGGCTATTGAGCACTGGCGGCCTGAACGGATAGCTCCCGGACCCATCCCGCAGTTACCCGGCTGAGTCCGCACGGCCTTCCCCCCTCCGGCACAAGCTGTTACCTTGAGTAACGCCATAAACCAGCCGCAACGCCATGTATATTGACCGCCTTGTCCTGCTCTTCATTGCCGGCGCCTATCTGCTCTCGCCCGCCATTATCGAGTGGTGGAGCGACGGCGGCACTACATGGTACCGGCCTTACCTTATCTGGCTGGCACTGATCGGCCTCAGCTACTGGATTGGCAAAAGCCGTGACCTTAAAGACCTCTAGACCGAACACGCATCCGACATGATTTTCAGCCCTGGTGAACTGCTGGCGCTGGGCGTCGGCTATCTTTCCATCCTGTTCCTGGTCGCCTACCTCAGTGAGTCCGGCCTTGTACCCGTGCGCTGGATTCGTCACCCGCTGGTCTATGTCCTGTCACTGGGTGTCTACGTCAGCGCCTGGGGCATCTATGCCGTCGTCGGCTTCGCCCATCAGAGCGGCTACAACTTCCTTGCCTTCTACCTCGGCGTATCCGGTGCTTTTCTGCTGGCGCCTGTACTGCTGGCGCCCATTCTCCGGCTGGCCAAGAGCCATCAGCTGGGTTCACTGGCCGATCTGTTTGCCTACCGCTACCGCAGCCAGCTGGCCGGCTCGCTGACCACACTGGCCATGGTCGGCGGCATGATGCCGCTGCTGGCACTGCAGATCCGCGCGGTCGCAGAATCTGCCGACATCCTTATTCCCGGCCTGCAGCATGAGTGGCTGGCACTCGTTTTCTGCGTGGTGATCACTGCCTTCACCGTCCTGTTCGGCGCACGGCATCTGTCCCCCCGCGAAAAGCATGAAGGTCTCGTGGTGGCCATTGCCCTTGAGTCCGTCATAAAGTTTGTGGCGCTGGCCGCCGTCGCCTGGTTTGCCTGGGATGGTGTGCTGGAGGGACGACAGGGCCTGAAAACATGGCTCAACGCCAATCCCCAGGCCCTCACCATGCTGTATGAGCCCCTGCTCAAAGGAGGCTTCTGGCACAGCCTGATCCTGGCGTTCCTGTTCTCTGCCGTGGTCATGCCCTACATGTACCAGATGGCATTCACCGAAAACGTCAATCCACGCGCGCTGGTGACTGCCAGCTGGGGGCTGCCGCTTTACCTGTTCGGCATGGCGCTGGCCGTGCCGATCATTCTCTGGGCCGCACTGCGGCTGAATGTAGGCCTGACACCCGAATACTTCACCATGGGGGTGGCGCTCGCCTCCGAATCACGCTGGCTGCCCCTGCTGGTGTTCGTGGGCGGCCTTGCCGCCGCCTCCGGCATCATCATCGTCAGTACCCTGTCGCTGGCCTCGATGATCCTCAACCATCTGGTGTTGCCGGTCTATCAGCCACGCCCCGACCAGAACATCTATCACTGGCTGCTCTGGATACGGCGCCTGCTGATCAGCGCCCTGATCGCCATGGCCTTCGGTTTTTACGTGCTGCTGGATGAACGTCGAAGCATGACCGAAATGGCCATGCTGACCTTTGTCGCTACCCTGCAGTTTGCCCCCGGCCTGATCGGCGTACTGTTCTGGCCGCGAGCCAATCAGGCCGGCTTCATTTCCGGTCTGGTCGTCGGCATGCTGCTCTGGTTTGGCACCCTTGTCGTCCCCTACCTGATTGAAATGCAGGCGCTACCCGAGCTGTCCTGGCTGGATGTCTCGTTTGCCGGCAACACGGTTTACTGGCAGTCCATGGGGCTTGGCGCCACGCTGGTCAATGCTCTGGTGGGCGTCTCCGTTTCGCTCCTGGGTACGCAAAGCGCATCAGAGCAGATTGCCGCGAATACCTGCTCGGTCGACAACCTGCGCCGCCCCTACCGCTGGGAACTGACCGCCACCAATACCAGCGAATTTGTCCGCGGCCTGTCAGAACCACTAGGACGACTCACCGCCGAGCGCGAAGTGCAGATGGCTCTGGCAGACCTTGGCATGGATCCTGCCGAAACCCGCCCCTATGCCCTGCGACGCCTGCGCGACCAGATCGAGTCAAACCTCTCCGGCCTGCTCGGTCCATCGGTAGCCCAGGACATCCTGGACCAACACCTGCCCTACAAGGTCCGCACGGAACAGGGTGGCAGCGCCGAAGACATCCACTACATCGAATCGCGCCTCGAGGATTACCGGGACCGCCTCTCCGGTCTGGCCGCAGAGCTCGACTCCCTGCGGCGTTTTCACCGGCAGACCCTGTTCGACCTGCCGATCGGCGTTTGTTCGCTGGGCAAGGATCTGGAGATCCTGTCATGGAACAACGCCATGATGGAACTGACCAGCATCAGCGATGAGCAGGTCATCGGCTCCCGTCTCAGCAGCCTGCCGTCACCCTGGTGCGAGCTGTTCATGGAGTTCCTCAACGGCCCCAGCGCACAGGTCTACCGCAAACCGGTGATTACCCATGGCGAGACCCACTGGGTCAGCCTGAACCGTGCCGTGATCGAGGATGGTGACAGCTTTGGCCACCCCGACTCCCAGGTAATCGTGGTCGAGGACATTTCCGAACTCCACCGCCTTGAGGTCCGCCTTTCGCACAACGAGCGACTGGCCTCGATCGGACGACTGTCTGCCGGGGTCGCCCATGAAATTGGCAATCCGGTGACCGGCATCGCCTGCCTGGCACAGAACCTCAGGGCCGAAACAGACGACCCCGAGGCACGCCATGCCAGCCAGCTGATTCTCGAGCAGACCCAGCGCATCTCCCGCATCGTGCAGTCGCTGGTCGGTTTTGCCCGCGCCGAAACCCTGAACCCGGTGCGCGAACCGGTCGACATCTACTCTGCCGTCAGCGAAGCCATCCAGCTCCTGCAACTGAGCCCCGAAGGCAAGGACTACGACTTCCGCAACGAGTGCCGCCCCGGGGTCATGGTGCGTGGTGATACCCAGCGACTGATCCAGGTGTTCATCAACCTGCTTGGCAATGCCCGCGACGCCAGTACTCGCGGCGGCGCCATCATTGCCAGGGCCAGCACACACGGCCCCAATGTCCGCTTCGAGGTCGAAGACTTCGGGACCGGCCTGCCCCATGGCGAGATCCGCAACGCCCTGTTTGAACCCTTCGTCACCACCAAGGACACCGGCAAGGGCACCGGACTGGGACTGGCACTCGTGCACGGCATCATTGAAGAACATGAAGGTCGCATACAGTTGATAGACAAGGCCGATTACGACCAGGGCAACGGCGTCATCGTGCAGATCACCCTGCCGGCATGGCAGGAAGGCAGCGACGCATCCAGAGGTAACCCATGAGCCACATCCTGATTGTCGAAGACGAGGCACTGATCCGTTCCAGCCTCAAGCGTCTGCTGGAGCGGCACAACTACACGATCAGCGAGGCAGGCTCGGTCGCTGATGCCAGCGAACGCTACAGTCTGGACGAATTTGACCTGATCATCACCGATGTACGCCTGCCCGGCGAACCCGGCACCACACTGATCGACAAGGCCAAGCCAACCCCCGTGCTCATCATGACCAGCTTCGGCAGCATGAAAGCGGCTGTCGAAGCCATGAAGCAGGGTGCGGTGGATTACATCTCCAAGCCGTTTGACCATGATGAAATGCTGCTCACCATCGAACGCATACTGCGCGAAAAATCGCTGGTCGCACAGAATGAAGCCCTGAAGCAGCAGGTCGCCAAGACCTACCCCACCACCGGCATGATCGGCTCCTGCCAGGCCATGCAGGACGTGTTCACCCGCATACGCAAGGTTGCACCCCTGACCACCACCGTGCTGATCCGTGGCGAGTCCGGTACCGGCAAGGAGCTGGTGGCCCGTGCACTGCATGACCAGAGCCCTCGCGCCAATGGCGCCATGATCTCGGTGAACTGTGCCGCCATCCCGGAAACCCTGATTGAATCCGAACTGTTCGGCCATGAGAAAGGCTCCTTCACCGGCGCCCAGGCACAACGCAAGGGCCTGGTGGAAGCAGCAGACGGCGGCACCCTGTTCCTGGACGAAATCGGCGAACTCCCGCTTGAGGCCCAGGCACGCCTGTTGCGTCTGCTGCAGGAAAAGGAAGTCCGCCGCATCGGTGCAACACAATCGCGGCGCGTGGATGTACGGCTGGTGGCAGCCACCCATCGCGACCTGAAAAAGCTCGCTGGCGAAGGCCTCTTCCGTGAGGATCTGTATTACCGCCTGAACGTGGTGGAGCTGTTGCTGCCGCCGCTGCGCGAGCGTGGCGATGACGTGCTCGAGCTGGCAGACAAACTGCTGGTGCGAACATGCCAGCGCCTTGGCGTCGGCCCACTGCACTTCAGCGAAGAAACCCGTGATGCCATACGCCACTACCCCTGGCCGGGCAATGTGCGCGAACTGGAAAATGCCATCGAACGCGCCACCATCCTCTGTGAGTCCAGCGAGATCCATCCGGAGCACCTGGCCATCGACATCATCAAGCGGGAACCAACTCCAAATCGCACCAGCGGCCCTGCCCCGTCAGCCAATGAACCGGCCGCAGGCCTCTCACTGGAAGACTACTTCCAGCACTTTGTGCTTGAGCATCAGGACCACATGTCCGAAACCGAGCTGGCCCAGAAGCTGGGGATCAGCCGGAAGTCCCTCTGGGAGCGGCGGCAGAGACTGGGGATTCCTCGCCGGAAGATTCCCGGCGAAACCGACTCAAACCCGGAAATTGAGGGCGAGGCCGAGTAACCCCCGCCAGTCCATCACAAAAACTGACACCGTGTTACTCAACTACACAGAGCCGTTACAGCACTACCCGGAAAAGCGTTACCGCTTGTCGTCATGAAAAACCGCCCATCCTTGATGCAAATTTTAAGTTATTGATTTTATTTAACTTAATGGAATAAACAAAAGTTGGCACGGTACCTGCTATATCTTTTGTGCGCACACAATAAAAACAAGGCGCAACCGGTGCCCGCCGCACCACAACAAGAAGAAATAGAAACAACAATAACAAGAAGAAAAAGGCGGGTGGGTAGGTTCATCTATGGACGGGAGGCTCCATAGATGACCTTACCTCCGGGTAAAAATGACCGTTACCGGCCATATAACAAGAAGAATACGCAACAAGAAAAATATGCCGGATGGCCAAAAACAATAAAAATGGCCACAGCAACAAGAAAAACTGCAACACTCCAGAAAAGCATAAAAACAGTTCAGCGCATGCGGGAGGTAACCCCTCCCGCACTTCTGTTCCAGCCCCACCACCCCATTCTTCAATCGATACGACAGCACGTGTTCTTCCGGACGCCATGTATTGCTATCATCGGTGGCTTCCTGGCTACACAGCCGCCCAGACAACTGCTCATCCATGATCAAGACCCTGATCGACCGCCTGCGTGGCCGCCCCGGCAATCGCCGCCCTGTCCTCAAGCTGGCCATCACCCCGCGCGACCAGCACCCCATCTCGCGCAAGGACATCAGCTCTGCCGCCGTAAAGACACTGTATCGCCTGCATGATCACGGCTATCAGGCATTTCTCGTTGGCGGTGGCGTACGGGACTTGCTGCTGGACCTGCACCCCAAGGACTTTGACGTCGCCACGGACGCCACACCCGAGCAGGTCAAGCAGGTCTTTGGCGGGCAGTGCCAGATCATCGGGCGACGTTTCCGCCTTGCCCACGTCCGCTTCGGACGCGAAATCATCGAAGTTGCCACCTTTCGCGCCCACCACAGCCAGTCCGAAGGCGAGCTCCATGGCCGCACCTCCGATGAAGGCATGATCCTGCGCGACAATGTCTGGGGCAATATCGAAGAAGATGCCGAGCGCCGCGACTTCACCGTCAACGCCCTTTACTACAACATTGCCGACTTCAGCCTGTGGGACTTTGCCGGTGGCCGCAAGGATCTGGAAAAGCGTCAGCTACGCCTGATTGGCGACCCGGAAACCCGCTACCGCGAAGACCCGGTGCGCATGCTTCGTGCCATCCGTTTTGCTGCCAAACTCGAATTCAGCATCGAGCCCGCCACTGCCGAGCCATTGCGCCGCCTCGGAGACCTGCTTGATGACATCTCCAGCCACCGCCTGTTTGATGAGGCACAGAAGCTGCTGGCCTCCGGCCATGCCGTCCGGGTACTGGCCCTGCTGAACGAGTACGACCTGTTCCGCCACCTGTTTCCGCAAGCCGGGCCGAGTGCCGAATACGAACGCCTGCTGACACTGACTGCCGAAAGCACCGACCAGCGCATCCGCGAAGACAAAAGTGTCAACCCGGCGTTTTTCTATGCTGCCCTTCTGTGGGGCCGCGTTCAGGCACATTACGCCGAGCTGCTGGACGACGGCGTTCCACCCATGCCCGCCCTGCAACAGGCCGGCCAGCGCGCCATCAGCCGCCAGACCGAACGCACGGCCATTACCCGCTTCACGGCACAGGCCCTGCGTGAAATATGGGAAATGCAGCCGCGCCTGGAAAATCCCCGGCCGCGCCAGGTAGAAGCACTGCGCGTGCAACAACGCTTTCGCGCCGCCTATGATTTCCTGGTCCTGCGTGAGAAAGCCGGCGAAGACACCGGCGACTGGGGTGCATGGTGGACGCGTTACCAGGATGCCGACCCCGGCCTGCAGGCTGAGCTGTTGCGCGCCCTGGAAAGCGGAGGCAAGACCGCTGCCAGCCGCAAGCCGCGCAAGCGTGGCCCACGCAAACGCAAGCCGGCCCGCGCAGAATAAGCGCCCGGCATGATGTTTACCGCCCATATCGGCCTGGGTGCCAACCTTGGTGACCCTGTACACACCCTGAATGCTGCGGTTCAGGCACTCCGGCAGATTCCCGACACGCAGCTCACCGGGCTTTCACACTTTTACCGCAGCGCCCCGGTCGGTCCGGCCGGCCAGCCGGACTACGTCAATGCCGTCGCACGGATCGAGACCGCCATGACCGCCCACGCACTGCTCGCCGCCTTGCAGGCCATCGAGAGCCTCCATGGCCGCACCCGGGAAGTCCGCTGGGGAGCCCGCACACTGGACCTTGACCTGTTGCTGTACGCAAACGACGAAATCCGGACACCATCGCTGAACGTGCCGCATATCGAACTTAAAAACCGTAACTTTGTTGTCATTCCCCTGCTTGATATCAACCCGGATCTGACCCTGCCGGATGGCACCCGCCTCACCGACCTTCCAGCAGCACATGACAGCGCCGGCCTGCAGCGGATTGCTACCGGCATTTCATCAGTGATTGACGACAACTGATTCGCCCCTGACTATTCCCCTCCCGCCCATGGCCCAGGAGTTCCCATGAAGCCCGTCAGCCTAGCCACTTTGCGCGACATGAAAGCCCGCGGCGAAAAAATCAGCATGCTCACCTGTTATGACGCCACCTTTGCCCACGCCATGTCCGGTGCCGGCGTCGAGACCCTGCTGATCGGCGACTCGCTGGGCATGGTGCTGCAGGGGCATACCTCCACCCTGCCCGTCACCATTGCCGACATGGCCTACCACACCGCCTGTGTGGCCCGTGGCAACCAGGGCGCGCTGATCGTGGCCGACATGCCCTTCATGTCCTACAGCACACCGAAGGATGCCCTCGACAACGCAGCCACCCTGATGCGCGCAGGCGCCCACATGGTCAAGCTGGAGGGGGGCGCCTGGCTATGCGACACCGTGACACAACTCATGCATGGCGGCATACCGGCCTGTGTGCACATGGGACTGACACCACAATCCGTGAATGTTTTCGGTGGCTACAAGGTTCAGGGACGCGGTGATGACGCCGGCGACCGCATGCTGGCGGAAGCCCTTGCCGTCGAAGCCGCCGGTGCTGCCGTCGTACTGCTGGAGTGCGTGCCACGGTCACTGGCCGCGCGTATCACTGCCGCCCTTGGCATTCCAGTGATCGGCATTGGTGCCGGCGCCGACTGTGACGGTCAGGTACTGGTGCTGCATGACATGCTGGGGCTGCATACCGGCAAACCTGCCCGCTTTGTCCGGAGTTTCCTGACCGAAAGCAATGACGGCATCCGCGGCGCCTTTCATGCTTATGTGACTGCCGTGAAGCAGGGCCACTACCCGGCACCCGAACACGGCTTTGACTGACACGGCAATGACGCATTTTCCAGGGTAACGAGAAGTCCCCATGAAAACCGAAACCACCATCACCGGCCTTCGCGGCGCTCTGCGTGCTGCGCGCAAGACCGGCAAGTCCATCGCCTTTGTGCCCACCATGGGCAACCTGCACGACGGCCACATCACCCTGGTCAAAGCCGCCAAGCGTCGTGCCGACGTGGTTGTCGCCAGCATTTTCGTCAACCCGACACAGTTCGGCGTCAACGAGGACTTTGACAAGTATCCGCGCACCCTGCCCGCTGACAGCGCCATGCTGGCTGATGCCGACTGCGACCTGCTGTTTGCGCCCGATGCCCGCGAGATGTACCCGGACGGCCGCAGCCAGCACACCAGCGTCAGCGTCAGCGTCAGCGGCATTACCGATGTCCTCTGCGGCGCCTCGCGCCCGGGCCACTTCACCGGCGTTGCCACCGTGGTCTGCAAGCTGTTCAACATTGTCCAGCCCGACATGGCCCTGTTCGGCGAGAAGGACTATCAGCAACTTGCTGTCATTCGTTGCATGACACGCGAGCTATGCTTTCCGGTAGAAGTAATCGGAGTGCCCACGGTGAGAGCCGACGACGGCCTTGCGCTGAGTTCACGCAACGGGTTTCTCTCCGCCGACGAGCGCCAGCAGGCACCGCTGATTTTCCAGACACTCAGCAACCTGCGCAGCGCCATCGAAAGCGGCCAGCGTGACTACACCATGCTGGCACAGGCAGCCCGCAGCCATCTGGACAAGTGCGGCTTTGTGACGGACTACATGGATATCCGCCGGCAGGATCTGGCCGACGCCAGCCCTGATGACAAGGCACTGGTGATTCTGGTGGCAGCCAGGCTGGGTGCGACGCGCCTGATCGACAATCTGGCCTTCGAACTGGCATAAAGGGGGCGCCGGCAAGCGGCTTGCGATTGTCGGACAATACCTCGACTTTTCAGTCTCGCCATGATTGAACCGATGGTTCGATTGCGGCACAATGGCCCGCCCGGAATACCGGGCGGAAGTGTTACGAGCCTACACACATCGTGTTACGAGCGAGGTAATCCTCATGCAATGCACCATGCTGAAAGCCAAACTGCATCGCGCCCGTGTTACGCACGCCGAACTGGATTATGAGGGTTCCTGCGCCATCGATGGCGAACTCCTGGACCTCGCCGGCATTCTGGAATACGAACAGATCCAGATATACAACGTCACCAATGGCGAGCGCTTCACCACCTATGCCATTCGCGCCGAGGAAGGATCACGCATGATCTCGGTCAATGGTGCTGCAGCCCACAAGGCCGGCGTCAATGACATCCTGATCATCTGCACCTATGCCAACTACGCCGCCGCTGAGCTGATCAACTTCAAGCCTCGTCTGGTGTACTGCAACGCCGACAACACTGTCAGCCACAGCGCCAACGCCATTCCCGTACAGGTTGCCTGACCACCCCAGTCATCCAGATACAAGAACGCCGGCAGATGCCGGCGTTCTTGTATCTGCTCTCCATGAAGAATCACCACGAAACACTGGCAATCTCCCTTGCTACTCCTGCAGTTCGCGAATCTGGCTCAGGCGGGCTCGCTGGTAGCGATCCTGCCCGATGATTTTGCGCAAGCCGATCAGGGTCTGGTATGGCGTCTCATGGATGATCAGGTTCACCACGCCAAACGGGATATTGCCCGCAGGGTTGGCACGGCCAATCATGGTGACCTCAACTTTGCCGTCACCGAGAGGACGGAAGATCCAGTCACCAATCATTTCCGGCATGCGCAAGAAATCCGGGTGCAGAGGATACTGCCCCATCGGGGTTGAGCGGCTACGCACAGTGACTATCCGTGTTTTTTCATCCTGGGAAACCTGCCCGGCCAGCACTACGTCACGATTGGTCAATGGCCAGGGAAAATCCGTTTCCGTACGAATGACAAATGTACTGGCCACATCATCGCGGGCCAACACCTCAATACGCATGATGCGATAGGCCCACAGGTTGATCCTGTCGGTGTCCATGATCAGGCTGACCAGACCGGACAAGCTGCTATCGACAACCGTCACGGCCTTGAAGGCACTGATCGGAAAGCCTGGCTCATCCCGCGTCCAGACTTTCACTCCGTTGCGGTCACGCGCAAGCTCCCACTCCGACGCACTTGCACCAGCTGTCGCAAGCAACAACAACAGCCCTACTACCCTTGCAAAAATCATCCAGTCCGCTCACTTGATCAACGACATGCGCAACAAGGCCACACACGGATCATTCACATTTCATGCGCCAACACTGTCAGCCCAATGACCAAAGCTCAAGTTGCAATATGTGTCTTGCCTCATAATGCATGTTTGCCGCACTGATATGACAAGCCGGCCAAAAGGCCGGCTTGTCATATCAGCATGCAGCACCTGCAAGCATCATGGCAGACGGAAATGTGGCAGCCAGTTGAAGAAACCGGTGCCCTTGTAATCAAAGTCAATGAAGGCGCCACCGTACACCACCAGCAGCAACGCCGGCACCATCACGATCAGCGGCAGAATCCAGCGCTCGTAGCGGTAATAGAAGCTCAGATGACGAACTTCGGCATCTGCCTCTTCCATCTCCTTTTCACCCACCACCTGACGCGCCAACAACTGGTTCAGTGCCACAGGCGGTGACAGGTAACCCAGCTCAAACGCGGTCAGCACAATCATCCAGAAGTGTACAGGGTGGATGCCGTTGTTATACGCCACCGGCGCAACGGTTGCCGTGACCAGAATGACTGCACCGAAAGGATCCATGACCATGCCGACAAACACCAGCAGCGCCATCAGGAGAGTCAGTGCCAGCCAGATATTGCCGAAGGTGTGCGGCACCGCTTCCATAATGCCGGAACGCTCGATTGTGCCGCCCACGGCCACGGACAGTGCCATCAGCAGGATCAGCGCACCGATATGGCCAATGGTGTCATTGGTGGCCATGCGGACCGACTCTTCCAGACCGATACGACGCTCGGAGTGTCCTGGCGTGTGTGGCAATTCGGGCATACGCGGCTCATGACGGCGCAGCTTGTCGAAGATCACGATCGCCAGCAGGATGATGGGCAGCATCATCGGTGCCGTAAACTCGTCCAGCTTGGTATCCAGTACAAACTTGTAGAAATACACCACCACCAGCGTCAGCACGATGTAGGGAGAGACCGGGCCAAGTGCACGGGCAGACGCCGGCAAGGCAATCGAAGGCCGCTCAATCTGGACTTTCTGCTTGCGCATCATCTGGGAAACAATCAGGAAAAGCGTAGAGGTCATCAGGAACACCCAGATGCCCCAGCCATACAGCACCTGCGTCGTCACCTGCTTGTTGAGTGCGGCAATCACCACAATCAGCAGGCACGGCGCCAGCACCACACCGAGCGAACCCGACATGGCCGTGGCGGCCAGCGCATACTGGCGACGCGCACCAGCGGCCAGCACCTCACGGTAAATCACGGCACCGGCTGCAATCACGAAAATACCGGACGCACCGGTATAGGCCGTGGGGAAGGCGGCGACAAACAGGATGACCCAGGTCAGCATTTCCGGCGACAGCTTCCAGGGACGAATGATGTCGAGGAAAAGATCCACCACGCGGGTCTGCTTGAGCAGCATGCCCGCCCAGATATACAGCGCGAGGTTAAGGAACACCCCCGACAGCTCCATCATCTGCCCCAGATAAATGGCCAGGCCCGCATGATGGCCACTGGTAATGAAGCTGGTGCCTGCGCCAATCGCCATGAAGGCAAACAGGGGAATGGACAGCAGGGCCTTGCCAATCGAACCACCCGCTGGCGCATCCTTTGGCGGGAAAATCAGCTGCTTGACACTCACCAGCGCCAGCACCGAGAACAAAGCGACCCATATCCAGTTGATATAGGGGCGATCAACCTCGACACCGGACTTGTTCTGCACTTCAAGAATGTAGAACAGGGACGAATACACCAGCACCGAGTTAGCAATGATCATCGCCACGGAATAGACACGGAAGTCCGTGCGATCCTTGGGCGGGCGCAGGGCAATGTGGTGCAGGCCCAGTGTGGTGGTCACGGCCGCAATCGCCACCATCATCAACAGCAAGAGGCTGCGGTTTTCCGTACCAAAACGGAAAATACCGAAGAAGGTCGTTTCCACCTTGCGGAAGGCTTTCACCTTGTCCGTCAGATGTTCATTGATCTTCTTGTACATCGAGAGCTTTTCACGACAGAGCTCGTTGGCCTTCTCCATGGACTGGCGTTGCGCATCCATATCCACCGGCTCATCCGCAAACAGGGCATCGATGTCATCAACAGGCCCCACTGCTGCAGCCGGCGCCGTCGCGTCAACCACTGCATCCGGGTTGCAATCTGGTGCCACCGGATCGGCACGCAGCATGAAATACTGCACCCCGCTATCGGGGTCGCCAAACATGTTTTCACCCATGCGCAGCAACTGCCCATGGATCATTTCACCGGTACCAATGACCAGTGTGAGGATGAGCAATGCAAACACTGGCAGACTGGAGAACCACTCTGACAGGGTGCGATTGAGAAAAGCGGGCTTCTGATTCATACGAACTCGATCTGGCGTGTGTTGTTGTCATACCCGGCAAAATGGCGCAGCCGGAATTTCTTTTTTTCAGCTACCGCCCACACCGGAGGCGGCATCCGTTTGCAACAAGAAAAGCCCCTGCATGCAGGGGCTTTTTCGGAGTCAACACTTACTCAAGCTTCTGTGCGCACTCAGCGTTCGACGGCTCGACCTGGCAACGCACCTTCTTCAGCACCGACATCATGCGCTTGTCGTAAATGCCATCGTTGGTCAGCGCAATACGTGACTCACGCATCATGTTCACGTACTTTTCCTTGTCAGCTGCCGGAATCTGCATCCAGAACTTCTTGTCGATATCACCCTCTGCACCGGTAATCAGGCTCATGGCACGGGGGTACTGCGACTGGATGTATTCACGCGACTTCTGGCCGAAACCTTCCGGGAACTTTTCGCGACGGATGATCACCTGCAGGGTCAGCTGCAGCAGCGGGAAGTTGACGATGGCGCCACGGGTACCAAGACCCTTGTGCAGTTCCAGCGGCTTGAAGCCGGCGGCAGGCGAACCAATGATGTCCACCGAGCCGTTATTGAACTTGCCGGCAAAGTTGGTGATATCGGACGCAACAGGCTGCGCACCCACCTGCTGTACCAGCTTGGCCTGGGCCTTGTCATAGTCCAGCACGGCAATCTTCTTGCCTGACAGCTTGCCAACGTTGTTGATCTGGCGGTCATTGACAAAGAGGTAGGCGGCACCCATCGGGGTCACACCGGCCACTTCGTAGTTGCCACTCACCATCAGCTTGGCTGCCGCTGGCGACGAGATGGTTGCAAGTGCCTTCTGCAGCATGGGGTACGCAGGCAACGAACCGATGGAATCGATACTGCCCGTGAAGGAGTTGAACTGGCGGCCGCGCAGACCGGTCATCACCACGGCGTCACACTGGCCTGCCTTGAAGTCTTCACCAGCAATCTTTTCGTCGGTATAGGCCTTCATGTCGATGTTGGCGCCCCACTTGGCAGCAGCCAGCTTGTAGTCCTTCATCATGTTGAACACATCCCCCTGGGCACCAATGATGTCCCAGACGCACAGCGTCTGCTTGCCAGCCGCCATGGCGGAGGAGGACAGGGCCAGGGCAGCACCCGCCACCAGCAGGCGGGCACCACGGGAGTACTTCGTCAACGTTTGCATGCAATGCTCCTGAAACAGGTTTTCTGCCAAATAACGCAGTGGATAGGGGAAACCTGCGACCTCAAAGGAGGTCGTCGATCTCTACGCCTTCATCCTGAAGGGCGGGCTTTTCATCCCAGAACTTGCCCAGACTGCCCGGCGGGGTACGGCTGCCGGTCTTTTCAGTCCAGTAACGGTCGGAAATGTTCTGCACGATCAGGAATGCCATTTTGTCGATGAGACGGTAATTCGGATTGACCGCCATTTCCTGGGTTGCAGCAAAAGCAGTAATCGAGTCGCGGATCAGTGCTTCATCACCCTTGGTGTACGCCGACATGGCATACATGGCATGTGGCAGTCTTACGCCGGTACGTTCGGCAATGCGCATGCTCTGCTTGATGGTTTCCCACGGGTCGCCCTTGCCTTCGCCGGCACCAGGCAGCAGGTTCCAGATGGCGGCACGGGTTGCCAGCGGCGCACCCCACCACTTGTTGTTGTCCAGGCACTGCATGCCGCGCTCAACCTTGGCACCGATGTCCTTGGGCACGCCCACAACCTGCTGTGCCGTGATGTCGTTGACGATGGACTGCACACCCACCACCATGCCCATCAGGTAGACCAGTTCGTCAAACTCGTTCTTGAACCTGGGGCACTTGTCGCCAATCGGGGACTTGCGCTTGACTTCGTAGTGGTTAACGAACGCCTGGTAGCCGGCATACTGGCGGCGGGCAGCCAGTTCGGCTTCGCGCTTCTGCTGGATGCGGGCATCCTGGGCTTCGTCAATCAGGTTGGCCTTGGCGGCACGCAGGTAGCGCAATTCGTGCTCAAACGCACGCTGCTCGGCACACAGGCCGGCAGAGGCGTACTGAACCACGAGAATCTGGTCGGCATCCGCCTTCAGGCCCCACGCAGTACCCAGCATCAGCGGAGTAATGGCCTCGCCAGCCGCACAGCCCATCTGGGCGTCGTCCATCTTGAGCAGCGGCGGAATGATATGGTTTTCAGTGAAGCGCAGCGCGATGTTGGCACCGGTCTTGTTGATCTGGGAGCAGCCAGAGAGCACGGCAACACCTGTCACAAATGCGCCGATGACGCCCCAACGGAGCAGACGATGTGTACCCATCATGGAGATCCCCTCAAGGTTCTTTGTTTTTTTATTGGAGCCCGGCCGTCGCTTGTTGTTGTATGACGGCAAACCCATTGGCACGGGCAAAATTAGCTGGGCAACGATAGCATCAAGGCGGAAAACAGAAAAGCCGCCAACAGGCGGCTTTTCTGTGCTTTTTTGTCATCCGGGGCCTATTTTCAGGCCCCGTCCGGGCAGGCTCAGGCCTGGGCGGCTTCGGCAGCCAATTCCTTCATGGACAGCTTGATACGACCGCGCTGGTCCACGTCCATCACCTTGACCTTAACAACCTGGCCTTCCTTCAGGTAGTCGGACACATTTTCCACACGCTCGTTGGCGATCTGGGAGATGTGTACGAGACCGTCGGTACCCGGCATGATGGTCACGAAGGCGCCGAAATCGACGATACGGGCAACCGTACCTTCGTAGATCGTGCCGACTTCCACTTCTGCCGTGATGGCCTGCACCTTGGCCAGGGCGGCCTGGGTGGCACCCTTGGTTTCGCCATAGATACGCACCAGACCGGTGTCGTCGATGTCGATGGTGGCCTTGGTTTCTTCGCAGATGGAACGGATCATGGAACCGCCCTTGCCGATCACATCACGGATCTTCTCCGGATTGATGTTGATGGTGGCATAGGTCGGGGCATTGCCGTTCACTTCCGGACGCGAGACGGCCAGCACTTCGTTCATGGCCTTGAGGATGTGCAGACGACCCTCACGCGCCTGATTGAGCGCGGTTTCCATGATTTCTTCGTTGATGCCTTCGATCTTGATGTCCATCTGCAGTGCGGTCACGCCATGAGCGGTACCGGCCACCTTGAAGTCCANNTCTTCGTCGCCGAGGATGTCGGAGAGCACGGCAAAGCGCTCACCTTCCTTGACCAGACCCATGGCAATACCGGCCACCGGCGCTTTGACCGGCACACCGGCATCCATCAGCGCCAGCGAAGCGCCACAGATGGAGGCCATCGAGGAGGAACCGTTGGACTCGGTGATGTCAGACACCACGCGAATGGCGTACGGGAACTTTTCCGGTGCCGGCAGCATGGGCTGCACGCCACGACGCGCCAGACGGCCATGGCCGATTTCACGACGCTTCGGACCGGACTCGCGACCGGTTTCACCCACGGAGTACGCAGGGAAGTTGTAATGCAGCATGAAGTGATCGGTACGCGTGCCTTCCAGCGCGTCAATCATCATGGCATCGCGTGAGCCACCCAGCGTCGCGGTGACGATGGCCTGGGTTTCACCACGCGTGAACAGTGCCGAGCCGTGAACCTTTGGCAGCACACCGACTTCGATGGCGATCTGGCGCACGGTTTTGGTGTCACGTCCATCAATACGCGGCTTGCCGGACAAGATGTTGTCACGCACGGTACGGTACTTGAGGTCTTCGAACAGGGTCTCGACTTCATCCGTGTCCACTTCACTGTCATCCGGTGCAAACTGGGCCAGTGCAGCTTTCTTGAGTTCGCCAAGACGGGTGTAACGATCCTGCTTTTCGCGAATCGTGTACGCCTCGGAAATCTGGCCTTCGAAGGCAGCCTTCAGCGCAGCCTTCATGTCGGCATTCTGCACCGGTGCCTGCCAGTCCCACGGAGTCACGCCCACTTCTGCGGCAAATTCCTTGATGGCACGAATGGCAACCTGCATTTCGTCATGACCGAACAGCACGGCGCCCAGCATTTCATCTTCACTGAGTTCCTTGGCTTCGGATTCCACCATCAGCACAGCCTTTTCCGTACCGGCAACCACCAGATCAAGATCAGACGTCTTCAGCTGTTCGTAGGTCGGGTTAACAATGTATTCGCTGTTGATGTACGCAACACGTGCACCAGCAATCGGGCCATTGAAGGGCAGACCGGAAATGGACAGGGCGGCGGAAGCACCAAGAATGGCAGCGATATCCGGATCGGTCAGCTTGTCGGAAGACACCACGGTGGCAGTGATCTGCACTTCGTTGATGAAGCCTTCNNCCCTGCTTGACCTTCTTGTTGCCAACAACAGCCACCAGCACGGTGACGCCGCCCATGGTGACCAGCACGGAAGATGCCTGGCGAGCAATGCGACCGGTTTCCAGCACGACAGTCTGCTGGCCAAACTGGAATTCCTTGCGAACAATCTTGAACATGTTTCGGGTTCCTCTTTCTTTCAGATTGGTTCCGGCACTGACCGGAACCGGCTTTGCCTTCGGAGGCCCCTAACAGATGCAGTCGTCATGAACTGCATCTGTTAGAAGCCTCTCCAATGGCGATTCTTTTTTACATCAGCACATTTTTACATCAGCACAAAAGAACCGGGGAGCGCGAACGCTCCCCGGTTTGCACACTCAGCGACGCAGACCCAGGGTCTGGATCAGCGCAACGTAGCGGGCACTGTCCTTGCGGTTCAGGTAGTCCAGCAGCTTGCGGCGCTGGTTCACCATGCGGATCAGGCCACGACGGGAGTGGTGGTCATGCTTGTGAGCCTTGAAGTGTGACTGCAGATCATCGATCTGAGCCGACAGCAGGGCCACCTGCACTTCCGGAGATCCCGTATCACCCTGAGCACGGGCAAACTTGGCAACGATATCTGCCTTGTCTTGAACTGTTAAAGACATGTTATTACTCCACAATGAGATGCCATTAAAAAAGACGTCCGACCGCGCATCTCTACAGTCGTCGTCGCAGGCGGCATTACTGCCACCTGTTGCACTGACCGGCTTGTGACCGGCCAATATCAATTCATTCTACCATCGAGCGGATCAGACGACGCGGCGCGACACGCCCCTCGTCATCAATGACCCCGACCCCCAGGAAGGCGCCATCCTGCTCGAACACCAGCACATCACCACCGGCAGGGGCTCCCGGGCAGCGCACCGGCTGGCCGTGGCGCAGATAATACGCTGCATTCTCGGAGAGCTCCACGCGCGGCCAGCTGGCCAGACCCGCCCAGGGCGGCAGGAGCAGCTTGTCTATGGCCTCATGACCACCTTCGGCCAGTGCCGCCTCCACCTGCTCCAGCGTCACCATGACCGGCTGCACGAACGGGCCCAGCGAAAGGCGGCGCAGCATGACCACATGCGCGCCACAACCCAGCACCTTGCCGATGTCTTCCGCCAGCGAGCGTATATAGGTGCCCTTGCTGACATGCGCCTCCAGCGTCCACTCATTCCCTGCCACACCCAGCAGGGCAAGACGGTAAACCGTGATATGACGGGCCGGACGCTCGATCTCGATACCCTTGCGCGCCAGCTCATAGAGCGGGCGGCCATCCTTCTTCAGGGCCGAGAACATCGATGGCACCTGATCAATCTCGCCACGAAAACGCTCCAGCACTGCCTCGATGGCGGCGGCATCCAGCACCGGTACCGGTGCCTCGCTAATGATGTCGCCTTCTGAGTCTCCGGTCGTAGTAGCCACGCCGAGACGAATGCGGGTGACATAGACCTTGTCGGCATCCAGCAGGTACTGGGTGAATTTTGATGCCTCACCGAGGCATACCGGCAACAGGCCGGTTGCCAGCGGATCGAGACTACCGGTATGGCCAGCCTTGTCGGCCTGATACAGGTGACGAATCCGCATCAGGGCCTGGTTGGACGTAATGCCTTGCGGCTTGTCCAGCAACAGCACCCCGTCAACCGGACGGCGAGGGCGACGCGGCTTGCTCATGGAGCCTCGGGCACGTCCGGCTCGTCACCGCGAGCACTGGCGCGCTCGCGATCTTCATTGACGGCGGTCGTAATGAGGGCCGCCATGCGATTGCCACGGGCGGTCACTTCATCAAAATGAAAACGGATACGCGGCGTGATGCGTGTCTTCAGGCCACGCCCCAGCTCGCCCCGCAAAAAACCGGCGGCCGCGTTCAGCACTTCCAGACTGCTGTCCGGCTTTTCATCCAGCGTCGCACCCAGCACGGTGACATAGACATCGGCATAGCTCATGTCCGGGCTCACCTTTACGCTCGATATGGTCACCATCCCGAGACGCGGGTCTTTCAGTTCCTGACGGATCATCACCGACAGATCGCGCTGGATCTGATCGCCAAGACGTTGCGTACGCTGACTCATGAAACCTCTTGAATTACTTTCTGAAACTGCACCGGAACGGACAACCGGCATCCCGTACCGGGAAACCGGTCAAGCGCCTGATGCAAGGAGGCCCGACCTTGAAAAAGCGTAGTTTACCTGAGGTAAATCCGCATTTTCCGAGGCCGGGCCAACGCCACAGCAGATCCTTCCTTCAGCCAGCCCGATCAGAGGCTGCGCTTGATGATGGTGACATCATAGACTTCGATCTTGTCGCCCACACGGATGTCATTGTAGCCCTTGACCGCCAGACCACACTCCACACCATTGCGAACTTCCTGAACGTCGTCCTTGAAGCGGCGCAGGGATTCGAGCTCGCCCTGGAACACCACCACATCATCACGCAGCACACGAATCGGCTTGCTGCGATACAACGTACCTTCAATCGCCATACAACCGGCTGCTGCACCGAACTTGGACGAACGGAACACTTCACGCACCTGCGCCACACCAAGAATCGATTCACGATGCTCAGGTGCCAGCATGCCGCTCATGGCCGACTTCACGTCATCAATCAGTTCATAAATGATGCTGTAATAACGCAGGTCAATCTCGTCAGCCTGGCACTTGGCACGCGCAGCACTGTCGGCACGCACGTTGAAGCCAAGAATCACTGCACCGGTTGACTCGGCAAGCGTCACATCAGACTCCGTGATCGCGCCAACGCCAGAACCCACGATGGCAACGCGCACTTCATCAGTGCCAAGCGCCTGCAGGGACTGTGTCAGTGCTTCCAGCGATCCGCGCACATCAGTCTTGAGCACGATATTGACGGAAGACGCTTCCTTCTTGCCCATGTTGGCAAACAGGTTTTCCAGCTTCATGCTCTGCTGGCGATCCAGACGGGCCTGACGCAGCTTGGCCGCGCGGAAATCAGCCACTTCACGCGCCTTGCGCTCGTCATCCACCACAAGGAATTCATCACCGGCATCCGGCGCTTCGGGCAGACCAAGAATCTCGACCGGAATCGATGGGCCGGCCGACTTGATCGGCTTGCCGTTTTCATCGTTCATCGCACGAACACGGCCGTAATGCGTACCCGCCAGCACCAGATCGCCGGTCTTCAGCGTGCCGCGCTGTATCAGCAAGGTCGCTACAGCACCGCGCCCCTTGTCGATACGGGCTTCGATCACAACGCCCTGAGCCTGGCCATCCACCACAGCGGTCAGTTCCAGCAGTTCCGCCTGGGTCAGGATCGCCTCAAGCAGGGCATCAACACCCTCACCGGTATGCGCAGACACCTTGCAGATCTGGGTATCGCCACCCCATTCCTCGGGCACGATTTCCTTGACGGTCAGTTCGTTCAGCACACGATCAGGATCTGCGCTCGGCTTGTCCATCTTGTTGATGGCAACAATGATCGGCACGCCGGCAGCACGGGCATGATCAATGGCTTCTGCCGTCTGCGGCATGACGCCGTCATCAGCGGCCACCACGATCACCACGATATCCGTGGCACTGGCACCACGCGCACGCATGGCGCTGAACGCGGCATGGCCCGGGGTATCAAGGAAGGTGATCATGCCGCGATCGGTTTCCACGTGATAGGCACCGATATGCTGGGTAATGCCACCGGCTTCGCCAGCAGCCACCTTGGCACGACGGATATAGTCGAGCAGCGACGTCTTGCCATGGTCAACGTGACCCATGATGGTCACCACCGGCGCGCGCGTGAAGGCATCCCCGTGATGCTTGATGGCATCCTTGAGGGAGTCTTCCATCGCCGTTTCGCTGACAAACTTCGGATTGTGGCCGAGTTCTTCGACCACCAGACCTGCAGTGGCCTGATCAATCGTCTGGTTGGCCGTCACCACTTCGCCCATTTTCATGAGCACCTTGATGACCACCTTGGCCTTCAGCGCCATTTTCTGCGCAAGATCAGCCACTGTAATGCTCTCACCGATGGTGACGTCGTACACCTGTTTCTCCACCGGCTTTTCAAACCCGTGCTGCTTGGACAATGTGCTGCTCAGTGTGCGCATCGGGCGGAACACCTGCTCTTCCTGACCCTTCTTCTTGCCACCCTTGCCCTTGCCACCAGCCTTGGTCGTGCTGCCACGGCGGATCTCGCGATCTTCCCGGGCAAATGAATCTTCGTATGCAGTCCCCACCAGACCACGTGCCAGCGGAACATCAACGGCCGGGGCCGGCGTTTCGCCGCCACGTGACTCGAGTTCTTCGGCAATCTTGCGTGCCTGCTCCAGGGTCTTCTGGCGAGCCTTTTCTTCCGCCTCCAGACGCAGCTTTTCTTCCTGCTTGCGGCGAACATCTTCCGCTGCCTTCAGGCGGGCTTCTTCAGCCTCACGCCTTGCCTTTTCTTCCGCAGTTTCTTCGCGCGCCTTGGTAACCGTACCCAGCTTGGGCACGCTCAGCTTCTTGTCCTTGGCACCCTTGTTGGCAACATCGTTGGCACGACGGGCTTCCTCGGCAGCCTTGCGGGCCTCTTCTTCCGACGCCGCAATGCGGGCATCTTCTTCGGCCTTGCGCACGGCAGCTTCTGCCGCCAGACGTTCTTCTTCGGCCTTGCGCGCAGCCTCTTCCGCTTCGCGCGCCGCATCTTCCTGGTCGTCAAGCGATGAACGCTTCACGTAGGAACGCGTCTTGCGCACCTCGACATTAACGGTCTTGGCCTTGCCACCCGCAGAGGGTGCAACCTTCAGTGTCGATGTTTCCTTGCGCTTGAGTGTGATTTTCTTCGGCTCGGCATCGCTTTCGCCATGAGCCCGCTTGAGGTGCGCGAGCAGCTGCTGCTTTTCCGTATCGGAAACAGCATCATCCGCGCTCTTGTGCGACAGGCCGGCATCCTGCATCTGTGTCAGCAGGGTTTCTACCGGACGGCCCACAGTCTCGGCCAATTGTTTGACGGTCACTTCAGCCATGTAGCGTGTCTCTCCGCTTAGCTCGGCAGTAATGGTTCAGGGTCTGATCACTGGAACCAGGGTTCACGTGCCTTCATGATGAGCTGACCGGCTTGTTCGGCGCCCAGCCCTTCAATATCTGCAATATCATCAATACCTTGCTCGGCCAGATCTTCCATGGTGATCACGCCACGCGCGGCCAGCTCGAATGCCAGCTTGCGTGTCATGCCTTCCATGTTGAGCAGATCTTCAGCCGGCTCGGCATTCAACTTCTCTTCAGACACCAGCGCCTTGGTCAGCAAGGCATCCTTGGCACGCTGGCGCAGGGCATTGACGATATCCTCGTCAAATTCCTCAATGGCCAGCATTTCCTCGATGGGCACATACGCCACTTCTTCCAGTGAGGTAAAACCCTCATTGACCAGAATGGAGGCAACGTCCTCATCCACTTCCAGATCACGCACAAACGCATCAATGTAGTGGTGCGATTCGGTTTCCTGCTTGGCCTGAGCGGCTTCAACAGTCATGACGTTGAGGCGCCAGCCGGTCAGCTCGGAAGCCAGACGGATATTCTGGCCACCACGACCGATTGCCATGGCCAGCTGCTCTTCCTCGACAGCCACATCCATGGAATGGGAGTCTTCATCAATAACGATGGCGGCCACTTCGGCTGGCTGCAGGGCATTGATGACGTACTGCGCAGGATTATCATCCCACAGCACGATATCCACACGCTCGCCAGCCAGTTCGCCGGACACTGCCTGCACACGCGCACCGCGCATACCGATACAGGCGCCCTGCGGATCAATACGCTGGTCATTGGTCTTGACGGCAATCTTGGCACGTACACCCGGGTCACGGGCAGCGCCACGGATTTCAATGATTTCTTCGCCGATTTCCGGCACTTCGATGCGGAACAGTTCGACGATCATTTCCGGACGGGTACGCGAGACCAGCAACTGGGAGCCACGACCCTCTGCGTTTACATCAAACAGCACGGCACGCACACGCTCGCCGATACGGAAAGTCTCACGCGGAATCATTTCTTCACGGGCAAGGTAGGCTTCGGCATTGCCGCCGAGATCCAGCACAAGGCCGTCACGGGTGGTCTTCTTCACGACGCCGGACAGAATCTCGCCAATACGGTGACGGTAGGCATCGACCACCAGCGCACGCTCGGCTTCGCGCACTTTCTGCACGATAACCTGCTTGGCCGTCTGGGCAGCGATACGACCGAAAACGATGGAGGGCACCTGCTCCTCGCGCACGTCGCCCAGCTTCATGCCTTCGCCCTCAACATCGCTGATGGCAAGCTGCATGGCCGGAATTTCGTGATCTTCATCCGCCACCACAGTCCAGCGGCGGAAGGTATCGTAATCACCCGTCTTGCGATCAATCGCGACACGCAGATCGATCTCATCGGTATTGTAATTTTTCTTGGTGGCAGCAACCAATGCCTGCTCAAGCGCCTGGAAAATCACTTCCCGGGAGACGCCCTTTTCATTGCTGACCGAGTCAACTACCAACAGTATTTCTTTGCTCATGGTTCGTTCCTTGCGGACCTCGCCTTCAATCGGAAAGACAATCAAAAATTCGGTACGACATTACCCTTGTCGATCATGGCGAACGGAATGCTTACCTGTTCGCCTTCGCACAACAGCTGCACCGCATCATCGGTGACCTGCTGCACAACCCCTTTGTACTTGCGGCGGCCATTCAGCGGGCTGGCAAGACGAACTGCCACCTCACTGCCGGCTGAGCGGCCATACTGCTCCAGCGTGAACAACGGCCGATCCCAGCCCGGCGACGACACCTCAAGGGTGTATTCACCGGCAATCGGATCTTCCACATCCAGCACGCCACTGACCTGGTGACTGACCTGGGCACATCCCTCGACCGACACCCCCTCGGGGCCCTCGATAAAAAGACGCAGCACAGAGTGCTTGCCCTGCTGGTAGAACTCGATACCCCACAGCTCGTAGCCGACGGCACTTACGGCCGGCGCCAGCATTGCTGTCATGGCTTCGACTTTTTTCGATACCGCCATTGCTGCCGTCTCTCGAATGAGGCGCAACCCGGACGGGTCGCCAATACATAAATCGCGGAAACAAAAAATGGGCACATGGCCCACTCTTCTGACCCGATCCGCGTCGGGTCCGCGCGACCTGTAAAAAAGCCCACACAAGGTGGGCTTTTTCACGAAGCTTCATGCTGACAGCTTCCAAGTCCAAAGTGGTAGCGGGGGCTGGATTTGAACCAACGACCTTCGGGTTATGAGCCCGACGAGCTACCAGGCTGCTCCACCCCGCATCAGAGGACGGCGACTATAGGGCCGATGACCGTTGATGTCAAAGGATATTTGTCGCCTTTTTCCGTTCTCGCCCCTGGCTGGTCGACAACGGTTAAAACATGGTGCGGAAGGGGGGACTTGAACCCCCATGCCGTTAGGCACAACCACCTCAAGGTTGCGTGTATACCAATTTCACCACTTCCGCAAAACTGTGATCCCTTGGGACCTGCACCATCATTACTTGACTGGCGCCACCGGAACATCACCACCTGCAGATTGAGGAGCCACTGCCGGGGCCACTGGCACATCACCAGCGGGCTTGCTGTCCGTTGTTGCTGTTTCGGCCGGAATAACCGGCACCACACCATACGACGCCGCATGCTTGCGGGCGTAGATGGCAAGGCTCAGACTGGTGACGAAGAAGATCGCCGCCAGCACTGCCGTAAAACGTGTCAGGAAACTGGCTGCACCCGCCGCACCGAACACGGTCTGCGACGAACCACCACCAAACGAGGCACCCATTTCTGCACCTTTACCCTGCTGCAACAGGATAAGGGCGGTCATGGCAATGGCCACCAGCACATGCACAACCAGGATCAGGGTTTCCATTACATTCGTCTCACTGCGCCACCCGGGCTGCCCGGGCAATCGCCACAAATTCATTTGCGTCCAGCGACGCTCCACCCACAAGGGCACCATCAATGTCCGGCATGGCGAACAGGGCTGCCGCATTGGCCGCCTTGACGCTACCGCCGTACAGCAACCGCAAGCCTGCAGCCACTGCCTCATCATCCTGCGCCACCCGCGACCGCAACAGTGCATGAACTTCCTGCGCCTGCTCCGGTGTTGCCGTACGCCCGGTTCCGATGGCCCAGACAGGCTCGTAAGCCACTACCGCCTGCGCCAGCGCAGCCACCCCTGCCGCGGCCAGTACGACATCAAGCTGTCGCCTCACCACCGCAGCAGTTGCACCTGCTTCACGCTCGTCGAGCGTTTCACCGACACAGAGAACAGGAACAAGCCCTGCCTCCTGCGCCTTCAAAAACTTTTCCGCGACCAGCGCATCGGACTCGCCGTAATGCGTACGCCGCTCGGAGTGACCGATGATCACGGCATGGCAGCCGCAATCAACCAGCATTCCGGCAGAAACCTCGCCAGTAAAGGCACCATCGTTTTCGCGAGCCACATTCTGGGCCGCCAACGCGATGCCGCTACCCTGCAACAGACCCGCCACCTGCATCAGGTAAGCTGCCGGTGGCGCCACCCACATATCGACGCCAAGCCAGTCTGCCGTCTGCGCCTTCAGCGACTGCAGCAGTGCAGCATTGCTTGCCTGCCGTCCCTGCATTTTCCAGTTACCGGCCACCAGCTTGCGACGCATCGACCAGCTCCTTTCCGCTTTTTGCGCTACCCGCCCATCCCGGCGCGAGAGGGCCGCAATCTTAGGGAACCCGAACGCAAATGTCTATCCGTGAAACCCATCCAGAGCGGCTTTTTTCACTTCGGACCGGCAAGCAGGACGCGATCAGGCCAGCGCCTCGGTCACCACCAGCGCCAACTCCTTTGCAAGCCCCTCCACCACCGACTTTTCCGCACCTTCGACCATGACCCGGATCAGGGGCTCGGTGCCGGAGGCGCGCAGCAGTACGCGGCCACGATCAGCCAGACGCGCCTCAGCCGCCTTTACGGCCTCCAGCACGCGTGGATGCACCATCGGGTCCGAACGCTTGCCAACGCGCACATTGACCAGATGCTGCGGGTATTTCTGCATGCCCTTGCGCAATTCGTGCAGCGAGGTACCGGTGCGCACCATGGCGGTCAGCACCTGAAGTGCCGCAATGATGGCATCGCCGGTCGTGGTCTTGTCGAGACAGACGATATGCCCGGAGGCCTCACCACCCAGCGTCCAGCCCCGACCCTCCATCTCGGCCATCACATGGCGATCGCCAACCTTGGCCCGTACAAACTCCAGCCCCATCTCCCGCACGGCAACCTCCATGCCGAGATTACTCATCAGGGTACCCACCACGCCGCCGATACCGTTGCCGGTCGCCATGCGCTCACGGGCAATGATCACGATGAGTTCGTCACCGTCGACCAGTTCGCCATGCCGATCCACCATCAACACCCGGTCACTGTCGCCATCAAAGGCAATGCCAAGATCAGCGCCCTGCTCTACCACCGCCTTCTGCAGCGCTTCGGGATGCGTGGAACCACAGTCACGGTTGATGTTGAGGCCATCCGGCGCACACGCCAGCCTGATGACGTCGGCACCCAGCTCGGTGAATACCGACGGCCCTACCTGATAGGCGGCACCGTTGGCACAATCCAGCACGATCTTGAGGCCACGCAGACTGAGGTGGAACGGGAAGCTGGACTTGCAGAACTCGATATAGCGCCCGCGGGCATCATCCTGGCGCATGGCCTTGCCCAGTGCATCCGGCACCTCGATAGCCAGCGGCTTGTCGAGCCACTCTTCAATGGAGGCCTCGACATCGTCCTGCAGCTTCTTGCCGTCGGCGCCAAAGAACTTGATGCCGTTGTCGTAATACGGATTGTGCGAGGCTGAAATCACGATGCCGGCATCGGCATGGAAAGCGCGCGTCAGATAGGCAATTGCCGGTGTCGGCATGGGACCGAGCAGGCGCACGCTGACACCGGCAGCGGACAGGCCCGCCTCTAACGCCGACTCAAGCAGATAGCCGGACAGGCGCGTGTCCTTGCCCATCACTACCCAGGACTGGCCATTACGTGCCAGTGCCTTGCCGGCCGCCCAGCCAAGCTTGAGGGCAAACTCCGGGGTAATCGGGTCTTCACCCACCTTGCCGCGTACGCCATCGGTTCCGAAATATTTTCTGGTCATTATCCTGCTTCCTGACTGCGGTGCCGCAGCACGGCAGAGACAACCGCGAGTGCATCGGCGGTCGCTTTAACATCATGGACGCGCACAATAGCGGCGCCGTTCATTACAGACAAGACCGCTGCCGCCACACTGGCATGCAGACGCTGGTCTACCGGAGCGCCCCCCAGCAACGCCCCCAGCATGGACTTGCGCGACAGTCCTGCAAGCACGGGACAGCCCCAGCGCCGGAAGTGCGCCAGCCCGTCCAGCAAGGCGACATTGTGCGCAAGGGACTTGCCAAAACCAAAGCCCGGATCAATGAGCAGACGCGATTTGCTGATGCCAGCCGCCTCGCAGGCAGCAATCCGTGCATCAAAAAAGGCATCCAGCTGGGCAAAAACATTTTCGTAGCGAGGCTGCAACTGCATGGTGTCCGGCTCACCCTGCATGTGCATCAGGCAGACCGGCAACCCGGTTGACGCCGCCGCAGCAAGAGCACCTGGACGCTGCAGGGCGCGCACATCATTGATGAGGCCGGCACCAAGGGCTGCTGCACCTGTCATCACCTGCGGTGAAGACGTGTCGATGGAAATGATGGCATCCACCTCGCGCGCCACTGCCTCTACCACCGGCAGCATGCGGTCCAGCTCCTCCTGCAGCGATACCGGCGTAGCGCCGGGCCGCGTGCTTTCGGCTCCGATATCGATCAGTTGTGCCCCGTCCGCCTGCATCTGCACCGCCTGATGCAATGCAGAATCAAGCGTGATGTAGCGACCACCATCGGAAAAGGAGTCCGGCGTGACATTCAGGATACCCATGACCACTGGCCGATCGAGGCTCAACGGCCGCGTGCCGCACTGCAGGAATGAACTCATCACCGGACTGCCCATCATCGGAGAAACCAAAAACAAGGGCCGCAATTGCGGCCCGTTCGGGGAGGAAGAGCGGCTCAGTGCTGGCCCGCCGGCCCACCGATTGGCGCAGAGTCCGCCTTTACCGCCGTGTCTGCAGCGGCATCCTTGTCCTGCACCGGCGCTCCGCCGCCAGGAGCACCGCTGCCACTGCCCCAGTCCTTGGGTGGCTCGGGACGACGTCCTTCCATGATGGCATTGATCTGGCTGACATCAATGGTCTCGTACTGGATGAGCGCCTCGGCCATCAGGTCGAGCTTCTCGCGGTTATCAATGAGGATCTGGCGCGCCCTGTCGTAGCAACGATCAATAATGGCCCGCACTTCGTTGTCGATATCCATCGCGGTCTGCTCGGACACGCTCTTGTGTTGTGTCACCGAGCGGCCAAGAAAGACCTCGCCTTCATCTTCCTCGTACATGAGCGGGCCCATTTTCTCGGACAGACCCCACTTGGTCACCATGTTGCGCGCCATTTCGGTGGCACGCTGGATGTCGTTGCTGGCGCCGGTGGTGACACCGTCAAAACCCAGCGTCAGTTCCTCGGCAATACGGCCACCGAACATGGAACAGATGCGTGACTCGATGCCGCGCTTGGACCAGGAGTAGCGCTCCACTTCCGGCAGGAACATGGTAACGCCCAGCGCCCTGCCACGCGGAATGATGGAGACCTTGTAGACAGGATCATGCTCGGGCACGAGGCGGCCGACGATGGCATGGCCGGCCTCGTGATAGGCGGTGTTGCGCTTTTCGTCATCCGACATGACCATGGATTTGCGCTCGGCGCCCATCATGATCTTGTCCTTGGCCAACTCGAACTCGCGCATTTCGACCAGCTTCTTGTTGGTACGGGCGGCAAACAGTGCTGCCTCGTTCACCAGATTGGCCAGATCGGCACCGGAAAAACCCGGGGTGCCGCGCGCAATCACTTCGGGATTGACGTCATCACCCAGCGGCACCTTGCGCATGTGCACATTGAGGATCTGTTCGCGGCCACGGATGTCCGGCAGGCCAACCACGACCTGACGATCAAAACGACCCGGGCGCAGCAGCGCCTTGTCGAGCACGTCAGGACGGTTGGTAGCGGCAATGACGATGATGCCGTCATTGGTTTCAAAGCCGTCCATTTCGACCAGCAACTGGTTCAGGGTCTGCTCACGCTCGTCATGTCCGCCCCCGAGACCGGCACCACGGTGACGTCCGACCGCGTCGATTTCGTCGATGANNCGATGAAGATGATGCAGGGGGCCTGCTTCTTGGCCTGCTCGAACATGTCGCGTACGCGCGAGGCGCCGACGCCGACAAACATTTCGACGAAGTCGGAACCGGAAATCGAGAAGAAGGGAACCTTGGCTTCGCCGGCAATGGATTTGGCCAGCAGGGTCTTGCCGGTACCTGGCGGGCCCACCATGAGGATGCCGCGCGGAATCTTGCCGCCGAGCTTCTGGAACTTGCCGGGATCGCGCAGGAATTCGACAACCTCTTCGACGTCCTGTTTGGCTTCATCGCAACCGGCAACATCAGCAAATGTGGTCTTGATCTGGTCTTCGGACAGCAGGCGGGCCTTGGATTTGCCGAACGTCATTGGGCCGCCCTTGCCACCTGCGCCACCACCGCCCTGCATCTGGCGCATGAAGAACATGAACAGGCCGACAATCAGGATGACCGGGAAGCTGGCCACCAGCAACTGCATCCATACCGACTGCTGCTCGGGCGCAGCGCCTTCGACGGAGACTTTCTTGTCGAGCAGCGAAGGCATCAGGTCATTGTCCTGCACCGGCGGGCGCACGGTCTGGAACTTGTCACCATTGAGCTTTTCGCCAGTGATGGTCAGCCCGTCAATCTTGACCTTCTTGATGTCGCCGTTCTCGACCGCAGTGACAAACTCGGAGTAATTCAGCGCCTTGGTGGACTGCTGCTGATTGAAATTGCTGAAGACGAACACCAGCACGCCGGCAATGACCAGCCACAAAACCAGATTCTTCAGCATGTCGTTCAAGGAAGCCCCCGCGGGATAACAAATTCATGGCCTTGTCAGGCTGCATACGGCCACATTATAGGCCGGCCGGCCGCCTGACAACTCTATAACACCCGCATAAGGGGCAATCACTGCCCCTTGAAACCCTGGGCCACCAGATAGACCTCAGGGGAGCGTGGCCGCGAAGCCTGTGGCTTGCGCGACTTCACTACCTTGAAGTGCTCCAGAACCAGCTTGCGGTACTCGTCATAGCCCTCGCCCTGAAACACTTTGACGACAAACTCGCCGCCCGGCTTGAGTACCCGCACCGCCATGTCCAGTGCCAGCTCGCACAGGTACAGGGCGCGCGGCTGATCCGCACTGGTTCCTGACATATTGGGGGCCATGTCCGAGATTACAAGGTCTACCGGGGCATCCCCGATGGCTGCCAGGATCCGGGCAAACACTTCATCCTCGCGAAAATCGCCCTGAATGAAGGTAACGCCCGGCAGGGCATCCATTTCAAGGATGTCGGAGGCAATGATGCGACCGTGGTCGCCGACCAGTTTCTCGACGATCTGCGACCAGCTGCCTGGTGCCGAGCCGAGATCCACCACCGTCATGCCGGGCCGGATCAGGCGGTCTTTTTCGTTGATTTCCAGCAACTTGTACGCAGCACGGGAGCGATAACCGTCTTTCTGGGCACGCTGCACATAGGGATCATCCCAATGCTCACGCAACCAGGCCTTGCTGGAGCCGCTGAGCTTGGGATTACGGAACTTTTCAGTCATATCAGAGGAATGGTGAGCCCAGAGAGCTTTATCGCTAGAATGGACACCCTTTTTACCAGAATTTGCAGGTCCCTGCCGCCATGCCCCTCTCGATTGCCGAAAAGAAACGCTTCCGCCGTATCGGCCATGAGCTCTCGCCCGTGGTTCTGACCGGAGGACAGGGTCTCACCGAAGGCGTGCTGGCCGAGGCTGACCGTGCCCTGGAAGACCATGAACTGATCAAGGTTCGCGTCAATGGCGAGAACCGTGAAGAGCGCGCCGCCGCCATGCAGATGATTGCCCAGCACACCCGGGCACAAATCGTGCAGATCATCGGCAAGATTGTGCTGCTGTACCGTCCGGCCAGAAAGCCCAATGCCAAGCTGTCGAACCTGCTGCGCTTCAGTCACCTGAAGGACTGACCCAGGCTGCACCCATAAAAAAGCCCCGGACATGCCGGGGCTTTTTTATGGGTGCACGAACAGCATCACTCGTAACGCACTTCGACGATTTCGTACTCGACCAGACCGGCTGGCGTCTGGATGCCAACGGAGTCGCCTTCTTCCTTGCCAATCAGTCCGCGCGCGATGGGCGAGTTGACTGAAATCTTGTTGGCCTTGATGTCCGCTTCGTCATCACCAACGATCTGGTAGGTTTTTTTTTCATCCGTATCAACATTCACGATATCGACGGTGACACCGAAAATCACCTTGCCGGTCTTTGGCATGGCGGTGACATCAATCACCTGCGCATTCGAGAGCTTGCCTTCGATATCCTGAATGCGCCCCTCGACAAAACCCTGCTGTTCACGTGCCGCGTGATACTCGGCATTTTCCTTGAGGTCACCATGTGCCCGCGCTTCGGCAATGGCGGCCGAAATGCGCGGACGGTCAACCGACTTCAGCTGCTGCAGCTCTTCCTGCAGGGCATCGTGACCTTTCTTGGTCATCGGGAAACGTTGCATCTCAGACAATCTCCTTGTGCAGGTCCTGCAGGCGACGCACGGTGGCAGTCGGCTCGGAACGCAGCGCCAGACACACCGCCTCGGCGCCACTGATGGTGGTGGTGTAGTACACCTTGCCCTGAAGTGCACTGCGGCGGATGCTGAACGAATCCTGCTGTGCCTGCTTGCCTTCGGTGGTGTTGATGATCAGCGAGACCTCACCATTCTTGAGCATGTCGACAATGTGCGGACGACCTTCCGTCACCTTGTTGACGCGCTTGCAGGCAATACCGGCAGCTTCCAGCTCGCGCTGGGTACCGGAGGTGGCCACCAGCTCGAAGCCAAGCGCAGTGAGCTCACGCCCGATCTTGGCCAGATGACTCTTGTCCGTGTCACGCACGGAAATGAAGGCACGACCACCCGTTGGCAGCTTTTCATTCGAGCCCAGCACCGCCTTGTGGAAGGCTTCGGCGAAAGTGGCACCCACGCCCATCACTTCACCGGTGGACTTCATTTCCGGACCGAGGATCGGATCAACGCCCGGGAACTTGGCGAAGGGGAATACCGCCTCTTTCACGGAGAAATACGGCGGGATGATTTCCTTGGTGAACTTCTGCTCGACCAGCGTCTTGCCGGCCATGCAGCGTGCAGCAATCTTTGCCAGCGACGTGCCGATGCACTTGGACACGAAGGGCACGGTGCGCGAGGCACGCGGATTCACTTCGAGCACATAGACGTCTTCGCCCTTGACAGCAAACTGCACATTCATGAGACCGACCACACCGAGTTCGCGCGCCATGGCAACCGTCTGCTCGCGCATCACATCCTGGATGTGTTGCGGCAGGTTGTAGGGCGGCAGCGAACAGGCGGAGTCGCCGGAGTGAATACCGGCCTGCTCGATGTGCTGCATGATGGCGCCGATCACGACATCCTTACCGTCGGACACGGCATCGACGTCGACTTCAATCGCATCATCAAGGAAGCGGTCGAGCAACACCGGTGAATCGTTGGAGACCTGCACGGCGGTGCGCATGTAGTGGCGCAACTCGTCTTCGTTGAACACGATTTCCATGGCACGACCGCCAAGCACATAGCTCGGACGCACCACCAGCGGATAACCGATCTCTGCCGCGAGGCGCACGCCTTCTTCGGCATTACGGGCAGTACGGTTTGGTGGCTGGCGCAGATTGAGGCGTTCCACCATCTGCTGGAAACGCTCACGGTCTTCGGCACGATCGATGGCATCCGGCGACGTACCAATGATGGGCACCCCGGCGGCTTCCAGCGCACGCGCCAGCTTGAGCGGGGTCTGGCCACCGTACTGCACGATCACGCCAACCGGCTTTTCGAGCGCGGCGATTTCCAGCACGTCTTCCAGTGTCACCGGCTCGAAAAACAGGCGGTCGGATGTGTCGTAATCCGTGGAAACAGTTTCCGGATTGCAGTTGACCATGATGGTTTCATAGCCGTCTTCGCGCATGGCGAGGGCAGCGTGCACACAGCAGTAGTCAAACTCGATGCCCTGACCGATACGGTTGGGGCCGCCACCGAGCACCATGATCTTCTTGCGATCACTCGGGTTGGCCTCGCACTCTTCCTCATAGGTCGAGTACATATAGGCCGTACTGGTGGAGAATTCGGCAGCGCAGGTATCAACGCGCTTGTACACCGGCTTGACGCCCAGCTCCCAGCGCTTTTTGCGCAGCTCTTTTTCCGACACCCCGATCAGTGCAGCCAGGCGTGCATCCGAAAAGCCCTTGCGCTTGAGGCGCCAGAACGTGTCGCGATCAAAACCGGCAAAGCCGATCTGCTTGACGTGCTCTTCTGCCTTGATCAGGTCTTCGATCTGCACGAGGAACCACGGATCAATACCGGAGAGTGCGTAGATTTCATCGACACTCATGCCGAAACGGAAGGCATCGCCAACGTACCAGACACGGTCCGGACCGGGATTGGACAACTCCTTGCGCAGCTTTGCTTCCGGCTCTTCCTGGCCCGGCTGCAGCTTTGGCGAAAATCCGTCAACGCCCACTTCCAGTCCGCGCAGGGCTTTCTGCATGGATTCCTGGAATGTGCGGCCGATGGCCATCACTTCGCCCACGGACTTCATCTGCGTGGTGAGGGTGGCTGCTGCCTGCGGAAATTTTTCGAAATTGAAACGCGGAATCTTGGTGACGACGTAATCGATCGCCGGCTCGAAGGACGCCGGGGTCTTGCCGCCGGTGATGTCGTTCATGAGCTCGTCGAGCGTGTAGCCGACGGC
>DPJB01000034.1:0-247 GCA_003543245.1 Moraxellaceae bacterium | reverse complement strand
TGTGCACGCCCATGGCATCGAAGTTTTCGATCGAGCAGACGATGATGCAGTTGTCGTTGCGGTCACGCACGACTTCCATCTCGTATTCTTTCCAGCCGATCAGCGACTCGTCGATGAGCAGTTCGCGCGTGGGCGACAAATCGAGGCCGCGCTCGCAAATTTCCACGAACTCTTCACGGTTGTAGGCAATGCCGCCGCCGCTGCCGCCCATGGTGAAGGACGGACGGATGATGGCCGGGTAGCCGGT